>CATJXY010000070.1 GCA_949744505.1 uncultured Erysipelotrichaceae bacterium | reverse complement strand
CCATAATAAAAACACTTCCTTTCAGATTTTTCCTTGACCTCAGTCTTGTCTGATCGGAAGTGCTTTATTCGGTTTTACACAAAATTTATTGGGGTCTCCGATAAGGATATGTATGTCCGCCGCAGTTTCGACATTTACTCTGTCGGGAATCTGCGGCGGTTCGCCGTTCGGAGAACGCTCAGATATTTCGTCCAACGATTCGACTTTCACCTTTGCGCGAGTGTGCTTCCATTTTTTGATGTGATCCATACGAGGATAATTTATGGCTTTGTTCGGGTTGAAGTCTTCGTCACACGAAAACTCCCTCGCGGTTTTCGATAGTCCTTCAATATCTAATGTCTGCATAAGCGCGTTTGTTGTATTGTGTAGCGCTTCATCGCTATTTTTCCTTTTCAAGAACATCGGGACGATAAAGTGCCAAAGAATATTCCAGAACGTTCTTTTATTGCAGCAAAGCTTGACGACATTATCCGAAATAATCCGCTGAACCCGCTCTCTGATAAGTTCGGGAGGGAAGTCATTTGAATAACATTCTTGCGGGTGAGTCAGTCCTAATGACTTCGAGATCGATTTCCACTCTGCGTTTACAATCCGTAGCACCCTGTTATAGAGTTTCAGCTGATTCTCGGTGTATTCGGACGGGTCTTTCACTGGCATAGTAGAAAAATCATTGTTATGAAACGTTTCTCTGAGCTTGTCCAACGTTATTTCTTCTTCATTAAAAAGGTCTGACATTTGTCCTCCTATTTCCCAACTGACATCTTAATAGAATTCCAAAATGTTCAATTAGTTTATTTTCCAATAAATCATGATAGGGAAAGACTATAAATATTTTTCCTTAAGTAACTTTGCTACCCTTATATGTATAACATTTGAACTTTGGTATAATTCACTCACCACATCGGGTAATGTCCTATTCGAGTATATTCCCTTGTTTTCCTTTTCAGTGTCGATGCCATAGTAATTTAGGAAAGTTTTACTTAACCATCCTTTGTAGTCAGATGTGTTAAACAATCTCTTTTCAATCTCAACTAAACTCAGCCCCTCAAACATATAACAATATATGATTTCTGGCACAAGATCGGTTACACTTCTGTGACTAAACAAATTATATGTCTTAAACATACGCATACCTCCTATGTAAAGATGAATTTGTCTAAATACTCCTTCTCAGACAAATCATAAATATATGTTAAATCGCTTATTTCATCTGGAATTTTATTAAATGGATTTAATATTTGCGAATCAAACATTATACCCTTCATAGCGGATAAGTGCAAAGCTTCGGATTCAGAAATAGAAATTCTTTTCACTTCCTTTTGGATTTTAATGTTAAAATCCAAAGAACAAAATCCCCCGCCTTGTTTTGCAAGCCAGTCCACAACATCAAAAATCGTTTCCCCATTATCATACTTTTCACAATTAATTACTACCAGGACACAGTTATGGCTATTGAATATCTGTGAATGTTTTATTCTAACTAATAACCCTTCTGATAAAACGGTTTTAACTTCATAGTTAGTTTTTCCGGCGAAGTCAAAAAGAGAATTACTTCCATCTCTGTGCCAATCTGATGATAGATCTTTCCCATTGTACTGCCACATATATTGCATAAATTTGAGTTCTCCATATAGTCCTATCGCATTTTTGAACGACTGTTCCACAGGCAACTGAAATAAAGAAATTAAAGAGTAAAAGAATTCTTTAAAATTTAATTCTAAAACATTATCAGAATGAATCATGCACAACTTAACAAAATACGGAGCATTAATATCGCTCATTTCTCTTTTAAATATGATAATATTGTATAGTCCAGCAGGGAAAGAAGGTGCATTTTCAATTGAACGAATACTGATATTCGTCTTTAATGATAAATATTCGGTTTCTATTGATTCTGAGGGCAAATGATCAAAGTTTCTTACAATGTATGCCAATTTGTGATTTTCTGCAAAGAACCCTGATAAGTCTGATAGTTTAGAAATCAAATATAATTTCCCGTCACAAGGTGAGGCCTCAACTTCACCAATTAATCCGCGCTCTATCACTGCTAGACTCCTCTCATAAAATATGTTTTCTCTTTTGGCACGTAAATTGCAAACATATATTGAGTGTACTCTTTTTCATCAAAACTTCCTAGTTCGGTACGTTTTTTAGGAATTATTTTGTGAATTTGAATATTCACTTTAGTTTTATCAATTACAACATAACTATCGCCATAATAATTAATTTTTTCTTTATCTTTGTTATCAGCACCTTGATGCAAAGCATAGATTTTATTATTTTGATAGAAACTTCTTTTTCTGCCTTCATTCTCGCAACCATTCATAAAAACAACTGGAATGTCTGTAGAATCAGAGATTAGTTCATTTAAAGCTTGCCTTTCAAACGGTTCCATGTCAAATATACTTTGAATCTGATTTATCAAATCTGTCAGTACATTTTTGCTAACAATGGAAAACTTTGCAGTCTCTAGATCGTCTTTTCTTCCAATTGATGTGGAATTTAATGACAGGCTGGATTTTACTTTTTCGACTATTGTATTGTTCTCTTCAATTTGAATTTTATCAAAAAGACCAACACGCTGTTTTATCCATTTGCTTCTGAACGAAATCGTTTGTACATTAACGACATTGACTCTTGTTGGGCGTTGATGGGTATTATCAGCGCGAATCAGCAACTCATCTATTTTCATTTCATTGTTCTGTACCGCAAAAAATTGTTCCCATAAATCTGCTTCAACCTCAGAAAGCGTGGTAAACTCTCTAGCAATTGATTCAGTCGTGAATATTTTACATAAATCAATATATTTATTACGATAGCCAAACCAGCGTGCTCTTTGAAGATTGGTATCCATGTTTCCACCATCATTAGCCCAACGCAAAAAATAAGTGGTTACAAGGTGTGAAAATGTAACCCCCCTTTGTAGGAGGTCTCCACCGATATATATCTTGTGTTTCCTAAAAGATTCTGTTCCCTGAGTTATTCTACCAACTGAATTCTTTAGTATGATAGATGTTTTCGATACAATTTCATATAATTTTTTTATGAACTCATCGTCAAACACATAGTTGTTTTGAATTTTTCCTGAGAACAGATGACTGAAACAATTCTCTAACTCTTTCAATCTAACTTTTAAACTTTCATCATTCATGGAACTAATATCATCTTTAAAGTCTTGGATATACACATTTACGCAGTTATATATTGCTTCATGATTGCTGACATTTCTATGAGAATGAATAATCATTTCACTTGTGGAAATACCGTTCATCTTCATTATAGCGCTTGCAATAAAATAGTGGTATATAGCACTTTTCAATGAGGCTGGCATTACTCCATTGGTCAAATCATTTTGATCTTCCTCTGAAACAAATTCGATGGCATCCGAATCTGACAAATGATAAAATTCTGCGCCACAATACCCATTTCCAGGTTCAATAAGACGTATCGAATTTGGACGCAATCTGCTAATTGTATCCAAAAAAATATTTGCATGAGGCGTTGCTGTAACTGATAGATAAAGAGGATCACTCAATAAATCTTTCATAGCAACAATTTCAGCGTAAGTCGCTGAAGCTTCTTCTGTCTTGTTCTTTTTCGTGTTTAAACTTGCTTGATCGCCCTCGTCATCAATAACGAAAGCATTTAAATTCGTTTTATCAATCCTCTGAAACAGAGCATTGACTTTAGACAATGCATTCTGGCGCTTCATTGAGATTATAAAAATTGGACGGTTTAAAGCCAAAAGATCCTTTACTATATCGTCATCAAAAGATTGAATTTTGCCATCATCTGTTGAAATCACTACAGGCGTTGAATCGTCATAACTGAATTCGTTCGGAACATCAAATGTTTTTTTAAATCGATCCAATGTTTGATTCAACAAAATACTATCGTACCCGCCATAAATCACAACACAATTGTATCCATTATCTAATGCCAGAGCAGTAAACAATTCAAGATTAGACGTTTTTCCTGATTGAACTTTTCCGACTAATAACATATTGTTATTTTTTTCAGAGTTATTGACTTGCTTCATTGCTTCAGCAAATGTGCTTACGATATTATCTCGAATATTGTCCGCTCCTTGCATACCATATGTGTTTTCATGTTTTTGATGAACCATGTTGTAGTACTTGCCCTGCTTAACAGAATACCTATCATTAATCAAATTGCTATATTCGTATTGTTCCATATTCAATCCTCCGCCAACTTTGCTAAAAAGCGATTCATATTATTCCTAATGGATGATGATAAAATATAACCATCCCTGTCTCCTGTTGCTTTTGCTTGCCGTTCAGCAACAACAAACGCCAACACAAATTTTTCAAGTACTTTTTTAAACTCCTCATCTTTAGAATATGGTATAAAAAAGGGATGATTTATATTTATCTTAACATCGACTTCATTGCTCTTATCATCGGATTCCGAACAATCTATCCAATATTGAATATTCCCCGTTGCCCATTGAACATTAACTTGTAAATTGTAAATCGAATTTAAAGGAATATTATATACTCGAACAGAGCCAAGAGTTTTATCTTCCACAGCGGCATTTAAAACAGTTTCAACATACTCTTTTGTTTCTGCATCACTGCCAATGTTCAGTTCATGATTAATTCCACTCAAAGTCTGACGAAAATCTTTTACATCAAATGAAGACCCAGAGGTCATTGTTTCAACAATCTTTTCTATGTCTCTTTTTAGTTGTTCCGATTTTGCAATAGAATACTCTTCTTCACTTTCGCGCTCTTTTTTTGACATTTCAGCAATATCAATATAATCTTGAATATTGTTTCTGAGTTCATCAATAAAAGCATCTTCAAGACCATCATCCCACACAAAGCCATCTTTTGCCTGATTTACAGGGAAATCGTCCATATTTAATTCGCCAAACAACTTCAAAGAACGTTGACTTTGTGCTTGTCCAAAAATTTGTGTGGGTTTGTAGTTTAAATCTGATCCACCAATAACAACACGATCTCGGCGAAAAAGTGCAAATCCAGCATTTGTAAAACTTCCCGGATTCATAATTGCAACAAAACCAGTAACATTATATTTTTGACCCTCGAATTCGACATCAAAATTAAGAGGTTTTTTCCATGCCTTCCCCCTAAAATTTTTCAATACCGGATAATCTTCAAATTGAATCATGTAATCATTAAAATAAATTTCAATATTTCGATTATTTATGTCGCGTCGATACATACTGGAGAGGAGAGCCCTAATTTTTCCAATCGTTCGAGGTCCTGTAATTTTTTTTGTAACATCTTGAATGAAAACTGTGGTTCCATGTGATTCTTTGTCCACAAAAGTTCGATGAATCTGAACATTATTAATACCTTCATTTTTCAATTTGAGTATGTCAATTGTTGCTGAATAACAATTTTCAGAACCAAGTCGAGTACTTGTTACGCTCCACACATTTCCGAACCACGATGCGGCAGTTTTTAAACCCATTCCAAATTCGTTTCGACCTGTTTGACTCGAGTTTTTTGAATCCAAAAGAATAGCATCACGAAATCTATCTATTTCCATTCCATAAGCATTATCTTGGACAATTAGTGTATTGTCTTTTTCATTATAATTCACTCTAACAGAGAGAGTATATGGGAATTCATAAGCTAAAATTTCTTCAACATTTGACAAATATGATTGGGTAGAGTTGTCAACGAATTCAGCAATTGCATACCACACTTTATAACTTAATCGGGAAAAAACATTTAAAATACTTGCAGCAGGACGAATGTTCAATTCATATGTATTTGGATTTATCATATAAATGTCATCTTTATCATTCCCTGTTGACTTAAATTTGTTTTCGACTTCAATCATTATTATCACTATCCCATCCTTCAATTCCCAGAGAAAATAAACTCCGCGACAATATTTTTAATACCCTTACATTTACGGAATTGCCAAGTTGCCTGTATATTGTTTTATCTTGCCCTGTAAATTTGTATCTTTTATGAAAATTTTGCAAATTTGCAGCTTCCCGTGGCGTAATCTTTCTGTAGTGTCTCTTGTCTTCATCCCATATTATGGGAGTATTAACCATTGCCACTAAAGAAGGATAAAAATTGGGTCTTTTTGCTCTTATCCCCGACTGTCGTATTTGAAGAAGAGCCTCATGCATATTCGTTACATCTTCACCACAGTTCCACTCAAATTTTTTGTACAGTTTAATTCGATTTAACATATCATACTCATTAATCCACTCATCAATGAATATTCGATTGTTTAAGTACAATTCCCTGTTGTGTCGTAAAAAATTTTTCTTCCATCCAGGCACATCTTCATAACCTTGTTGAGAATATACCTTTTCTGTGTCATCTTCCCCCACACCGAAACTATCAATCCATATTGGAAATCCAATAGTTTTAATCCCAACATTCACACGGAATTCATCCCATGCCTGTATCATTAATTCTTGTTCATCCGAAAGAATATATTCATCATCAACATTCTTTTCCAGGATAGTCCATGCTGCTTCTGGTCTGCATTTACTCATGTATTTTTTTAAATTTAAATCTTCCAGATGAATGTATCCGTTTTTAAGAATGTCCTCATTCCTAATGTCCTTTCGTATTCCTAAGATATACACCCTTTCTCTAATTTGAGGAATCCCAAAATCAGATGGAGACAAGATAATAGGTTTTTCTGTTATATAAAAATTGCGTTGCATGAGTTCTTTTGTAATGACATCCCAATTTTCCGTTTTATCTGCTAAATTTCGTACATTTTCAAGAATAACAAACTTGACCTCATGATGAACATCAAGAATATCCATTATTTTATAAAAAAGATTTCCTCTTTTTTCATCTTTAAATCCCTTTTGAGCACCTGCCTTACTAAAAGGCTGGCACGGGAAACCTGCACAAAGAACATCAAAAGGATCAATTGTTTCTGGTTGTATGTCATTAACATCACCTCTAACATTGCCTTCATCGGTTGTGAAGTTTAACAAATAGGTTTCAACACATTCTTTATTAATCTCTGAAGCCATAACACATTCTCCGCCCAGGTATCTCATAGCCTGATGAAATCCCCCGATACCAGCAAACAAATCAACAAATTTAAAATGATATGGTTTCATACACCGTATTCCTACTTCAAAAAATTTTTCTTTAAGAAATTGATCAAGAATTGCAGATCAAATCACATATAGGTTAAATGTTTCATCCCTAAAAAGGATTATATCCGATCTAATAAGTTTAAACGCATCACCATATAGTTAAAAACCGTTCGAAACTGTTCGAACGGTTCGTGGTTTTTGGAGCTGGTGAACGGACTCGAACCCCCGACCTGCGCATTACGAATGCGCTGCTCTACCGACTGAGCTACACCAGCATATTAAATTTATCGGCAGACTGAACTGCCATTCAGAAACGGTGAGCAAAACGTTCACCATATCTGTACTATTGAACTATAAAAATCTGCAAGACCAGCAATCTGCCGTCGCATCTCCTTATCGACTACACACGACCTGCGCATTACGAATGCGCTGCTCTACCGACTGAGCTACACCAGCATTTTATTTTTCGGCAGTCTAAGCTGCCATTCCGGAAATGCAAACTAAATGTTAATCATATCCGTGCGATTGGATTGTAAAAACCTCAATATCCGCGACACGTTACCGCACTGCTTTATCTCTGTCACATGACCTGCACATTAACAAATGTACAGCCTTATTCCTCACAATGGTGGCAAAAAATGTAAAATTAGGAGAAAATAGCGGGTAAATTGAAAAAAGGACTTGCAAAATGACCGAAAATGTGTTATACTGTAATATAGATTTTCAGCGACTAATATATTATATAACATT
>CATJXY010000069.1 GCA_949744505.1 uncultured Erysipelotrichaceae bacterium | reverse complement strand
TCCATTTGATCTCGCTCTTTTTATCTTTTCGACACTTCTCGTGTCTTTCTTCTCATTGACGTTGTGATTTTGTTTCTATTTAGTTCTCAAAGATCAAGTCGCTTCCCTCTTTTGAGGTTAGCTTGTTTATTTTACCAATCCTTCCATTCTTTGTCAAGCTGTTTTTTATTTTATTTCAAAATTTTCAATAACGCATAAATCACTTTTCATTTTCATTATTTACTATCTCGAAAAAGTTCCGGCAATTCTAATATATTATGTTTTTTTAATCCATATTTTTTCATTATTCTTTAATATGATTAGCCACACATTCTACCCATTCTTTAAATTCTAATTCAGAAGTAGGTGAAACATTATAAAACCAAGCATGAATCACTTTGTTTCCTTCTCGCAATACCACTGTTTCAAAATGCAACTCATTAAGATAAGTCACCGAATAATCAACATCTAATCCAACACATTCCACCTCTTCAAAGTATCGATTTTTTTTATCTTTTTCGACATACTCTTGTGCCACTCTTTGTGCCAACCATGAATTAATTAACTCATGATATTCGATTTGTAATCCGCCTGATATTGCACTATCCTCAGATATTTTTATAGTAGCGTGTTCTGAATAAATAACATTTACGGGTGCAAGCCAATCAGACCAACTACTAAATTTATTCATATCTTTAAATTCACTTTGATATCCTATTGATTTTTCTACAAAGTCAATCATTGTAGCGAAAGGAAATGTCAAATCCTCTTTTAATGGCATCGTTTTTCTTCTGATCAATATATTATTTTTATTTGTAAAAAGCATAAATAGCCATACAATTAACACAACTATTCGGCAAATATCTTTCAATGTCGCATTTATCTTCTTTTCTTTTTCTTCTCGAACAAGAGATTCTCCATTTTGAAGCCTCTTTTTCATTTTGTTTAAATAATTATATTCTTTTATTGAATCAAAGATCAACCATGCACCAAGTAACATGCCAACCACCATAAAACCTGTCCCCACTTCAATCAGAGTCAGAAAGAATGTATTTCTGATCAAAAAAATCGGATAAATGATCAAATAAAAAAGCAACATAAAGACTTTGCTTGAGCTTCTCTTACATACCTCCCTAAGAGCTAAGGCCTGCACTTGTGGATCTGTATGAAGTTCTCTTGAACCTATTTCTTTACTGCGATAAACATAAAATTCTTTCCATTTCGTCACATATTCCCACCCATAAAATGAATTTAGTTCTACTGCTTCTTCCTCGGGCTCTCCATTATTATCTGCCCACATACTTGTGCTTTTCATTGATGCTTCAAAACGGTACCGAACCTTCTCTTCTTTTCCTCTTTCAAAAGTAGCACAGCCCAACATGAATCCATCATGAATCAAATGCCACCCTTGAGACGCCATTTTTTCTAACCAAATTTCTAAGTTTTCTATATCATATGATGGATAAGGTGGTAATTTGTGAATTAGTTTCTTTTTCTTCATCCAAAACCACCTCCGTTTCTATCGCTTTTCTAGCATCCTCAAGGCATTTTTGAAGCCTTCTCACTTCTGCCTCGTATGCTTGAATTCCCTTTTCTGTAATTTGATAAGTTCTTTTTCTACCCTCGACTCTTACCTCACAAATTATTTTTTCTTTTTCAAATTTCGCAAGAATGGTATACAGTGTTGCCGGTCCGATTTGTATTCGCTGCTCTGTCAAACGTTCCAAATACTCCGCTATTTCAATTCCACACATCTCACCTTTTTGAAAAGCCATCAATACATAAAACATTGTTTCTGTCAAAACTTCCATTGAACTTTTAGGCATATTTTATACTCCTTACCTTAATATCGTTTATTGATATCATATAATGATATTATACTTATCTTATCTTGTTTTATCAAGTATTAAATAAACTTTCTATAAACAATATAAAAAGGGAATATATTGCGAAAACCCGAATCAATTCGAAATAGATTCCCAAACAAACATCATTCATATTCTAAACAAGCTTCTACTGCCTTTTTCCACGAAGAAGTACAAGCCTGAACCTCTTCATGGTTCATCTTTGGCATAAAGAGTTGATTTTCTTCTGCATCAAAATCTTCCATTTTCCAAAATCCACTCGCTAATCCGGCAAATCGCGCCGCTCCAAGCGCTGTTGTTTCACTCATCAAAGATTTCATAACAGGAATCTCAAGAATATCGCTTTGAAATTGTAATAAAAATCCATTTTCACTTGCTCCTCCGTCAACTTTCAATTTCGTTATTTTCTCATTTATGTCTTCTTCCATAACTTCTAGCAAGTCTTTGCTTTGATATGCCATTGATTCCAAACTCGCCCGAATCAAATGACGTGTATCCACTCCTCGTGTTAACCCAAAAATTGCCCCTTTACATCTCTCATTCCAATACGGTGCTCCTAACCCGGTAAAAGCAGGCACAATAATTACACCGCCATTATTCGCCACCGATTTCGCAATCTCCTCACTTGCTTTAGCATCCGGCAGTATTTTCAGTCCATCACGAAGCCATTGAATCAAACTTCCGGAAACAAATATACTTCCTTCTAATGCATATTTGATTTCTTTATCTATTTTCCATGCCACCGTTGACAATAAACCTCTCTCAGAAATCACTAATTGATCTCCGGTATTTACCAATAAAAACCCACCGGTTCCATATGTATTCTTGACATCCCCTTTATCGAAACATGATTGTCCAAAAAGTGCTGCTTGTTGATCTCCCACCGCCGCCATAATCGGACAAGAATAATTAAAGAAATGCATTGGATCAATATCCCCGATATAGCCTGAAGTGTCTAAGATTTTCGGCAGCATTTTTCCGTCTATATCAAAAATCTTTAATAGTTCTTCATCCCAATCAAAAGTATGAATATTAAACAACATTGTCCTTGATGCATTTGTAACATCCGTCGCATGAACTTTTCCATTTGTCATCTTCCAAATCAGCCAACTGTCCACTGTGCCAAATAAAATATTTTTGTTTTCTTTAACTCCCGGAACATTTTCAAAAATCCATTTTATTTTTGTTGCACTGAAATATGGATCTAAAACCAATCCCGTTTTCTCTTTGATCATCGGTTCCAATCCTTGATTTCTGACGCTTTCAACAATTTCACTTGTTTGTCGTGACTGCCATACGATTGCATTATAAACCGGAAGCCCACATACCGAATCCCAAAGTATTGTCGTTTCCCTTTGATTCGTAATCCCTATTGATTCAATTTGTTCCGGCTTGATTTGCCCATCCGCAAATACTTGTGATAAAACAGAAAGTGTTGATAACCATATTTCATTGGCATCTTGTTCTACCCATCCAGGAAAAGGAAACACATTATTGATTTCTTTCTGCGCTATCTTACAAACTTTTTGATTTTTATCAAAAATCATTGCACGAGTGCTTGTTGTTCCTTGATCAATTGCCAAAATATATTTTTCCATATTTCATTCCTCAATAAGATATATCTATATCTTCCTTTATACTCAATATAGTATCATATTTCTCTTTTAATTGAATTCCTTATTTTGCCAAATGTTATAAATATATCTTTCTTTACTATTTAACAATAAATCTAATACATTTTATAAAAGAATCTCATTCATCAATCTTCCAATAACCACTAATTCCATGGCCAACAAATTGAATATCTTTCATCTTTTTTATACAACGTTTAATAGTCCTAGAACTAACATTTAATTCTTTAGCCATTTTATCTGTACTGATTTTACCATTTTCACGAATTAAATTCCTAATAAGATTATCAATTTTTTCTTGAGTGACACCTTGAGTGACATCTTGGGTGACATCTTGAGTGACATCTTGGGTGACATCTTGGGTGACATCTTGGGTGACATCTTGGGTGACATCTTGAGTGACATCTTGGGTGACATCATAATTTAAATTTGGCATGATTACAGTAAATTGATATCTGTCAGAACGAAATATTGGCTTCTTATCGTAATTATAGTGAACTTGAAATTCATATCCACTAATTATTTTGCCAAAACCACTCCCTTTTCTCTCCATATAGCCTAATCGATTTAAAATATCCGCAAGAATGGGATTTCTTCTTGTCGAAGGAACTGTAAGTGGATTTCTATCTTGAATAATTGATCCATCCGGCATTCCTCCCGGTGAATAAATTTCCATTCTGTCATCATATATATCAATATGAACTTCACTCCCCTTAATCAAATAGTCTCGATGCGCTAATGCATTAATAAGTGCTTCGTGATAACTACGCTCTACATAATCCGGCATTTCCTCTCGTGAAGTTGGCGTTTTACGCCATTTCATTTTATTATTCCGCTTTATAAACGCTTCTCCATTTTCAATCAAAGAAATAATACTACCCGAATATTCTGCATCATCCAACGCATCAACAATACCTCCGCTTTTATTCAAACCATTCCATCTTGTGCAAAATAATCTAGAACATAATATAGGTCCTTCATCAGCTAACATTGCCCCGGCATTTGTCAAATGTCCCTGTGCATTAATTATTCCAAAAGAAACTAAATCTTTATCATCAAAACTGTTTCCTATCCATTTCTTATATCTTTCTCTCAATTTAGAAAATGCGTAATCATTTAATAGATATGTAGAGTCTTGAGAATCATACGAAGAGTTTTTTCCACGAAGAACCAATCGTCTCAAATCCGTTGGAGTTGCCTTAACACTTTCATTTCCAATCCTGATATAAGCCTCTAACACTCCATCACTACTATAATAGTAAGGAGTTTCATATCCTTTAAATATCTCAAGAATAATTAATGTTTTCTCATTTTCTTGTAAGAATTTTAAATTAAATTCCGGAATTGGAGTAAGCCTCGACTTTATTATTTCACTTATTTTTTCTGCTTCCTTATTGGGATCTTTCAAACCCACAACTTCCCCTTCATCAGAAACCCCAAATAATAATGATCCACCTATAGTATTCGCAAATGCACTGACACTTTTACACCAGCTTTTTGGTTTTCTTTCTTCAAGAAATAATTTCTTTTCATATTCCGTCGTCTCTCCAATAAATTTATTGATATTCATAAATGATTTGACCCTCCTCTTTTAATATTTTATTCGTCACTCTTCCCAAACATCTAAAATTAAAGTCATTTAATTGATTTACTAAGTACCTCTGCCTCAATTCTATATCTTTCTTTTTCAATTTGTTTTTCCAGTTCTTCTGCTGTCGGTAGTGCTAAAACATATTTAGATGCAAACATTTGCTTTTCATCATGCAACACGGAATATTTCGCAATAGCCTCATTCTTTTCGGAACACAATAGTAATCCAATGGTAGGATTATCATCATCGTTCTTATATAAATCATCAAACATACGAATATAACTATCCATTTGTCCAACATCTCCATGAGTTAATTTTCCAATTTTTAAATCAATTAATATATAACACTTTAAAATGCTATGATAAAAAACTAAGTCTATGTAGAAATCTTCATCTTCATATCTCAATAATTTTTGTCTTGTCACAAAACAAAATCCCCGCCCCAGTTCTAACAAGAAATTTTGTAAATTATCAATCAATGCTTGTTCAAGCGCACTTTCACGAAGTGCCGGATAATCCTTTAAATCAATAAATTCTAATACGTAAGGGTCCTTAATAAACTGTTCTGGAATGATATCTTTTAATTTATCATTTGCCTCCGCAACAACTTCATTTTTATCTTGACTTGATAACAATCTTTCATAATACATTGTTGAAATTTGGCGATCTAATTGTCTACTGGACCAATGTTCTTTAATCGTTTCTTCTATATACCAATTTCTGGCTTCATCACTTTTCACTCGCAATAAACTACGATAATGTGTCCATGTTAATTCGGAACGCACTGCGTTCCGATTTTGAAAAAGCAAATAAAACTTTCTCATATATCGCAAATTACGAACATTAAAAGAAGAACCGAATTCATTTTCTAATCTTATTGATAAATTTTTAAGTACCGCTTTACCATATTCAGAAGTAACATTTCCATTTTGTTCATTTTCTATAATAAGTTGTCCAATAGACCAATAAGCAAATAACATAGAAGTATTCACCGCTTGATATGCTTGCTCCCTAGATTGATTCAAAACATCTTTAATTGACTTGTATAAATTATCAAATGATTCAACAGATTTATATTTACTTGATAAGCTCATCTTCCCCATTCCTCTCTAATAATATTTCTAAGAGGTTTTATACAAATCCCTAAAACAAATTTTATTTTCACAAAAAAAATGCAGACAATCATTAAAATCATCTGCAACAAATAAATATATTATTCAAAAATCTCACTCACACTCAATCGAAATATCTCCGCTCGCAGTCTTTGCGCCGATTCGACAACCACCCGATTCAAAAATCTTACGAAATTTTTTCGGCAAAGAGAGTTCCTCACCTTTCCATGTTAGTTCAGCATCTCCGCTCACTGTTACAATTGAAATTTCAGCACCCGTACATTCTTTCATTTTAATATCAATGTCACCGCTCCCCGTTCCGACAAGTACATCACATTGTTGCTCAGCCTCAATTTCAACATCACCGCTACCGGTTTTACATCTGATTTCTTCTGATGCTGTTCTGCATTCCACATCACCGCTTCCAACTTTGATTTCTATACACTTTATCTCTTTGCCATCAATCTCTACGCTACCACTCCCACATACAATTTCAAGCATATCTATTTCGGCATCCATTATCTCAAGATCTCCACTGCCAATCTTCAATTGCGCATTTCCTAACACAGATTTATTGACATTAATATCTCCGCTTGCACTCGTACAATTCAAATTATCCGTCTCAATATCTTTTAGCTCAATATCACCACTGCCTACTTTCACTTCAACCATTTCATAGTCTAAAGGAAGCGCAACTTTTATTTTTATCCATTGTTTTAGGAATGTTCTGAAAAATCCTTTTCTCTTTAATTCAAATATAAAAATTCCATTCTCTTCACTTTGATTTACCGCATAACACTCTGAGTTTAAATTTCCACTTGTATCAATATGAAGCTGATTATCATGCGAAGGAATCAGTTGAACATCCCCAATTTCCAAATTCATTTTTATTCCTCGGAAAAAATCGGATTCAATTTCTTTTTTTTCTACAATTGGATGTCTTTCGTTAATTTCATCTTCTAATTCAAGAATCATTTCATCAATATCTCCCAGCTCTTGAATAAGCTCCTCCTCCGATCTTCCCGCCAGCTCTCCTTCGGCAAAATGACGCATATAATCCTCTAGAATGTCTCGTTGTAAAGTTTCATCAAATTGATTCAATTTTTCTTTCAACAAACGCATATATTCATTTTTCTTCATCATAATTCCTCCTTGTTTAAATCATGAACTGCTTCTACAAAACTTTTCCATTGCCTAACAACTTCCTGTTGATGCCTCAGTCCCAAATCAGTCAAATGATAATACTTTCTAGCTGGTCCAAACTCCGATTCAACAAGATAAGTTTCCACATATCCTTCCACTTTCAATTTCCGTAAAATCGGATATAGTGTTCCACTCGCAATTGACAGTTTTTCTGAAATCACTTCCGTAAGTTCATAACCATATTTATCTTTTGATACAAGTTGTGATAAGACACAAAGTTCTAATACCCCTTTTTTAAATTGTGCATTCAATTCCGTTTCACCTCATTGTCCTAATTTTATCACTCACTATTATATATTGCAATATAGCAAGCAAAAAAATATACTGATTTTATTATATTATTGAACAATTCCTCATCTTTATATTAAATTGAGTGACCACTAAAGCATTACTAATTATTATTTTTTATCTTTTATGATTGTTTTAAGAATTTTTCTTGCCTTCAAAAAGTTTATTTGTTAACATATAAAAAATATTTAAAAATGGGAGAAAATACTATGAGTTCTATACGTTTAATTGTTACCGATTTAGATTTCACTTTATTAAATGAGCACTTTGAATTATCAGATATCACAAAAGAAATTCTTACTAAAATTTTAAATGCCGGCATCGAATTTGTCCCTTGTAGCTCTCGCCCTCTAGCAGAGATTCCAACATGGTTTCGCAAACAAGAAAAAATCCATTGGATAGTTACCGCCAACGGCGGCGCAATCATTGATAATCAAAGCGGAAAAACTTTATGTTCAAATGCAATACCAATTGAAAGAGCCAAACATTTATTGACACTGGCAGAACCTATTAATCCCTATTGGAGTTGTTCGATCGATGGTCATTTACATAGCCATCTGGCGATATTAGATAATCGTGTCGCACTAAAAATCAGTGGCAATTATTTGGAAAATATTCTTAAAAATCGTATTTGGGAATCAAGCAAAGATTTCTTAGATAACCATTTAGATACACATGTGTCAAAAATTCATTTCATCACGAATCAAGATGACCCAAAAATAAAACAAAAACTCACGGCTTTACTCTCTAATGAATATGGCATTGCTTTAACTTCTTCACATCCTTCGAATTTAGAAATCGTTCATCCGAACGCAAATAAAGGTATGGCTCTGAAATGGATCGTGGCACAAATACATTGTACCGCCGATGAAGTTATTGCTTGCGGAGATAACGCAAATGATTTGCCGATGTTAAAAGAAGCAGGCCACAGTATTGCCGTTGCAAATGCGACAAAAGAAGTGCTAGATATAGCACGTTATCACGCATTATCTCACAAAGAAGATGGTGCAGCGAAAATGATGGAACAACTAGTTTTTAGTCATTCTTCTGAAAATTGAAATTCACTAAAAAAGCTCTGAGCGATAATTCAAACTATACTCAGGGCTTTTTATAAGTTCAACTTTATTATAATAAATCATTTTAATTAAAGAACAATTTTTCATTACCACATTTTTTTCATCTCAAATATTTCATGCAAATGATCAAATACCCCATCACTTTTTGTTTGATCCAAACCAAAACGATTATCTTTTCTTGCCAAAACCATGATTCCCGCATTTTTCCCAGCTTCGATTCCCATTGGCGAATCTTCGATGACAAGACATTCTTCCTTATTTAATTTAAAATACTCACAACAAAAATTATAAATCTCCGGATCCGGTTTACTTTTAGTAAAGTCATC
>CATJXY010000068.1 GCA_949744505.1 uncultured Erysipelotrichaceae bacterium | reverse complement strand
TCTTTCTTCTCATTGACGTTGTGATTTTGTTTCTATTTAGTTCTCAAAGATCAAGTCGCTTCCCTCTTTTGAGGTTAGCTTGTTTATATTAACACTTCTCCTTCCCTTTTGTCAACTCTTTTTTTCTTTTATTTTTTCTTTTGGTAGTAATCATAATATTTTTCGATTATTTCCTTTTTAAATGGACCTTTTCTCTCTTTTACCATATTAATTAAAGTTTCCAATTCTTTTTCAATAATTTCTTTTACTTCTGTTCCATAATTCATTTTTTTATCATGTTCTATATACTCATCTCTATCTAAAATTTCCCAACTTCCATCTGGATAAACTTTTACATCTAAGTCATAATCAATATTTTTAATCGCCTCCCCATCAAAGATACTTGGTGAAGCTAAATTGCAATAATAGTAAATTCCACTTTTTCGAATCATACTAAAAATATTAAACCATCTATCACGATAAAAAAAACAAATTGCCGGTTCTTTTGTGATCCAATGTCTTCCATTCGCTTCGGTGACCCATGTCTTATTTGTGACCACAACAAATTGATCATCGCTACTTTCAATTACAACACCTTTCGCCCATGTTCTATGTAAAGATCCATCATGTTTATAACTTTGAATATATACTATTTCATTTTCTTTTAAAATCATATTTTTTTCCTCGGCCAAATTATTATACCGCACATTTTTATATCTGAACAGAAAAATACTCTGTGTAAATTCATTTTATAGTAATTTGATCTAAAATTCATCTAATGATATTATATAATATACTTTTAAATTTGATATAATTATGATTGAAAGGAGACCTTATGTTTATTGCATCAAAACATCCCAAAACAAAAAATAAAAATTATTCCTTATTATTATCTCAAGCACAATCTCTTATAGAAAAGGAATCCGACATGATTGCGAATTTAAGTAATATCAGTGCACTTTTGAATGATTTTTTTACAGAGATTAATTGGGTTGGTTTTTACTTACTTAAAGAAAACGAATTAGTATTAGGACCTTTTCAGGGAAAACCCGCTTGTACTAGAATTCAAATTGGTAAAGGTGTTTGTGGTACAGCAGTGAAAGAAAACAAAACTCAAATTGTACACAATGTTCACGAATTTATTGGTCACATTGCCTGTGATTCAAATAGTAATTCAGAAATTGTCGTTTGTCACCACTTTAATAATCAAGTAGTTGGAGTAATTGATATTGACTCTCCTTTATATTCAAGATTTGATGAGGAAGATGCAGAAGCTCTAGAGCAATTATCAAACTTATTGTCTAAAATATTTAAAGAAAGTAGTTTGTAAGTATTTACAAAACAGATCAAAATTGATTAAAATATTATAATAAGATAAGAAAGGATAAGACATGTATTAACACACATGTTCGGTAAAAAAATGATTGATCCATGGCAAAAATGTATAACACTAAATGGATTTCATGCTGACGAAATTATTTCTGCCTTGCAAAAATCTATTCGCAGAGGAAAAGAAGAAGATGCTGCAAAATTCGCATATGAGCTTTACGCCACTTCACCAGAATTAGAAGCCAAGTGTTGGCAAAGGCTTATGACTATTTCTGTTGAAGATATCGGAATGGCAAATCCAATGGCGAGCGTTATTATTAGCAGTCTTGCACAAATGAGATTAAACTTCGATTACCTTGATGTAGATCGTTCTCTTTATATGATTCATGCAATAAGAGTTTTATGTGAAAGCGAAAAAGATCGTTCTAGTGATATTTTAAAAAATATCTGCTTGGAAGAGAATGCTCAAGGAATTGTTCCACAAATTCCTGATTATGCACTCGATAAACATACAAAGCGGGGACAAGAAATGGGAAGAGGTCTTGATCATTTCTATGAGGAAGCAAGCAAAGTTTATCCACAAGCCAAAATTGATAATGACTATGCAGAAAAGTTAAGAAAAATTCTTGAATCAAAATAATTTCTATTAAAGGATTTTCTAATTAAAAAACTTTATTAAATGTGAATATAAGCTGTCATGAAAAGGACAGCTTTTTACATAGAGCAAATATAAAAAGTATAGTGTTTAAATTGATGATTTATAACACTATACTTTATTTTATCAACATTCTAGATTAAAAATTGAATCTATCTTTCTTTTCATACGTTGTATGAAGTAATTCATGTGCCTTATGGCTTCCTGGTTTTCCTAAGAAATTTTCATACAATTCCTGTACTTGTTTATTCTCATGACTCTTTCTCTTTGGCATAATGGCATCTTCATCATAAAGAGCTTTTGCACGTTCTTTTTTCCAATCAATATCGATAAAACCATTTCGGATATTGCCAATGACTCTTGACTGACCTCCGCCATTGATACATCCTCCCGGACATCCCATTATTTCAATAAATGTATATGGTGATTTCCCTGCTTTTATATCTTCCAACAACGGTTTAGCAAGTACCATACTATGGGCAACTGCCACTTTGATTTCCTGATCATTAATAGTTAAAGTTGCTTCTTTGATTCCTTCTGTTCCTCTTACCGCTTTAAACTCAATATCATCTAGCTCTTTTCCAGTTAGAATCTCTGTTACCGTTCTTAGAGCGGCTTCCATAACTCCACCACTAGCACCAAAAATAACACCAGCTCCTGTATACTCTCCAAAAAGATCCTCATCAAATTGTTCATCTCTTAAATGTTCAAAATCCAATCCAAACATTTTAATCAATTTTCCACATTCCCGTGTAGTCAAAACTGCATCTACATCTTGAAGTCCGTTTTGTTTCATTTCTTCACGATTTTTTTCATGTTTCTTTGCTGTACATGGCATAATTGAAACAACATAAATGTCTTTTGGATCGATTCCTTTTCTTTGTGCATAATGAGACTTAATAATAGCTCCTAACATCATATGTGGTGATTTACACGTACTAAGATTGCCTAGCAATTCCGGATATTCTCTTTCCACATATCGAATCCATCCTGGTGAACAAGAAGTAATCATTGGTAATGTACCATGATTTTGTAATCTTTCAATAAGTTCTGTGCCTTCCTCCATAATCGTAAGATCAGCGCCAAAATTCGTGTCATAAACTCTTTCAAATCCGATTCGCTTTAATGCTGCCACCATTTTTCCGGTTACTCTAGTACCGATTGGCATCCCGAATTCTTCGCCTAGGCTTGCACGAACTGCCGGAGCAGTCTGAACGATGACATGCTTGGTTGGATCATGTAACGCATTTATCACATTATGAATTTCCTCTTTTTCATGAAGGGCTCCGGTTGGACAAACATTAATGCATTGTCCGCATTGCATGCAGTTCACATCAGCCAAACTTTTATTATAAACCGGGCCAATTTTTGTATTAAAACCACGATCAATAAAATTCAAAATCCCTAACCCTTGAATCTTTGCACAAGCATTAACACAACGTCCACATGTCACACATTTACTTGTATCTCTTACGATTCCATCACTGAAATCGTCAAATGTAACCGGACGGTATGCACCTTGATATTTAAATTCACGTATTCCTAAATCGTCTGCCAATTTCTGAAGTTCACAGTTTTGATTTCTCGCACAAGAAAGACAATCTTTATTATGATTCGACAATAATAATTCTACTGTGTTTTTTCTTGCCGCAAGAACACGTTTATTATGCGTAAATACTTCCATTCCTTCAGAAACAGGATAAATACAAGCAGGCCCTAATGCTCTCGCTCCCTTAATTTCAACCAAACAAACTCGGCAAGCACCGGTTTCATTCAAATCTTTCAAAAAGCACAATGTTGGAATATGAACTCCGGCTTTTTTCGCCGCTTGCAAGACAGTAGAATTTTCTTCAACTTCCACAGATATTCCGTTGATTTTTACATTTACCATAACTTAATCCTCTACTTTCTTTCAATAGCACCAAATCGGCAATTTGTAACACATGCACCACATCTTATACATCTATTTGGATCAATTCTGAACACTTCTTTTCCGGCAATTCCTGAAATGGCATGAACAGGACATTTTTGTGAGCACAATGAGCATTTTTTACATTTATTTGGATCAATCGTATATTTAAGTAGATTTTTACATACTCCTGCCGGACAAGTTTTATCTACTACATGAGCAACATATTCATCTTTAAATAATCTCAATGTAGATAAAATCGGATTTGGAGCCGTTTGTCCTAGTCCGCAAAGAGCACTGTCTTGAATACGATGGCATAGCTTTTCCAGCTCATCCAAAGTTTCCATTGTACCTTTTCCATCACAAATATCATTGAGCATTTCTAATAATCGCTTTGTACCAATGCGGCATGGAGTACATTTGCCGCAAGACTCATCTGTAATAAATTCCATATAGAATCGAGCGACATCAACCATACAATTGTCTTCATCTAAAACAATCATACCACCACTTCCCATCATAGAGCCTTTTTGAATCAATGTATCAAAATCGATTGGAGCATCCAAATCAGCTTCAGTCAAACAGCCTCCTGATGGTCCTCCCGTTTGTACTGCTTTGAATTTCTTACCATTCGGACATCCCCCACCAATTTCAAAAATAACTTCTCTCAATGTCGTTCCCATTGGAACCTCAACCAATCCGGTATTTACTACTTTTCCTCCCAACGCAAATACTTTTGTTCCGCTGGACTTTTCTGTTCCAATTGATTTAAACCATGCTGCACCATTAACAATGATTTGAGCAATATTCGCTAATGTTTCAACATTATTTATGATTGTAGGTTTTCCCCAAACACCTTTAACTGCCGGGAATGGAGGCTTTGGTGTCGGTACTCCACGCTTTCCTTCAATTGAATGAATCAATGCAGTTTCCTCACCGCAAACAAAAGCACCTGCTCCTAAGCGAATCTCGATATCAAAATCAAATCCTGTCCCTAAAATATTCTTTCCAAGAAGTCCCATTTCTCTTGCTTGATTTAATGCAATCTTTAATCTTTCTACAGCAATCGGATATTCAGCACGAATATATACATAACCATAATGAGCTCCTATAGCATAACCTGCTATAGCCATCGCTTCTAAAACACAATGAGGATCTCCTTCCATAATAGATCGATCCATAAATGCACCCGGATCTCCTTCATCAGCATTACAAATCACATATTTCTCTAGTTTATTTTGATCTGCTGCAAATTGCCATTTCACTCCGGTTGGGAAACCTCCCCCACCACGTCCTCTTAACCCAGAGGCTTTAATTTCATCAATGACCTCTTGTGGTTTCATAGAAGTTAAAACTTTGGCTAAAGCAGAATAACCATCAAATGCTAAATACTCCCCAATATCTTCCGGGTCAATTCTACCGCAATTTCTAAGTGCAATTCTTTTTTGTTTAGAATAGAATTTGATTTTTTCAATATCAACTATTCTTTCTTTTGTTTCCTCATCAATATCACACATTTCTAAGCGTTCCACAGCTTTACCTTCGATAAAATGATGCTGAACAATTTCTGCAACATCCTCAACATGAACATGACAATAAAATACATTATCCGGATAAACGGCCACAATCGGACCTTTTTGGCACAATCCAAAACAGCTTGTCTTCACAACACGAACTTCATCTTCAATTCCTCTCGCATGAACTTCATCTTTAAATTTTTCCAATACTTCTTTCGATAAAGACGAAGTACAACCTGTTCCATTACAAACAAGCACATGAAGACGTTCTTCACCAATTTGAGGTAGTTCACCTTTTAAACGAAGCGCTACTTTTTTATGTTTTATATCTTGAATGCGCTTAAGTTCTTCTAATGTTCCTATTCTCATCCTTGTTTACCTCCTTCACAAGCAATAATTTCTTGAATTGCCTTCTCTACCAACCCGGATTTTTCTGCATCTCCATAAACTTTTCCATCTACAATTGCTACAGGAGCTAATCCACAAGCACCTAAACATCTTGTTGCATCAACTGAGAATAGTCCATCATGACTTGTTCCATTAACTTTTGCATGCGTCAGTTCTAATATACGATCCAACAGCAATTGTGCCCCTTTTACATAACATGCAGTTCCAATACATACATTAATAATATGTTTTCCTTTAGGCTGTGTGGTAAATTGAGCATAAAAAGTTACAACGCCATACACTTCACCTACCGATTGATTTGTAGCCAATGCAATTTCTTCCATAGCTTCAAACGGAATATAACCTAATGCATCTTGCACATCATGTAGCATCATGATAGTTGGCCCCGGTTCATCTTTGTGTTTGCTTACTATTTCTTTAATTTTCAATAATGAGCTTTGATTTAGTTTTTCCATTTCTTTACCTCCAATCAAAATAAATCTTATTCATTGTATGATTCAAATAGGCTAAAATTGATAGCGCTTACTACTGCTTATATGATAACATAATCTTGATTTTTTTCAATTGAATTCGTTACCTTCATTTTGTTTTCACAATTCTTACTTATTTTGTCTCACTTTTTTGTAACCAAAATGAATTAATTCTACTATTCTATAATAGTGACATATTCATCCATCACATAAGAAAAGGAGATGCAAAATGAAAGAATATAACATTGCTATATTAGGTGCAACAGGTGCAGTAGGAAGAACAATGATTAAAATTCTAGAAGAAAGAAATTTTCCAATCAAAGACCTAAAATTGTTTGCAAGTTCAGCTAGTGTCGGAAAAATTATTCGATTTAAAAATAAAGAAATCCCTGTTCAAGAAATAACCAACGATTCATTTGTAAATTTGGATATCGTATTTGGTGCCGTAGGAAATGATTTAGCAAAAAAATTTGCCCCGGAAATTGTTAAATCAGGCGCAATTTTTATTGATAATAGTTCAGCTTTTCGACTCCAAGACGATATTCCACTTATTATCCCTGAAATAAATCCGGAAGATGTTCAACATCATAATGGAATTATAGCTAATCCGAATTGTGCTACGATCATTGGGTTAATGGCATGTTACCCAATTCATAAAATCAATCCAATCAAGAAAATTACAGTTTCCACATATCAAGCGGTAAGTGGAGCCGGTAACAAAGGAATCGACGAACTAGAAGATCAAACCTACAAATTATCAAATAATCAAAAAAATATAACCTTCTCTGTTTTTCCGCAACAAATTGCATTTAATCTTATTCCACAAATTGGTGAGTTTGAAAAAAATGGATATTCTAAAGAAGAAATGAAATTTGTTCATGAAAGTAGAAAAATTCTTCATAGTTCAGAATTCGAAGTTAATTGTACATGCGTAAGGGTCCCTGTCATTCGATGCCACTCTGAGTCTATCACTTTAGAATGCACAAATGAAATTGAATTAAATAAAATCAAAAATGTACTGAAAAAATTCAATGGAATTAAACTATACGAACCTTATCCAACTCCTCTAGAATGTAATGATCAAGATTTAATCTATGTTGGTAGAATCAGAAAAGATCCATTTAATTCTTATACAGTTAATTTATGGTGCTGTGGTGATCAGCTGAGAAAAGGTGCTGCAACAAATGCAATACAAATTGCAGAACTTCTAATACATGATAAATCTTTATAACGATATGATTACTTCACAAATAAAATTAAAAATATCAAATCTCAATAAAGAAATTTGATATTTTTAATTTAATCTCTACTAAATAAATCTCTTGTATATACCTTCTCTTCAACATCTTTCAAATCATCGGTTCTTCTATTAGATATAATTACATCACTTATCTTTTTAAACTCATCTAAATCACAAATAACTCTTGATCTAAAAAATGTTTCTTCATGAAGTGCCGGCTCATAAACTACGACTTCAATTCCTTTAGCCTTGATACGCTTCATAATTCCTTGAATAGAGGAAGAACGAAAATTATCACTATTTGTTTTCATAGTTAACCGATATACCCCAACAACGGAAGGATTCTTCGCAATAATTTGATCAGCAATAAAATCTTTTCTCGTACGGTTTGAATCTACAATTGCACCAATCAAATTGTTCGGAACATCTTGATAATTGGCTCTAAGCTGTTTTGTATCTTTAGGCAAACAATATCCACCATAGCCAAAGCTCGGATTATTATAATGTGTTCCAATTCGAGGATCCAAGCATACTCCTTCAATAATCTGTTTTGTGTTTAATCCTTTTACTTCTGCATATGTATCTAATTCATTGAAATAAGCAACTCGAAGTGCCAAGTATGTATTTGAGAATAATTTTATTGCTTCTGCTTCCGTACTATCTGTAAATAAGATTTGAACGTCTTCCTTTAGTGCTGCTTCTTTTAATAATGAAGCAAAAATTTCAGCTCTTTCTGATTGTTCACCAACAATAATTCTTGATGGATACAAGTTATCATACAACGCTCTTCCTTCTCGTAAAAATTCCGGAGAAAAAATAATGTTTTCAGTATTAAACTTTTCTCGTACAGATTTAGTATATCCTACCGGAACGGTCGATTTAATTACCATTACAGCATTCGGATTGATTTTTAAAACCTTTTGAATTATATCCTCTACCGAAGAGGTATTAAAATAATTCATTTGCGGATCGTAATCCGTTGGTGTTGCAATTATGATATACTGTGCATCTTTAAAGGCATCTTCACAATCAAGTGTGGCAGTTAAATCAAGTTTTTTATTGCTTAAAAAATCTTCGAGTTCTTGATCCGCAATTGGACTTTTATGTGAATTGATCAAATCTACTTTTTCAGGAATAATATCCAATGCTTTTACTTCATTTTTTTGAGAAAGTAAAACTGCTAAACTTAATCCAACATATCCTGTTCCCGCTACTGCAATTTTCATTTTATTTCACCTGATTTCTATCGATTTTCATACATTTTCTTATAATAATTCTGATATTCTCCGCTAACAATATTCTCCCACCACTCTTTATTTTCCAAATACCAATCAATTACGGAAGGAATTCCACTTTCAAATTTGTATTGAGGCTTCCATCCCAGTTCTTTTTCCAATTTAGTCGGATCAATTGCATATCGAAGGTCATGTCCTTTCCTGTCTGATACATATTTGATCAAACTTTCCGGTTTATTTAATACCTTTAAAATCAACTTTACAATTTGGAGGTTTGTTTTTTCATTATGTCCACCAATATTATAAACTTCGCCGACTTTGCCATTGCGAATAATTAAATCTATTGCGATGCAATGATCTTTCACATGTAACCAATCTCTGACATTTTCCCCTGTTCCATAAACAGGAATATCTTGATTAGCCAGAGCTCTTGAAATAATTAGCGGTATAAACTTTTCAGGAAATTGATAGGCTCCGTAATTATTGGAACAACGAGAAATCGTTACCGGAAGATTAAACGTTC
>CATJXY010000067.1 GCA_949744505.1 uncultured Erysipelotrichaceae bacterium | reverse complement strand
TCATAATCAGTATTAAACTAATTAGAGTATTATTATCCATATGATCATCTCCTCTATAATTAGGCGATGACTTTCTCCCGTCAAGGAATTCTCCATAATAATTTTACCATGATTAGATATGATAAGGAATACTTCACTTTTCGTGTAAGTATTTTTATTATTTGAATAAATCTGTTTTTTTACTTAAACCATAAATTTCAGACGAAACATTTTAATCCGGATTTAACTATAATATTTATGAGAAAATTATTCATTATTCAAGTATTTTTCTGATTACAACACTCCCCAATAACAAGCCAGCTGCCGCCGGCACAAAAATCATGCTTGATGGGGGTATCTTCTCTTTTCTTGTTTGTCCGTTTTCATCAACGACAGTATTTTGCTTGATCGGCTGTTCTTTAGAAAAAACAACATTGATCTTCCTTGTATAATTTCTTTTTTTTGCCAACAACCGCAGTGCTTTCGCCAAAGGATCCATATAAGTCTTATCTAAAGTTGTTACCTCAAGACAACTCGGATCCAATCGATTTGCCATACCAAGGGATGAAATACATGGAGTCTTACGATAAGCACACATTTGAATCAGATCCATTTTCGATGTAATCGTATCAATCGCATCGACTACATAATCCGGTTGATATTCATCTAATATCCACTCACAACTTTGATCAAAAAATTGCTGAACACAAATCACTTCACACTCTCTATTATAGGATTGAATACGCCTTTTCATCGCCTCACATTTATCCATTCCTATTGTTGCTTCATCAGCCATAATCTGACGATTACAATTACTCCATGCAACCTCATCCGCATCTAATAAAATAAGTTTTCCAATGCCGGATCGTGCTAATGATTCTGCCGCATAACTACCGACTCCCCCTACACCAACAACCAAAACGCAAGCATTTTTCAGCTTTTCTAATCCAGATTCTCCAATTAATAACTCTACTCGTTGAAATGCTTCATTCTTCATTTCTATTCAACCACCTCATCACTGTTTCTTTGACATCATCTGTTACATCTCGATGCGTACAATCAAACCACTCCACATCAAATTGATTTTTAAACCATGTCATCTGCCTTTTCGCAAACTGACGAGAGTTCTTTTGAATTTCTTCTTTTACTTCATCTACTGTGTGATTCCCTTCAAAATACTCTCTCCATTCACGATATCCGATTCCTTGCATGGCTCGATCATCAAAAGTTTCTCCCTCACTTAACAACTTTTCAATTTCCTCTTTTAATCCATGCTCCATCATAATTTCTACACGTCTATTGATTCTTTCATGTAAAAGATTGCGATCCATTGTCAAACCGATCATTAAAACATCATAAATCGGTTGATGATTTTGTGCAGCTAAATTCTCACTTTTCTTTTGCGGTGCATTTTCCGCAATACATAAAGCTCGAATAACTCGTTTGCGATTATTGGGATGAATTGTTTGGGCAGTTTTCTCATCTGTTTGCTTTAGAATTTCATACAATTCTTCATTTGTATATTTTTGATATTTTTCTTCACTTAATTTCAAATCCGCATCATTTTGTGAATCAAAATGATAATCATATAAAGCTGCTTTGATATATAATCCGGTTCCTCCGGCAAGTATCGGTAAAAGATTTCGACTTGTAATCTCTTCTATTGCTTTACGGGCATTCAATTGAAAATCATAAACGCTATATGCTTCTTTTTTATCCAAGATATCAATGCAGTGATGCTTGATTCCTTGCATTTCCTCCTGTGTAATCTTAGCGGATCCAATATCAAAACCACGATACACCTGAATAGAATCCCCACTAATAATTTCACCATGAAATTGTTTAGCTAAATCCAGGGAAAGGGATGTTTTTCCCACTGCTGTCGGACCAATCACGACTAGTACTTTTTTCATCGATTAAACTCCTTGATTAACTGGGCATTGGAAATATGAATAAATGTTGGTCGTCCATGCGGGCAGTGAAACGGTTGTTCACACTTGCTGAGTTGATGAATGACTTCCTGCATCTCTTCAAGAGAAAGCACGCGATTAAAACGAATTGAGCGATGGCAAGCCATGGTTGCCAGTTTATGTCTTTGTAATTCTTCAAAACGAATATTGTGATTATTCTTAAACAAATCAATCACATCTTGTAAAAACTTCTGTTCATCAATTTGATTCATCCAAAGCGGAAGTTCTCGTACCATTAAACTATTATTCCCAAATGATTCAAATTGAATGGAATACGGTTGAAGCATTCGATTTAATTCCTCTAGACGCTCTTCAATTTCAGCTGTTCCTTCAACAACGATCGGCACTAAAAGATGCGTCATTGCCGGATTTGTTTCAGTAAAGTTCTTTTGAATTTCTTCAAAGTGAACACGCTCCTGAGCCGCATGCTGATCGATGATATACAAACCCTCTGTCCCTTCTGCCAATATATAACACCCCTGCATTTGCGCAAGAACATGCATAGATGGAAATGAAGTTTTATTCAAAAATTCTTGCGGTCTCTCTTCTGCTTGAGGGATCGGTCTATACTCTTCTTGCTTTTCTTCAACAGTCCAAATAACAGAATCATCCTTTTTCAAATCTGTTTTATCTTCTTCTTTATCCTTTACCTGATTTGAAGTCAAAGAAGATCCATTTGATGTCCTATAAAAATTTCTTGCCTCAAAAGTTGTTTCTTCAAAAAGCGGTTGCATTTCAACACGTGTCTTTTCTTCTTTTACAACCGAAGAAGTCAAGCTTTCAACTTCTCTTGTTCGCATTGAATCTCTTAAACAAGACTCAATTGAATCTTTTATCAAAAATTCCAATTGTTGTTCCTTGGAAAGACGAATTTCCCATTTTGATGGATGAACATTAACATCCACCAATTGGGTATCCATTTTAATATCCAAGATTACAATCGGATAACGATCAGACGGCATATAATCATGATATCCTTCTAGTATTGCTTTCTGAATACGATAATTTCGAATCATTCTCCCATTGATAAAAGTCGTAATATAGTTTTTAGTTGCTCTGCTCGTATTCGGAAGAATTGCAGCACCTTTCAATTGATAATCATAATCTTCTGAATCAATTTTAATTGCTTGATGAGCCGCTTCTTTTCCATAAATAATATAAATAACCTCTAACAGATCCCCTTTTCCGGTCGTCTTAAAAACCTCTCTTCCATCCGAACTCATCCTAAAGGCAATTTCCGGATGGCTCAAGGCAAACTTTTGTATCACATCCAAAACCAATGAATTCTCATATTGTGGACTTTTTAAATGCTTCAATCGTGCCGGAGTTTTCAAAAACAAACCTCCGACTGAGATCTGTGTTCCCTGATTTGTCGGAAACGGTCTGGCAGAAGTCATTTTTCCATAGTTAATTTCTATACGGGTTGAATCTTGACCATTGTTTGTTAAGAGTATTAGGTTACTGACAGAGGCAATAGACGGTAATGCTTCACCACGAAATCCCATTGTATGAATAGACCATAAATCTTCTACCTTGGCGATTTTACTTGTCGCATGTCGCTCAAATGCCAAGCAAGCATCTTCTTTGTCCATACCACATCCATTATCCACTACTTCAATCATTTCCAACCCGCCTTGTTTCAAATTTATTTCAATGCGAGTTGCATTTGCATCAATACTATTCTCCACAAGCTCCTTGACGATTCCCTGTGGTCTTTCCACAACCTCACCGGCTGCAATCATATTTGTTAAATGTTCATCTAATCTCTGAATTCTTCCCATACTCATTATCCTTTCAGATTTTCATGTATTGTTCATCTTTTTATTATATCATGTAAATTAGTTTCTTTATAATATAAAAAGCAGACTTCTACATTTTTAGTAGTTGTCCGCTTTTATCTTGTTACTTTAATTTTTTTGTTTGTTATTTCTAATCCATAAACTCTTGAATTTCTTTAACAGTATCCATGAACTCTTTAACTCGTTTTTCATCTATTCCTTGATAAACATCTTCATTTATCTTCAAAGAACTTCCAACAATAATCCCATCTGCATATTTCAAAAACTCACGAACGTTTTTATTGTTTATTCCACTTCCGACTAATATTGGAATGTCTTTTGAACTTGATTTCAAAGAAATTATGTCATCAATTTGAGGATTCTGTCCTGTTGCTTTACCCGTAATGATTAGTGCATTTGCACCTGCTTCGATTGCTTCTTTGGCCGCATCTTTTAATGAAATGTCTGCCATAGGATATGTATGCTTTACATTAATATCTGCAAAAACCATACATTTTGATGGAAATTCCTTCTTTTTTCTCATAAGTTTAGGAGCACTTGCATAACTAATCCCATGAGATCCAATACGATTTTCAACAAAAGATTCTACTCGAATAAAATCCGCATTGGTAGCATAGGCCATTGACCATTCTTGTTCCGTGCAATTAAATTGAATATTCAGCCCAAACGGTAATTTCGTTTGTTGTTTAAGCCGTTCAACGACTGTCAACATAACAGAATACGCTTCTAATGAAATTGTATCATCATATGGAACATCTCCGAAATTTTCAATGATAAAGGCATCTATCCCTCCTTTTTCCAATGCTTCCACATCTTGACTAGCTCGATTTATAATATCTTCTAAGTTTCCATTAAACATTGGACTTCCCGGTAAAGGTAAAAGATGTACCATTCCAATAATCGGTTTCTTCTTAAATTTCTCTTTAAACTGCAATCAATTCACCTCCTAAATTTATTAATTTTCAATTTTACCATGAACGATCACATGTTCATATTTTGTACAACATGTTTTAGAAATCCACTCAAATGCTGCATATTCATAATCATAATGCACACGAATCAAAAAGTGAGACGCTTCATGATCATATAATGTAGTCATTAACAGAGTCCCTTCATCCTCCCAATGATATTGTCCATAACATTGTGGTTCCACAAAATTCAACAATTCACTTCTTGGCTTTGATAATGAATCATAATAAGGCGGAAACAAATCAATGATATTTGAGATACTCTTTTTTAAAACATTATGCCCATAGACACAGCTATATTTCTGTCCGTTTCTTACCACCTCAATCTCACAAACATCATCTTCAAATGATATTCTAAAAGAAGATACACCAAACGGATCATTTAAAACTTTTACTTCTTTCCCATTCATTCTCGGCTTCATATAAGAAACAAATTCATTTTTTTCAAGAGATATCTCTTTATTTTTAATATATTCATCTAACACAGACTGATCTGAAATCGGCACCTCTCCTTTGAGCGCTTTTAATACTGTTTCATTAAAAATATCCAACATTGGTTGCGAACTGCTTCCTCTTGCATTGATTGCCATAACAAAATCATATTCCGGCATCATCAAACACATCTGTCCCCACAACCCTGACATTCTCACACCTTTATTTACACAATGCCAACATTGAAGTCCATATCCTTGTCGACTTTCATGCTTGCTGACAGGGAAAGAATCGGCATTATCAATTTGTTTTGCCAGTTGCATTTCACACCATTTCTCAGATAAAATTCTTTTCCCAAGATAAACTCCTTTATTAATCAACATAGTTCCTACTTTTGCCAAACCAATTGTCGGAATAAACAAGCCTAATCCACCAATTGTGATTCCATCTCTATTTTCAAAAAAGTATGCCTGATCAATCCCCAATGGAATAAATAGTTCACGCTGCAATCCCTCTGCTGCGGTTTCATGAGTAATCCTGGTATACACTGCCGATAAAAGAAATGTTGCTAAAGAATCATAATGAAATTTCTCTCCCGGTTTATATGTCATTGGATTATTTAACAATGCACTTACCCATTCTCGATTTTCATCTAAAACAGGTGTGGTAATCTGCCCCATAGACATAGTCATCACATTTTTCACTGTTAATTCTTTAATTCCTTTATTTTCCGGATCTATTTTAACATCATCAAAAAAATCAACAATTTTATCTTCAAGGCGAATCAAACCTTTATCATATAATAATCCAATCGCAATCCCAATAAATGTCTTTGTAACTGAGTTTACAACATGAGGTTTATTTGTATCATATGGTTTATAGCTTACATCACAAATTACTTTTCCGTTTTTAACCATTACAATTCCATGTGGTTCTATGATTCCTTCAAGTCTTTTTAAAAATTCTACTATGCTTTTAGGATCTATTTGTTCTTGTACACAATTGCTTCTTTCTAAATCTTTCATAGTTTCTCCTTTTTAAAAATCGGGCTATAGCCTACCACTATAGCCCAAGCATTATTTATGCAAATATTCCAAGTAAATATCCGATTGCTCCGACTACCATAGTTACAACCATCAATAAGATCGGATTTGCCTTTTTCTTTGTTATTAAATAATATAAGAATAATGTATACATCATCGGCAGAAGATGAGGAATCATGCTATCCAATGTACTTTGCAAACTAACAACTGATTCACCGGCATTAAATTCTATTCCTAAATTAATTGTAACAAATACTGCTGAGAATCCGCCCATGATAATACAACCTAATACTGATGCGTATTCTCTGATTTTATCAATAAGTCCTGCTTCTTCGATATTCGCAACAAGTTCTACTCCTTTTTCATATCCTTTAAAGATACCGAACCAGTTGATCAACTGACCCATTCCAGCCATTACAACAAAGAATAGAATTGGTCCAAGAGGACTTGTATATCCACTTGCAGCTGCCAAACTTACTGCGATTCCAGCGAAAATAGGGCGCAGAGTTCCATGATACAATGTATCTCCGATTCCGGCTAGAGGTCCCATCATTGCCGCTTTAATTGCCCCGATTGATTCTGCAGGAATATCTCCTTCATTCGCCAATCGTTCTTCCATTGCAGCAGTGATACCAATAACAGTCTTCGCACATTGTGCTTCTGTTAAGAAGATCTCCTGATGTCGTGCATAAGCTTCTTTACGTTGTTCAACATCTGGATATAACTTTTCAAGTACTGGGATCAAAGATAATGTAAATCCCATTGATTCAAATTTTTCATTGTTGCATCCTACAGTAAACCACTGGCTTGACCAAAATAGTTTCCATAAGTCTTTCTTTTCTAATTTTGCCATGGTTTTTCCTCCTAATCCTGACTTGCAGTTTTTTCTTTATACATATAAATGATTCCAACTACAACAACTGCTAACATCGTGATTCCCAAATTTCCCACACCTAAATAAGCGGAGAAAATAAATCCTAGGAAAAAGAATGGCCACGCTTTATCAAAACTAATTGATTTCAACAACAATGCCAATCCAACAGCACCAATCATTCTTCCACCACAATTGATTGCGGCTAAAACTTCTGCCGGAATCATTTCTAATATTTTCACACAAACATCAGCACCATAATACACAGCGATAAATGTTGGTATAACAAATAAAATCAAATGATATAATCCTACCGGAACAACAATTCCCCAAAGTTTCATTCCTTTCACGTCTGCGTTTTGTGCTGCTTTTTCAAATCTTTGCATTGCAAATGTATTCATGAAAGTATTTCTGAATGTAAGCAAAGCACTACCTAAAACTGCAATCGGCAATGCGGTTGCAATGGCTACAGTTGCATCTCCTGTTGTAACTGCAAGTGCTGTCGCAATACCTGTTGATAAAATCTCATTTGGCGGTACAGCCGAACCTACCCAAACTGTTGCTAAGAACATGAGTTCAACAGTAGCACCAACCTCAATTCCAATCTGAAGATTCCCTAAACATAATCCCATTAATGGGCCAAGAACGATAGGCCTGTATGTCCAAATATGAACCCATTCGTAATCAAGCCACACTAAAAACATCACAGTTGCCGCGATGAGCGACTGCATTAATAATGACATAATAGACTCCTTTCCTTAATATTTTTTATTTATCAGGTCAATTGCATCAATTGGGCGTTCATCTGGTACCAATTTTATATATATATCAACACCTTTTGAGGCAATACCTTTTAAACAATCCACATCATTTTGGTCTACATGTATATTTTTAAGAAGCATTTTTCTTCCAGTTTGAGATTTTGTCATACTAATATTTCCCAAATTTACTTCTTTAATCACTAATCCCATATTCATCATCTTTAATAAGTTTTCCGGATTACGAACAATTAAAAATATCGTGTCTTCTTCATGATTACTAATAAAATTTACTGCATCGCTTAAAGATTGAATTTCTAATTTAATCGTCTTCGGAGCTGCCAGTCTCAACATTAATTGTTGTGTTTTATCTGTTGCTGCGATATCGTCTGCTATAACCAAATATTTTGCTTTAGAAAACCCAATCCAAGCATGAACAACTTGTCCATGAATCAAACGATCATCAACTCTAACTAAACTTACTGACATATTTATTCCTCCTTTTGATTAAATCATTCAGTAATTACCTGTACTCCTTTATTTTCGATATATCTTTTTAGATTCTCATCTATTTGATCTGTTATAAAATAATCAATCTCTTTAAAATCGGCAACTTTCATTAAAACACTTGAACCAATTTTACTATGATCTGCCATCATGTAGACCTGAGATGCATTTTGAATCATCGTCTTTTTCATTTGTACTTCTCTTTTATCACGATTTGATATCCCAAACTCCGCATCTACTGCATCACAACTCAGAAACAATTTTTCAGCTCTAATCCCTTTATAAAATTCTACACTTTCATATCCTGCAAGTGTGTAGACTCCTGGAATTAATGTCCCGCCCGATACAGTCAAATCAATATCAATTTTCTTTGATAATTCCAATGCAATTTGCAAATCATTTGTAAATGCAGTTAAATTCTTTGCATCGATTCGTTTAGCTAATTCAAGTGTCGTTGACCCTGAATCAAGAATAAGTATATCTCCATCATTTATGTATCGATTCGCAATCTCTGCTATTTTTCTTTTTTCGTTTTTATTCTTTTGAAATTTAATATTAGACGGAATCACATCATTAATCTTATATGAATTAATTACGACTCCACCATGAGTTTTTACCAACAGTCCTTTTTCTTCTAAAATTTTTAAATCTGATCGAATTGTAACAACCGAAGTATTCACCAAATCACTCAATTCTTTAGTAGATGCTTTCTTATTTATTGTTACATAATCTAATATTTGTTTTAGTCTTTCTTCTTGAAACATTTCTTTTCCCTGTAAAACAGGTTGTTATTACTGTTGTTTTTTTGTTTTTCCTTTCATTTACAAAACTATAATACCAACAATTACAACCTCTGTCAATATTTTTCCTTTCTTTTTCTTTCTTTTTCTTATTTTCTTTTTCCTTCTTTGATAAATTCTTTTATTTTTTCATAAAGCATTTGCGGTTCATCAAGAAACTGCATCAATGCTCCTCCGACAAAAAAACCATCTGCTCCGGCTTCTTTGATTGTCCTCACATCTTTCAATGTTTTAATTCCTACACCTGCATATATTTTTTGTTTTACTCCATTATCTCTGAGATATTCAATAATCTTATCCGGAGCTTCATACCCCATTTTAACTTTTTGCCATTTCGGTGGAAAAGCTTGCATATATATAAAACCTTCACTTGTAATGCACTCTTTCAATTCCTCTTCTTTTACATCATAATGAAAAGGAGTAACCAATCGAATTCCTTTGCTTGCCAAGATCTTTTTTAAAGTCAATTTCTCGTTAATATCCGGACAAATCACATCTGCAATGTCACATTTTTTATAGAAATCCACGATTCGTTCAAGTCCTATTTCATTGATTACTTTTGAAAAAAGAAGTAAGTTAATTTCCAATTTCGGATGACGATTTCGAATGTAAGATATGGCTTCCATATATTTCTCATATTCTGTACATTTCAATAATGCTTTTCTCATAAATTCTACAATCATCTCGCTTTCTCCTTCCGGATCTAGAAGGGGGAAGCTAATTTCAACCGCTTCACATCCTGCGTTAACATAAATATCAACATTTTTCAAACTTTCAGAGATACTGGGATAACCTAACGGAATATAACCTATAAATTTCATTTTCTTTTCCTTTCTTATTCTTGCGTTTCCTTTCTTCTTATATTATATATTACCACATATTACCAGTCAACAAAATCAAGAAATTACTTGTCAAAATAAAAGAATCAATCCTGTTTTAAAATAGAAATTGATTCTTTTTGCCTAATCACAACCCAATTCGAATCGGTATACATTCTTTTCAATCATTTTTCAAACATTCTTTTATCATGAAAAGCTCTATCAATAAAGCAATGTTATTTTTCTTCCTTTTACCGCAATAAACCCTTCATCCTTCAACATCTTTATCTCTCTTGACATAGCACTGCGATCCACTGCCAAGTATTCTGCCAACTCTGTATAAGTGAATGGAAGGTCAATAACTTTGTGACGGTTATTAAAGGAAGTGATTCTAAAATATTCCAAAAGCTTATCACGAATCGTCTTTTTTGTTAAAATTTCAATATGTTCATTTTTTTCTTTTATTTTCTTTGCCGTCAATTCAAATAAATTTCTCATCATCTGGCTGTATGACGTTAATTCCATGGGTTGTTGTTGCATGATTTTTTTATAATCCATCACAATAACTTTTGTCTTCGTTTTTGTAATAAATTCAAATTCTTCACCCGGATCGGAAGAAATCGTATAACCGAAAATATCATTTTCTACTAATTCTTCTATGATCGTACGACTTCCATTCGGATTATTCCTTATTATTTCAATACACCCGGATTCAATATATCCGATAATTTTCACTTCTTTGACCATTGAATAAAAATTAATGTTTTCACTAAAATTAATTATGCTGGCCTCTAAATGCTTAAGCAAATTTTTCTTTTCATTTTCATCAAGATGAGTAAATAATCCTTCCATAATTTCCCTCCACAAAAAATATACCACATTTTCATTTTTGTTGCAATTGCAACACTTGTTTTCGTATTTTCATGATATACTTGATTCAACACGAAAGTCTTAGAAAGGAAATTAAGTTATGAAGGTAATAAAAAGAGACGGGCATGTCGTAGATTACTACCCGGAAAAAATAAAGAATGCCATTGAAAAGGCAAATATGGAAGTTTCTGAAGAAGATCAGGTTTCTTCTACACAAATTAAAAACATTATTAAATATATCGAGCGATTAGATAAAAAGAGAATGCTCGTTGAAGATATTCAAGACATCATCGAATTAAAACTGATGTCTATCGGCAAATATGCCCTTGCAAAAAAATACATTACGTATCGTTATACGCGTGAACTTGTAAGAAAAAGTAATACCACAGACCTTGCAATCAAAGAATTGATTGATGGAGAAAGTGAATATTGGAATACTGAAAATTCCAATAAAAATGCAAAAGTGGTCACAACGCAGCGCGATTATCTGGCAGGAATCACAAGTACAGATATTACACGGCGTTTTCTTTTGCCGGAAGACATCGTAAAAGCACACGATGAAGGAATCATTCATTTCCATGATGCTGATTATTTCGCTCAAAATGCTCTTCATAACTGTGATTTGATCAACTTAGAAGATATGCTTCAAAATGGCACAAATATCAATGGTGTCATGATTGAAAAGCCTCATCGCTTTTTAACCGCCATGACGATTGCAACGCAGTTAATAACCGCAGTTTCATCCAGTCAATATGGTGGAGCTACAATTTCCTTAACTCATCTAGCTCCTTTTGTAAGGGATAGTTATCATTATTATTTAAAAAGACATCAAAGTCGTGGATTAAGTAAAGAGCTTTGCGAAAAATTCGCTAAAGAAGATCTTTCAAAAGAAATTACAGATGGAGTTCAAACATTCCAATATCAAATCAATTCCATGACAACAACAAACGGTCAAGCACCTTTCTTAAGTGTTTGTATGTATCTTGGAGAAACGGAAGAATACAAAGAAGAATTGGCTTTAATGATCGAAGAAGTCTTAAAGCAGAGAATTGAAGGGATGAAAAACGAAAAAGGATTCTATATCACTCCGGCATTCCCAAAACTTCTTTATGTCTTGGAAGAAGATAACATTCATGAAGGAAGTAAATATTACTATTTAACAAAATTAGCTGCCGAATGTACCGCTAAAAGAATGGTTCCGGACTATATTTCCGAAAAAATGATGAAGAAGTTGAAAGTAGACAAAAACGGAAATGGACAATGTTATCCATGTATGGGTTGTCGTTCCTTCTTAACTCCTTATGTCGATGAAAACGGAAAACCGAAATATTACGGACGATTCAATCAAGGTGTTGTTACAATCAACTTAGTAGATGTTGCTTTATCCAGTGAACAGGATATGGATCAGTTCTGGAAAATCTTTGAAGAACGTCTTGATATGTGTCACCGTGCTTTGAAGATTCGTCATAAGAGATTAAGCTATGCAACTTCTGATGTTGCCCCGATTTTATGGCAACACGGTGCTTTAGCAAGACTTAAAAAAGGTGAAAGTATCCACGATTTATTACATGGTGGTTATTCAACAATTTCTTTAGGCTATGCGGGACTTTATGAGTGTGTTAAATACATGACCGGCAAAAGTCACACAGACAGCGAAGAAGGAAAGCCTTTCGGATTGGCAATCATGCAAAAAATGGTAGATCGATGCAACCAGTGGAAAGCTGAAGAAAATATTGATTATAGTGTTTATGGCTCTCCGATTGAGTCTACAACATATAAATTTGCCAAGTGCTTAAAAGATCGTTTCGGTGTTATTCAAGGAATTACAGACAAAGACTATATTACAAACTCTTATCATGTTCCTGTATTTGAAGAGATTGATGCCTTCAGCAAGCTAAAACTTGAAAGTGAATTCCAGCAATTAAGTCCAGGTGGCGCTATCTCTTATGTAGAAACACCAAACTTAAGTAACAATCTTGATGTCGTTATGGAAGTGATTCAGTTCATCTATGACAACATCATGTACGCTGAGTTAAATACTAAGTCAGACTATTGCCAAGAATGTGGCTTTACCGGTGAAATCTTAATTGATGATGATTTAGAATGGTACTGCCCAAATTGTGGCAATCGCGACCATGATAAATTAAATGTCGCAAGAAGAACTTGCGGATATATCGGTACCAACTTCTGGAATAAAGGAAGAACTCAGGAAATCAAAGAACGTGTCATTCATATCGACAACAAAGATGCTGAGGAATCACTTTGAGATACAATAAAATAAGAAAGATGGATATTTCCAATGGTCCGGGAATACGAGTTTCCATCTTCATGCAAGGATGTACATTCCATTGTAAAAACTGTTTTAATCCAGAAACACATGATTTCAACGGCGGTCAAGAATTCACGGATGAAAAGATTCAATTAATTTTAGATTTGTGCAAAGCTGACCACATTCTGGGACTTTCCATTCTTGGAGGCGAACCAATGCATCCACGAAATATTGACGGTACGGCTAAACTCGCAAAAGCTTTTAAACAAGTTTATCCAAATAAAACAATTTGGGTATGGTCAGGATTTCTATTTGATCGAGATTTAAAAGATACTGAAGCCGTCAAGTATATTGATGTTTTGGTAGATGGGCAATTCGTTGATGAACTGAAAGACCCAACCCTGAAGTGGAAAGGCTCTCGCAATCAAAGAGTTATTGATGTCCAACGGTCTCTTCAAGAAGGACAGGTCATACTTCTTGAAAGTGAAAATGAACAAGTAACGATATAAAATAAATATCCACCAGCTTAGCTGGTGGTTTTTAGGTAATCGCCCACTAGGGGCTCAGCTCTAGGCTACGCTTCCCAGCGTACCAAGACGGTCTGGC
>CATJXY010000066.1 GCA_949744505.1 uncultured Erysipelotrichaceae bacterium | reverse complement strand
TTATTATCATTTATTTCAAAAGGCAGAATTTCATTTTAAATAAAAGGTAAATCTGCCTTTTTTAACGGACTTGACCCACAGAGAGTGCTATAGAGCCAAAAAACAGAACCAATTTATGAACAGTTCTATGGATTGTTTGCGAAAAATGAAGGCATTTTAAAGAATATTCAATTACTTGATGTTGATGTGGCAATTGATACGCATAATATTAAGAAACTGACTTCGCCAACTCCAAGAATGCCAGTTGGCCCCATTTATGGTGGAGTATTCACATCTGGTTTAACGGGTTGGGATCAAGGTTCAATTGATAATTGTACGGTAAGTGGAAATATTGTAAATCAGTTAACAAAAGTATCGGATCGGATGTATTACGTAGGATATACAGGAGGTATTGTTGGTTATTCTACACCTAAAACTTTAATAAAAAATTGTAAAAATTACGCAAATATTAAAGTAAGCTATGATAATAAAGCAGGAACGAATACTACTGTCGGAGGAATAGTAGGGCAAATTGGAAAAACCCCTAATAAAGATCATGCCTATACGCTTTTAAAAGATTGTACCAATTATGGAAATATCACTGTAGAGAATTCAAATTATTGCCAGATAGGCGGACTTGCAGGTTTTATTGCAGGGAATTCTGAAAATCTAGTTAATTATGGAGATATTCGATTAGATAACTCTAGATTAGAAAATGCGCATTTGTTTTTAGCAATTGGCAGTATATTAGGAGAAATTCAACATACTACTTTTTATCCGGAAACAGGCGATTACAATGATCAGATTTCTTTTCCTTCAAAAACATCCAATATTGTTAATTTTGGAAAAATTGATGCTGTATCGTCATATTATACTCTTTCCGATCCTCATTATCTTATTTATGTAAATGGTTTGGTGGGAATGATCGGAGGACTTGAAATTAACGGAGAATATAGCGGAATTGAAAATGGCTACAATTTAGGCGATATACTTAATTTTAAATGGATCGATGCGAATAGAAATTACACGGATTTGGATTTAGATATATTTCCGATTTATCGGATCACAGATGCAACCACTAGTTTTTCTTATAATGATCCGTCAAGTACGGATCGAAATGTATCTATAAAAAATTGTTATAGTGTAAATGATTTCAAAATCAATGGAAAGATTGTTGAAAAATTTATTGGCTCTGATCTAGAAAATGGCGCAAATGTAAAAAGAGAAGAACTCAGCTCTTTAGTTCAAACTCAATTCCCGGATATCAAGATCTTAGAATCTGGAGAATCGATTGAACTTCCAACGAATAAAGATGAACTGGAAACAGTATTTGAAAGCGAAAACTATTATGTTCTTGCACAATCATCAGCTGGGTTCCGTGATGTTCAGATCAAAATGGAAGAAACAAAATCAGATAATAATTTTGGATATTCCGATCAATACGACACCTATGGCTATCATCTTTATTTAGTCAATAAAGACGGCAATCCAGTCAATAGGGAAGGTAGTTTCTATGGCTGGTTTAAATTCCCGGAAGAATTTAATATGCGGATTCTCAGAGGAAAGATGATCAATGCAGCGACCAATGAAGTCATCTGGGAAGAAGATATGGGCTGGTATCGATTGGACGAAATCAGTTTTGATGAAGAAAACTTAGATCTTATTTTTGTTGTAGCCGAGAAAAAGAAAGAAGAATCAAAGCCCGAAGAACCTGTAGATCCTTCAGCAAAATTTGAAGGTGAAAACTATAAATTAAATTGTCTTTCTACAGAAGGATTTAAAGAAGTAACACCAGTCTATAAAGAATTGAAATCCGATAATAATTTTGGTTATTCCGAAGAATACGAAACAGAAGGATTTATTCTTACATTTGTGGATAAAGATGGAAATACAAAAACCAAAGCAGGGGATTTTTCAGGTAGCTTCAAAATTCCTGAAAAGTATCTCGGAAAAGATATTGCTACTCTAATCACTGTTCCGGAACTTTCTAATCAGCCATATGTAGAAAATGTAACAGTGGGAGAAGATACCTGGATAGACTTTGCAAATACGATAATCACTGAAAAAGGAATTCAATTTGTGATCGCAGTTAAAAAGGAAACGCAAAATCCAGATACTCCAAAACCTGAAACTCCGATCAAAACGGAAGCTACCTTCACTCAGGATGGATATCAAGTAAAAGCTGAATCTAAAGAAGATCTGACCGGTCTGCAAATCGTAATTAATGAAGTAGAAGCAGATAATAACTTCGGTTTATCTTCTGATTATCAAACGATTGGATATGATATTCATTTTGAAAATGAAAAAGGCGAGGAAGTAAATAGAACAGGAAACTTCACTATTCGAATCCCGATTCCAGCTGAATTTGTCGGTAAAGAAGTTCGATTGTTCCATAAAGAAAACAAAGAATCAGATGCAACAGATCTTCCGTTCAAGATTGTTGACGGTAAATACTATGAGTTTGAAACGACTTCATTCTCTTGGTTTATCGTAGCAAGTCAGACAACGAATACAGAGCCAGAAACTCCATCAAATCCGGAACAACCGACTCAGCCGGGAGAAGAGAAACCGGAACAGCCAAAACCATCTGATCCAACAAAACAGCCGACAACACCGGCAGATGAAGCAAATAAACCACAAGAAAAGCCAATTGACACAACTGTTAAACCAACAACAAATAATCAAACAATAAAAGTGGTTCAAGTCAAAGCAGAAGAAACAAAACAAACAGAAGAATCAGATGCCAAGCATTCCCCAAATACCGGTATCGCGATTCATAAGACAAGTTCTTTGTTTGCAAGCTTGTTAGGCATGATCGGATTAGGATCCGTAGTTGGAAAGAGAAGAAAGTTTTAGAAAGAAGCGAGTTTGAAAAACAGGAAACGGAGGGGAGAAGATCCACTTCGTTTCTTTATTTTAAGAAAGGAAAAAAGGATTGAGTATGAAAACAAAAGATAATAAAAGCGTTAAATCACAACATCTGGCTGCTGTTGCGATTGCTACCGCAGTAACACTGCCAGGTATGGCAATTCTTGCTGAAGAAGCTGATCAAAAACCTGTCGATCAAAATGTAGTAGAACCGGCACCGATTCAGGATTCTTTCGAAGTTACAACCACTCCATATTATGAAGAAGAAGATAAAGAATCGAATGTAGAAAATATTACTGAGAATATTACTGAAGTAAAAGACTTGGAAGAATATTTTTCACACCAATTTGAAGTGTTCGATTCTGAAAATCAGAAAACTGAAAGTGTCAATTCTACAGTCATAGATGATTCAAAAAGTGATGACAAAACCATTAGTGAAGAAATAGGTGATCTTAATATTTTTTTGATTCAAAATAAAGAAACTGATATTTTAGCAAAACAATATCAAAAAAATATAGAAGAACCAATTAATGAAGTTAAACCTCTTAATAATAGCGTTTACCAATTTGGAGATGGTAGTGAGGAAAATCCTTATCAAGTATCAACTGCTGAACAATTGGATGCGGTTAGAAATGATTTGAGTGCTCATTATATCCAAACAGCTGATATTGATTTGAGTGGAATTAACTGGAAACCGATAGGATGGAAAGAAACAGAAATTATTTCAGATACTGCGGAAATTTACTATCAATACTCTGTCGAGGATTTTAATGGTACTTTTGATGGCGATAATCATAAAATTACTGGAATAAATATAAAATTATATAATCCGGAGATTAAAGAGTATGGGTTGTTTGCAGTAGCAGGTTATAGCGCAACAATAAAAAATCTAAATCTTAATTTAAATATTGATTTACCCACTGTTACTTATGATTATGCTTATATTGGAGGAATTGCAGGTCGAACGGAATCCTTGAGTAGTTCTTCTCAATGTGCAAAGATTTTAAATTGTGTCTGCAATGGAGAAATAAAGGTAAATATAGATTATGCATGGTCCCGGCTAATGCTAGGAGGTATAGTAGGAAGTGGATCTGCTCGTTTTTGTACTAATAATGCAAATATAAAAGTAATGGGAGAACATTCAATTCAAGATGGACGCAATTTTATTGGTGGGATATCTGGAAGCAACTTAGGGTATTCGCCGATCATGGAAAACTGTATTAATAATGGTAATATTCTTGTTCAAACTGTAACAGGTAGCTATATTGGAGGGATCATTGGGGAAGAGTTTTCTGGATTAAAGAATTGCTTAAATACTGGTTCTATAACCCTACGTTTAGCAGAACATCCACCATTTTATCCAGGTTCATTTTCCTTAGGTGGTATTATTGGTGCTGCTTATAAAGGGGGTGATAATTTAGTTAATATTGGTAATTTAAATTTACAATATATTTCTTGTGAATCTTCTAAATGGATCAAAGGATATATCTGTGGGATTATAGGAAGACGGGAATTTGATAGTGATAGAAATCCGAGATACAATATATCAAACGCATATAATATTGGGATGATTAATATACCGGATTTTACTAATAATAAGAATTATAATGATAATAATTTATATGGCCGAATTTGTAGTTTGGAAGGTGAGAGTTCTTCCAATTTATATTGTTTAAATAAAATCAAGAAAAGTACCAATATTTCTGAATGTATGGAAGGAATTGATGGAGAAGACTTATCTGAATTTGATATCGTATACAAAATTAATTGTTTTCTAAATGAGCTAAATCTTCCATCGTTGTTTAGACCTGAACATGAGCCTTCAATAAATATTAAAAAGAATTATTATGAAGGTAAAGAATATACTATCGAACAAATCTATGTGGCCAATACTACTAATATAGAAACTGAACTGAATCATATTCACTTTTTTAATAAAAATATTAATGTATTGGATGTTACGCTTGAATCTTGGAAAATCATTAACATTGATCAAGGAGTCGCTAAAGCCATTTTTACCGTAAAAGCATTAAAAGGTGGAGAAACTAGTTTTGGATTAAAACTAGGGGATAAAATAATCTCTGAAGTGAATTGTAAAGTTATTCCTAAATTTACTTTGTCTGATAAGGGAGTATCCTTAGAAACAGATGAGAAAACAATTTCAATTACTGCCGAATCTCCATACCTAACAGAATCTATGGCAAATGATTTAGTAGATAAAATGACATGGTCTGTGGAAGAATCTTCAGGAATTGGATCACAAAATATTCAAATGAATACATTATTTAAAGATGGAAGAATTATAATAAAAGGTTCCCAATCTGCCGTACTATAGAAGGTCGGCAGATTGGTTGCTTTTTCTAGGACGACCTCGTGGACGTTTAGGCTTGCTTTCCTTCGGATCC
>CATJXY010000065.1 GCA_949744505.1 uncultured Erysipelotrichaceae bacterium | reverse complement strand
AGATATCAAACTGGCCTTATCTAAAAGAATATTTTCTTTGGATTGAATGATATTGGCAAACCTGATTTTTATATGCACTGCAACATGTGTTTGATAAAGATATTCGTTATAGACTTGGACTTTCATAGTTTACTGTAATTACCATTTAATTGATCAAGTAATAATTTTATTATGATTTTGTCCGTAATATGTTTATTTTCCTACAAATTCATAACATCCGACCATCTTTACGAACGTTTATAAATGCCTCAAGGGATGCTTCTTTATGTGAAGTACCACCTTCTTCATTTTTTTCTTATTTGCTTGAAGTGTTTATTTTAATTCTTTATTTTTAGCTCTTTCTTTTTTCATGCTTGATCCGAGGAAACATCCCAAAAAATTGAATAATAAGTATATTAAAATATAAATCCAACAAGAAATATCATAAAAAATAAACATGGCAGGAGCAAATAATAATCCGGTTAAAAAAGGAAGATACCAAATAAATCCACAAATAAGACTACACAGGTATGAACCGAAGAAAACCAGCAATGAATTGATTATTGCAAGAGTAATAATTTTTATGAAAGAATATGAAAAAATACCGATTTCTTTAGGTGAAATTAAGGGTAAAATATAAAAAAATAAGATACATAAAAGTATGTAAGGAAGGATTTTTACTTCACGTGAAATTTTCATAAGAAACCCTCTTTATATTATCAGAAGCACTGAATTGAAAGTTGTCAATTAAAGAGATGAGTGATAGAATTAAGGTAGAAAGAAAATGAGGAAATATCATGGAAAATAAAGAGATTTTGAAACATATTGATCATACTTTGCTTAAAGCATTTGCAACTTGGGAACAGATTAAAACATTATGTGATGAAGCAGTAAAATATCAAACGGCATCAGTTTGTGTGCCACCGAATTATATTAAGAGGATACGTGAAGCTTATCCGGATTTGAATATATGTACAGTTGTCGGATTTCCACTTGGATATTCAGTAACAGAGGCAAAGGTTGCGGAAGTAAAAAAAGCACTTGAAGATGGTGTTAATGAAGTGGATATGGTAGTTAATATCAGTGATGTAAAAAATGGAAATTATGCTGCGGTTGAAAAAGAGATTGCAACTTTGAAAGATGCTGTCGGTGATAAGATTTTAAAAGTTATCATTGAAACATGCTACTTAAATGAAGAAGAAAAAATTGCAATGTGCAAAGCTGTTACAAATGCAAAAGCGGATTACATTAAGACTTCAACCGGATTTGGAACGGGGGGAGCAACGATTGAAGATATTGAATTGTTTAAAAAACATATTGGTCCTAATGTTAAGATGAAAGCTGCCGGGGGAGTCAAGACAGTTGCGGATCTTGAAATGTTTATCAATGCCGGATGTGATCGTATCGGAACTTCCGGGGCAGTGAATATATTAAAGGGAAGAGATTCAAACGGAGAATATTAGTATAGAAAAGGAAAGTGTTTAAACTTTCTTTTTTTCTTCAAGAATAGATAAAGTTAAAATAAATCTTTTATTTTAACAACGAAAAAACACAAATACTTTATAAGATTTGCCTTATTTTATAAAAGTGTTATAATGAATGCGATTCCTTGAAGGAGAATTTTATGAAGATAGTTATTATTGGTGACGGTAAAGTGGGATCTACGTTGGTAGAACAACTTTCAAAAGAAGGCCATGATATTGTAGTAATAGACAATAAAGGGGAAGTTTTAGAAGCCGTCGGAAATATGCATGATGTGATGTGTGTTGAAGGGGACGGTATCAGTTATAAAATACAAAGAGAAGCCGGCGTAGATGAATGTGATCTTTTAATTGCGGCAACATCACGTGATGAAGTGAATATGTTGTGCTGTATGATTGCAAAAAAGGTTGGGGCAAAGCATACGATTGCTCGTGTCAGAAATCCGGAATATGCGGATCAAATGATTTACATGAAAGAAGAGCTTGGTCTGAGTATGACGATTAATCCGGAGCGTGCAGCTGCCAGAGAAATTTCAAGAATTTTGCGTATTCCGAGTGCATTAAAAGTTGAAAGCTTTGCGAAAGGGAGAGTAGAGCTAGTTGAGGTAAAATTAAAAGAAGGCAGTCCAATCGTAAATGAACCGCTTTCTTCATTATATCGTAAGATTAAAGTAAAAGTTTTGGTCTGCACTGTGCAACGGGGAGAAGAAGTGATTATCCCGGATGGTAATTTTGTGTTGAAAGCGAATGATAAGATTACTGTTACCGCAAGCCCATATAATGTAGAGAAGTTCTTTAAAGAAATTGGTTTGAATGCACCTCGTGTTCGTTCTGTCATGATTGCCGGGGGAAGTAGAATTTCTTATTACTTAACCAAACAATTAATAGAAATGGGAATACAGGTCAAGATTATTGAGATTAATGAGGATCGTTGTTATACCTTAAAAGATATGTTACCGGCAGCCAAGATTATAAAGGGTGATTGTACCGATCAAAATCTTTTGTTGTCTGAAGGCTTTGATAAAATAGATGCTTTTGTTGCACTTACGAATATGGATGAAGAAAATGTAGTGCTATCAATGTATGCCAACAGTTTAGATATTTCTAAAGTAATCACAAAGGTAAATCGTATAGGTTACATAGACATGATTGAAAAAACAATGAGTGATAATACAGTGATTTCGCCAAAAAATATTACGGCAAATTCAATCATTCAATATGTTCGTGCAATGCAGAATGGTATGGGAAGTAATATTGAAACCTTGTATAAGATTGTGGATGGAAAAGCAGAAGCTTTAGAATTTTATGTTCGTCAAAAATCTAAAAATATCGGAGTTCCGTTAAAGGATCTTCGTTTAAAGAAGGGAATTTTAGTTGCGAGCATTTTAAGAAACAGTTCTTTAATTATTCCGGGAGGAAATGATACAATTGAATTAAGAGACAGTGTTATTGTTGTGACATCTAATTTGAATTGCAAAGATTTGGAAGACATATTTGAATAAAGGAGTCCGTCATGAATCGAAAAATAATTTTTTCTATATTGGGGAAAATACTGATTTTAGAAGCAATCTTGATGGTTCCTTCTTTAGCTGTATCTTTGTTTTATCAAGAAAGTTGTACTGTTTCTTTTGTGATTTCTATTTTTGGAACCGCAGTAGCCGGTTTTATACTTAAATGGTTTAAACCGGAAAATACGCGAATGTCGCCAAGGGAAGGTTTTGTAGTGGTGGGACTTGCTTGGGTCATTCTTTCTATTTTCGGAGCATTGCCCTTCATTATAAGCGGCGCAATTCCATCTTTTATTGATGCTTTTTTTGAGACTGCTTCCGGTTTTACTACTACCGGTGCATCTATTTTGAATGAAGTGGAATCTTTGGATCATGGAATTTTATTTTGGCGGAGTTTTACTCACTGGGTAGGCGGAATGGGAATTCTTGTATTCCTTTTAGCTGTTGTTTCGCAATCGAATGATTATGGTATGCATATGCTTCGTGCGGAATCGCCGGGACCCTCAGTTGGTAAAATTGTTCCTAAATTAAAAAATACAGCTAAAATACTTTATCAAATGTATTTCGCTTTAACGATAATTATGATTATTTGTCTTCTTTTGGCGAAGATGCCGTTATTTGATGCGGTTTGTAATGCGATGGCAACTGCCGGAACCGGAGGGTTCGCAATCAAAAATACGAGCATTGCAGCTTATAACAGTGTTTCAGTTGAAGTGATCATAACTATATTTATGATTTTATTTGGTGTTAATTTTAATATTTATTATTTTATATTGGCAAAAAAAATACAAAGAGATTTTCCACAATGAAGAACTTAAAGTTTATCTCGGAATCATTTTGGCATCAATTGCGATTATCACATTGAATATTTTGGGACGTTATGCGAATATTTGGGAAGCTCTTCGTTATTCCAGTTTTTCTGTTGCAACAATTATTTCAACAACCGGATTTGGTACGGCGGATTTTAATTTATGGCCAACTCTTTCTAAAGTTATTTTATGCTTACTGATGATTATCGGAGCTTGTGCCGGAAATACGGCCGGCGGACTTAAAGTTTCTCGATTTATGATTTTGGTTAAATCTGTAAAAAGAGAGATTATCAAAATTGCGAATCCAAGGGAAATTACACGTATTCGGGTAGATGGAAAAAGTGTTGAAGAGAGACTTTCAAGTGGTGTTAGTGTTTATTTGACCGTCTATGTTTTCATTGTTTTGTGTTCAATTATTTTGATTTCAATTGATGGATTTGATTTTGAAACAACAGTTACAGCAGTTTTATCGTGTTTCAATAATATTGGACCGGGATTGGGCATGGTAGGACCTACCGGAAATTTTTCCTCATTTAGTGACTTTTCGAAAATAATCTTAAGTATGGATATGTTATTGGGAAGATTGGAAATTTTTCCGTTATTATTATTGATGACCCCAAGTGTGTGGATAAAGAAATAAAAAAGTTCAAAAACTAAGGTTGTTAGATTAAATGGGTAACGAATAGAAAAGATTTGAGGATAGATATGGAAAATATTCGAATTTATTTTGAAGAACAATTTAAAGTGCTCAGTGAAAACAGTGGGGCGATTGTGTGGAATATTCTGTGCATTGTCTTGATCGTTCTTGTTGGTAAGCTTGTGTTGAGTTTTATCAGTAAGATAACGAGCTTTAATATGGAAAAAGCAGAAGAAAAGCCGGAAATGCAAAAGAAACGTATCAAAACTCTAATGACTCTATTAAGAAGCGTAGCTAGATATGCGGTTTATTTTGTTTGCATTATGTTGATTCTTTCTCTGCTTGGATTTGGACCGACGATTCAAAATTTACTTGTTACGGCAGGAATCGGATCAGTTGCGTTAGGTTTTGGGGCACAGAGCCTTGTGAAGGATGTTGTCACAGGATTATTTTTGATGTTTGAAAATCAATTTTCCGTCGGAGATTATGTCAAGATTGGGGATGTGGAAGGGACTGTCAGCGCAACAGCGATGCGTGTTACGTACCTGAAAACCGCATTAGGCCAACAAATCATTATTCCAAACGGTAAAATTGAGACAGTGATTAATTATTCTCGTGCGGATTCATTGGCAAAAGTATTAATTCCTATTGGATATGATTGTGATTTAAAAAAAGCCATGGATGTCTGTCTGAAAGCGGCTGAGAAATGTGCAAAGGAACATGCGGAAATTGTTTTGGAAGCACCCAAAGTTCAAGGGATTACTGCTTTTGAAGATTCAAGTATTACGATTAGTGTTATTTGCAAGGTGCAATCATGTAAACATTGGGAAATGGAGCGAGCCCTTCGTTTGGCGATTAAAGAAGGACTGGATGAGAATAACATTGATATCCCATTTAATCAGCTTGATGTAAAGATTAAAGATAATTCAAATTAATAACAATTTAATATTGATTCAAGGCTGCTTTTAGTTAAATAAAGCAGTTTTTGTTTGTCTATCTGTAACTGCGTTTCTTGAATTTTCAGTCATTTTATTATATAGTATTGGTATAAAATAAGTGTATAAAAAGGGAAAATTAATTTTTATAATATTGAGGAGGGAAATGATGGCAAAAGGGACAAAAGTAATAAAATATGAAGGAGAAGTTCATGATTTTTCATGGAAACATCCCGATGAAGACTTCGATTCCTTTACTCAATTAATCGTACAAGAAAATCAAGAAGCGATTTTCTTTATGAATGGTCAGGCATTGGATTTATTTGGGCCGGGAAGATATACTCTGGAAACTCAAAATGTTCCGAGAATTACTGATTTTTTCAAACTTACAAAAGGAAATAAATCTCCTTTTCATTGTGCGGTTTATTTTGTTAATAAAAACGAATTAATGCCAATCAAATGGGGAACGGACAGTAAAGTAGAGTATGTAGAGCCGACTTATAAGTTTCCTTTAGCAATTGGAGCTTCAGGAGAAATGTCTTTGCGCATAGAAGACAGTCGGAAGTTTTTAATTAAGGTTGCCGGAACTGATTCGGAAGTTGATCGTCAAGAACTTGCTCAATTTTTCCGAGCTTTATTGATGACGAAAATCAAGAGTTATTTGGCGCAGACAATGAGTGAGCAACGGTTGACGATTTTTAATATTGATGAGAACTTAACTTTATTGTCAGAAAATTTACGAATTCTTTTAAAACCGGATTTTGCGGAGTATGGTGTGGCTTTGGAGCGTTTCTATGTGACAACAGTTGTGAAACCGGATGGGGAAGAAAACTATGAAAGATTTAAAAATCTATATTTTCAAAATAATAAAGAGATTGAAGAATTTATTTATTGTGAAAATTGTGGAGAGAAAAATCTAATTAGTTCTTCTTTTTGTGAACATTGCGGGCATAGCTTGATTGATCAAAAAGAAGTGTGTTTAAATTGTGGATATGTATTTACGCATGAGGGAAATTATTGCCCAAAATGTGGAAAGAAAAGAGGCTGATGAAATGGAAAGAGAATTTAAGCTTTATCGAAAATGTTGGATTGCCTCTGTTTTTTTCTATAGTTTGGTTATGTTCATTAAGAAAAACCCGATTGAAAGTTTCGGGTTCAATATGATAACAGGAGTTTTTTTGCTTACGGTTCTCGGCTTGATGATGCAGGCAATTTTTATGACTTCTGCGTACAAAAAAGGAAAGTTAAATTCTGTTTTTTATCGGCTGCCAATGGTAAGAATTGGGATGACTGGTCTTTTTGGAATGGGAATCATTACAATTTTGATTGGTCTGATACCAAACTTTCCGTTATGGTTCGGGGCAGTGATTTGTTTGATATTTGCAATCGGAATTGCTTTAGCGAGTTTTCTTGCAGAAAAGAATGCATCCTATTTAGAATCAGTTGATGAGAAAATTAAAGATCAAACAGAATTTATTCAATCGATGACAATTGCATCTGAAAGTTTGATGAAGCGTGTTCAATCTGAAAAAATAAAGAAAGAATGTAAAAAAGTATATGAAGCATTTCGTTATTCTGATCCGATGAGTACTGAGTTGATTCTGGATGAAGAGGAAAGAATTCGGGAACAATTTTCTAAGTTTGTTTCATCTGTGAAAAACGAAGATCTTAATTTAATAAAAGAAACATCTGTGGAAATTCAACGGCTTCTTGAGGTTAGAAACAAACGACTTCGCTATATGAAGTAGAAAGGTGAGAAAAATGGTAGAGTTAAAATGTAAGATATGTGGTGGGAAATTGGAATTTAATGAAGGGGAAAGAATCGGGGTATGTGATAGCTGTGGCACAAAACAAGTTCTTCCTAAATTAGAGGATAATGAAAGAAAAGCCAACCTTTATGATCGAGCGAATCACTTTTTTGGACTCCATGAATATGATCGAGCCATGAGTCTGTATGAACAGATCTTGAGTGAAGATATGGAAGATGCGGAAATCTATTGGTCACTTGTCTTATGCCGATATGGAGTAGAATATGTAGAAGATCCGGATACAAAAAGAAGAATCCCAACGATACACAGATTACAAGTAGAATCTTTACTAGAAGATGTCGATTATCAAAAAGCAATCGAAAAAGCAGATGAGAAATCAAAAGAGCTGTATGAAGAAAGTGGAAGAGAAATCGAGGAAATCAGAAAACAGATATTAAGTTTATCGCAAAAAGAAGAACCGTATGATGTGTTCATTTGTTATAAAGAGACAGATAAAGAAGGAAATAGAACAAAAGATTCGGTCTTGGCAAATGAGTTGTATCATGAGTTAAAAGAAGAAGGATATAAAGTGTTTTTCTCACGGATCACATTGGAAAATAAGTTGGGAGAGAACTATGAATCCTGTATCTTTTCAGCATTGCATACATCAAAAGTAATGGTCGTCATTGGAACAAAAGCAGAATACTTAAATTCAGTATGGGTAAAGAATGAATGGAGCCGATACTTAGAGTTAATTAAGCAAGGGGAGAAGAAAGTATTGATTCCTGCATACAGTGAGATGGATCCATATGATTTGCCTGAGGAGTTCTCGCATTTACAAGCACAAGACATGAACAAGTTAGGATTCATGCAAGATTTGGTAAGAGGGATCAAGAAGATAGCAAGTGAAGAGAAAGAGGAAGGTAAGGAAGTCAAGGTAGTCCAATCAACGACAGTAGTAGAGGACAGTAATATATCAGTGGAGGCACTGATGAAGAGGATCGAAATCTTTTTAGAGTATGAAGAGTGGATAGAGGCTAATGAATATTGTGAGAAAGTACTAGATCGAGATCCGGAAAATGCACAAGCTTATTTGTATAAAATCATGGCAAATGTAAAGGTGAAGAAAAAAGAGGATTTAGTAAAATCAACGATTATTTTTGATGACAAAACAAGTTATAAAAAGTTGATGCAATTTGCGGATCCAGATTTGGCAGAAGAGATAAAAGGTTATGCAAAAGAAGCAAAAGATAGAGCGGCATTGTATTTAGAAAAATATAATGAGGCTCTTGAGATTTTGAAAAAACCTATTTATAATTTGTCCACAGAATCAATTTTGGCGGCTTTAGAGATTTTAAAAAGTATTAAAGGATACCGAGATTCCGATAAGTTAGTGGTGGAATGGGAAAATAATATGGCGACTTTGATTGAAAAAAGAAAATCTCAAGAATATTCAAGTCCCTTTTATGTAGTATTCGTAAAAAATTTGCTAATCATGTTTTTTTTGGGAATAGTTATTTCTTGTATGTTGATTCTGCTTATAGCAATATAAAATAAGTTGATTTCTTTGATAGAAATCAATTTTTTATTGCATAATTGCATATAATATTTTATAAATCGTTGACAAATATAAGTGAATTTATTATACTATATATGAACATTTGTTCATATGTTTGATTTATAGGAGGAGCTTATGAAACAAGTTAAAGTGGGAATAATGGGCTTAGATTGTGCAAATTGTGCAGCAAAGCTTGAGAGAGAGATAGCAAAGATAGAGGGATTAAAAGAAGTATCAATCAATTTCATGCAAGAAAAATTGTTATTTGAGTGTGAAGAAGAACAATTGGAAAAAAAGATTTTGGAAATTGAAAAAGTAATAGAACAAGTAGAACCTGATGCAACTTTAGTAAAAGGAGAAGCTTCTCATGGACATCATCATGCTCATACACATGAACATAGTTGTAATTGTGGGCATGAGCATCATGAACATCATGATCATGATTCACACTGCGACTGTAATCATGAACACACACATGAACATAATTGTGAATGCGGACACGAACACCATGAGCATCATCACGATCACATTTGTAATCATGAACATTCTCATGAACATGGCTGTGATTGTGATCATGAGCATCATCATGCTCACGATACTCATTGTAGCTGTAACCATGAACATCATGATGAACATCGCAAACAAATTCCTACACAATATCAGTATTTGATTAAAGGTTTGGATTGCGCGAATTGTGCGGCACAGCTGGAAAGAGAAATAGCAAAAATTGAGTATTTAAGAAATGTTCAGTTGATTTTTATGACTGAAACACTATTTTTTGATGTGGATAGAGAACATTATGAAGAGGCAATGATTCAAATCAGAAAGACAATCCAAAGAGTAGAACCGGATTGTACGTTAGAAGAAAAGAAAACTCAAAAGAAGAAAGTAGTGAAAAAAGAAGGGCATAAAAGCGAAGTTTATAAGATTGTTGGATCGATTTTATTTTTGATTGTCGCAACACTTTTAAAAGAAAATCCATTTAATTTAGTTTGCTATGCAATTTCTTATCTGCTTGTTGGGTATCCTGTTTTAAAAACAGCAATCCGCAATATGAGCAAAAAGCAGTGGATGGATGAAAACTTTTTAATGGCTATTGCAACAATCGGAGCTATCGGTACAGGGGAATATGCAGAGGGTGTATTTGTTATGCTCCTATATCAAATTGGAGAATTATTACAAACTATTGCAGTGGAGAACTCACGCCGTTCTATTTCGGATTTGATGAACATTCGTGCAGATGAAGCAAATGTAAAAATAGGGGATCGTATTGAGAAAGTAGCAGTTGAGGAAGTATCAGTTAATGATATAATCGTGATTCGTCCGGGTGAAAAAGTACCTTTGGATGGAATTATCTTAAGTGGAAATTCCAGTTTGGATACGGCTGCCTTGACAGGAGAAAGCCTACCGAGAGATGTAAGTGTAAATGATGAGGTAATCAGTGGCTGTGTCAATATGCAGGGGCTTTTGGAAGTTCGTGTAACAAAAACGGCAGATGAATCCACAGTAGCGAAAATCTTGGATTTAGTGGAGAATTCATCCAATCGTAAGGCTCATGCCGAGAATTTTATTACAACGTTTGCAAAATATTATACTCCAACTGTTGTTGCATTGGCTTGCATTATAGCCTTTGTTTGTCCGTTGATTCTTCCTTCTGCAAGTTTTAGTGAATACTTCCATCGAGGATTGATATTCCTAGTTGTATCTTGTCCATGTGCGTTGGTTATCTCTGTTCCACTAAGTTATTTTGCCGGGATTGGCGGACTTTCCAAAAAGGGTATTTTGGTAAAGGGAAGCAATTACTTGGATGCTTTGAATGCGGTAGATACAGTTGTATTTGATAAAACCGGAACAATTACAAAAGGAGAATTCTTTGTTTCAAAGATTGATGCTAAAGAAAATGAAGAAAAATTGATTGAATATTGTGCATATGCGGAGGCAAATTCAAGTCATCCGATTTCCAAGGCAGTTGTCAGGGCTTATGGAAAAGAAATCGAACCGACAAGAATTGAAAGTGTGAATGAATTTGCGGGTCACGGTGTAGAGGCTAAAATTGATGGTCATTTAATATTGGCAGGAAATCAGAAATTAATGGAAAAGCATCATATCGAATTCGAAGAAGTAGCGAGTGAAGGAACTGTTGTCTATGTGGCGATTGATGAGCATTTTGCCGGAGCAATTATGATTAGCGATCAAATCAAAGAGAGTGCAAAACAAGCAATTCATGAATTGTCTTCCTTGGGAATTCGTAAGACGGTCATGCTAAGTGGAGATAATGAGAAGAGTGCTGTCGCAGTTGCGAAGAGTTGTGGAATTGATGAGGTTCACAGTGAATTATTGCCGGCAGATAAAGTTCGATTATTTGAAGAATTAAATCAGAATTCAAATTGTGCTTATATTGGGGATGGAATCAACGATGCCCCGGTTTTAGCTATGGCCAATGTCGGATTGGCGATGGGAGGGTTAGGCAGTGATGCGGCAATTGAAGCCGCAGACATTGTCATCATGAATGATGATCTTCTCTCTGTTAATGATGCAATTAAGGGGGCCAAGAAGACTCGCCGAATTGTTATGCAAAATATTGTATTTTCATTATTGGTAAAAGGATTCATTTTGATTTTAAGTGCAATCGGTATGGGAGATATGGGACTTGCAATCTTTGCGGACGTCGGAGTCATGTTGTTGGCTGTATTGAATGCCATTCGAGCTTTAAGATAGTTGAAAAGTCGAAAGCATTAAAAGGATGTCTTATTTCGATTTAGATAAGAAATAACTAAATCGGTTTATTTGAGAACTCATAATTTAATTTATGAGTTCTTTTATAAATGATTGGAATCAGAAAGATTGCAAATATTAAGAAGTAGATTATAATAAAGTTGAGGTGATTGATAAGATGAAGTTATTAGTAGAATATCCAAAATGTTCAACATGTAAAACTGCCCGTAAATTTTTAGAGGAGAATGGGTTTTCATTTGAATCGCGTGATATTAAGGAAGATCGTTTGAATAAGGAGGAACTGCGAGAGCTTGTTACTAAGAGTGGACTTCCGATTAAAAAGTTTTTCAATACATCAGGATTGAAATATAAAGAATTGAATTTGAAAGAAAAATTATTGACTATGAATGAAGAAGAAATGTTAGACCTTTTAGCGAGTGATGGGATGCTTGTGAAAAGACCGATCTTCATATGTGATGATCAAGTTGTAGTCGGGAAAAAAGAAAAAGAGTATCTTGCGCTAAAAAAGTAAACGTGTTTCTGGGAAAACACATACTAAACAACAGTTGGATGACTATGCTAATCAAAACAATCCTAACAACAAAGCCTATAAAGCAAGGGTAGCAAATCAGAAGAAAGCAAAAAAAGAAGATATTGATTCTGTTGCTGATTTAGAATGGTTTTGCTACGGAAATCCATTTGATTTTGATTAAAATGTCGATAAAACATCTTCCAAATAAGGTTGATGTTTTTTTATTGCGAAATATTTAAGAAATATTAAAGATTTTTGCATTTTCTTGTCTTTATAGACATGGAAAAAAGAATTAAAACAGAATTGTTATATGGAAATATAATAATGAACGCAACGGAATTTGTGATAGAGGAATTGAATACAATGAGTTCATAAGTGCTCATAATTCCTATTTCGATTGGTTTAAAAGTTATGATGTTAGAGATTTAATATTATTGTTTTGTATGAACTCAATAATTTAATTATCGACTAAAATTCTGGAGATTATAATATCGCTTTATACAAAGAAGATCTAAAAAATAATTTTGTAAATCTTTTAGAAACAGTCGAAGAAAGTTACACTTACGATGACCAACAATAAAAAGTTGATCTTTTTATTTTATAAAGAGGTACTTTGATTAAAAGTGGTAAAAATACAAAAAATAATCAGTGGTCTAGGAATTACTTGTATAAACATCAAGGTCAGTAAGCAAAATAAAGAAAAAATTAATCATTTAAATTCGATGAATGAATATCGTTTTACTAATCTACTTAAGTTAATATTTATTTCCCATTTCATGTATTACACTATTTTTTCTATATTCATGTAGTTTTTGATAAAACAAGGTCATTTTAAGGACAAAATCCTATTTTATTCTATCTATTATGTCTTTTTACTCAATAATATTACCTATATGTACTAGTAGTACCGAAACAACAGCAACAAAAGAAATTTCAACAAAATATTTTAACATCCATGAATACTAATAGCCAAATTTGAAATTATTTTATTTTGATTATTAGATGCCCAGTCTGCAACATCAATAATTCTAATCCCTTCATATTGGCACTCGTCATACCATGTTCTAATAGTAACCATCTTTGGATAAGCATCATTTATTTTTAATAATGGTGAAACTTCACGTTCAAATGTCTTTTCATCACTAATGTTATCTGAAACTTGAATATAATTTTTTTCACTACGTTTAATTGCGGCAAAATCAATTTCCTTCTTATACAAAACTCCAACATATACTTCATATCCTCTACGAAATAATTCAATAGCAACAATGTTTTCAATCACTCTACTATAATCCATATTTTTTGTTCTTACATATATCACATTCTATTTAGCTGTTTTTAGCTTGTTTTATCACAATTATATTGACTATACGAGCTAATGATATCAAAACGGTAGCAGAAAACACGTGTATCATGTTTTAACATGATTTGAACTCTATTAGCCAAAAATGAAAAAAATTCATTTTTGGTCAATAGAAATGCATTTCGTATTAAAAAGGTGCCCTTTCGGCCACCCATAAGCCACTTGATACGATTCCTTATTCAGATTCAATAGTATCATTAGATAAATGATGTGGATATAATTGACCATATTGCAATATTTGGGTATAATATATATAAAATAATGCTATATAAAAACGAGGAGGTATGTTTATGAATATTCGTCCATCCGCTGCAATAAGACAAAATTACAATGAAATCGCTGAAATGTGTAAAAAAACGGGAGAACCTATCTACCTGACAAAAAACGGAGAGGGAGATTTGGTTGTAATGGATATTGAAGCATTCAATCGTAGAGAGCAAATGCTGAAACTTCGCGAAGAACTTCTAGCAGTTGAAGAAGATCGAATGGCCGGTAATTTAGGTTGTACACTAGACGAACTTGATGAATACCTCGATGGTGTCCTTGCTGAGGTATAGGGTATGAATGCAGATCAAAAATACAAGGTAATTATTTCAGACAGAGCAAGAAGAATGCTTGTTTCTCACATTCAATTTATGGCTCAAGTAAATAAAGAAATGGCAAAGACAAAGAAAAATGAAATTCTGAACGTAATGCGATCTCTTAATCAAATGTCTCAACGCTTTCCGTTTTTCAACGAATCATATATCATACCAAATAAATATCGTAAAATGTTTATTGAAAAATGGTATATTGTTCTTTATCAAATTAAAGATGATACAGTTTATATTGACTATATCATAGATTGTCGCAAAGATTATGCTTGGCTGCTGAACTTACAGATATGAATCGAAATCATATGATGTCAATTGAGTGGGAATAGTAGCTATTAGCTTAGCTGTTTTAAAAAGTTTTCTACTTATCGGCATTTATGAAGTATCTTTTATTAATAAAAATATCAATAAAATCTATTATTTTCGCGTGATATTATCGCTATTGATATAAATTCTTATATAAGTTGACAATCGGGTAAACGTTTCTACAAACTACCGTAAATAGTTTTACTATAAGACTTTTCAATTGGTCTTATTAACATTTTACGTTTTTTTTTTGTTTTTGAGAGGT
>CATJXY010000064.1 GCA_949744505.1 uncultured Erysipelotrichaceae bacterium | reverse complement strand
GACAATTAATCTTTCCCTTTTCTATTCAAATATAATATAATTGATTCAATAAATAGTACGGGAGGAAAAGTATGATTGATTTTTCTAATCTTGAACAGTATAAAGAGAATAACCGTATAGAGGCTAAGAGAGCTGTTGGTGGTTTGCCTGAAAGTATTTGGGAAACATATTCCGCGTTTGCCAACACAATAGGGGGATACATTTTACTTGGAGTGGAAGAAATGGAAGATAAAACTTTAAATCCTGTAATTCTTCCCAATCCAAATCGTTTAATTGAAGAATTTTGGAGTTTAATAAATAATTCCAATAAGGTCAATATTAATATACTTTCTAATAAAGATGTTTTTCTAAAAGAAATTGATAATAAAACGATTGTTGTAATTCATGTTCCTAGGGCAAGAAGAGAAGATAAACCGATTTATATTAATGGGAATCTTTTGTCAGGTACTTATCGTAGAAATGGTGAGGGAGATTATCATTGTACAAAAGAAGAGATTCAGTCTATGTTGAGAGATGCATCTGTAAGGACACAAGATATGATGGTGTTGACAGAGTTTGATAATTCTGTTTTTAATGAAGAAAGTATAAGAAGTTATCGTGCAAGAATGAGAATTTGCCGTCCCGGACATGTGTGGGAATCACTAAATAATAATGAATTTTTATTAAAAATAGGCGGAATCGGACGAGGAGAAGATGGCTTGTTATATCCTACAGTTGCAGGGCTTTTAATGTTTGGGAACGAGTATGATATTGTAAGAGAAATACCAGGATATTTTCTTGATTATCGTGAGCATTATGATGATGTAGTTAGATGGACAGATCGTTTCATTTCATCATCAGGAGAATGGAGTGGAAATGTTTATGATTTCTTTTTCAGAGTTTACAATAAATTGATTCTTGATATTAAAATTCCGTTTAAAACTGATGGACTTACAAGATTAGAGGATACTTCTGTTCATGAAGCTTTAAGGGAGGCTTTGGCAAATTGTTTAATTAATGCAAACTATTATGGTGAGCAAGGTATAATAATTCAGAAGTGGAGAGATAAAATAATTTTTTCAAATCCCGGAATATTCCGAGTAGATTTAAAAGATGCAAAATCGGGAGGGGTATCATCTCCTAGAAATAATTCACTTATGAAAATGTTTAATCTGATTGATATTGGAGAACGTGCGGGAAGCGGTATACCGAATATATTTAGAATATGGGAAAATCAAAATTGGCCATTGCCTATAATTGAGGAAGAATTTGAACCGGAAAGAAGTAAACTTATATTAAAAATAGAAAATCTAGATATAAAAAAACCGACGATAAAAACCGACGATAAACAAGATGACAATGAAAAACCGACGATAAAAACCGACGATAAAAGAAAGAATATAAGGAAAGAACTCCAAAAAGAAAGAATAATTCATTATCTTACGGAACATAGAATTGTGAAAAGAAGAGATTTGGAACAATTATTAAATTTAAGTTCTACAAGAGTAAAAGAATTGTTGCATGAATTGATGGAAGAAGATTTTGTTGTGTGTGAAGGAGCAAATAAAAATAGAACCTATAGACTAAAATAACGGAAACTAGCAATATAAATGGACTTATAAATAGGACACTAGAAAAAAGATATATTAGGAACCAATTTAATAGAGTTCAATTTTTTTGCTAAAAGTTAATTAAGAGATATTAAGTATGTGGTCAATTATTTTACAAAACAACAAGAACGATTAAGAAACAGTCCATACGTAGTCGATATAATCGAAAAGATTTTGATTTGATATCTAATTTTTTCATTATTTCGTTTGCATTCAATGGAACATTACTCTCTAAGTAATTAACACAACTTGCTTAAAACTTGCTCAAGACTTGCTTAAAATTCTATGATTATGAATAGTTAATGCGCTCTTATTGCATGTTGTGAGGAAAATGATTTATCAGTTTTAGATGGAGTGCATATTCCAATTGAAAGAACCGTAGCATTAAATAAGTGGAAAATGGTAGGTGAAGTTCTTGTTCCGGGAGTCTTAAATATTGGAGATATCAACAAGACAGATGGATGTAAAAAAGCAGCAGAACTTGCTGACTTGATCTAAATGAACAAACTGAGATTGCCCCTTTTATAAGAGGGTCTTTTTAATAGGTATATATAAATTTTCAGATTGATGATATAGAGAAGCTCACTTGCATACTTTTTATTTTGTGAGATATAATGAATACAGATTTTTTACTTTGCTTATATTTAAAGAAGTAAAAATAAAATAGATGAATAAATAGAAGAGTATATATAATAGGAAAAGAGGGATAAATTTGAAAGAAGAAAGAATCATAAGTACCTTAGTCGGATTGGCCGGTGCCTGTAGCAACAATGGTAAAACAGAAAATACGGATTTATTGGTACTTCGAGCTTTAGCATTTCCATTGCTTTGCCCTAATTATGATGAGGAAGAACTTTGTAGAATTGTAGATGAAATTTATTCGGAGAAGAAAACGATTGCCCCAAATTGTTTTGAGTGTATGAATCCATGTGGAAATACATCTGATTATGATATGAACCGAATTTATGAAGCGGAAGAAGGAATACGAGAAGTAAAGTTGCAGATATTGGAAAAGATTCAAGAAATGGCATTTTATGTTTTTAATAAATATGAATCTGAAATGGATATCGATTTTTTCTATAAAGCACTTTTATATATAGGAAATGATATAAGTGAGGAAAATCTACATCATCTTTTAAGTGAGACAGAAAAGATGGAACAGGAGATTCAATCAGGAGGAATATAGAATGATTAGGAAGATAATAAAAATTGATGAAAATAAATGCAATGGTTGTGGTGCTTGTGCTGTGGCATGCCATGAAGGGGCAATAAAGATGATAAATGGTAAGGCTGTTCTAATCCGTGAAGATTATTGTGATGGTTTGGGTGATTGTCTACCAAATTGTGCAGCAGGAGCAATCAGTTTTGAAGAAAGGGAAGCGCCTGCATATGATGAAAAAGCGGTTCTTGCAGCAAAACAAAAAGAAATAAAGGCTCCTTCTGTCATGATACCAAGAATGTCTCAACTTAATCATTGGCCCTGTCAGATCAAATTGGCTCCTATTACTGCTCCTTATTTTAATGGGGCAAATCTATTGATTGCGGCAGATTGTACAGCATACGCATATGCAAATATTCATGAAGATTTTATGGAGGGAAAAGTTACCCTGATTGGATGTCCGAAGCTTGATTTTGTCGATTACAGTGAAAAATTAACAGAAATAATAAAAAATAACAATATTAAAAGTGTTACTGTTTTGCGTATGGAAGTTCCTTGCTGTGGCGGATTAGAGATGGCTGTTAAAAAAGCATTATTGAAGAGCGGAAAAGAGATTTTATGGAAGACTGTAACTGTATCTACGGATGGAAGAATTCTTGATTAATAAAAATGAATTAAGTATAAAAATAATAGGACAGCATGATTTAGTGAAGTTGTCCTTTTTTATATAATTAATATTTAGAACATATTTCTTAATTTTAATCTTTTCAATGAGTTTAAAAATTGATATACTGCATTTAGAAAAAGAGAGGGAAAAAGATGGCTAAAATCACATTAGGAAAAACAGGACTTGTAATAGAACAAAATGCATTTGGTGCTTTGCCTATTCAAAGAGTCAATTTAGAAGAAGCAGTAAAAATTATCCGCAAAGCATATGAAGGTGGCATGACTTTCTTTGATACCGCAAGGGCATACTCGGATAGTGAAATTAAACTGGGAGAAGCTTTGGTCGGAATTCGTGAGAATGTAATCATTGCGACAAAAACAGCAGCAACAACACCGGAGGGATTTTGGAAAGATCTCAATCAATCCTTGGAGAACTTAAAAACAGATTACATTGATATCTATCAGTTCCATTGGCCTAAGCAATGCTATAAGCCAAATGATGGAACAGGAATGTATGAATGCATGTTGGAAGCTAAAAAACAAGGGAAAATTCGCCATATCGGTATCACAAATCATTCTATTGATATTGCTTATGAAGCTATAGAATGTGGATATTATGAAACATTGATGTTTCCGTTCAGCTATTTGAGCACAGAAAAGGAATTAAACTTAGCAAAAGCTTGTAAAGAGGCCAATGTTGGATTTATTTCCATGAAAAGTTTAGCCGGAGGACTCATCACAAATTCAAAGGCAGCTTATGCATTTATTCGCCAATATGATAATGTATTACCGATTTGGGGAATTCAAAGAGAAACGGAATTAGATGAATTCTTGAGTTATATGGACCACGAGCCACAGATGAATGAGGAGCTGGAAGCTGTCATTAAACATGACCAAGAAGAACTAATGGGAGAATTCTGCCGTGGTTGTGGATATTGTATGCCTTGCCCTGTTGGTATTCAAATCAATACATGCGCCAGAATGAGCCTACTATTACGTCGTTCTCCATCTGCATCACATCTGTCTGAAAGTGGACAAGCGATGATGAAGAAAATCGAGGATTGCTTGAATTGTGGTAAATGTAAGTCTAAATGTCCATATGGTTTAAATACACCGGAGCTTTTAAAGCGTAATTATGAAGATTATAAACAAGTATTAAAAGATCGCTCATTAGTCAAATAAGTTTATAAAATATGAATAAATAATTCAAAAATATCTATCATTAATTGAATAATGGGTGTAAAATGAAATCAGAAAGAGAGGAATCTTTTATGAGATTGGAAATTGTAACAACAACATTGGATGAAACTTTACAAGCAGCAGAAGCGGGAGCAGATCGTGTTGAATTAGTAAGTGGTATTACTGAAGGAGCTTTGACACCAACTTATGGTTCAATCAAAGGAGTTCATGATCATTCACCGATTCCGGCATTCTGTATGATTCGTCCTCATAACCAAGGGTTTGTTTATTCAAAAAATGATGTAGAAGAGATGGTGGATGATATTCGTAATCAACAAGGATTGGCAGATCACTTTGTATTAGGTTGTTTGACAGAGGAGAATCAGATTGATGAAGAGGCTTTGAAAAAACTTGTTGATGCATGTGGAACAACACCGGTTGTTTTCCATAAAGCATTTGATCGTTTGGAAGATCAAAAAGCTGCTTTGCATACACTTGCAAAATATCCTCAAATTAAGAGAGTCTTAAGTAATTTTAAGGCAAAAAATATTGCCGAAGAAATTGATCGAGTCAAAGAGATGTTGGATTATGCTACATCTTTGGGAATCAAAGTTACTTTTGCCGGAGGAATTAATGCGGATAGTATCCGTGTTTTGAAATCAATCGGAGCAGAAGATGTCCATATTTCCAGTGCTGCAAGAATTGATGGACTTGCAAAGAATAAATTAGATTTGGATCGAATCAGAGAATTTCGCAAGCTTTGCGATATGTAATTGAGATTATAGAGTAGATTAAATGGAGGAAGAAGAATAGTAAGCATTCTTTTTCCTTTTTTATATGTGAATAATATGAACCGATTCTTAGCCTAAAATATTTTTAGAGAATAAACAAAAGTTTAGGAATATCATTCATTACAAATGGGATATCATCATAATTTTTATTACGGAAGAAATAATGAGATTACATATTAACAGAAAAATAAAGTAAAAAATTGAAATAAGCCGAAAGTAAACCGAAAATAAGCAGAAAATAAGCCGAATTCTACCAAAATTGTTTAATTGAGTTACCATGGTTGAATTTAAAGTATAAACAAAATGTGGAGGAAGGATCATATTTTAAATAAGTATAAGAATTTCAGGTATTTATATTGCATCTTATTAATACAGATAGGGAACATATTTAAGAGATGAGATTTATATGCTATACTGGTGTTATAGAAAAAATGAAAAGTAAGATTTAGAGGATAGTTGATTTATGATTAATGAATATGATAATGAAAAGTTTTTTGAAGAATACGCAAAGATGTCTCGTAGTAAAGATGGATTGGAAGCTGCCGGTGAATGGCATCAGTTAAAACCACTTTTTCCTGTGTTAGAAGGAAAAAATGTTCTTGATTTAGGATGTGGATATGGATGGCATTGTAGATTTGCTGCTGAACAAGGTGCAAAAAAAGTATTAGGGATTGATTTAAGTAAGAAAATGATAGAGGAAGCTAAGAAGCGTAATGCCAAAAAGCAGATTGAATATCGTATTAGTGGATTGGAAGAATATGAATATCCGGAAAATGAATGGGATTGTGTAGTATCTAATTTGGTTTTACATTATGTAGAAGATTTGGAAGATATATTTAAAAAAGTACATAGAACATTGAAAAAGGGAGGAATTTTTCTATTTAATATCGAACATCCTGTTTTTACTGCGGGAGTGGGACAAGATTGGGTTTATACGAAAGAGGGAGAACCTCAATATTGGCCAATTGATAATTATTTTATTTCTGGAGAGCGAAATACGCATTTTTTAGGATGTGATGTAGTAAAACAGCATCACACACTTACCCAAATTATCATGGGATTATTGAACAATGGTTATGAGATACAAGCAGTAGAAGAAGCTATGCCTCCAAAAGAAATGATGAATATTCCGGGAATGAAAGATGAACTACGGCGCCCGATGATGTTGTTAGTAAAAGCTAAAGCGATGAAGGAATAAGTTTTATATCAAATAATGTAGGAGCTTTGTTTAAAATATCAAATATCAAAGTTAAATAAACATGAAGTAAGGATAAATGAGAATGAAATGTCTGATTTGTTCATCAAGATTAATCATTAGAGAGTTGAAAAGAAGTTTCCAATAAAATTGTTATAATAACCATTTAGTTTTTTATATAGTTTTATTGTAAATTTAAAGAATATAATTATTTTATATTGACAAATTTCAATATATGAATATAATGGTTGTATAGTATAACTTAAGGCAGGTGGCAAAGTTGATTGAGGAAAAAAATATACCAACAATTTTCAAAGCTTTTTGCGATGAGAATCGGATTGAGATTTTGAAGCAATTGCTTACAGGAGAAAAATGTGCATGTGTACTATTAGAAAATTTGCATATTTCACAACCAACCTTGTCACATCACATGAAAATTCTTTGTAATTCCGGTATTGTGAATATGAGAAAAGAACAAAAGTGGGCACATTATTCAATCTCAAAAGAGGGAATTGCTTACGCAATGGAATATTTACAATCACTGTTAATTAAAACCAATAACAATGAAGAAAATCCATGCTGTGACAAATAAAGTACAAATGTCCGGGATGGATTATTATTCAATCTTTATATTGATATATTTCAATGTTTCTATGAATGGAGGCGAATTATGGAAATAATTAAAATAAGCTGGAATTTCTTTCAAAACGAAATACTTGGTATGCACTGGTTGAATCGCTTGATTGGGGATTTACTCACTTTATTTGGCTTAGATATTACAAAAAAAGTTGGAGGAAGCATTCAATTTTTTCTATACGATACAATCAAAATAATGGTGCTTTTAAGTGTATTGATTTTATTTATTTCATATATTCAGAGTTATTTTCCACCGGAAAGAACTAAAAAAATTCTTAATGGATTTCATGGTATTATAGCGAATATCATTGCAGCGTTACTTGGTACTGTAACACCGTTTTGTTCATGTTCATCGATTCCCCTGTTTATTGGATTTATAAGTGCCGGACTTCCATTAGGTGTAACATTTTCCTTTTTGATTTCTTCCCCTATGGTTGATCTTGGTTCACTTGTTTTGCTTATGAGCATATTTGGATGGAAAGTGGCAATAGCATATGTTTTACTAGGGCTTATGATTGCAATTGCAGGCGGATCACTCATTGAGAAAATGCATCTTGATAATTATGTGGAAGAATTCATTCGTAATGGAACCTCTAGTCATGTGATACAGGAGAAATTGTGTTTCAAAGAACGGATGAACTATGCTGGGGAACAGGTTTTATCTACAGTGAAGAAAGTAGGACCTTATGTTTTGGTCGGTGTTGCGATCGGATCATTTATTCATAATTGGATACCGGAAGACTTTATTGTTCGTATACTTGGGACAGGAAATTCTTTAGGTGTCATTCTAGCTACTGTTGCGGGTATTCCGATGTATGCGGATATTTTTGGCACAATACCGATTGCAGAAGCACTCTTGGCAAAGGGAGCTCAACTGGGAGTAGTTTTGTCTTTTATGATGGCTGTGACAACACTGTCTTTACCATCATTAATTATGTTACGTAAAGCAGTAAAGCCTCAATTACTTACTATTTTTATCGCAATTTGTACAGGGGGTATTATTCTTGTTGGTTATTTCTTCAATGTAATTCAATCTTACCTTGTGTAAATTGTCAGAAGAAAATCAAAATATAAGGAGGAAATTTTATTATGTCATTATTTAGAAAGAAAAAAGATGTGTGTACTTGTAATTCAATTTGTTTATCATGTGAAGAAAACGAAACTACGACCGATATTAAATTGAAAGAAGGTATTTTTTGTGTCAAGATCTTAGGATCAGGGTGTGCATCATGTCATACGTTATATGAAAATACAAAGAATGCTGTTCAAAAAATGGGACTTGCGATGGAGGTCGAATATATAACCGATTTAGAAACTATAATGAAATATGGGGTTATGAGTATGCCTGCACTTGTAGTAAATGAAAAAGTGGTATCTATGGGAAAAGTTTTGAAATCATCTGATATTGAAAATATATTGAATCGATTCGATTTTTAATGTAAAAGAGATAAAGAAAAGAAACTGTAATTGCTATGAAATATCGAAGAATTTATTCTGAAAAAGTAATTATTTAGTGATTTATATTTGCTTTTTGTAATATTGAATTGATTTCCCAAATTTGGAAATGTTTTTTGGTTATTTTTTACCATTTTATGAATTAACTTGTTATAATTAAAACATTCACAAGCAAGTTCGATAGAACAAATGTGATAGAAGGAGAAAGAAAATGAAAAACAAAGGAATTTCCCGTCGTGATTTTCTTAAAGGAAGTGCGGCAGGAGCAGTCGGAATTGCGGCAGCAGGACTATTAGGTGCATGTAGCAGTTCTGATGAAAAATCAAATTCCACAAAATGGGATTACGAAGCTGATGTTGTCATCATCGGTGCCGGGGGTGCAGGTCTTCCAGCTGGGTTAAAGGCAATGGAAGATGGTGCAAGTGTATTGTTTGTAGAAGCAAACTGGGATTGTGGTGGACATGCTGCTGTCAGTGGAGGAAACCTTCATTTCGGTGGCGGTACAGCCAAACAAAAAGCATTCGGAGTTGAAGATTCCGCAGATAAGTACTATCTTGACCATACAGAAGGTCAACCAATGTGCTCTCGTTGGAATGATCGTGAGTATGTTCGTGCAATTGCAGATAGCATGGTTCCATGTTATGACTTGTGTATTGCGAATGGTTTAAAAGAAACAGAGGATGCACCGATTCATCGAAATTATTTCTTTGATGATCCGACTAGAACAGAAGTTGAAAGTGTTGCTCGTCAAACAAATACAGATATGGTAACAGATGGTTGGGAAAACATTTTCACAGGTGTAAAAACTTCAGGTATTGGTATTACAAGACCTTTAGAAAAGAGTCTTCGTGAAAAAGGTGCTCAATTCTTGATGAATTATCACATGGATAAGTTCCATCGTGATGAAGCAGGTCGTGTTATCGGACTTACAGCTCATTATACTCCGACTATTTTGCCGGGTGAAACAGATCGTTTGGAAAGTTTCTTTAGTGAAGGAAATCTTGATTGTACAAAGGAAACGATTAATGTAAAAGCTAAAAAAGGTGTTATTATTGCAACGGGTGGATCTACAGGGAATGAAAATTTCCGTACTATGATCGATCCACGTTTAGGACCTGAATTTGATGGTTTAGGTGGTATGCCTTTCTCTGATCAGGATGCATCCGGAGAACTTGCAGCAATGGAAATCGGTGGAGCTTTAGGTGTAATGGCAGGATATGCACCGGATGATGGCGGATGGTTGACAACACCAAGCCGTTTCGGATGTCGCTATGGTTATAATGCAGCATATTCTGAAAACAGTAAGATTTGGAAATTGTTCGTTGCGAAAGGTGTTTCTGCCGATATTAAGAATTCAATTATCGTTAATATGGTTGGTAACCGTTGCGGTAACGAAGATATGTATGATACGAACAAGTATACAAACTTCCGTTTTGAATTCTTCAAGACAGCTTTGTCAAGTGTTGTCGTTGATCCAAATGGTGATGGAAATGCTCGTCGCTATGGTGGTCCACTATGGGCAATTTATGATCAAGATACAGTTGTAGCAAATGACTGGGATATGAATAACTGTGATTTTGAAAATGGTTATGCATTTAAAGCCGATACTTTGACAGAATTGGCACAGAAGATTGTTAATAAATATTATGAGCATATCAAAATGGATCCGGCTAATTTGGTTAAGACTGTTGCGGATTGGAACTCATATGTTGAAAATGGCGAAGATAAAGAATGGGGTCGTAAGAATTTGAATAAGAAGATCCAAAATGGTCCTTTCTATGCTTTATGGGCTGTTCCGAGTCTTCATGATACATTGGCTGGATTACGAGTAAACAGTGATATGCAATGTGTTAATATTCATGGTGAACTTATTCCGGGATTATTCTGCGTCGGAGAAGCTTCAGCAGGTATGCGTGTTCATGGTTTAGGCCGTGTTATGGTAAGTGGATATATTGCCGGGCGTTCTGTTGCATCAATTGATGAAAACGGTAATGTTACAAATCATAGCTTGAAGAGTACGGAACCAATTGCCAATGAACTTCAAGACTTCGATCCAAGTACTGAAAATGATTTGATTGGCGGAAATGCTCAAAATGCAGGTCAAGAAGCAGCCGGAACATTTACAGGAACTTCTGAAAATGGTATGAACGGTGCTATTAAACTTGAAATCACAGTAGAAGATGGAAAGATGACCGCTATTGAAATTCTTGAACAAAAAGAAACAGAAAATATCGGTGTTCCGGCATTTGATACTTTGATCAAACAAGCTTTAGAAACTCAATCAGCAAATGTTGATACCGTTTCAGGTGCAACTGTTACAACAGAAGCATTCAAGGAAGCTCTTAAGATCGCAATGGAAAAAGCAGGTCTTTAAGGCTTAATTAAAAATCTTAAAACAAGTTCTTTATTAAAGGTATATCCGAAAGTTTTGGATCATATCATTAAAAAGAGCTTGTTTTTTAATATTTGTTGTTGACAAATAAAACAAGCGAGTTTATTATAATAAACAATAAAACCGATAGAGGTAGCGATGCAGATGAGTAATTCATGGAGTCGGCAGACTGAGAAGTGAATGAAAGGCAATCATCGCCGAAAGAATTGTTTGGCAAAGCAAATTCTTGGGGTCTTGGGAAATACTCATGACACTCCTACGAATGTAGAGGCGCTATTATATCCAAGAGGACTGTTCAGTCGTGCTGTGAATAATAGCACGGCTTTATTTTTTTGAAAGGAAGGAAATTGAAATGAAAAAGTTATTATTAAGTTTATGTGCAGCAATGTTCTTGTTTGCAGGATGTTCATCCAATGAAACACAAAAAGAAAACGAAGGAAGAAAAGTGCTTAAAGTAGGAATGGAATGTAATTATGCTCCATTCAACTGGACAGATCCGGAAGCAAATGAGTTTAATGTTTCTCTTTCTTCAGGTGGATATGCCGATGGATATGATGTGGCTATTGCCAAGAGGATTGCGGATTCTTTGGATATGGACCTTGAAATTGTGAAGATGGAATGGGATGCTCTTACAACAAGTGTTAATTCCGGAATTATTGATTTGATCATTGCCGGGATGACAGATACACCGGAAAGAAGAATGGAAATTGATTTTACGGATAGTTACTATCAATCTGATATGACAATTATCGTTCGTTCAGATTCTCCTTATGCAAACGCAACAAAACTTTCAGACTTCTCCGGAGCAAAGATTGCCGGTCAGATGGGAACACTTTATGATACAGTAATTGATCAGATTCCGGGAGTAGAACATGCAACAGCGATGGAGACATATCCACTATTAGTTCAAGCCTTGTTAAGTGGTGTTGTGGATGGAGTGACTGCTGAAACTCCGGTCGGACAAGGAAATGTAGCTGCAAACGGAACAGCTTTGACTTTGATTGAATTTGCCCCGGGAAATGGTTTTGATGTTGATTTAACAGATACCTCTGTTTCAATTGGAATTAAAAAAGACAGTGAATTATTTGATGATGTACAAAAAGCATTGGCAGAGATTACTCAAGAAGAACGTGTTCAATTGATGAAAGATGCAGCTAGCCGTCAGCCTGCAAATGAAGAATAAATATGATTGATTTAATAAAAACAATGTTTGCTTTAATCACAAAATATAAAAATCTTTTGTGGTTAGGAATTAGTAAAACATTGATTCTCGGTATTGTCGGAACAGTCGTCGGTTTGTTGATTGGACTTGTAGTCGGAGCTTTACGTGCAATCTGTATGAAAAAAGAACCGACAGAAAAAACATGGATTAAATTATTAAAGAAAATTGTAAATATGATTCTTAATATTTATATTACGATTTTCCGAGGTACGCCAATGATGGTTCAAGCGATGATTATTTATTTCGGTGTTTATGATTTTGGATTACATTGGGATAGCTTTATCGCCGGTCTTGTGGTTATCTCAGTTAATACCGGTGCTTATATGGCGGAAATTATTCGTGCCGGTATCCAATCCATTGATAAAGGACAAGAAGAAGCTGCAAGAAGTATCGGAATGAGTGATTGGCAGACCATGCGATATGTCATCTTACCTCAAGCAATACGTAATTCATTCCCATCTATCGGAAATGAATTGATCGTTAACATTAAAGATTGTTGTACATTGAGTACGATTATGATTACAGAATTATTTTATCAAGCAAAAACGATTGCCGGATCGACTTATAAAACAGTTCCGGCGTATATGATTGCAGCAGTAATTTATTTGATTTTAACAAGTTTGGCAGCCTTTATCATGAGAAAATTGGAAAAAAGAATCAATCATACCGAATCCAATTATTTTGCCAGTGCAACGGTAGTAGAAAATCAGGAGGGCAAATAAAATGGAAAAGGTTATTGAAATCAAGCATCTTGCAAAAAGCTTTGATAAGTTAGAAGTTTTAAAAGACATTAACTTTAGTGTTTCTAAAGGTGAAGTTGTCAGTGTTATCGGAAGTAGCGGATCAGGAAAAAGTACAATGCTTCGTTGTATTAATTTACTTGAAATGCCGGATTCGGGAGAAATATTCGTAAACGGAAAAAATATTTTAGATGGAAATATCAATCAACATCGAAAAGAAGTAGGAATGGTTTTTCAATCTTTCAATCTGTTTAATAATATGTCTGTAATCGAAAATTGTATGATTGCGCAGATTAAAGTGTTGAAGAGAAGTAAAGAAGAAGCAATTAAAATTGCCCATGAGAATTTAAAGAAAGTCGGAATGGATGCTTTTGCGGATAAACCTTCTACCCAGTTATCAGGAGGACAGAAACAGCGTGTTGCCATTGCCAGAGCTTTATGTATGGATTGTCAAGTGTTATTGTTTGATGAACCTACTTCTGCGTTGGATCCTGTTACGGTGCAAGAAGTATTGGATGTTATGAAAAAGCTTGCGGACGAAGGGATGACCATGGTTGTTGTAACACACGAAATGGCTTTTGCACGAGATGTCAGCTCAAGGGTCGTATTTATGGAAAAAGGGATTATTGTTGAAGAGGGAGAACCGAAACAATTGTTTACTTCGCCAAAAAGTGAAGCTCTTCAGCGTTTCCTTGGGCGTTTTGTCAATCAATAAAAAATAGAGAAAAGACTTGATAGGTTTATCAAGTTTTTCTTTTCTTATATGTTAGGATTCTTGTAAAAGAAGTACTTATAAAATTTTAAATATTTTTCATAGAATAAAAAACAGTTATGATATAATAATACCAATATTTTTTTGTAAAGGAGGAAATTTGAATATGAGAAGAAAAGATAGAGAAATGAATGAGGCGTTTGCCTGGGAAATATTAGATGAATGTAGTTATTCTATACTTTCACTTGTTGACCATGGCGAAGAAGCCTATGGGATTCCCGTTTCAGCAATACATGATGGAAAAAATATTTATATCCATTGTGCAAAGGATGGGAAGAAGATTGAATTGATTCCTTTTCAAAAGAGAGTTTGTTTAACAGCAGTTAGTCGTGTTGTTTTAAAACCGTTTGTATTTTCTACGGAGTATGCTTCGGGGATATTCAATGGGAGAATTTCTCTTGTAGAAGAGGAGCAAGAAAAAGCCAAGGCACTTCGATTGATCTGCATGAAATATGCATTTGAGAATTTGGAAAATTGCGAGAAAGCCATTGTTAAGAGTTTGAATCAAACCGCAGTAATAAAAATTGAAGTGGATGAGGTCAGCGGAAAATGTAATAAATATGATTAAGAAGAAAAAGGGAGGATAGAAAAAGATGAGTTTGAAAAAATTATTAGCTCCTTCGGATATGACAAGTGGGGAACCATGGAAGAAGATTTTGTTATTTGCCATGCCGATGTTGATTGGAAATATTGCACAGCAACTTTATAATACGGTAGATAGTATTGTTGTTGGAAAGTATGTCGGAGATAATGCATTGGCGGCAGTTGGGAGTGCAAGTCCGATCTTTAATTTATTACTTGTGCTATTTGTGGGGATTTCAACCGGTGTCGGAATCATGGTTTCTCAATATTTCGGTGCAAAACAAAGAGAAGAACTGTCTAAAACAATTGGGAACAGTATCACATTAACAGCAATTGCTTCAGTAATCATCATGATATTAGCATTCTTTGTGATTCGTCCATTATTAACTGTGTTAGATACACCGGAAAGCATTTTTGAATGGTGTCATGATTATTTGTTTATTCTTTTGATCGGAGTCGGTGGATTGGGATTTTCTAATATCTTAAGTGGAATATTAAGAGGACTGGGTGATTCCGTTTCGGCTTTGATTTATTTGTTAGTTGCAACTGTTATTAATATTGTCTTGGATGTCTACTTTGTCGCAAACCTGAACATGGGAGTTGCGGGAGTCGCTTTGGCAACGGTGATTGCTCAGACAATTTCTTCCGTGTTATGTATGATTAAAATAACAAAGATGAATGAAGTTTTCGATATGAAGATGAGTTATTTGAAACTATATAGAAATATCAGTGGGACAATTATTCGTTTGGGTCTTCCATCCGGATTCACCCAAGCAATTTTTTCCATGGCTATGATTTTGGTTCAATCTTTAACAAATAGTTTTGGAGAAATGGTCATTGCTGCGAATGTTATTATCATGCGTGTTGATGGCTTTGCGATGATGCCGAATTTCAGTTTCGGAACAGCAATGACGACTTTTGCCGGTCAAAATGTCGGTGCAAGAAAATATGATCGTGTTGAAAAAGGAAGCAAACAAGGAACTTTAATTGCGGTAATTTTCGCAACAGTAATTACAACAATCATTCTTGCGTTTGGACATATTTTGATGTTTGCGTTCACGGATACCGTAGCTTTAGTTGATTTAAGTATGAGAATGATGAGACTGATTGCGGTAGGTTATATTGCAATGGCTATAACTCAGTGTTTATCGGGAGTTATGAGAGGTGCAGG
>CATJXY010000063.1 GCA_949744505.1 uncultured Erysipelotrichaceae bacterium | reverse complement strand
CAACGGTCTCTTCAAGAAGGACAGGTCATACTTCTTGAAAGTGAAAATGAACAAGTAACGATATAAAACAAATACACTCAATATCAAAAATTGAGTGTATTTTTACTTTTGAATTGGTTATCCAAAAACACAATCTACCCTTCTATAAAATGAAGCTTTTCTATTGTTTCTTTTCCAATAATTTCATTAGCTAATTCAACCAATTCATGCCATAACAAGATTTGTCCTCTATGATGTGCATCAATCCCATATAAAACTTTTATATCATATTGAGATGCAATACTCCAAAACTCCCTACAAGGATAAGATACATTTTTTAATTTTTCTTTTTGTTTTTCTATCGAATCATGATTTAATTCTCTATTTTCATAATAAGTTTTTGAAAAAATATTATTCAAATTAATTTCCAAAGGAATCTGATATTTTTGAGCAGCTTCACAAATCTTATGTGCAACTGCTTTTTCAATTTCACTAAATTGGTTTCGATTCATCATGTATATATCCGGATGTGCAATGATATCCGGTAAATTCATCTTCATCGCCTTCTCAATATATTCTGCATATCTTACCAACTCTTCATCCGAATAACCATTTCTTCCCAAAATCGTTAATTCATGATTATCGTCATGAACAAAATGCTGTCCTAAAATAATCTTATCACTTTCTTCTTTCAGTTCTCTTAAATTATCTTCATCATTTGGAAGATACTCCACTTCATATCCGACTTCTATTTCTATTTGATCCGCATATTTCTTCTTTAATTTTTTTATACTTTCAAAATACTCAAATTTCTGATCATAATCCATTCTCATCCTAGTTCTTTGATCTATTTTATTTTTCTGTGGACAATGATCCGTAAATGCTATTTTCTTAAATCCCATTTGTATGTATTCTTTTATATACTCTTCATCACACATATCTAAATCCGCATGTTTACATCTTGATGTATGAGAATGATAATTAAATTGTTGCATACAATTACCTCCGATTCATTTCTTAAATATAACATAAAAATAATCATTTGTTGAGTACAAAAAAAGAGGTCTCATTGGACCTCTTTGTATCTTACCATCCGAATTTTTGATAATGTGGATTAACTTCTGTATTGTTATATTCAGGACCACCTGGGAAATTAGCGCTCTTAAGTAACAACGGTGTTTTTCCTCTTTTCATCATTTCTTCCAAAACAACCGCTGTAACTGACCACAAGATATAAGAACTTGCAAGTCCGCTTGCTGCTGCAAATTTAGCTTCAATTCCTTCAACATCAAGCATAGCTTCGGCAGCCGGTGCACAGTTATCCAAAGTCAAATCAACAAACTCATATAATTTTTGTCCTGAAGAGTGTACCGGATCAACTGTCTTGGCATATTCCATAGAAGACATTGCAATCACTTTAACTCCCATTTTCTTTGCTTCCCAAGCAAGATCAACGACACCTTTTGTACGTCCTGAAACAGAACCTACAAATAAGATATCTCCCGGACGAATTGTAGAAGCCTTCAAGATATAAGCTCCCAATCCTTCCATATCTGTATCCAAATCGCTACGATCTCTTTCTCTTGCATCAGATTTCACATTCAAGCTGTACTCGAATAAGCGATAGAAAGCCGGTCCTCCTCCACGGTTAATTAAATCTCTTTCGATCGCATGACAGATTCCGCTTAAGTAGATATTTCCACCGGCTTCAATCGTATCCGCAATCATTTTCCCCGCTGTAATAATGTTTTCTCTTTGTGTTGATCGAACTTGTTCAAATAATTGATCAACGCGTTTCTGATAATCATCTAAAATCATGATTGTCTCCCTCCTTGGATATTATTATCGCTCATTAGATATTCTTTTTCCAGTCAAATTTGTTAATTTCAAAAAAGAATTATTCATTAGCATGATAATTTGAAAAATTTACATACAAAATATGAAAGTCTTTCTTGTAAAACCTCTTAGGAGATAGATTTGAATACCCAAACTTATTCCTCTATATCAATTGAATAAATCCATTTTTTATACATTACTATAAATATAACTACCCCAATCAAATATGTTAAAATACAGACGCATATAGGGATATAAATAAATATTAAATTATTTCGAATTTGATTTTTAAAATATTGAAAGGTCAATCCTATATTAAACAGACTAAGAAATCTTAAAAATGAGGCCAATTTTCTTGCGAAATTATCTACATTATATTTTTTAGAATCAATTTCAATAACTTCTGCATTATTAAGAAGTTTCCAATATATTTTAAGTAATAAAGGAATGTTCATAGGATTCAACCCTTTCACTTAAAGTTCTAAAAGAACATAAATATAATGCCTAAAATAGAATCATGTTCTTAGACTTTTATGAGGTTATAGTTCATCTGTTAATTGAATTATAACAAGATTTTCTTTTTTTATCTATAAATTTAGCATCATTCGTAAAAACTAGGTAACAGTATAGTTTATAAATAAAATTTCTCATTTATTGAGAATTTTCCATTTTCTCATTAAATGAGAACTTAGGATTATTCTCTTGTAATGAAGTAGAAGCTTCATGATAAAAATGCATCGAGACTCAAATTGAGAACGATGCATTTTAATTATTTTATTTTTTTAAATCTGATTTCAATTCTTGAATCATCAATAATGCCTGCATTGGTGTCAATGAATTCGGATCAACCATTTCCAATTTTTCTTCCACAACCGATTTACTGGCACTCTCTTTGACCATTGGTTCTGCAAATCCGAATGATTGTTGAACGACGCGTTTCTTACTTTCTAGCTGATGCAACAACTCTTGAGCACGAGTCAATACCGATTCCGGAAGCTTTGCCAAACGAGCAACATTGATACCATAAGAGCGATCAGCTCTACCCGGTTTAACTCTGTACATAAATGTAACCGTTCCTTCTTCTTCATGCACCTCTACATGTACATTTTTAATCGTATCCATCGTATCTTCCAATTGTGTTAATTCATGATAATGGGTAGAAAATAAAGTCTTCGCATGAATGCATGAAGCAATATACTCAATCATGGATTGAGCTAATGCCATTCCATCATAAGTGGATGTTCCTCTTCCGATTTCATCAAAGAGAATCAAACTCTTCTCAGTCGCTAAAGACAATGCATTATTTGCTTCTGTCATCTCTACCATAAATGTTGATTGTCCACCCAATATATCATCACTTGCCCCAATACGCGTAAAGATTTTATCAAAAATCGGCATTTCCGCACTCTTGCATGGAACAAAACATCCCATTTGAGCAAGTACCACAATCAAAGCCACTTGACGCATGTATGTACTTTTACCACCCATATTCGGACCGGTAATTAAAAGGATACTCTGATCTTGATTCATAGAAATACTATTGGATACATATCGCTTTTCTTTCAATTTCTGATCTAAGATCGGATGCCTTCCTTCAACCAAGATTAATTTATCCTCTGTGAACTGGGGGCGCACATAGCCATATTCACTTGATATACTGCTCAATGCGTACGTTGCATCCAAATCAGCCAAAACAAGTGACATTCGTTGAAGTTTCGGTAAATATGTCTTAATTTTATCGATCAACTCTTCAAACAACTGATTCTCTAAACGCACCGCTCGCTCTTCGGCATGAAGAATCGCATCTTCTTTTTCTTTTAATTCTTGGGTAATATAACGCTCTCCGGTTGTTAAAGTCTGTTTACGGACATATCCAAACTCATCTTTTACCATCGGTACCATTCCTTTGGAAACCTCGATATAATATCCAAAAACACGATTATATCCGATTTTTAAAGTACGAATTCCCGTTCGCTCTTTCTCTTTGCTTTCAAGCTCTACAAGCCACTGCTTTCCTCCACGTTGAACAGATCGATACTCATCTAAAGTGGCATTATATCCATCTTTAAACATACCTCCTTCTTTTGTAGAAATCGGTGGGTTTTCCACAAAAGCATTCTCTAAAACCATACACAGATCTTCACATGGATCAATGCGTTTCAATTCCTCAAATACTTCATAATCTTTAAGCAAATTCAAAATATTCGGTACAAGACGAATCGTCTTATACAAGCGAATGCAATCCACGGCATTGGCAGATCCATACGCTACACGCGCAATTAATCGCTCTAAATCATAAATTTCCTTTAGTTGATCTTTTAACTCTTCACGAATCATAAAATTTTCATTCAACATTTGAACACGATCTAATCGATGCTCGATCTTTTTCTGATCGGTCATAGGAAATTCTACCCATTTTTTCAATAAACGAGAGCCCATCGCACACTTACAGCGATCAAGGAAACTCCATAATGTTTCTGTTTTTGCATTCGCTCTGAGTGGCATGATCAATTCCAAATTCTGCTGAGTTGAAAAATCCATATATAAAACTTGACTGTCATCTTGTTGTTTAACAGTTTGTAAATGATGCATCATTCTTTTCTGTGTTACAACAAGATAATTTAAAAGAAGTCCATACGCAATTAAAATTCGCTCATCCTCAATTTCTTCAATAAGAGGTTTATATTCCTCATCGATTTCACTACGATTACAATAAGAAATTGTGACACAGCCCAAATCCCTTACTCCTTTTAAAAGCTTTTCATCAAAACTTTCCTGAACAACGATTTCACGAATCGTATTACGAAGCAAAGTTTGTTGAAGCTCAACCGTACTTTTCTTAATATTTTTGACAAAAGTTTCCCCGGTTGTCATTTCACATACTGCCAAAGACAACCCATACTGATAATCATAAATGGCTGCTATACAAGAACTGTTTTTACTGTTCTCATCCTCGTCCATGATCGTTCCCGGAGTAATAATCTGAATACAGTCTCTTTTAACGATTGTTTTCGTTTCTTTGGGATCTTCCATTTGTTCAATGATTGCCACCTTATATCCTTTTAACACCAATTTTTGTGCATAATTCTTATAGGCATGAAACGGAATCCCACACATCGGTACTCTTTCTTCCACCCCGGCACTTTTTCCGGTCAATACCAAATCAAGCTCTCTGCTTGCTACTTTTGCATCATCAAAAAACATTTCATAAAAATCACCGACACGATAAAAAACAATCGCATCCATATATTGTTTCTTCACTTGAAGATATTGTTCCATCATCGGGGTATATTTTGGCATAATTCAACACTCCTTAAAAATAACTGCTTTCTTATTATACCATATTTTTCCTTACATTTCTGTGTGCTTTCAATTTGAAATTTCAATTATTTTCATTAATGAAGCGTTCTGATTTCATTTTCATGGCTCATCTGAAAAACAACGGCCATCCAAATCATGTAGGACAACATTGAAGATCCTCCATAAGAAATGAAAGGTAATGTAATCCCGGTAATCGGGAATAATCCCAAAACCATTCCCATATTTTCAATCTGCTGAAACAACAACATTCCGATCATTCCGAATAAAGTGTATTTTTCTTTCCCATTTGGGCTTTTTACGGCAATCGAATATAACTTCAAATCCAAAAATGTACATAAAAACACAGTCACTCCCGCTCCTAAAAAACCGAAATTTTGACAAATCACCGCAAATATAAAATCCGTCTGCGGTTCTGAAAAATAAATCAAAACACTGCGAAGCGGATATCCTGTCCATCCCGATGAACCAATTGCCAACAAGCCTTGAAAAAGCTGATATCCATGACTGGAAGCATACCTTTCCGTTTCAAGCCAACCTTTTAATCGATTTAATTTATATCCGGATCCTACCAAAGATTCAAGGAATTCAATTTGATAATAATACAGATAAAAGATTAAAATGACTAAAAATATAAAAATCGATCCCCCTATCAGTATCCATTCTTTTCTGATCCCGGATAAAAAACACATAAGCAAAATGCTAAACATCAATATAATCGGTATTCCCGTTTCCGGTTCCAATAAAATCAAAACAAGGGGTACAAAAATAACTTTTAATATTTTAATAAAAAGATGAAAATCACTTGAAAAACTATCATCTTGTTTTTCTTTATTATGTTTATCAATGATTTCACCGACTAAAATAATAAGAACGATTTTCATAAATTCTCCCGGCTGAAACGATCCCAATTTAGGAATTTGTATCCACGCCGTTGTTCCATGAACCGGTTTAATGTATGGTAAATCAATCAAATATCGATCCACTAACAATAATCCCAATAAAAAAAGCAGGATCCAGTAAATAATTTTAGTCCCAACATAAAATCTTTCTGTCCCCAATTTTAAACAAAAGAAAATAGCTATAAATCCAATCCCATACCACACTGCTTGCCGAATCCAATAAACTTCAGCATCCTTAACTTGTGACATAAGCGGTGCAGCACACCAAATAGAAATCAACGAAAGCCCCATAAACAAACACAAACAAAGAATCAGTCCTTTATCCCATTTAAAACTGATTTTCTCATGATGTTGGGGAATTCTCATAATTTCTTCTCCATCATGACATGCGCAATTCCTGCTTCATAAAAAATATCTCCGACCGGTCGATATCCACATTTCTCATAAAACCCCTTTGCATGAAACTGTGCATGCAGACAAATCTTCCCTTTAGCTTTTACCAAAGGATTTTTTTCTACTTCTAATAATAACTCCTGTCCTCTATGCAATCCTCTTGCCTCTTTCAAGATTGCCAATCTGCCAAGATGCACAACATTCTCTTCTTCCAATAGACGACAAGTTCCAATCCCTTTTCCTTTATCATCATAAACGATATAATGGATTGCTCCATCATCCATTTCATCCTGTTCCAACAAAGCATCTACATTCTGTTCCTTCACAAATACATTTAAACGGATACGAACACAGTTAAATATGTCTTTCTGTGTACTAGCAACCTTGATTTTCATAAACTTTCACTCTCCTTGTTTGAATTGATGGTATAATATATGTTATCATAGTATCTGAGGTGATGATATGCGTAAATGGTATTCATTTTTAGAAATTGTTCACACACCCTTGAAAGTTTGTTTTCTTGGCTGTGCATTAATAGCTTTAAGCGGATTGGTCCTCAATCCTAATGTTTCGCTTTTCTTTTCAACCAATAATACAATTGTAATCGCAATTGCGGAAATATGCAAATATCTGGGAGGTGTTTTAGTTAATTTCTTCCCAGTAATGTTGCTACTTGCCTTTTTAGGAAAAAGAGATCACGGAAATATCATCATGTTCATTGGTTTTATTTCTTACCTAGCCTTTAATGTTATGACCATGTTCTTCGCAAAAAGTGATTTAGTTTCTACCGCCTATTCTTCCATATTAGGTTTAAGTGTCAACGGTTCAAACTTTCAAAGTTTAAGTGCCGGAACGCATACCCCTTTACAAACAGGTCTTGTTGGAGTTGTAACGGTAGCCCTGCTCACAAGACACAGCTATTTTGTTTCCAGAAGCAAGAGTCCCTATACTTTATTGTTCCCTTATATTGATAAAGATACATGGGCTTTGATTCTAAGCATTATTTATTGCAGTCTGGCCGGAATTGTTTTTGCCTATATTTGGCCTACAGTCATCAATAGTTTATTCGGACTTTTTAATTTTATCGCAACAGATATCACAAACCCGATGAATATGTTCGTATATGGACTCTTGGAAAGATTGCTATGTGATGTCGGCATGGGAAATCTAATTCGCTATGCTTTCTGGTTTACTGAAATGGGCGGTACGTGGATCCAAAGCTTGACCGGTGTCAGTGTATCAGGAGATGTTTCCATTTGGACCGCTCAATCTTATACTGCCGGATATTCTTTAGGTCCGGGACGATTCATCAGTGCATATTATGTCTTAAATTTATTTGCTATACCGGGAATGTTACTTGCACTATCTCTATCATGCAGTGATACAATGGAAAGAAGACGATTCAACCGATTCTTTTTATGGGCAATCGCTATTTCTCTATTAGGAAATACAATTTATCCATTTGAGATAGCAATGCTTATCATCAGTCCTTTGCTTTATTTTTTCCATATTTGTTTTAGTGCAATTTTATTTGGTGTCTTTCAAGCTGCCGAAATCTATATAGGTTATGCTTACTCCGGACAGCTTGTATATGCAACACCTGGAAATATATTTGATCTTCTCTACTATTCAAGAAGCGCTGTATCTTCTCGAACAATACAAGTTATATTAATTGTTGGTGTCTTTTCGTTCCTGTTGTACTTCTTAATTAGTAAATTCTACTTTAAAAAATGTGCAGTGGGGCTGTTTGACAGCAGTAACTTAAAAAATCATACTGATTTATTTATTGAAAGTGTCGGTGGTTTAAACAACATCAAATCACTTCATTCAAGCCCAATCAAGCTTACCGTGCAAGTAGGAAATAATGCTTTATTAAACTACAATGCCATGCAAAAGCTTCGACCTAGTAAAGTTGTTGAAAGTCATGCAGGATATTCTTTCTATATCGGTGCTCAATCATTGATGATCAAAAATGAAGTTAATAAAAGAAAAAAAGCTTCTAAAAGACCGGATTAAAATATTTTTAATATACCAAATGGTTCTTTCAAGAACCATTTTTATTTTAGTATCATTTTCTTTACTTATTAAAAACATTTGATACTATCTTGATTTTTCCATAAACAAGCATATAATATAATTAATAAGAAAAATAAGAAAGGAATTGAAATGAAATATTACTTCAAACAACGATTTTTTTCATGGTTAGATAGCTACGATATTTATAACGAAGACAATGAAACCGAATTTACAGTAGAAGGTGTATTTTCTTTAGGCCATTGCCTCCATGTCTACGATCGAAATAAAGAACATATCGGCACAATTAAGGAAGAACTTTTCCGCCTCCTTCCACATTTTCAAATTTTTTATAAAGACAACTATCTTGGTGAGATTGTCAAAGAATTTTCCTTTTTTAAACCCTCTTTCACGATGGATTTCAATGGATGGCATGTAGACGGAGATTGGACAGAATGGGAATACACGATTAAAGATGAATATGGGAATTTGATCGCAACAATTTCAAAAGATATTTGGAATTTTACGGATGTCTATTGGATCGATATTGTAGACGATGATGATGCCTTTGATGTTTTGATGGTTGTCTTGGCAATCGATGCGGAAAAATGTTCACGCAGTTAGCTTATTCATGTTTGCATCACCTTAAATATAAAAAGTTGAATTCACATTATTCTTTATAAGAATTTGTAAATTCAACTTTTTTCTTACTCTTCAATACAATTTATTAACTCTAAGATTCGATTTAAATCTTCTGTTCCACTATACTTAATGACGATTTGCTTATTATCAACTTTGACCTTAGTTTGCAGGCGATTTTCCATTACTCCAACTACATACGAATAATCATGAGTCTTCTTTTCAACCTTTTCAGGCTGTTTTTCTTTTGCCGCTTTAACCAAACGCTCAACTTCTCTTACACTCAATCCTTCTTCAACAATGCGACAAGCAATATCATACGCCATTCCCTCATCATCCAATGTGATCAAAGGGCGAGCATGTCCCATAGAAATCTTATTTTCAGTGATTAACTGCTGAATTGAACGTGGAAGTTTCAATAAACGAAGAAGATTTGCAACATATTCACGAGATTTCCCGACTCGTTTAGCACATTCTTCTTGTGTATAACCCAATCTTTCAATTAAATTATTATAACCGTTTGCCTCTTCGATTGCATTCAAATCTTCACGTTGAATGTTTTCCAATATTGCAATTTCCATCATCTCTTGATCAGAGAATTCCATTACAATTGCCGGAATTGTTTCTTTTTTAGCCAATTTACTGGCACGAAGACGCCTTTCTCCCGCAATTAACTCATATCCCTGAAAAGATTTACGAACCAAAATCGGCGTAAATACACCATGTTCTCGAATGGATTCAGCTAATTCATTAATCTTTGAATCATCAAACTTTTTACGAGGTTGATAAGGATTCGCACGGACTTCACTTACCGGAATTTCTACTTTTCCTTCCTGCCTTTGAGGACCGCTTTGAATATCTTCTAGAACAGTTTCCAAATCATCTCCGAAAATGCTTCCTAACCCTTTTCCCAAACCTTTAGTTTTTGCCATAAGTTACCTCCTGCTGTTATTATTTATAACTTCCTTGGCCAATGCCGCATAAGCTTTAGCTCCTTCAGAGCGGACATCATATTCAAAAATTGATTCTCCATTACTCGGAGCTTCAGATAATTTAACATTGCGAGGAATATAGCTAGTATAAACTCTTTCTTTAAAATAACGACGAACTTCTTGTTGTACTTCTAAACTCAATTTTGTACGAGCATCAAACATTGTCAAAAGTACTCCTTCAATCTTCAAATTTTCATTGAATAATCGTTGTACAAGACGAATCGTTGACAATAACTGAGTCAGACCTTCTAAAGCATAATACTCGCATTGAACCGGTACAATAACAGAATCTGCGGCAGTAAGTGCATTCGTATTCAATAATCCAAGTGATGGAGGACAATCTATGATAATAAAATCATAATTATTTTTTACCACACTTAACTTATTTTTTAATAATTTCTCACGCCCCATTTGAAATTCTGCCATTTCCAAATCTGCACCGGCAAGATCAATTGTTGCCGGAATCACATCCAAAGGCGGCAATTTCAAAGATTTAATTGCCTCTTGACATGTCACTTCGCTTAATAAAATATCATATGTACTGTATTTTACTTTGTCTTTATTCGCACCAACACCTTGTGTTGCGTTTCCCTGCGGATCAAAATCTACCAATAAAACTTTTTTTCCTAAATATGCAAGGCCGGAAGCTAAATTAATACTGGTTGTTGTTTTTCCGACTCCGCCTTTCTGATTGGCAATCGCAATTATTTTACCCATAGCTTCTAACCTCCTTTACTTTGTTTTAGGAAATTTGATTATGATTCGCACATCATTTTCTGTTTCCATTTCCTCTGTTTCTATTTTTATTCCTGTTTTCTTGATCATATTCACTGCCGAATAAACGGTATTAAAGGCAATTCTCAAATTCCTTGTAATTCCCTTTAAGCTTTGTTTTTTCTTCGTTTCTTTCGGTGTCAAAATTTGTTCAATAAGCTCTTCACTTTGTCTAACATTATAACCTTGCTTAACAATTTTCTGATAAGCATTCTCTTGCGCTGTTCCATCTAACTTCAAAAGAGCACGAGCATGTCTTTCTGTGAGTTGACGACTTGCAATCGCATCTTGAATTTCCTGCGGAAGATTCAACAAGCGAATTTTATTTGCAATTGTTGATTGACTTTTCCCCATTCGAAGTGCCATTTCTTCCTGTGTCATTCCGGTCTTTTCCAAAATAGCCATATAAGCTTTTGCTTCTTCAATTGCTGATAAATTTTCTCTTTGAATATTTTCAACGAGTGCCCTTTCCGCAAGTTGATCATCGCTTGTTTCCATAATAATCGCCGGAATCTCCGTAAACCCTGCTAATATACAAGCACGATAACGACGTTCCCCCGCAACAATTTCATATTTTCCATCCCGTTCACATACAGTAATTGGTTGTATCAATCCATTCTCTCGAATTGATTGGGCAAGCTCCATCAATGCCCCTTCTTCAAATTCAAGTCGTGGTTGATAACGATTTGTTTTTATTTCCTCAACCGGAATATCGATTGTTCTTCTCATAAATTCCTCCTACAATGGACTTTTCTTAATTTTAGAATACATCCGCGGATATTGCGGAGGTGTCGCCTTTTTTTTCTTATAAACAAGATTTACTCTTTCAGAATGATCGCTAAGCATAACTAAACTTTCTGATTCTTTAAAACAGCCAAGCTTTTCAATTGCCTTCATTGCCTCTTGATCCTCCGTTTTCCCTTGAGAGCCTTTCATCGCAAGAAAAATACCGTTGATTTTAACAAGCGGTATACAGAGTTCACTGAGAATGCGCAAATTTGCAACAGCGCGTGCTGTTACAATATCAAAACTTTCTCGCATCGTTTTTGCCGCATCTTCCCCTCTCACATTGTAAACAGTTATTCCATTAAGATGCAATTGGTCGATTACTTCATTTAAAAATGTGCAACGCTTTCCGATTGGTTCCAAAATCGTTACTTCTAAATCAGGGAATGCTATTTTTAAAGGCACAGATGGAAAACCGGCACCGGCACCAACATCGCATAACTTTCCCTTCATCGAAGCACATTTTGATACCAAGAGACTATCATAAAAATGCTTTTCTAAAACTTCTTCATATTGAGTGATTGCGGTTAAATTCATTTTCTGATTCCACTCATTCAATAGACTTGCATAACAATCAAACTTTCGAAGAGCCTCTTCATTCAAATCAATACCGATTTCTTTACAGGCTTCACGGAATTCATTTCTGTTCATAGCAATCACCCTCTATTTAGATATTATATCAAATTTCCCGGATAACTTCTCTATTAAATTTCACTTTTTAACGCAACAGTCCGATTAATTTTTGTAATTGTTCATTTATAAGCGAGTTTTCTTCCCCATTTTCATCAAAAACATATGAATAACTGAAAAATGAAAAGCCATCGCAAGCCGGATCATTTAAAACTTTTTCCACTTGTTTGATCAGAACTTCTCTATCTTCAATCCATTCGTTCTTCCCAGAACCGGCATAGTTATCAACTTCATTCATTTTATATGCAGCCAAGCCGACAATTAACTCAACATCAGGATTTTGAATTAATGCTTTCCACTCATTTAAACAAGACACGAAATCTAAAGTTTGATGTTGAAATCCAAAATAAATTTGTGGTGCAATATAATCAATATACCCCGGATTCTGTACCCATTCCTTTACATCACCATAAATGGAATTAATGCTGTAAGAAATATTTCCTGCCGGAGAAATTCCAAAAATTTTATTGGAATCATGACTTTTAACACAATCATATAATTCCTTTACAACCTTATTTACATTCTCTTTTCTAAACTCTTTTAATTCTAACGTTCCACCCTTACTTAAATAGCTTTGATAAGCAGAAGCATCAAAACTTTCATCGATTCCATCAGGATAAAAGTAATCATCCATGTGTATCCCACTAATTTCATACTTCTCAAGAAGCTCTGTTGCAACATTCTTGATCAAATCACGACATTCCTCATAATAAGGATTCAAATAGTATCGTCCATTCACTTCTACAATCAATTTTCCATTCTTTTCTTTATCATTGACCCACTTTTTTAATAAATAATGATCATCTAATTCTTCCATATCCGCACGCAAAAAAGATCGAAATGGATTGATCCATGCTTCGACTTTAATTCCTTCTTTTTTTGCCAGTGAACATATCTCTTTAAGCGGATCTAAATCATTGATACTCTTAAGCACTTTTGCCTTAGGATAGTAATCAGACTCATAATAAGCATCGGTAAAAGCTGATGCATGCACATAAAGTGTATTTATATTTAATTTTTTACAATTTTCAATCATCTTTTCAAAATTTAAAACAGTCAATGACTTGTCTTGGCTGATCATACTTGAAAGATCAATATATGAAATCCACACCGCTTGAGTTTCTTCAAATTCATAAGCCGGCATTTCTTCTATTTCTTTTTGTGAGCATCCACTAAAACATAAAAAAATTGCAAGAGCTAATAAACCAAGTACAAATTTTCTCATCCTCGTCCTCCACATCTTTTATCAGCGACAACAAAAGATATGGATATCTCTCTTTTTTGCCACTTACTTTATTTTATTCTATTTTTTCTATATTTTTCTCGAATTTGAATAAGTTTCATCTTCAAAATAAATATTTTTTTTCTGATTTTCCCCAAATGCCGATAATACATCAATAATTCGAGTTCTTCATCATTTAATTCAAACACTTTTTTTTGCATCATGATTTCTCCAACTGCTTTATCAGCAATTCTTTCTTTCTTTTTCCATTCTAGCATGTTTAATCTTTTTAATCTATACTCAAGAAATCAATTAACTTCTTCTTTCGTTTAATAAATGTCTTTCCTATTCCTTCTAGAATTAAAGAAGCCACAATTCAAGTATTCAATAAAAATACTAAAGTATGCATATAGAATACTATTATCATAACATAGAAGTGTTCTTTTTGCGAAAAGAAAATCAGAATCTCAGTTAAATCATTCCTCTTCTTCTCATCATATGAGCCTGATCAATTATTTCCTTGTATAAAACAAGCATATCTTTTTCTTGAATACAATCATCCAAATCAGCTATTTTTATCCATTTCACATCACTATTTTCATCCGGTTTAATACGTATCGCTTCATTTCGATCCGCAATCAAAATATATGTTCCATTAATATGATAATGTTCTTTTACCGGTTTGCCATTTTTGATATGTGCTTCAACGGGAAGAATATCTAACCTCAAAAGTGAACTGACTTTCAGAATCTTCGAAATTCCCGTTTCCTCTTGTGCCTCTCTGACTGCCACTTTCAGCATATCATCCTCACCATCATTATGTCCCCCGGTCCACGCAAAGGATTTATAAATATTGTGATAGATCATTAAACAATATTCAAGCGTTTCATCCATAATAAATCCACTAGAAGAAAAATGATACTCCAAAGAATCCCGATAAAGAATTCTATCATTCTCCTCTATCATCTTTAGTATTTTTTCTTTATTTTGTCTTTGTCGCTCATCATATGGAATATAAGCAATTATTTCATCTTTTACATTCATCGTTATCACTTCCTTTTTATTTTCTTTTATTGTATCATATTTTTAGGTGATATCATGCATACAAATTTAGAAATAGAATACAAAACAATGATTACAAGAGAACAATTCGAAGACCTGATACAAAGTTATCCAAATGCCAAAATCATCCGACAAACCAACACTTATTTCAAATCAGCTACATCGGATCAAAAGAAGTCAATTCGCATTCGTGAAATTGACGGAAAATTTATATTCACTTGTAAAATACCAACAACTAAAGGAATTATAGAAAAAGAGATGGCAGTAAAAGGAAATCATACAAAAGATTTGAATGAACCCGAAATTTTACAATTTCTTGCATCCGTCAATCTTATGAAACCTTATACAAAAGAAGGAGAACTTCATACTGAAAGACATTTGATTATAGACCCATACGGAGAACTTTGTCTAGATAAAAATTATTACAACAACCAAATTGACTATGAAATCGAATATGAAATAAAAGGCAATCCTGAAAAAGGTTTTAATCATTTCTTATCCATACTAAAAGAACATCAAATTCAATATACACCTTCGCCATTATCCAAATACGCCCGATGTATCAAGCAAAAATAAAACGCAGGAATCAAATATCCTGCATTTTTATTTTTCCCCAAGCAATTTATTCAAAATTCCCTGAAAAATCGTAATGAATGTTCCGGTTGTAACTACGGCAATAATGGATCCAAATCCAACGATTCCCCCAAGCAACCATCCACAAAGTAAAGTAAGTGCATCGATGATGGTCCTTACTACTTTAAAAGAAAGCTTTGTTCGATCACAAATTCCCTGTGCAATCGCATCAGCCTGATTCATTCCTTTTTGATAACGAATTAACAGGGCAAATGAAAGTCCATATAAACATTGTGCTATAAGTAAACATCCTACTTTCCCAATTGGAGAAAACGTTGCTAATTGTAAAGGACTTAAGATCCCTGAGAAGAAATCAATAAAGAAGCCCACCGAAAACGCATAAATAAGAGTTGTTACACCAATATATTTCCTTCCCACAATCAACGCAATCCCCAGAAAAATCAAATTATAAATTCGTGATCCTCCACCTTGAGACACATTAAATAAATTATGCAATCCATCCGCAAGAACCGTAATCGTATCCGATCCAAACTGTGTTTCTAGATAAATTGCAGCTCCGGCTCCTGTCATGAAAATTGCACAAAGCAATCCTGTCATTGTTGGCATCCATTTCTTAAAAAAATCTTTGTTCATAATTCACCTTTTTCTAACCAAGAAGGTATTTTATCATATCCAAAGTACTTTGTCACATAAATTTTAGGATAAAAAAAGGATTTAGATTTTTTATTTCCAAATCCTAATTTTAATCCTTTCTGATTATTTTATCTCAACAATCAAAGAAACATCGCCCTCTACAATAGAAGCCTTTATACTATCTGCAACATTAATGAACGGTAATCTCAATTCATCTACAGTAATACATGCTCTATACTTCTTTCCCTGTGTATCAACAAAATAGTAATATGTTGTCCCATCAATCACAGCACTTTGAACGCTTTCTACTGTGAATGTAACATTCTTTAATGTCTGAGAACCCGGATCGTAATCCGACCCATTTTTACCCATGTAAGCATTCGCTGCTGCATTGATACCTAAAGCAGCATCCGTAACTGTAACTTTTTGATAGTCCTGTACATCAACAAATGCATACATTTTAACCAACCCTGCTGCATCTTTTAAAGAAAGCAAGTAGGTCGGTTTCCCATTAAAGTTAATCAGCAATGGAAAAGTTGATGTATAATTTTTCTCTTGTACCTGACCCTTGGCACTATCCATAGCGGAATATTCTTCAGCTCCCGGAATTTCATAAAATGTAGTTTCTTTAGTACGAAGGTTAACCAATACAAATCCAATATTTGATTCATCATTCGCTACAGAAGTAATTCCCGTATAAAGAAATACATCATCATCTAAAGTTAAATAGGTATATCCTTCTGTTACTTGTGTCACATTCTTTTGTGAGAACTGAGCATTTAAGAATCCGGATTTATAAGATCCCCAGTCATTGACTTGTTGTGTAATCAGTTCTGCATCATAAACGTTATCAATCCAATTAGGCACTTCATCACAATCATAACGTGTCATTTCACCGTTTCGTGGATCTACGACCATTACTCCAACCACTTCTTTTTTCAATCCGACAAATTTGTAATTTAAAATTTGAATGACCCAATACGGATTTCCTTCTTCGTCAATTTCAAATGATTCTTCACCGAAAATCAAGAATGGATTATTCATTTGGACATGTCTTCTCAGATTCTCATTAAACCAAGACGAAGGCATATAATGTAATCCGTTTCCCTCCATGCGGACCAACTCACTGGCACCATCTGTTGAATTCACAATAACATATCCCGGTGTTCCACTTGATTTATTTGACCAATACTTGAAAAAACCATTATGATCAAGCGGTGTTACTCTAACAATTTTACCATTGTAATTAATTTGCGTGTATTCCTCAGATACTCTAAATTGTGATACAAGATCAGGTAGTTGTCCTACAATTCGATCCCCCAATTTTTGTGAACTGTCTTTATCTAAAAGCGGTAAATTCGTAAAGTCAGCAGGTTTTACATCTTCCGCAAAGTTCCCTGTAGAGATTTGAATTCGCTCAGAGTATTCTTTTGCGTTAAATAGTGGACCCCCAATCAACATCCCAACTAAAATAACTGCCCAACAAATTACCATTACGATCGGAATACGAACTAAACTTTTCGAATCAATATGCAACTGATTCCCTTCTGTATGAGAATGCATAGGAAGGGCAAACACGATTCCTACAAATACTACCGCTGTCAAATAAATCCAAAATACTAGACTTGTTGGATTTAATGTTGGCGTAAACAGATAATAGCTCCCCAATACCAACAAAACATAAACAACCCAAATCCAAATTTTTTTCAATTCATTTCACCTCTTATTTTTCTTATTGATTATATTATACTTCTATTTTTTATCAAAATCAAT
>CATJXY010000062.1 GCA_949744505.1 uncultured Erysipelotrichaceae bacterium | reverse complement strand
TCCAAATCCCCCTTTTGATATCCATATTTTAACATTAAAGAAATCACCAAACAATGTCTCAGTCGTACGACTTATTTTTTTGTAAAAAATTACATAAAGTTTTTTTTGATTATTTTGGTATATCTTTACTTAAAATAAAAAAAGAACATAACTTCGTGCAGTAATCAAACTTTTCTGCCTCGTTATATTCTCTTTTTCATAACTACTGTTATTTAACAACTTTAATATTCTCTCGATGATTAATTTCCACTACTTTTTTTTCAAGAATATAATCACGAATGATATCAACTACATCTTCTTGAATATCTTGAAGAACTTTACATGGTCGAATCATATCAAAATCTCCGCCTCCCGCTGCTCGGTAATTACTTAATGCAAGAGAAAATAGATCATCATCTTGTACCGGTTTTCCTTGATATGTAATATCACTCACTCTTTGTCCGATTGGATAAGAAGCATGAATCGTATAATCTATTCCATCTACCATATCATAATTATAATGCATTGGTTTCGGATCATAGAAGCGTTTATTCACACAAATTTGTCCCTCTTTATAATCAAAATATTCTGCGCATTTCTCTAAAAACTCTTTTAAAACTTTCCCGGTTACTTCTTTTACCACCAATGTATTTGGGAACATATAAGTCGATACCAAATCACGCATTGTTATATCATGGGCAAATCCGGCAACATCATTAAACAAAGCTTGAGAACTAAGTTGCGCTTTTGTCTTCCAAAACTGTACATCATTTAAGAACGTAATAGCAGGATGTTTATGAAGTCTTCCTTCAAATTGATCCCGCACTAAACAATCACCATCTTTAAAACATCCAAGCGGAGTATCAAGCCAATTTTGAGTTTCCTCTTCCTCTTCTTTGAACATGTCCACAAGTTCGTGATCATATTCATCCGTTCCTGCTATAATCTTTGCTTCAACAGATTTATTGATCGGATCAATCTCAATACATGCTAATTCTCTACCGTTGCACATCGTTTGTGTTACAACAGTATTTTTGATTTTGCATACAAAAGAGCGATGTTGATGGCCTGTAATCAATAAATCAATTCCCTCAATTTCATCACAAATCTTATATCCAACATTTTCACCGGTCAAATCTTCTGTTTCTTCCCCGGTATTCCAATCTTTTTCCAACCCGCCATGGTAAACGACAACAACTGCATCTACCGTTTCATTTTCCTTCACCGACTTTACGGCATCCTTAACAAATTCAAAAACATCTTTCACTTCAATTCCTACAAGATTCTCCGGTTTCTCCCAATGATGAATATAATCAGTCAATACCCCAATCAAAGCAACCTTTATTCCATTATTAAATGTATGAATACGATATTTGGGAGATAGAGCTTTTCCATCTAAACTTAAATTTCCGGTCAAACATGTTGCATTCATTTGTGATAAATGAGTTCTAAGCTGATCTTGACCGAAATTTAAATCATGATTTCCGATTGCGTAGTAATCATAATGATACGCATTCATTGCCTCTACTATGGGTGTTATTTTTTCTCCATGATTATTCTGATGAAAATACATGAGCGGACTTCCTTGAAGATTATCTCCCGCATCAACTAAGATTGTGTTCTCATTGCGTTCCCTTTTAATTATAGGGCCTAACTTAGATAATCCCACCGGTCCCATCTTTCGATCACTGTAATTAAACGGAGTAATATATCCATGTAAGTCTGTTGTTGCAAGTATTTTTATTTTTTTCATAACGTTCACCTTTATCAATTAAAAATATAATATAACAAAAAGAAAAAGAGAAGTAAACGGCTTCTCTTTAGTTTTTTTAAATTTCAACTTTTTCAAGATCCATATAAGCAATTTCAGTCGGTGTTTCACGTCCGAATAAAATAGTCAAAACATGTGCGGATTGTGCATCATCATTCATTGAATCAACCGTACCTTCGATTCCGACAAATGGTCCATTCAAGATCTTAACACGATCTCCAACCTTGAAATCAACCACGATCTTACGATCACTCAATCCCATTCTTCTTAAAATTGCATCAATTTCCTCCGGACTTACAGGGAATGGTTTTGCACCACCTCCTGATGATCCGATAAATCCGGTAACTCCCGGTGTATTACGAACAACATACCAAGCATCATCGGTCATGATCATCTCAACGAAAAGATATCCCGGGAATAAATTTCTCGTTTTCTCAACTTGTTTTCCATTTTTTATTTCAATATCTTTTTCTTCCGCAACCAAAATTCTGAACAAATAATCAGAAATTCCCATGGATTCGACACGGCGTTGCAAATTCTCTTTTACTTTATTTTCATGTCCTGCATATGTATTGACTACATACCATTCTTTTTTTGCTTCTTCCATGATTTACGCTCCTATTCCGATAAGTTTTAAGAAAAGTGTAATTGCATATTCGCAAACTACAAAGAAAATTCCGAAAAATGCACAAAAAATCAACACTCTGGCAAAATTCTCTGCCAATTTTTTCTTATTTGACCAGCGTACACGCTTTATTTCTTTTTTAATACCATCAATACTGAACCATTTTGACATAACAGTACCTCCTATACTTACTTCGTTTCTTTATGAAGGGTATGCATTCCGCATTTCTTACAATACTTCATCAGTTCCAATCGCTCTGTATGAGTTTTCATGTTACGATGTGTGGAATAATTTCGTGAAAGGCATACCGTACAGGTTAATATTACTTTATCACTTTTTTCTGCCATAACAAAAAATCACCCTTCCACTTGCCCTATAACTTTATCATAAAGTCTTCAACTAGTCAAACACACTTAACTATTTTCTTTATCATCAAGTTCTTTTTTTAATCTTTTTCTAGCTTTCTGTAGCAGGTTATCCACTTTCTTACTACTCATGTTTGATAACTCAGCCAACTCTTTATAGTTATAACCTAAAGATTTGTACAAAAAAATCTTTTTTTCCTCTTCATTTAAAGTATCTGCCGCACCAATCAATAATTCTTTTAAGACTCTCCCTCTTGTATATTCTTCAGGTCGATACTCATAATGCGTATCTTCAACACAGTCACTAAATTGTACTCCTGAAAATCGATCAATAGGAGCATCCAATGAATATTCGGAAACAGATAAATATTTTCCTTTTCTCATTTGTTTTACAATATCCGACAATCTTCGATTAATGCATAGCATACAAAAACTAGAAAAAAGAACACCACAATCATCACGATATGAATCAACAGAATTCACTAATGTATTGATTCCTTCTTGATACACATCTTCTTTAACAAATTTCACTTGTCTACGATCAACTCTATTAAAAATACAATGATAGATTAAAGCGCTGTACTTCTCAATTAATAATCGATAAGCCGCCTCATCCTTTTGATGCGCCATATAAAGCAATTCAAAATCATTTAATTCTTTTCTTAATAGATTCATGAATACTTAGATTGGATTACGTTTGGAATAGATCTCATACAAAAGAATTCCACAGGCAACGGAAGCATTTAAGGATGAAACCTTCCCTGCCATAGGTAAAGATACCATATAGTCACATTCACTCTTTACCAGCTTTGAAACTCCAAACCCTTCCGATCCAATCACTAGTACTAATGGCGTATCATAATTTCCCTGTCGATAATCTATCGCATTGTTCATATCTGTACCGCAAATCCAAAATCCTTTTTGTTTTAAATATTTTAAAGTTTGCGTTAAGTTTGTTACCTGTGCAACCGGAATCGTATCAATTGCCCCGGTCGAAACTTTAGCTACCGTTGCGGTCAATCCGACTGAACGATGTTTCCCGATAATTACACCATCTGCCTGTACCGCATCACATGTTCTAAGTATCGCTCCCAAATTATGCGGATCTTCTAATCCGTCTAACATCACCAAAAGCGGTGTTTTCCCCTGTGGAATCATTGCAAGTACTTCATCAATACTCTTTGTTTTGTAATCTTCAATTTCCGCAACAACGCCTTGATGAATTCCCCCCTCACACAAACGATCCATCTCTTTTTTTGAGCGAAACTCTACAGGAATTCTTCTTTTATTTGCCTCGTTTACAATCTCAAAAACTTTTGCATTCTCGCTCAATATAAGACGATTGATCTTCTTTTTGTCTTTAATCAATTGTACTACAGTATTTTTCCCATATACGATCATATCGCTTTCTCCATTTCATCTCTAATCAAATTCCAAAGTTCTTCAAACCGATCCATCTCTTTTTTCAAATAAAGATATCCAACCAAAGCCTCAAATCCGGTCGCAATACGATAAGTGACAATATCCGCATTTTTAGCTTTTGTTTCACTTTTGTAATTTCTTCCACGTCGATATACATCATGCTCGCATTGATTCATCCATTCTCGGTCTTCCAACAATCGAACAAATGAAGCTTGGGCGTGAGCACTGACAAAACGTATACTTTGTCGTTGTAAATCATTCGGCTTTTGAATCCCTTTTTCAAGCAAATATTTTCTTACTTGCAAAGACCACAGAGCATCTCCGACAAAAGCTAAAGCCCCCGATGACATCTGACTCACTTCCACTAAATCAGTCCTCTTTCCATTAATGCTTGACGGTAAATATCCGCTGTTTCGAAGTCTTTAACTGCTTTTGCTTCATTCCACTTCTCATAATTCTCACGATCTTGCTCATTCACTTCAATCGAATCGAAGAAAATTCCAAGTATTCCTAACATTTTTTCCAATGTATTGACAAGTGTCCCGACTTCTCTAAAATTGATTTCACGCACACGAAGTTGTTGGTTCAACATTTTTACCCCATCAAAAATAACAGTGTAAGCATTCGGTGTGTTCAAATCATCATTCATTGCATTAATAAAACGATTCCATAAATCTGAATTTATTTCATTTCCCAGTTCTTGATTTTGCATAGCTGCTTTAACATGGGCTTGTTTTAACGGTGTTTCAATTTTAATCAACTCTTTTTGAGCTGCCGCTAAAGTTTCTTCATTGAAATTCAAAATACTGCGATAACTAATTGACAACATGAACCATCTGACAACATTTGCCCCCAAACGTTCAATTACATCTTTTGCCCATTGAACATTTCCCAATGACTTAGACATCTTAGCTCCATCAAAACTCAACATCTCATTATGCATCCATGTTTTTGCCAAAGGTTTTCCACTGGCTGCAATATTTTGGGCTTCTTCATTTTCATGATGTGGAAATTTCAAATCTTTTCCTCCACCATGGATATCAATAGTTTGTGAATTGAATTCTTTATCTATCATGACAACACATTCGGTATGCCATCCCGGTCTTCCTTTTCCCCATGGAGAATCCCATTGAATCCCTTTTGTGGTTTTTTTCCATAAGGCAAAATCCAATGGATTTTTCTTATCTTGATTTTCTTCAATTCGAGCACCTACCATCAAATCATCCAGTTTCTGTTTTGACAAATCTCCATACTCTTTTACAGATCCAACACTGAAATACACATCTCCGTTTTTAGCCTGATATGCATATCCTTTATCTACCAACAATTGAATGAATGCTATGATCTCATCCATTGTTTCTGTTACACGTGGGGTTGCGGATAGCTTTACCGTATGAAGCTTATCGCGAACCTCATTATAAGCATCAATATAGCGATTGGCAATGACCGTTTCATCTACACCTTCATTGATTGCGGCATTGATGATCTTATCATCGACATCTGTAAAATTACTTACATATTTGACTTGATATCCTTGTGCTTCAAAAAGTCTTCTCAATGTATCGAAAACAATAATCGGACGAGCATTTCCGATATGGGCATGATTATAAACCGTCGGTCCACAAACATACATGCTTACTTTCCCCTCTTCAAGAGGTTTAAATTCTTCAATTTGATTACTAGCTGAATTATATAATTTTATCATTTCCTAATCCTCCTTCATTTTTTGTTTTTCATATTTTGCTTGAAATACATCTAACCGATCCACACGAGTCAAAAGTATTGCCCCGCATTGCGTACAAATATCATGAACCAATGGACTGCTACTTCCAAAAAATCTTCCTGTCGAAACTGCCGCATATCCCGCTTGTATCCCCGTTGTTATTTTACGACTTCCACAATATGGACATTCTTTAATTTTTGCTGATTTAATATGCATTTTTTACATTTCCTTTCTTTTGTTGAAAAAAATAAAAAACGCCTCCCAAGAGACGCTTCTGCGTGGTTCCACTCTTTTTTGAACTTTGCTGTTCCTCCACCCGTTAACGCCGAACTACGTCTTTTCCTACTAACATTCAAAAAAGCCTTCTAAGATGCATTTCACAGGTTTCATGTTCAATCTTCTCACCCTTCGATTGTCTCTTTGAAACATTTCATCTGCTACTCTTCTTATCATCAGTTTATATCTTATAGTATATCGTTTTATTAAAAAGTTCGCAACAATTAACTCTTTCATTCGCAAAGTTCATATATCCGGTTCTCTTGATGAAGAGATTATACAAGGAAATGCGTGCAAAAACAAGAATCCGAAAAGAATTCATTGAATCAGAGAATTTTCAAAAATCTTATTCCTTGAAAATCATTTTTTCTCTAATGCTTTTTTTAAATCTTCAATATATGTTGCCTGTTGCTTTTTCAAATAAATTCCGACAAAAGGTTTCAGTAACAATTTTTTAGCTACAACATTCTCGGTAAAATCAATCGTTGTTTGATTGTCTTGGAATGAAAATATCCCCTTCCAATGGCCTTTGATATTCTTATTTTCCAGATCAAATTCCCATCGTTTGAATTCTTCTTTACAGGTTATTGTAAAGTGGGTTTCAAATCCATCTTTTGTATATTCAACAAATTGTTTCTCATTCAAACGTGTTATTTTACTTAAATCACTTCTCCATGAATAATCATCAAGCGAAGTTACAATTTCCCAAACATCTTTCAAATCACATGAAAATGTCGCTTTTATATTTGAAACGGCCATAATTTTACCTCTTAGTATTCATTACTGATTTCATCAGCGAAGACATTTTATCATACTTCCCTATATAATTCCATTAAATTTCATTTGATTTATCTAATATCCGATAAATTTTATCCATAAGCATTGAAACCTTTCAAAACAATAAAAAAAGGTGACTGTTCATCACCTAATAGCTATCCTCTTCTGCCTCATCGTAAAGGTTAAAGTCCCCCTCTTCTTCACCTTCTTCATCTTCAACGAGTTCTTCTTCATCCTCAGTTTCTACATCCTCTAATTCAATAGAAGATGTATCAAAGTGAGTTTCATCATAGGTATGTCTTGATGTAAGATCCCACAAATTGTTCCCCAAATTAACAAATCTTTTGTCTAACATGATTGTCGTGTAAAACTGTGCGATTTTCTTTTCGGCCATGCTCGGATTATACCCCATCATTTGGCTTACTTCTTCCCATAATTTGTTAAATGCAACACCCTTTTTTTTCTTTGTCATTAATTCATAAGCAATATCCACCATAGAACGGTTTGACATAATCGATTCCTCCTGATCCTTACATTTTTTCAGGTGCATGAACACCAATTAAGTTAAGTGCATTTTTCAATGTAATTTTTGAAGCCGTCACAAGCGCTAAACGCTGACTGCTTAATTCTTTATTTTCCGCATCTAAAACCTTGCATTCATTGTAAAAACTATGGAAATAGGATGCAAGTTTTTGAATATAGTTGCACATCTTATGAGGTTGACGAAGCAAAGCGGCATCTGCAACAACTGCCGGGAACTCATTAATATGCTTTAAAAGTGCAATTTCTTTTTCATTTGTAATTAAATCATAATGATCAGCCACAACATATTCAGATCCGCTTCTTAAAATAGAGCACATTCTGGCATGAGCATATTGTGCATAGTAAACCGGATTTTCATTTGACTGCTTAGTTGCCATATCCAAATCAAAATCCATTTGTGTATCTGCCGCACGACTCGCAAAGTAGTAACGAACTGCATCCACACCGGCTTCTTCAATTAAATCACGTAAAGCGACTCCTTTTCCTGTTCGTTTTGAAAGTTTGAATTCTTCTCCGTCTTTGATCATACGAGCCATTTGAATGATATCGACTTCCAATTGATCTTTTTCTTTACCTAAGCATTGAACTGCTGCTTTTAAACGTGCAATATAACCATGATGATCGGCACCAAACAGATTCACCAATTTTTCAAAACCACGATCATATTTATCTACATGATAAGCAATATCCGGAGTCAAATAAGTGTAACTTCCATCTGTTTTTCGCAAAACACGGTCTTTATCATCGCCGAATTCTGTTGTCTTAAGCCATAATGCTCCATCATTCTCATAAGTCATTCCTTGAGCAATAAGCGTATCTAATGCCTTTTTTACCAATCCTCGATCATAAATTGACTGCTCGGAAGTAAAAACATCATACTCAACACGGAATAAAGACAAGTCATCTTTCAACTTTTGAAGTTCTGCATTTAATCCATATTCACGGAAAAATGAATAACTTTCTTCTTTATCCATCTTCGCATATTTATCTTGAACCTCTTCAAAAATTTTATCCGCAATCATTATGAGATCCGGTCCATGATATCCATCTTCCGGAAGTTCGGCATCTATCCCGCATTTTTGTAAATAACGAGCTTGAAGTGAATAAGCCATGTTTCTGATTTGATTTCCGGCATCATTTACATAATACTCTCTTGTCACATCATATCCGGCAAATTTCATCAAACGAGTGATCGAATCTCCCATTGCCGCACCTCTTGCATGTCCCGGATGAAGATCTCCGGTCGGATTGGCAGAAACATATTCCACATTGATTTTTAGTCCCTTACCGGCATTGCTTTTCCCATAATCATCTTGTTGATCCAAAACCAACTTAATGACATCGGCAATCGCCGCTTTTTTCATTGTAAAATTAATAAATCCCGGACCGGCAATTTCACAATGATCCACTTCGGCTGCTTCAAGATTCAATGCGTTCACTAAACTTTGAGCGATCTCTCTTGGATTTTTGTGTAATGTACGAGATAATTGCATTGCTGCATTTGTCGAATAATCCCCATGTTGCAACTCTTTGGGAATTTCAATTGTAATTGAATTCTCATCCAACTCTAAATCGAAAGCATTTTTCACTGCTTCCGCAATCTGACTTTTCAATTTTTTTTCAAGATTGTTCATTCTTGTTCTCCTTCATTATCCATATAAAACGATTATTCATTCGCTCATTCCCATTGATTACATCATACTCTGCAATCCATTGTTCTTGAGTAATTTGAATAATCTTAGTTTTATTTTTTAATTGCATTTCTCCGAAATCACTTTGTACTATAATCGTCCCCCAATTTCCCAAATTCAATTTGAGCAAAGTTTTTATTTCCGATTGTCGAAAGATTGTCATTTGACTTTCTTTTTGATTCCACAATACTTTTGTCACACTCTGATCATCTTGATAGAGCAGATATTCATTTTCTTCATAAAGAGCGGATCCTTCATAAATACATTCGTATTGTTTTTTACTTCCTTCTCGATGAAAAACTTTTAGATTTATTGACTTCAAAGAAAGGCCCTCACTTTACTACCATGTGCATTATAACTAATTTTTCTTCATTGTCAAGTAGTTGTTTAAATTTTATGGTTGTGTCCAAACTACAAATGAGGTGATTTGTTTGAAAGCGGTTAAAAAACTGGTCCCTGCTTTTATCTTAGTTATCGCAATTAGCGTAACATCTTTTTATCTCTATGCAACATTCTCAGATGTTCCGCTTCTAAATGAAAATAGCAGAGTTCTTCTTTATGATAATCAAAACCAAGTCTTTTATGAATCAAATTATTTTAAAAACAGCACATGGTGTAACTTTGAAGATTTCCCAACCTTATTAACCGATGCGGTCGTTGCTGTAGAGGATAAACGATTTTACAGCCATTTAGGAATCGATCCAATACGTATCATAAAAGCATTTGCCGTTAACTTAATAAGCGGATCGATTGAAGAGGGAGCCAGTACCATTACTCAACAGTATGCTCGAAACCTATATCTTTCCTTAGATCAAACTTATTCACGTAAGTTACGAGAAATCATCATCGCTACAAAAATGGAAATGCATTACAGTAAACAAGATATTTTAGAAGGATACTTAAATACCGTATATTTTGGACATGGCATCTACGGTTTTGCCAAGGCAGCCGATTTCTTCTTTGATAAAAATTTAAATGAATGTTCAATTGGAGAAATTGCAATGTTGGTGGGTATTCCAAATGGTCCTTCTTATTATTCTCCTTTTATTAACTTAAAAAATTCAAAATCAAGACAAAAAATCGTCTTAAACGCAATGGCAAAAAACGGTGTCATCACTCAAGATGAAGCAGATCAAGCTTGGAATGATGAAATTCATCTTGCCGAACTTTCCGAAAAAAACATTAAACAAATAGATGGATATTACGTGGATGCGGTTATTCAAGAGCTTCGCAATTTGAATTTGTATACCGAAGAAAATATAAAAAACGGGTTGGAAGTCTACACCTATTATGACAATGAAGTGCAAAAAACTTTACAAGAAAGTATCCAAAAACATGACCCCAATACCGGACAAGAAATTGCCGGAGTCATCTTACAACCTTTTACATTCCATGTTTTAGCCATCAACGGTGGAAAAGACTATACGACATCCCAATACAATCGTATTCTTTACAGCACTCGTCAAATAGGCTCTACCCTAAAGCCTTTACTATATTATTGTGCTTTAGCAGATGGGTTTACTCCTTCTACAACTTTTCTCAGCTCAGCCACAAGTTTCCAAATCAGCGAAGATGAAGTTTATACTCCAACCAACTTTTTGGAAATCTACCCGGAAACAGATATTTCCATGATCAATGCCATAGCTTGTTCTGATAATATTTATGCAATCAAGACTCATTTATTTTTAGGTACGGATTTGCTTAATAGTACCTTAAATGCATTTGGCATTGAACTAACCGAAGAAAATATCTCCATTGCACTGGGATCTACCAATTTTCCTTTAATTGATCTAGCCAAGATTTATAACACATTTGCTTCCGAAGGACTTGTAGAAGAACCCTCTTTTATCCGCTTAGTATGTGATGCCAAAGGAAATATCTTATATGAAAATAAGGATGAGCCGAAACAGCTTCTCAAAAGAGATGAAACTCTAATTCTCACCTCCCTTTTAAGATCTCCTTATGATATCAAAAACATCACCGGAAGTACTCCTTCCATGCTTGGCTATGAACCCTATACGATGACTGCCGTAAAATCAGGTACAAGTGATTGGGATTCCCTTGTCGCCAGTTACAATCCAAATTATACAATGATTTTATGGACAGGCTATGACGACAACAAAGCAATGACTACTTCTGAAGAAAGACGAGTCGTCAAAGAAGTTTTCCAAGATTTCTATAATACGCTTTATCCGAAAGGAGAAGAAGGCCCCTGGTATGCTCCTTCTGCAAATATTGAGGCACGACGAGTTGATCCTATCAGTGGGCAACTCAGTATTAATGGGAGTCTTTATTGGTATAAAAGAGAATAATACAAATAAAAAGAGGTCGTAACCTTAATCGAGAAATCTCTAATGGTTATAACCTCTTATTCTTTGATATTTAATATTTTTGCTATATTCCCATAGGCAATTTTTTCTGCTTCTTCTTCACTAAAATCCATTTGATTGAGAATATCGCAATATGTTTCATAGATTTCTTCTGTGTTTGTAAACTTGACATCCGGATAATCGGTCGCAAAAATCAAACGATCCGGACCAAACATTCTCAAAATTCGATTTGTTTGTTCAATTCCATACAAATCTACAAACTCCGGTAGAACCGAGGAAATATCCACATAAGTACAACCGGTGAGCGCATCTTGCCATTTCATCCCACCCATATGTGAAGTAATAAATGTCACATCCGGGAAAATCTGAATCATCTTATTGATTTTATCCGGTGCACAATTATCATGGAACCCAACACGACATGGATTGGAATGAATCATTACCGGTACATGAAGCTCAGCTGCTTTTCTCAATACCGGAACCATTTCTAAACTATCCATATCCAAATTTAAATTAGATGGATGAATCTTCAATCCTTTCAAACCGTATTCTTTGATTGCATCTTCCAAAACATACGGTGTATCTTCATAAAAATAAGCTCCTTCTTTGAGTATATCCGCAAAGGCATAAAATCGTTTCGGATATCTTTGTTGCATCTGTCCCAGCCATTGATTGGTTCTGTCCACATTTTCATAATACAGCCTTCCATCATTGGTCGGAACAAGAATTGCCTTGTTGACATTGTATTCATTCATGATTTGATAAAATTCTTCCAAATCGGCATGAGCCCATGGGCTTTCTTCCCCTTTCCAAAGTGCTAATCTTTCCGGAGGCAAAATATGAACATGGGCATCTATTTTTCGAATCTTTTTCCAATCATAACTCATGAAGTTCCCTCATTTCTTTTTTACATTAATCTAAATGATAAACATAATTTTCTTTTCTCGGTTTCATTGCCGGAACCTCCATATCCGGATAACCCAAAACGCAATTTCCGATTCCTTCATAGTCTCCTTCAATGTTTAAAAGTTTCAAGAGTTCTTTTCCTTCTTCCGATTCAAACTCTTCTTTAGCACGATGAATCCAACAAGCACCTAATCCCAATGAATGAGCTGCCAACAATAAATTTCCCATAACCAAACTTCCATCATACAAATAAGTAGAAACATTTTTATCAGCTAGGACGACCAAGACAACCGGAGCATTATAAAATGGATCAAAATCTTCTGATTTTCCCATAATTTTTGCGTTCAACTTGGCCAACTTATCTCGCACTTCTTTATTGGTAACACGAATGATAATCGCGGCTTGCCGATTCATCCCACTCGGAGCATAGGTTCCGGCCTCTGTAATTTGATCGAGAATCTCTTGTGGTGGCATTTCATTTTTAAACTTCTTAATACTTCTTCTTGTTTTGATGTTTTCAATACTCTCATTCATGGTTAAGTTCCTCCTTGAATCCTCTATTTTTTTCTCACCTTAATTATATCATCTTCTTGTAATGTGCCAATAAGTAATGATGAATTTGGATCATGTTTCTGAAAGTTATCATTCACTTGTTTTTCATCATAATTGGCATAACAATACTTACAAAAGTGTTTACAAGAGTTGTAGACACCGATATCCACCATTTGAACACAGTCACATTTCCGTGCTGTCCATTTCTTAAACTTCTTCCCTGTTAATTGAAAAGCCAACTCACCCGGAACACATGCTCTTGAAATAAATCCATATTCCACTAAATTTCTTTCTTCAAAACAAGTTTGTACGCTCATTCCATGTTTTTTGGCACTTTCACTAAAAGAAATTCCGATTTCTCTATAATCTTCTTCCGTAAATCCTCGATATCTTAAAATCCTCTCATTCTTTTTAACATTTTTATAAATATCAAGAAAAGACACGATTATAGAACTAACATAACCTTCCAATAAACTACACATTCTTTCAAATGCTCGTTTATGATAATCAACAGAATATCGATCACTTAAAAATATCGGATCATAACGAACAGAGACAACTTCCTTTCCAAGTACTTCAGACACCTCTTTGATTGCTTCAATCACTTCTTTTTTAGAAGGTACATGGGGCTCAATCTCTGTTTTATAGGGAGTCAACGTTACTTGAAACAAAATCGGTTTCTTAATTTCTCTCAAATGTGATAACATGGGCATTGGATTTTTCGTACAAAATACGATGGCATCGACATCTTCAAAATAAATCCGACTCACCAATTTAGGATTAAAAGGATTACGGACATCCACAAACCCCGCTTTGACTCTGTTCATAAACCAAGTTGAATAGAACGCTACAATGTCACATCTCCCACTGACATTCAATATCATTTACATTCACTCTTTTCTCATTGTTCTCAATCTATTTGGATATATTTTTCTAACTCAAAACTGTATATCCATGCCTCAATTTTCTTTTCCTTAAAACATTCCATTAGACTTTCATAATAGGAATGAATTTGACCTTGGTAGCGATTTATTAGATCTTCTTCATTACAAAATCGATCACTTTTAAAATCAACCATCACGACCTTATTTTCATCAACGGCTACAAAATCCATGTATCCGTGAGAAAATCGATCTTGTTTCATCACAAAAAACGGCATTTCATGATGAACTTCTTTTTGTATTAAAGTTTGCGTAAACGGGTGGGTAAACCAATTCAAAAGATGCTGTAGATCCTCATTTTCAACCGTTGGGAATTTTTGATGAAGCATTTCTTTTGACCAATCTTCCAGTTCACATTCTTCAATGACACGATGGAGCAATGTTCCTCGCTCATTTGCCTTAGGCTTATCAGAAAAATACAGACTTCCGATTGATTTTCCTTCCAAAGAAGAGGGTGCATAAGAAACAATTTCTTTTTGAATGAAATCACCTTTTTTGATCTTAACAAAATTGTGCTGATCAGAATTCGCTTTTTCTTGTAAAAGCGGCAACTTAAATACTTCATGATATTTTAAAAGAGATTCCGGTATATCGGAAGAGAGAATTAAATCTGTATTCCCTTTTCTTTCAAATATGGAAGCCATGCTTAATTGTCGATGTTCTCTTTCTTCATCATAAGCATCGACACAAATCATCGCATTTTGTGCTCTTGTCAGGGCAACATAACAAATTCGAATATTTTCTTCAATTTCCTCTTTTTCGATTTTTGCCATGATGGCATCCCTAAGCAGAGTAGAAACACTATATCGAATCGGTAATGTAACCGCATTGAGTCCAATACCAAGCTCTTCATCCACCAGACAATTTTTTTTCATATCCAAAACATTAAACTTACTTGTAGACCAATAAAAAACGACCGGATATTGCAATCCTTTTGATTGATGAATCGTAACAACTTTCACCACATCTTCCTCATTGCTGATCGGAATAGATTCGCTTGATTTCTCATCTTTAATATTCTCAATTTGATTGACAAAGGAAATCAGATCTTTGCCATTTTCTCTTTCAAATCGAAGTGCTTTTTCCATTAACATATCACAATTCGTTTTTTGCTGGACGGAACATTTTTCTTCCATCCAATTCTCCTTTTGCATGATTTCATCTAAACATACGCACAAGCCTTGCTTGGATTTTTTTGACAACATGAAAATCCATTCTACGATCGGATGGCCTTTTTCCTTTAAATATTCCCACCAACTCTTTGATCCTTTTTCAATCTTATAAAGGGCAAGCGTTTCGTCACTTTCATTAAAAAATTCAGATTTCAGTACCGCAATCAAAGAAATCTCGTCTTGTTTTTTAATCAACAAACGCAATACCGGTAAAATCGTCTGCATTGCTTCACTTTGATAAAATCCCGATTTTGCATCAATAAAAGAAGGAATTCCCGCTTTATCCAATGCTTCCTTAATTTCTCTTTTATCTTGATGAGAACGCACTAAAATCGCATAATCACGCCATTTTGAAAATTCTGTCGTTTCTTTCATCGTCAAAATTCTCTGGGCAATATACTCTGCCTTGATCTGCTTTGAAGACCTCTCTTTATCAGAAGATTCATTAATGGTCGCTTTACAACAATCCACAAATTCTACCGGATGATTTCCTTCTTTTTGAGTAGAAACTCCCGTTTGAACCCAGTCTTTATTTGAATATTCTCCCAATAATCCTTCTACATTCATCAACTTATCAAACAAGGCATTATTAAATTCAACAATCGCTTCCTTAGAACGATAATTGTTAGAAAGATAGATTACTTCACTTTGCTCGTCTTGATTCACGATTAGATTACGCATAATTTGTGGCTTTGCCCCACGGAATTTATAAATTGACTGTTTAATATCTCCTACCCGAAATACATTGTTTTCTTTGGCAATACAACGAATGATTTTATCTTGAATGGTATTCGTGTCTTGGAACTCATCCACCATGATTTCACTAAACTTGTCCCGATATTTCTTTGCGACAATCCCATCATGAACTTTTAAGATCTGATATGCAAACTGTTCCATATCATCAAAATCAATCCCCTGTGCTTTCCTTTTGCACTGCTCCATCTCATTCAAATAATCTTCACTGCACTTTGTCAACATTCCCACACTTGAAGCACATGAAAAATAACTCTTCAAAAGTTCCTCTTCATCAAAACATGACTCTGTCAAACTCTTGCTTAACTCATTCATCTTTTTACGAAGATCATTATATTCCTCATTTTTTCGTATTGTAGAGGTTTTCATTTGAGCAAAACTAATTAAAGTAAAATGATACCCTCTCACATCTTCTCTTTCACAGCAGTGAAGCAATTCCTCAACTTTTCTTAATTTCAGTTCCATCTCTTGAAATTGCTTTTCTTCCTCTAAGTTATTCAATTTCAGATAATCAAAGCATTGTTTACAGGAAAAATAAAGACGACTTGCATCGAGTTGAAGTTTAAACAAATACCCAATTCGAATATTTTGCGGTAGCTCATCAAATTTTCTGACTTTCTCATAGTTTCGACGTGCTTGTCTTAACCACAAAAGCGGTTCCCCCGATCCCTTTGCAACTCTCGCAATATCTTGCACTGCTTCAAGGAAAGTTGAGAAATCTTCGCTACGAGCACTAAATGTCTGAATGCACTGTTTCATTTCATTTGGATACAAAGCTAAATTTCTTTTTAACACCGTGTTTAAAGCTTGATTTCTCATCACGGTAAGCACTTCATCATCCAAGATATTATGTATTCTTCCCGGATCAATTTGAATCAGGGCATAGTTCTCCTTTACTAAGTCTAAACAAAAAGAGTGTATTGTTGAAATATGTGCGTTTTGAAGATTGACCAATTGTGTTTTGATATATTCCTTGTCTGAATCAGGATTATTTAATTCTTCATTCAAACTTTTCAACAATCTTTTTTTCATTTCACTTGCTGCCGCTTCTGTAAAAGTCATTGCCAAGATTGAATCAACCGGCATTTTATCTTGGGTAATTCTCTTCATCAAACGTGCGACAAGAACCGTTGTCTTTCCGGCACCGGCACTGGCTGAAACCAATACATTCTTATCCACGGTATTGATTGCCTTCAATTGTTCCTCATTCCACGTCATTGCCATGTCTTCCTCACTCCTTTCATTCTTTCTCTAAAATCTGTAATTCAGCCTCGATTAAACTCTCAATTTTCTTCTCACTTCCCCGATAGGTGCAAATCGTTTTATAATCGCAGAAAAGACATGCCCCCTCTTTTGGACTACATTCTATCTTTCCTTGTAAAAGATTTTCTTTTAAAATTCGATATAGTTCATAGATTGCCTTTTCCACTTGTTTAAAATCAAATTTCCCACCCCGTATTGAAACCTTTCCATCTTTTACGGATAGATTGTTGATATGCTGTCCATTATAATCAAGCACATTGGAATCATCAAATGTCCATCCCTTCAATTCCTCTTCTTTGATCCAATCTCTTCTTAAATCTTCTTCCTCTATTTGTGAGTACTCAAAATTTCGACCATTTAATTTCCCTGCTTTCACTTTTACGGTCGAATTCTTCAAACTAAAATAATATGCTCCCATTGCTTTGGCATTAAAAATCTTGGTTGCGATAATCAAATAAGTTAACAATTGCAACTGAACACCTGCCAACACTTTATTTTTTGAAAGGTTTTTATCTGAACTCTTATAATCCAAAATGCGCAATGCATCCTGACAACGATCGATTCGATCAATGATTCCACGCAAATGAATCGGTACTTCATCTTCACTTAAAAGATCCATTTCAAATTGATATTCTTGTTCAGCACAAACAAAAGACGTATTTTCTTCCATTTCTTTTAAAAACTCTAATGAAACACATAAGCTCTCAATCATTCTTTGCTGAGTACATTCAATTTGTTCTTTCTGATTAAAATACAACTTTTTCAAAGAGTCAAAATGCTTCTTTACTAAATCGGCAATCAAGTCAGATGAAATTTCCGTATATTTTTTCCCATACTTCTGAATTAATTCTTCCAATACTGCATGTTGAATCGAGCCGATCATCGCCCCATCCATTGCAATGAGATCATCATCATAAAGTCGCAAACCGGATTGAAGAAAATAAGAATACGGACACAGAAAATATCTTTCAAATGATGAAATAGATCCGTGAATCTTCCCATCTTCTTTAACAAACAATTTTTCGGCAGTTTCTTCGCTGATTTTATTTTCTCTGTAACTTCTTTTCTCTTCATTTTGAATCAAATCCCAAAATACCGGCTTTGTTTTTACAAATTCTTCAATTTCATAAGATGCTTCCATTGCTTTTCCATCATAACTGCTACAACAAAAACTTAGTACAAGTTCTTCGGCACTTGTTTGAATCCAAGAAACACACTCATTATGAAAATCCAATCTATCCTTTAAAGAAGGATATTTTGTATTTTCAACATAGGACTCATCAAATAATCCTCCCAGTGGCGAAAATCCCGGATAGTTTTCTTGTTGCAAAGACAACACATAAACAAGCTTTTTCGCATGAGTGGATCTGGCAATACTTGTCACAGCTAATCCTTCCACGGATACTTGTGTTGTCTTCCTCTTCTTTTCCACTTGATATTTGAAATCAATTAAAGCTTCTTTACACTCCATTAATTTATAACACGCTTCGATATCTTCTTTAATTTGAAGCAATACATTCACTTCCGCAGGATCATTCATTATTTTTTTATTTTTACAATACTCAAAAAGGAAAGACAACAGATCCAATTCATGTTCAATTGCCATTAAATCTTGGTATAATCCTACCATCTCTTTTCTTTTCTCTTCCGCATTTTTTTCTAAATTTAAAAGCTTTTCTTGATCTCGCTTATTCAATAAATGATCTTCTTTTAAACAAGTTTCAACATGATTAAACTCCTTTAAAAAGTCCGTTTCATTCCCTGTAAATAACTCAATATATTTTTCTAATTCCCAACTGTTTTCAAGGTCAAAGAAACCTTTTCTGATTGCGTCAATTAAACTCTCCGTATCTCTTTTCAGCCACAATTCAATACCACTGCTAAAAACATGAACAACTTCGGATTGTTCCTTGACATTTCCGATATTTAAAGGTATTCCATATCTTTTTGCAACTTGTCTCAAAACCGGAAGTTCATTCTCATAATCCGCCAAGACAACTAGCACATCTTTTAAATGGATTTCTCTTTTAAGTAAATCTTGAATCACAGCTTCACATTCCTGACGGGGATTTAATGCTTTTTTGAATAAAATCCGATTTGGAACAATCGTATGATTTTTCAATTCTTTTGCCCCGTTTTCTATCATTTTTTCAAGTATTTTCTCGTCAAAAATCGAAGTCCCTGTTTTCATGACAACAAAAGAATCAAAACTTCCTGTTTCAATCTTTTCTATAAAGTTATGCTTACTTTCATATTGGTGAAAGTTTTCTTCTAGCCAATTCAATATTTCTGTCAATTCATTCTTTCTATTCAATTTTTGAATCGGTAAATCTGCTTCGCATATTTTTTCATAAAAGGAAAGGATTTCTTCTATAAAAGAAGGATATTTTACCATTTCATAGTAAGATTTCAATTTTTCTTTATTTGCCCGAATTATTTTCGATGCCTCAAGAAATTGCTTGGTTTTATTCATATCTTCCGGCATATTTTGCCTTTTAAACACATCAAAAGAAAGCACATCTTCTTCAATCCAAGCATTTTGCTTAACTTGTGCCAATCTTTCTTTATAAAAATCTTCTTGAAGCCATGATGGAATAATATTTTTAATTCTCATGAAATCTTCCTTTCTCTCTTAATTATTATACATGACCCTTTTGACAACTTAAAGAAAAACTACAGAACTATTACAGACATTTTCTTTCGCTTTTAAGAAAAATCAGTTAAAATAATAGTATGAGGTGATTTTATGATAACAGAATTTACCATGTACAGTGGCTTACATACAATTGGCGGAGTTATTTTTTCTTTAACCTATGAAAAAGAACGTCTATTATTTGAATTCGGGACCTCGTACGATCCTGCTTGCGACATCTATGATCGCTATGTGGAAGTAAGAAAAAAGAATCGGATAAGAGATGCAATCAAAATTGGTGCCACCCCGAGAATTGATGGTATTTACAGCAAAAAAGACTGTGACGGAATGGAATTACTCAGTGCGGAAGAATCGGATCTTCATACGACCGTTTTCGTTTCCCATTTACATTTAGATCATATGAGCTGTATCGGAATGTTAGATAAGAGTGTTGATGTTTATATGAATCCCAGTGCACAATGCCTTTTACGGGCTTTAGAGGAAACCGGCGAGGGTATCGGTTATCAATTTGAAAATGTCCATGACTTCGAAGCGGAAAAACCAATTCAAATCGGAGCTTTTACAATCACTCCGATTCTCGCAAAAAGCAGTAGTTTTAAAGACTTTTCTTTCTTAATTAAAACTCCGGATGGAACGATTCATTATACCGGAGATTTGATCCTACACCATTTGGAAAGCGAAAATACATGGCATGAAATGGAGCTTGTCAAACAAGCAAAACCGGATATATTATTGTGTGATGCAACTGCTTTTATGGACAGTGTCCTTTCCTTAATGATTCCTGATTGTGATCCAAAGAAAATCAAAGCTTCTAAAGAAATTCCCACACCGATGATCAGCGAAAAAGAAATGCATCAACAAATGCATGATACCCTCAGTCAACAAAAAGGATTGTGTGTATTCAATTTCTATCAAAGAGAAATGCTTTTAGCAGACTGGTTTATTAAGCACAGTGAACAATTGGGAAGAATCTGCGCTTTTGAGCCGGATACGGCCTATATGGTTTATAAGTTCTTTCATATCAAACCAAATGTCTATATTCCGGATAGTTTCCGTTATACGGAAAATCATGAGAAGCCTTGGTTTAAAGAGCTTCTTCAAAATAGTCAAATTATCACCTTGGAAATGATAATAAAGGATCCATCCCACTATCTCATTCAAAATAGTTATCGTCATATTTTAGAGTTATTCTCTTTACCTGATACAGATGCTACATATCTTCATGCAGAGGGAACTCCAATCGGAAAGTTTGATCCTGCGTATGATAATCTACATAAAATATTGAAAAAAACGAATTTTAATTATACTACTTTCTTCTGTAGCACTTATTTTGGTCATGGATATCCATGCATGGTAAAATATTTTGTGGATGAAATCGATCCTCCGATCTTAATTCCATGCCATTCTTATAATCCGGAAAGGCTTCTTCCAAACAATGGCATTCAATTCTTACCGGAATTAAATCAAACATATTTATTTAAAAATGGAAAGTTGATAAAGAAATAAAATCCTCTTATGATGAAAAAGCTTTATCAGCTTTTTTTATAGCTACTTGTCAGTTTTATTTCATTAATCTTCTAATATAATAAGAAAAAAGTATCTAAACTTCTCGTAAAGCCTAAATACTTCCTTCTCATTACAATTAATACTAACATTTCGCTCGATTACAATGTCTGAAATATCCTTAAACTAAGATTTTTCAATGCCTTTCTAGATATAAGAATTACAAATCGAATTCTTTTTAAACAAACAACATTGCATCTAATGATTCTTTAATATAATTTGTTGTAAAATTGATGGATCTTTGATTTTTCCATCTTCTGCAAACATAATAACTTTTGTAAGAATCGCTGCTGTCATTGGATCTTCGTTTAAGAACGGTAAGTATACTTTTCCACGTTTTCCACTATAAACCGGTACAACAT
>CATJXY010000061.1 GCA_949744505.1 uncultured Erysipelotrichaceae bacterium | reverse complement strand
GTACCGAATGTAACATTAGTCCATTATGATCTACCGGATTATATCGGAGCAAAAGGAGGCTGGTTGTATGAGGGAGTAGCAGATGAGTTTGCTTATTATACAAAGGTCGTCTTCGAACATTTCAAAGAAAGAATACCTTTCTATGTTACCATCAATGAGCCTAATCATAACGCTTATTGTAATTATTGTGTTGGAAATTATCCTCCGAATGAAAAAAATAACCTTCAAGATTATGCACATTGTGTCTACAATATGATGGTATGCAATGCCAAGTCAATTCGTGAGTTCAGAAAATTTAATTTCAAAAATGCAAAAATAGGGTATGTTCATGGGTGTGCACCGGCTACGGCATTATACGATACTCCCGAATATAAAGAAGCAGTTAAAAAATTAGATTTTTTCTGTAATGATCCATTTACTGAACCGGCCATTTGGGGAAAATATAATCCGGAAATGGTTGATGCAGTCAAGAAGTTAGGGATTGATTTGAGTTTTGTAAAAGAAGAAGATCTTAGAATTATGGAAAATAATACAATTGATTTTCTTGGACAAAATATTTACTCAAGACAATTGGCAAAGCCGTACGAATCCGGTGGAACAAGATTTACAGTTAATAATGCCGGAAATAATGATGGAACAACTTCTTCAGCACGTGAAACAAGAGCGATTGAAGGTTGGTTTGAAACAGACAGAGATCCGAATACAAAACTAAATAAATGGGGAAGAGAGATTTTCCCAGGAGCAGCCTATTCTACTTTAATGCTCAGAAAGAAAAAATTTGGTGATATTCCAATTTATGTTACTGAATGTGGGCATGGTGCCTATGATGTTGCGGATGAAAATGGTTATGTAGAGGATGATGATCGAATTGCATTCTTATCAGCCTATTTGCAGAATATCTTAAAGGCAAAAGCAGATGGAGTCAATGTGCAGGGATTCTATGTATGGAGCACGATGGATCTTTACTCATGGATAAATGGGTATAAGAAGAGATATGGATTAGTTCGTGTTGATTATGATGATAAAGAATTAAAGAGAATTCCTAAGAAAAGTTATTTTTGGTATAAAAATTTTATTGAAAATCATAAAGATATTTAAAAGATACTTATTGATATTCAATAAGTATCTTTCTTTCAATTATTCTTTTGTTTTTTTATACTTAGCAATGGCTATGTTATAACGATTATTCATATTTTTATCATAGTGTAATGCAAATAAAAATGAATAAAGAATGTTGATTACATAATCTAAAGCTATAACGCTGGAGAAAGTAGCGATTTTATCGGAAAATTCTTCCTCTGGTGGTAAATGAATAACTTGCTTAGCATTTAAGCATAAAGGATTTAGTTTTGGACCGGTAATAAGGATGTAAGGTGTGTTGTTGTCATTTAATCTTTTTGCGATTTGCATATTTCCGTCTGTTTGACCGTAGTATGAAATGATTACTGCAACATGATTTTCATCTGAAATACTGGCTTTAACAGCTTGAAATCCGCGAAGATTTTCAAAGTTAGAATTTTTTCCCATCCATAGAAGCTTGCTGTGAAGATTCAAGGCACTTACAATAGAATTCCAATTGGCATAAATGTCAATTGTATGAGCTTTATCCAGTAATATTGCAGCATTATGTATGTCTTCTATGTTGATTGAAGCATAAGAATCATTCAAAGTTTGAATACATAACTTATGAATTTTCTTAGTAATTTCCTCTTCGGAATCATCTTTGGAAAAAGGGTAATCATAGGTGATTTTTGGAGAATTTTCTTCATAATTGGAACATTCTTTTACAAGTTCTAATTTTAAAGAGTTGAAGTTTTTCATTTTGAGTTTCTTACAAAATCTGGAAATGGTAGCGACAGAACAAAATGAGTTTTCACTTAATTTATAAATAGTCATCATACTGATTTCTTGTAAGTGATCTAAAATGTAATTCGCCAAAACTCTTTCTGCATCGGTAAAATGATTTTGTTCTTTAAGCTTCTCGATAAGGTACATTTTTTACCCAACCCTTCTGTATTTACGCTTATTATAAATCATAATAAATGGATAAGCAACTAATTAATCTATGATAAAACTAAGGATTTAGTTATAAAAATTTAAATTTTAAAATAAAGGAGTGAATTAAGATGAGAATATTAATTGGTGGTTTTGTAGCTGAAAGTAATGTTTATAGTAATAAATTGACTGAAATTCAAGATTTTAATATTACGACAGGGGAAGGAATTGTTGAAAATTTAAAAATCAAAGAAATTGCTGAAGAAAAAAATATTGAATTAGTTCCTTCCATTTATGCCAGTGCCGGTGGATGCGGAATGGTGAGTTATGATTCGTTTGACTATATTTTAAAACAATTCAAAAAAGCAATTAGACGTAATCTTGGAAAAATTGATGGAATGTTTTTCTTTTTTCATGGTGCAAGTTATATTGAAGATTTAGAAGGGTTTTCCGGAGATCATGCATTGGTAAGAGAGATTCGAAAAATAGTAGGTCCCTATATGCCAATAGCCGTTGTTTGTGACCCTCATGGAAACATTTCACAAGAACATGCTGATAACTGTACCATTCTCAGAACATTCAGACATTCACCGCATACAGATCGCAATGAAGCAATGCAGATAACTTTTAAAGCTTTGATTAATGTATTAGAAAATAGAAGAGAAATTCATGAGGTTTATAAGAAGGTTCCGATTTTATTGGGAGGAGAAAGATGCGTTTCAACAGATGAACCACTGGTATCCATTAATAAACTTTTAAATGAAATCGAGGCAGATCCAAGAATTTTGACATGTTCTTATCATATCGGGTATTTGCGTCACGACAGTGATAAATGTGGTGCTGGAATTATCGTTGTCCCAAATGGTCCGGAAGATGAAGAATATGCTAAATCAAAAGCACAAGAAATCTATGATTTTGTATGGGCAAGACATAAAGAGTTCCATTTTACAGGATATGCCGATGAAGCAGATATCGCATTGGATGCAATGATCAAGTTTGAAGGAAGTCCTTGCTTTTTAACAGATTCCGGAGATAATGTAACAGCCGGAGCACCTGGTGAGAATACTTATGTTTTAAAACAAGTTCTAAATTTGAAAGACTATAATAATAAAAAAATCTTATTTGCAATGCTTGTGGATAAAGAACTATGTGTGAATTATTTGAAAGATAAGAAAGTCAATGATCATGTTGAGTTTGAAATCGGTGGAAAGAATAACTGGTTTAAAGAAAAAGTATCTTTAAAAGGAACTTTAATTTCGATTGGAGATCTTCATCGTCATTATCATGAGGCAAAAGTTGTAGGAAAAGGATATACAATTCAATTAGATGGACTTCCGGTTACGGTTGTTATTGGAGATGAACCAGTCTCTTTTGCTGAGAGAATTCAATATGAATGGTGCAATGTAGATTTAGATGCGTATGATTTGATCATTGTTAAACAAGGATATCTCTATCCGGAATTAAAGGCAATGGCTAAGCACTATGTGATGTCTTTGACCGATGGTGCATGTATGCAACGAACTGAACGACTTCCATATAAAAATGTATCAAGACCGATTTATCCATTAGATAATATTTAAGTAGGTAATCATATGAAAGTATTGGTCGCAAAATTTCAATTAGAGTCTAACGAACATGTTTTAATGAAATGTGACTTAGAGAATGTTGCTTGTTCATATGGAGTAGCTGCATGTGCACACATGCAGCTACATGATATATTTGAAAAGAATGGGATTGATGTAGTTCCGGTTTTATGTGCAGATGGTGCATGTAGTGGTGTAATGAAGAAAAATGCTTTCTTGTATCTTGAAAATAGAATTTTAGAAAGTATTCGTGACAATCTTGTTGATTTAGATGGTATTTATTTTCATTTACATGGTGCGAGTGCAGTTGAAGAAATTGGTTCTGGAGAGCATCATTTACTCAGAGAAGTAAGAAAGATCGTTGGGCCTTATCTTCCGATTGCGGTATCTTGTGATCCTCATGGAAATTTAACTCAAGAATATGTTGAGAATTGTACGATTATCCGTAGTTATCGAGAAAGTCCTCATACAGATATTGAGCAGACTGTTCAATTTGTTTGTGAAAAACTTATTGAGTTAATTAAGGAAAGAAAATCGATAACACCGGTTTATAAAAAATTGCCTCTTATTTTAGGGGGAGAACAATCTGTTTCAACGGATGAACCGATTTATTCTTTTAATAAATTTTTGAATGAGGTTGAAAAAGATGATCGGATTTTGTCTGTATCATGGCATGTCGGATATCTACGACATGATTGCCCGGAAGCAGGGTGTGGAATCGTTGTTGTTCCAAGTGACAATCAGTACCGTTCTTATGCGATAGAAGTATGTGAACAAGTTGCCAAAAATATATGGGATAGAAGACATGAATTTCATTATACAGGGCTGACAATGAATCCTGAAAAGGCTCTTGAGACTGCCGTATCTTTTAATGATAAGCCGGTATTTATTACAGATAGCGGTGATAATGTGACAAGTGGTGCAATGGGGGCAAACACTTTTATTTTAAATCAGTTTTTCAATCTTGAGAATCTTGAGAAAAAAGTATTGTTTGCTGCAATCCATGATAAGAGTACGTGTGAGCAATTATGGACAAAAGAAATAGGAGAAAAAGTTCATATCGAACTAGGCATGAATTTTGACGATTTAACAAAGAAAGTTGTTTGCGATGTTATCGTTAAATATAAGGGGCGTCAAGAAGGAACATTCATGTATGGTGAACATGGCGACTATGGTCCTCTGGTAACAGTACAGGTAGAGAATAGACCGATCGATATTGTTATAACTGATAATAATCATTCTTTTGTTGAAAAGCATCAAATATTTGCGTGTGGGGTAGATTGGGATGATTATGACATCATTGTTGTAAAACAAGGATACATTCATCCGGAGGAAAAAGAAAAAGGAAAATTGTGTATCATGAGCTTAACTTCAGGAGCAACGCCTCAAGACACAAGACTCATTGATTTTAAACGTATTATGCGTCCAATGTATCCTATTGATGAAATTTAAAAAAAGCTGACATTTTGTCAGCTTTTCATTTTATTTTACAACTTTGAATGCTTTATCATGTGCTAATAAGAAGGGTCTTAAATAAGCAACAGAAGAACACATAGGCATGATATCATCGCTTAGGTCAATACCTAATTCATGAATCAAATATTCTCTTCTTTTAATCATTCTATCATATAAATCAGGATATTGTTCTTTGATATCTGATTTTAGCTTATCATCAGCTAATAATACAGTACTTTCAGCAGATACACCATTATAACCTTTTACGGAAGGAATGATATCAATTTGAAGCATCATTCCGGATTGTAGTTTTTCTTCTGATCCTTCATAGATAGGGGAAGACATCCATTCTTCCTCACCGATTAAATGACCAGGGCAAAGACTCCAACCGTATTTTGCACGAGGCAATTCTGTTTCAATTAAATCAAACATTTCTTTACCTTTCATGCCACATTTAATGTTTTCTAGCCATGCAACATACGCATTGAAGTAAGGTTTTGCCACACGATCTAAATAATCTTTTTGATCTTCTGCAAGTTGGTTTTCTTCATAAATTGCAACACCACTTCTTGAACTGGATCCACCTCTGTAACCATTTGTCAAAGAAATAGGATCTCCGAGTTTAACTGTATTATTTCTAGGGAACATATTAGCTTTGATAAAGCGAGGGCCACTTGAAGCAATTGTAACGATAGAGGTATGTTGTCCGTATCTGACTAACTTATCTCCGAGAACAAGTTCACTGACACCTTCTTCTAATGCATCCATAGCATCTAGCATGCAATCACTTGCTAAAGAAGCTGCATATTCATAGTGGGCAATTTCATTGGCATTATTTGTGCAACGTGCACCATTTTCACCAATGAAGAGACTACATTCGTTGGTAACTAAATTTTCATCTTTAACGATTTCAAGAATACTCTTTACAATGTAGTAAGGAACATCGAAAGTATGCTTATTATCTTCTAAAGAAGAAGTGAAATTTTTCCAACCGACAATTCCAACTTTTTGTCCTTCAGCTAATCCCGCTTCTTTTAATAGATCAACCAATGTCAAATCTTTTCTGTTTGGTTGATTTGGTAAAGAAAATAAAGAAACATGTACAGTTTTACTGATTTCAACTCTTGATTTAGAAGACTTATTTAGATTTTCATTTCCTAACACAAGAGTCATTTCTCCTGATTTGTCAATAATCAGTAATCCTTCTTCAAAACGTGTGAAATATCCTACCAAATATTCAAAATTAGAACCGTGTTCTACATCCCCATAGACCACTAGTTTGTCTAAGTTTTCTTTGGCCATATTGGCTAATACTTTTTGTTTTCTTTCTTCGATTGTTTCATCACTTAAGAAGATAGGCCCACTTAAATGATCTCTTACAGGTTCTTTGACTGTTGTTAATTCAATTTTTCTCATAAGTTCTCCTTTATTAAATATTATCAATTGGATACATTGGGCGCATGATTCGTTTAAATGGTAATCGAGATGTATCTTGCAAGGTTGATCCATTGGTTAAAGACATGATTACTAACTTACCTTTTTCTTTAATTTCAGGGAAAGCATAACCTTGTTTTACAACAATAATATCATAATTATCCCAATCAATTCCACAAGCATCAAATTGATGCTTTTCACACATTGTTTGTCTTGTTGAAGCAACGTTAACGTCAATGTTTGTACCATTGATATGAACAAGTACACTGTAACCATAGACTGCATCATGGACATGCATCAGATAACCTCTTAAGTATCCTTTTGCCTTTATTGTAACATTAACTTTAACCGATTTTGAATTTTCATTGGTATTCATGCCTAATTCGATATCTGTTGTTTCCCCGATTTCCATATTATTTAAAATATTGAAAGATTGAGGATCACAAATGTTAGAGAATAAGAATTTTTTCTCACTCTTTGCAACAAGTGCTTGTCGTAATACAAATGTATTCCATCCGGTTGCACCACTTGTTACATTATCTCCTGAATCCGTTATCATGACCGGTTTATCTTTGAAATCTAAAGCCATCTCCATTGCTTTTTCCGGAGCAATGGCAAATCCGGTATAATGAAATTCATGACGTTTATCCCAAACAAATTTTGCCAATTCATCCGCTTTTTGTTCGCAATATTCTTGATCCTCAGTGTTTTGCGGAACAACGACAATACCACACCCGGCAACCTCTGCATCATGGCGAATATATCCGACATGCCAAGATGCACTTCTGACACGTGGGTCTTTTTCCATTTCATCCATATATTTATTGATGGAGCATACCGGTTCATCTGTGGAAACAGACTGTTCACCACCTAGGATAAGTGGAAGTTTGCGATAGATAGAATGAATATTTTGACGGTCTTTTAAGAAGTCACAGAACATTTTGGCAACATATTTTTTTGTTGCATCTGCATCGGTATGGGGACTTTCACGATAACTGCGGATAATCGTACAATTCTCAACATATTCTTTACATAGATTTCCATGAGGATCGCAGACAACGGCAATTGGTAGATATGGGCCTACAATTTCACGAATGGATTTTAAGATATGATGATCTCCGGATCCGATTTCTTCGACTTCACTAGCGCCATGTAAATGCAACCAAATACCGTCAAGTTCATGAAGATGTTCTTTGACTGCTTTAGTAAAACAGCTTTCAATGTATTCGAAACAATCCTTTTTAATGACACCACTTGCTCCGGCAGAAGCATAAATGGAAGGAATTAGTTCAACACCTTCTTGTGCAAAAACATCATCAACTCTGGCCTTTTTTGCAACTTCATCACCGAATGCAACTACGAATTGAGAAATCTCATTTTTTAGTGGAACATTTGCATTGGATTCACATGTAAATAAACCAATTAGTACTTTCATATTAATCTCCTTTTTCTTTAGATTTTATCAATAGGGAACATAGGTCTCATGATACGCTTAAATGGAATAGAGGCGGTATCTTGAGGGGTAGCCCCCATTGTTAGAGACATTACAGATAAGACTCCGATTTCTTTTAATTCTGGGAAAATATATCCCTGCTTAACAACGGCAATATCATAGTTTTCTAGCGGTGCACCGGCATCTTTGAATTGATGAACTTCTACAACAGCAAAGCGTCCATCCGCAATCATGATATCGATGGGTGTATTTTTAACATTAACAACAACACAATGAGCATAAGCTCTGTTATGATCGCGATACATAAAGCCGGTAATTGGCCCTTTGCATTTTACAATGACATCTAATTCAACAGGAGCACTCATTTCATCAAAATTAACACCCAAAGAAATATGTGTTTCTTGATTGTCTTCAACTAAGCATAATTGTTTGTATGCATTCGGATCGCAAATTGTTGCAAAGATAACTTTCTTTTCTAGATTTGGCAAAGCGAGGAACTGTCTTAATACAAAGGTATTCCATCCCGGAGCTCCGCTTGTTGTATTATCACCGCTATCAGTAATGAATACAGGTTTTCCATCTGCTTCCAAAGCCATTTTGATTGCTTCATCGGGTTTAGCAGTTAAACCGGTATAGTGGAATATGTGACGTCTTTCCCAAATATAGTTATAAAGTTCATCAGCTTTTTGGTTTGCAAATTCCATGTCTGCTTCTGTTTGCGGAACAACAACGATACCACATCCCGCTTCCGGACAATCATGTCTTAAGTATCCCGGATGCCAAGAAACACTTTTAATACGTGAATCTTTTTCCATCTCATCCATAAATTTATTGATGGAATAAACCGGTTCATCTGCCGATACGGATTGTTCACCACCTAAAATAAGTGGAAGTTTGCGATAAATAGAATGAATATTTTGACGATCTTTTAAGAAATCGCAAAGCATTTTGCTGACGATGCGCTTTGATTGTTGAGCATCGGTATGTGGACTTTCGCGATAACTTCTAAGAATTGTACAGTTTTCAACATATTCTTTTGTTAAATTACCATGAGGGTCACATACAACCGCAATTGGAAGGTAAGGACCGACAACTTCACGAATGGACTTTAAGATATGGTGATCTCCTGATCCAATTTCTTCTACTTCACTTGCACCATGAAGGAATAAATAAATTCCATCTAATTCATTCAAGTGTTCTTTGACTGATTTGATAAAACAACTTTCGATATAATCAAAAGCATTTTTTGAAACAACACCGTTTCCACCTGCATCTGCATAAATAGAAGGGATGATTTCGATTTGTGCTTCATCATAGATATCTTTAACCCCCATCTTACGAATTAAATCATCCCCAAAAGCGATGTCATAGTTTGCAATCGTTGCTTTATTAGGAACGTTTGCATTTGATTCTGTTACAAATGTACCAATTAATACTTTCATATGATTGATCCTTTCTTTTAAATATTATCTATTGGAAACATAGGTCTGCAAATTAATTTAAATGGCAGACGTGCTGTGTCCTGCAAGGTTGCACCGTTTGTAAGAGACATGATGGATAGTTTTCCTTTTTCTTTTAATTCCGGGAAAATATATCCTTGTTTTACAACAATGATGTCATAATCATCCCAATTTAATCCGGCTTCTTCATACTGATGTTTTTCACATAATGTATATGGATTTTGTGCAACAATGATTGTGATAGGTTTTCCAACAATTTTTACACTGATAGTTTCTGCATATACTTTATTATGATCAAACATCATGAATCCTTTGATTCCACCTTTTGCGATGACTTTTACTTTCAAATTAACACTTTTGGATAGCTCATCATAGTTCATACCCAAAGCGATTTCACATTCATCATTTATATTCTTTTTGCTTAAGAAATCAAATGATTTTGGATCGCAGATTGATGCAAATAAAACCTCTTTTTGTAGTTTATCTACATTAAGAAATTGTCTTAGAACATATGTATTCCAACCTGTGGATCCGCTTGTTGAATTATCTCCGCTATCAGTCATAAATACAGGCTTTCCATCAAATTCAAGAGCTTCTTTTAAAGCCTGATCCGGAAGAGCGGTATATCCGGTATAATGGAATTCATGTCGCTTATCCCAAACATATTTTGCAAGTTCATCCGCTTTTTTCTCACAATATTCTTGATCCTCTTCCGTAACCGGAACAACGACAATACCACATCCGGCTTCTGGGCAATCGTGGCGGATATATCCAACATGCCAAGAAGCACTTCGAACTCGTGGATCTTTTTCCATTTCATCCATAAATTTATTGATGGAGCATACCGGTTCATCTGCCGATACGGATTGTTCACCACCTAAAATAAGTGGAAGTTTGCGATAAATAGAATGAATATTTACAGGCTTTTTCATGATATTAATCAGTTCTTCGGCAACACGTATATCAGATGCAATTGCATCAGTATGCGGACTTTCACGATAAGAGCGAATACATTGTGTTGCTTCAACATACTCTTTTGTCAAATTACCGTGTGGATCACAAACGATTGCAATCGGAAGATAAGGACCGACCAATTCACGGATCTTTTTTAATAAATAATGATCTCCCGATCCAATTTCTTCAACATAACTTGCGCCATGAAATTCAAGAAAGATTCCATCGATTTCATGAAGGTGCTCTTTGATTACACGAGTGATTTTTGCTTCAATATAATCAAATACTTCTTTTGCAATCACACCTGAACTTCCACTTGTCGCCATTAAAGCGGGAATCATTTCAATATTGGCTTTTTCAAATACATCACGGATATGCATATTATTAATGCATTGTTCACCATAAGAAAGTGCCATACTATCAAACTGACATAGATGTGGAACATTTGCGTTTGCTTCATTTGTAAAATGTGCTAATAATACTTTCATAAATGTCACTCCTTTGTACTCATTATATCTTACGAACCTGTAAAAATGTTTCAAGATAAAAGAATGCTTTTAGTTACCGAAAACTTTTATAAAAAGTAGAATCAACATAGGCATGACAGATACGACATATGCAGCTCTTAATGCTTGAATTAATGCTATTTTAGTTAGATCAGCTCCTAAGTCTGCTGCAATTAATGTCATATCCGTCGCACCTCCGGGAGCACTGGCAAACATAGCAGATTTCATATCCAAGTAATTTCTTTTTTTACATAGAATACTGAATGAAAAATTGACCACAAAATAGCTGATAAGCAGTATCATAACAGGAATAATGGTTGTATTTAAAGAGGAGAATGTTTCCGCTTTGATACTACAACCGACAACAGAACCGGCAAGAATTTGTGCAATTAATTTTTCTGACTTAGGAACAAGACATGCATCAGATGTCACATTCAAGAACATGATGACAAACATGGGTACCATCATACTTGCTGCGGGAAGTCCGCTCCATAAACCAAGATATCCGCTAATGAAAGATATAATTAAAGTGAAAATAATTTTAGCTCTTTTTGTTTTGATTAATTTATCAAGAAACGTTGGATTTTTAATGATAGACTGCTTGAATCGATCATCTTCTGTTGCTTCCGGTTCTTTCTTGCAAAGAAAGGTTATCCAATATGGGAAAATCAATAAAACTCCAATTAATCGACATGTTTGCATCATTGCCACAATGGAAGCATCTGCATTCATGTCCATTGCTACAATACTCATATCCGTAACTCCTCCGGCTACACAACTTAAAAGTGCTGTGAGCCAATCCATATCGCATAAATAATGAATGCATGCACCGGCAATAAATGTATTAATTGTTAACATAATAAGAAGAATTAACAATGGTTTAATCAAATATTTGAAATTCTTAATGTCTTTTTTTTCAATTTGAATTCCGATATATGCTCCGGATAATGCGACTCCGAATACTTTAATACTTGTTGTAAAAGTTGCATAATTAAAGAAAATATTGGTAATCCCTACCAAGATCATACTGCCTAACATTCCCGGCGCAGGTAATTTTAGTAATTTTGCAACTTGCCATCCCACAATGCCGACTAAAATTGTAATTAATACTTGAATCATATTTTACCTCTTCTATATAAATAGGATGATAAGTGTTTTAAATTAGAAGTTCAAGTTATATGATGATTTATGAAATAAAATCACAAAAAAATTAAAATATACTCAAAACTTATTAAGAATAGTTGAAACAAAGTTTTGTTATGGTTATGTTACACTTATATAATAAGGAAGGTGTAAAATATGAAAAAAGTTCTAATTGGGACATTTATTACTGAATCTAATGAAAATATCCCAACAAAAAATGAAATTACTAGCTATGATATTGAATTTGATGATGAATTAATCCGAAAAATGGATGTGAAGGATATTTTTGAAAAGGAGAATGTTGAAATTATTCCGGCTGTTTATGCAGTATCCGGTGCAGCAGGAGTAACAAAGAAACGAACATTCGATTATATAGAATCTTGTTTTGTTGAAACGGTAAAGGAGCATTTGAATGAAATAGATGGGATTTATTTGATGCTTCACGGTGCTTCTTATGTAGATGGTGGAATTGGATCAGGGGATCATCACATCCTAAAATCTATTCGCGAAATTGTTGGACCTTATCTTCCAATTACCGTTGCCTGTGATCCGCATGGTAATTTGACAAAAGAGTATGTTGAAGCAACACAATGTATTCGCTCTTATCGTGAAAGTCCGCATACTGATGCGACAGATACGCGAAGAAAGATGGCGCAGTTAATTTGTGATTTGATCAAAGATAGGAAAAATATTCATTCGATTTATCGTAAACTTCCACTTATTTTAGGTGGTGAACAATCCGTGTCGGCAGATGAACCGGTATGCTCCATCAATAAATTTATGGATGAAATGGAGAAAGATCCGAGAGTATTGTCTGCATCATGGCATCCGGGATACTTAAGACATGATTGTCCGGAAGCAGGATGTGGTATTGTCGTTGTTCCGGCTACGGAAGAGGATCAAGAATATTGTGAGAAAAAAGCGGATGAGCTTGCAAAATATGTTTGGGATAAGCGACATGAATTCCATTATACCGGATATACCGCTCTTCCGGATAAAGCACTTCAGGATGTTTTGGAATTTAAAGGCAAACCATGTGTTATTACAGATTCGGGAGATAATACAACATCCGGTGCAAAGGGTTGGAATACAACAATTTTAAGACAAGTATTGGATTCAAAGAGTGAGAAGAAGTTTTTGTTTGCATCCATTAATGATCCGAAAACAGAAAATAAACTGGAAAGATGTGAAATCGGACAAAGCTGTCATATTGAATTGGGAATTGGATTTAATGAGTTAAGTATGCCTGTTGAATTGGATGTTACAGTGCTATATAAGGGAGAGGTCATTAACCCGGTTGCATTAGGAAATAGCGATTTGTATAAAGTTGTTGGTAAATGTGTTACAGTTCATGTGAATAACACCAATATTGATATTGTGGTGGCAGATAATCACAAATCTTACCAAGGTCAACAACAATTTACGAAAGCAGGAATCAACGATTGGAAGGAATACGATTGTGTTGTTGTAAAACAAGGATATATTTTCCCGGAATTAAAAGCAGGTGCTGCTTTCTATGTGATGAGTTTAACGGATGGACCGACTCCGCAAAATACCGCAGCAATTCCATTCAAGCAAGTTATGAGACCAATGTATCCGTTGGATAATATTTAGTATTCGTTTAAAAAGGGAGTTATTATGAAGAAAGATGTAAAATTAGTTATCGCTGATATTGATGGAACGCTTGTTAATTTCAATAAACAGATGATGCCTTTGACAAAGAAAATGCTGGAAGAATTGCATAAACAAGGTGTGTTATTAGGAATTGCTTCGGGAAGACCCTGTGGAAATCATTTATCTAAAAGGGCAGAAGATTGGGGATTTGATTTTCAATTTGATGTTCTAATCGGGATGAACGGTGGACAAATGAGGGATTTCGTTAATGATCGATATACGGAATATTATCCATTAAAAAAAGAATACATCAAAGAAATCATTGAGTTTATGAATCCAACCGGTATAAACAGTTACGTGTATCGTGGAGATTCAACTTTAGTGAGATGGTCAGATGAACGTATGTTAAGTTCATCTTATCGAAATAAGGAACCGATGATTGTTGCAAAAAATGATGAAGAAATGTGGGAGAAGGATAATAACAAGTTATTATTTAGATGTAAAGATGAAAAAGAGGTTGAATACGGAATGAGTGTTGCGTCGCAACATCCGTCTGAGCATTACCAATTTTTCAAAACAGCTCCAATTATGTTTGAATTCCAAGATCCGCGTGTAAATAAAGGAGTCGCATTGAAGGCATTTTGTGAAATGAATAATATTCCTTTAGAATCGGTTGTGGCATTTGGTGATGCTCAAAATGACGATCAAATGTTAGAAGTGGCAGGATTAGGTGTTTGTATGCTTAATGGTGGGAACAGCACCAAAGCGGTAGCAGATATTATAACAGAATATGATTGTGAACATGATGGAATTGGTCATTTTATTAAAGATCATATTTTGTGATTTTGGATAGGGAGGAATTAAAATGGATAATTTTGATGTTTTTGCAAAAGAAGTAGTTACTGGATTAGGGGGAAGAGATAATTTTATCCATGTTTTTAGATGTACCAGAAGTATTCGTGTTAATTATAAACATGTAAAAGAGATTGATGAAGAAAAACTTAAGACTATTTCTGGGCTATCGGGATATGTTAATAAAGCACATCAAGTTCAATTAATAATCGGAAAAGATGTCGATGAGGCTTTTGAAGCATTTATTAAAGAAGCCGATTGGGATCCAAACAATGAACCGGCTAATACGGAACCGCTTGAACCTGAGGAAGAGGGTCCACATAATGTGAAATATTATGTTCAAAAATTTGGTAATT
>CATJXY010000060.1 GCA_949744505.1 uncultured Erysipelotrichaceae bacterium | reverse complement strand
TATCAACTTAATTTTTCTTTTTCCGATCACAAAAGGCATTGACGATGGCAAGCATAGCCGGAAACCATACTGCTGCTACCGCATAAACGATCCATGTACTTTCCCATTGATTCGTTAAAAAGCTGATTCCCAAGTAAATTGCCACAACACTTAACCAATATGCAGAAATGATAGCGGAAATAATCGATTTTCTTTCCTTTCTCCTTTTTGAATATTCTCCTTCTTGTAATAACTTAGAATAACTCTCCCAAATAACCCCTGTCTTCACAAAGAAAATCACACCGATACCAATTAAAACAAGCATCACACACAACATTTCAACCATGAATAACTCATTATTTTCATCAATTGTGATTGCCGCAAACAACGGAATAACAGATAGAATACAAATCATCACTCCTATAATGTTATTTCTTGTATAAGTGGATTTATTCTGTTCTTTCATCTCTTTGATCATTCCGGTAACACCATATTCTGTTTCAAAATATTCATTCTCCAAATACTCAAATCGTGATGTTTTGCTTCCACATGAAATAAAAATTGCTACGGCAATTGCCACAAAAATCAAGAGCACAATTACACCAATTCCCCCTGCCACATTTTCAGATATACGACTATTTGGTGTTTCACTGATTGCCCCTAACAACATAAGGCAGATCGGTGAAAGAATACATAAGAAGACGCCATATGCAATCGGTTTTGCCGTAGCTTCCTTTACTTGAAGAAATTCATACGCTTCTTTTAACGAAACTTTTCGATAAAAATTCTCATCATAGTCTTCAGCCAAATTAATTTCTCCTGCATCTTCTATTTCATCTTTCAACAAATAATCAATACTCACACCGAACATCTTTGACAGTTTTATCATTTTATCCAAATCCGGTATTGATTGTGCCCCTTCCCATTTAGATACTGACTGCCTTGAGACCCCCATTTGATTCGCTAAATCTTCTTGTGACCAGCCACTTTTTTTACGAAGCTGTGTTAATTTATCTGCAAATATCATTTTGCATCCTCCTTCACTCATTTGTGATGAAAGTCTATCAAATTTCTCAATTACATACTACCAACTTAGCCCATTCAATGTGTCAACTGACAGTTGCATTTTTAAAATCAAGTCTTTCTTCTTATATTATTAACGATATCTTTGCTCTGTTCAAGGAAAAACATTGTGCAATACTTTCTATTTATTTCCATATAAAAAGATTGAATCCATTCATTCAACCTTCAATCATCCTTTTGCCGCAAAAAAGATTCTATTCCCCATCTCATACCTTTGAACAGAAAATACTTTTTCCAATATTTCATTATCCAAAGCTTCTTTAGTACTTCCCTCAAAATACACATGCCCTTCATCTAAAATTACAAGTTCATCTGCAACATGAATTGCCTCATTTAAATTATGCATCACAACAAAAATCGTCTTATTCTCCTCATCTCTGAGTTTTATCAAAAGATTCAGAAACTCGGCTTCATAAATCATATCCATATACGTTGTCGGCTCATCCAAAATAACCATTTCTGTATCTTGTGCTAAAATCATAGATAAAAATGATTTTTGTCTTTCTCCGCCGGAAAGCTGATCCAAGGTTCTTTCGGATAATTCTTCTATTCCAATTTTTTTAATCGCATTTTCAATTCTTCTTTGATCTTCTTCTCTTAATTTCTGTGTGAGATCCAAATATGGAGACCTTCCCATTGAGACCAATTCTTTTACCGATATATGAGGACAAGACAAAGTCTGTGGCAACACAGAGATATGCTTCGCCCGTTCTCTTATTTTCATTTCTTTTAAATCCTGTTTATTAAAGAGAATTTTCCCGTTATACGGGATTTGTTGATTCAAACAGTTCACTAAAGTACTCTTTCCCGAGCCATTCTTACCAAGAAGAACCGTAATCTTCTTTTCTTTCAAATGCAGATTGATATTTTCTAAAATCATCTTCTTGCCAAGAGTTACCGATAAGTCAATTATTTCAAACATAGTATTTCCTCCTAAACAACAGAAAGAGAAAAAATGGAGAACCGATTAATGCCATCATAATTCCAACAGGTACTTCCGTCGGCGCAAACATTGTCCTACCGATCGTATCCCCTAAAATAACCAAAATCGAACCGACCATTCCACCGCACAATAAACAAGGAAAAACTCGTTCTCCTACAAGTGCTCTGGCAATATGAGGAACTATCAATCCTACAAATCCTAAAAGCCCGGCATAAGAAACAACTGCGGAAGCAGCCAAAGAAGAAGCGATGAGACAACTTGTCCTTAAAAGTTTAACTCGCACCCCCAATGAAGAGGCCACACTGTCTCCTAAACATAAAATATCAATTCTCTTTGATAATATCAAAGAAATCAAGAATGCAATCAAAATCATAATTCCCGGCAAAAGTAAATTTTCAAGACGCACTTGACTGATCGATCCCACTGAAAAAGATGCATAAGCCGAAGCTAAATCTGAGTTAATCAAACAGAAAAAAGAAATTGCCGCACTGAATATTGTTGTTAAAGCCATTCCGGATAAAATAACGGTAATCTTAGAACTCCCTAGTTTGTTTGCCAAAAATAAAATCAAAAGAGTTGTTAAAAACGCACCCAAAAAAGCTACAATCGGCAAAAATTTCCCGACCATCGGGAAAAAATTTAAAATACACACCATCATAAGACCCGCTCCGGCATTAACACCGATAATATTGGGGCCGGCTAATTTATTTTGCGTGACACTTTGTAACAATGTCCCACTGACAGATAAACCAATTCCCGCTAAGAATCCGGCAATCAACCGTGGTAAACGTACATTACGAACAATCAAAACATACCGTCTTTCGGCTTGATTGAATAATCCTGCAATCACCTCTTTAACACTCATATCGGCAGAGCCAAACAAAAGTGCTGCCCCCATCACAAATATCAATAAAATTATTAAAAGAAGCAGGATCCATCCTGTTCTTTTTTGACTCTTACTCTTTACTGCCATAAACTAACTCAATTAACATTCTATAGGCTTCATCCCAACGCTGATTCGGCTTAAATTGAAATAAATCTTTTGGCAAATAAATAACATGTTCATTTTTTACAGCACTTAAACTTTGCCATGTCGGATCTTGTAAAACAGAGTTAAAATACTCTTTTGCCGCTTCTTCATTTCCCATGGTACTCACAAAAATGAAATTCGGATCTTCTATTAAAATTTCCTCAATACTTAAACCATCCAAAAGTATCGGAGCATTTTCGGCAATATTATACGTATTGATTTCATTTAACATTGCCGCCGCAAAATGATCTTTTGCCTGCTTCGCTTTGGTTGAAGAAGCAGAAGATCCACAACGTATGAAAAGAATCTTTTCTTTCTCTTTTGTCGTATCGATTTTTCCTAATAATTCTTCAATGCTTGTCTCAATTTCTGTTCCATATTGATTATAGGCTTCTTTATTTTCAGTTATTTCTGTACAAATCTTAAGCATTCTTAAATAATCATCAAACGTTTCAACATGAAAACATGCAGCAGGAATACCGACATCATGTAATAAGTCAGCAGTCTCCTTTTGAGCTTCAATATCTAATGAACAAATAACAAGATCCGGCTGTGCTTCAATCAACAATTCATGATTGATAGTTTTCCCGGCACCGCCATCGACTAAAAGTACTTCGCTTGAAGCAAATCCTCGATCGACACTTTCCTGTACTGTAATCGCAATCTCCCCTCCGGAAATGGTCCACACTTCCGCAAACGAAGAAAACAACACTGCAACCTTTTTAGGTTTTTCATTCAATACGATTTCAAATTCGGCATCGTCTACAAAACGATAATAACTCTCATTATCTTTATTTGCTTCATCCCCTTTAGAACAGCCGATTAAAAGCAACCCACACAAAAGAAACAAGAAGATTTTTGTCCGAGTTTTTAGCATTTTGCTCCGCCCTTTAAATGAACTTGAGCCGCCAAGTTTTCCTCTTTACGCTCTAACAAACCATTTTCAAGAAGTTGTTTTTCAACATTCTCAAATCCGAGTCGATTCACTGTATCCGCAAATCTCTCCCCGGTGATTCCTTGTTCTCTAAACAACAAAATTGATTTTTCCACAACATCCAATACTTCATTTTTATCTGTAAACACTTTGCTTAAAGGTAAACCCTTTGCCGTCTTCTTTCCCCATCTTCCGCCGATAAAGACACGATATCCGTAAGTGGATTGTTCAATTGCTTTAAACGGACACTTTCCGACACATCGACCGCAATGGTTACATGCGTTTGGATCAATCTTGATTTTACCATCTTCAACATGGGCAATTTTAATTGGGCAAGCAGCTTCAATCTGACAAACTTTACATCCACGACATTTATCAAAATCCACTTCAGGAATTCTCTGCCCGATAATTCCCAAATCATTTAAGTCCGGTTTAACACAATTGTTCGGACATCCACCAACCGCAATTTTGAATTTATGTGGCAATTTAACATCATTATATCCATGATAGAAACGCTCATGAATCTCTTCGGATAAACCGAATGTATCAATTAATCCATACTGGCAAGTCGTTCCTTTACATGAAACAACCGGACGCACTTTCGATCCTGTTCCTCCTGTTTCCAAACCATGTTCGGCTAAGAATGCACGAAGCGGTTCGATATTGTCAAATGGCACTTTCTGAATTTCTAAAGTCAAACGACTTGTCATCGTAATTTCTCCGCTTCCGAATCGCTTTGCCGCCTCAGCAATAACAGCACTTTCTTCTGCGGTAATCTTACCGTTTCGTGTAATCACTCTACCATTAAAACAATCCGGTGTATTCTTATCATGTAAGAATCCCCACGCTTTTACTTTTGTAATTTCTTCCGGCGTAACCTTCAAGACAACGTTTTTAACACGAACATCATTAAACAAAGTCGATCCTTCTAATACAAGCGTATTTGTATAACCGGCTTGCATCATTCTTCGTTGTGCAAGATACGCTCTTCTGCCTCTGTTACATACAAGCAACAACTTTGCATCTTTCTCATATTCCGGCAAATTGCCATCAAAAGTAGCTAAATCAATGTATCTTGCCCCACGGATAGAAGGAGTGGATGAAACATCCAATACTTGATAATCATTTGCCTTTCCATCTAAGTACTCTTGCGGTGTCATACTTCTCATTGTTCCTTCAATTTTATTCAATAAGACATAAACTGATTGAACAAACGGATGAATTGCCGTTGAAAACGGAGGTGCATAAGCATAATCCGCATTTTCAAAGTCTTCCAAAGAAGCATTCATATTTAATCCAGTTACGGCAATATCGATCATCTTATCTACATTTCCAGAACCAATAGATTGTACTCCTAAAAGTTTATGCGTTGTCTTATCCGCAATCATTTTCGTGAAGAACAATGAAGAATCAGGATAATAATGCGCTTTATCATTGGTAATCACCAAAGAAGTAATCACATCATATCCGTTTTTTACCGCCTCTTTTTCAGAAAGCCCGGTGCGTCCGCAATTTAATTCAGGCAAATGTAAAATAGAAGTTCCCAAACCTCCCGGATAACTCTTTTCTTTTCCATTTAATATTTGAGCCAATGTTCTTCCTTCAAGATTTGCACTGGATCCCATTGGTGAATAGTGTCTTGCTTTTGTCATACGGTGATGGATCATGGCACAATCTCCTACCGCATACACATCTTCAACATTCGTTCTAAAAGTCGGATCCGTTAAGATTCTGCCTCGTTCCATTTCAATTTTGCTAGTGCTTAAAAAATCTGTATTCGGTTTGATTCCCACCGAAACAATTACACAATCTGCCAAAACCATTCCGGTATTGGTCAATACGGCTTTCACCCGATTTTCTCCGATAAACTTTTCCGCTTTTGTCGAAGTCATGACACGAATGCCCTTTTTCTGAATTTCTTTTTTGATCATTCCTGCCATTTCCGGATCAAATACATCAGGCAAGATTTGTGAAGCAGCTTCCAGTACCGTTACGGCACATCCCTGTCGCTTCAAATTCTCTGCCATTTCCAATCCGATAAAACCTCCCCCGATCACAACGGCATTTTTTACATCATGACTTAAAATTTCATTTTTTATTTGAATCGCATCTTTTGGTGTACGCACAGTGAAAATTCCATTTAATTCTGCCCCATCAATTTTTAGTTGAACAGCACTGGCTCCGGTAGCTAAAACAAGGCGATCATAAAAGACCTCCTCTTGTGAGTGAGTATCCACATCTTGAATCAAGATTGCTTTTCTTTGAGCATCCAAAGAAATCGCCTCTTTACCGACTTCAACCCGAACTCCTGTCAACTCACTGTATTGTTTCGGTGTATTGACAATCAGCTCCTCCTCACTCTCAATCAATCCTCCGACATAATACGGAAGACCACATCCCGCATAAGAAATTTGTTTATCTTTTGCATACAAAACAACTTCTGACTTCCAATCTTCTCGCTTCATTTTTGCTGCGGTTTTAGTTCCGGCAGCGACTCCACCAATAACAACGATTTTCATATTTTTTACCTTTGATCCTTCTTTATCAAAATTTTACCTTCCCTATCCCCGCTTTGTCAATGGAAACAAAATTCTTTTCAACAACCTTTATTAAAATTTCACTAAAAAATGAAAGAGATAAAACAATTTCAGTTGTTTGTCGGATTATCCTTGAGTTTATATAAAAAATTCTGTACACTTATAACCAAGAAAGAAGGATTTTTATGGATTGGTTTACTCGTTTGTTTATGTACATTGTTATAGGAGCGATTTTAACGATCACCTATAATTTAATCCGCGGTTCTATTCGCGTATCTAAAAACAGAAAAATTATTGCTTGTATGGATAGCTTAAATAATGAAGAAGACTTTTTCAAAAAGATTGATGAATATATTGCATCCGAGAAAAGTCAAGAATTCAAAATGAAGGGATTGATTTTAAAAATATATGGCTGTATTCAAAACAATCGTTTAGAAGAAGCGGGAAAATGTCTGAATGATCTTGATTTCATCCCTCTCATTTACAGAGATCGATTCCAAATGAAAATCAATATCAGCGCCAATGAAGATAGCTTTTTCTACTACTGTTTCTTGAGTTGCATTCATTTATACGGATTAGGTCAAATTGAAATGATATCCTTATTTAAAAGTATTCTTGATGATTACCAAGTTCATTTAAAATACCAATTGTTCTACGAATTGTTTGATGCGACAGTCGATTATTATAAGAAACAATTCGATCACGGACAAGAAGTCTTCGAAAAGATTTATATCGGTAAATTCAACAGAAAACGCTATGCCAAACCAATGCGCCCCTTGTATTTAGACCTTTGTGAGTGTTTCTTGGCAAGAATCGCATTAGATGAAAACAGAATTGAAGATTTTGAAACGAAATATAAGGCAAATCTACTTAAGTTTAATCAATCTTCCATGGGAGAAATGGTTATAAAAGATCTGGGAATCTCATCATTATTGAAATAATTCACATATATTAAAAAACGATTTAAAAAAGAATCGTTCTTCTATATAACTTTATATTCTCTAAGTACCTTATATAATCCATCCTTATTATATATGCTATATTTAAAGCACCTTTTCCATTTCTCTCTTTACACTTTCTATTAAATCTTGCATGATTGGTGTTACCTTTGTATCTTCTTGTGTTATTAAATAAAAATGATAATCAATATCTAAGTCTTCCACTTCTTTCTTTACCAATTGATGTTGTGGATCTTTATAATGTGTTGCATACAAAGAAGCGTATTTCCCTGTCAATAACATTTGATAACATAAATCATATTCGGACGGAGAAATACAGATTTGATTTTTGAATTTGAATTGTTTAAAAACCTCATCTACATTTTCATTGAGTTCCGTATCATTATTCATCGTAATGAAATCTAAGTTTCTTAAGTCTTCCATTGATATTTTCTCTTTTTTTGCTAAAGGATGATTTTTTGACACCAATAAAAATGCTTTATGGGTAAAATGATAAAGAATTTTAACCGTCTGCGGATTGGGAATCATCGAACAAAAGGATACATCTAACTCATAGTTTCGCAAAGAGCGATTATAAGAATCATCCGGATAGCTTACAACTTTGAATTGTATATTCGGATATTTCATAACGAATTTACTTAAGAAATCATTCGGAAATTGTTGCAACATTCCGGTTGCATATCCCAAGGTGAATATTCTCTCTTGATTTTCTTCTTTTTCCATCATTTCATCCATTATTTTCTTGTGATAGCTTAAATAAGCAATCGCATGTTTCCGTAATTTCCGCCCTTGTTCTGTAAGTTCAACTCCCGTACTTTCCCTTACAAATAAGGAACAATTCAACTCATTCTCTAAATTGATCACCGTTTTGGATAAAGCCTGTTGCGAAATAAAACACCTTTTTGCAGCTTTAGAAAAGCTTTTCTCTTCAGCAATTGCCAAAAAATAACTCAATTGTTTTGCATCCATCATTTCTCACCTAAATTAAGAGTATCATACTCTCATTTATATCACAACTAAAAGTTGTAAGAGTAACTAAATTTTGTTTGTGAATTCACTAACTATCAGATTATAATACACTTATTAAGGAGGAGAAGATTTATGTCAAAACTTTCTCGTAGAGATTTTTTAAAGAGTACGGCTGCCGGTGCGGTTGGATTAGCTGCTGCCGGATTATTGGGTGCCTGCTCAAATGAAACATCCACACCGGATCAATCAGAATGTGTCTGTGAACCAACAACAAATGGAGAAACAGTTGCTTATCCGGTTTGTGAACCAAGTGAAAATTATGAACCAAAGGCTGCCGGTAACGGTGCCATTGCTTATGAATTGGATCCAATTGATGAAAGCAAAGTTGTCCGCACAGAGGATATCGATGTTCTAGTATGCGGTCTTGGACCTTCCGGATTTGCAGCAGCATTATCCAGCGCTCAACAAGGATTGAAAACAATTGTTGTCGAAAAGAATGCCGGTTGCTCCATTCAAAGTATGACAGTGGGTGGTTTAAACGATCGAATCCATAAAATGTATGGAGTAAAATTCGATGAAAAAGAATGGTTAAACGAAGCTCTTGTCAAGGCCGGTTATCGTGCAAACCAAGATCTTTATCGTAAATTAGTAGAAACAAATGGTGAAGCGGTTGACTGGTGGTTGGATCAAATGCCATTTACAGATGATCAATATCCATTAACTTTCTTCGGTTACTCCGGAGTAGAATTCCCTGATTTCAAAGAACAATATGATGTTACTGCAAGAGATCACAGTTGGAATACTTCTATCAATATTCCGTTTGCAGATATTCCTGCCATGAAAGAACATCTTTGTGGCAAATTGGATGAATGCGGTGTTGAAGTCAACTACAATACACCGGTTGTTCAATTGATTACAGATGACAACGGAAACGTTGTAGGTGCATATGCCAAAAACGAAGAAGGATATATTCGCTTCAATACTGCAAAAGGGGTTGTACTATCTACAGGTGGATATGAACACAACCTTGAAAAATTAAAACAGTGCTGCCGTCCTCGTGACTTGCAATTATTCGCTTGGCTTACATATGCTACAAACTGTACCGGTGATGGTCATGAAATGGCTAAAGCAATCGGTGCTATGGAAGATGAATATCCTCATCCGTTAATGTTGGACCCAATGCAATTGATGCCATATGTTCGTGTCAATAGCGAAGGAAAGCGTTTTATCGGTGAATATGAAACTTACGATCATCTAGCTTCCGCAATGCAAACTCAGTATAAAGGATTTGACTATTTCATTACTGATGCAAATGTTGCTGAAGCAGTTGATAAGATGTGGTCACCTTCTTCAAGCTGCTATGGTCCTAAAGAAGTTTGGGCAGGGGCTGCAACAAGTCCTAATGCATTAACGGCAGATACTCTTGAAGAATTAGCTGAAAAAATGGGAGTTCCTGTTGATAACTTTGTCAATACAATCAAGCGTTGGAATGAAATGTGCGACAGTGCTGAAGGTGATACCGATTATGGTTATCCAAAGCAATACATGCACAAAATCGATACAGCTCCATTCTATGCTACTCGTGAAATGGCTGAAGCCTTGGCTACATCCGGTGGACTTCAAGTCAATGCTGATTCTCAAGTATTGAATAATCAAAACCAACCAATCGAAGGTTTGTATGCAATCGGTAACGCATCCGGTTCAATGTTTACAGGTACTTACCCACATTCCATGAACTGTTTGTCTCATACCCGTTGTATCGTCTTCGGATATAATGTCGGTAAAACATTGGCTTCTAAATAAATCTAAAATTAAATCCTGATAGGCACTCTTGCTTATCAGGATTTTTTTATTCTTCTTTTTCATTATTGGATTCAATATAACTCATTATAGCTTCATCACTATATGATAACAACCGTCCAAATTCAATCGCTATCTGCTTGCGCTTTTCTCCTTTATATTCTTGTTGTGCAATAAGCTTTTCTTTCTTCTTTTTTAAATCAAGATATTGATCTAATACATAAGGATCTCGATAAAAAAGAATCACTACTTTTCCTTTATTACTTGAAAACGGGAATAAATCGGTAATTAAAAGTTCTTTTTCTACCATCATATGATTTCCATATTTAGAGGATATTTTTTCTGCTTCAATAACAAGCTTATCAGAATCTTCATCCCAAATAAACGGATGACTGAGTGCCAGCTTTTTAACTCCCGCTTTTACTACTTCATTAAACGCATCCATGACTCCGCATGCATAACTAAATTGATCCATGTTTTCCCTCTTTTCTTTTTATAATTCCTTTTCTTATTAGATTTTATAGAATAAATTTCATTAACTTTCTGTTTTCTTTCAAATAGATGAGTTGTAAATTAAAATAAATATCTTCATCCAATGGTCGATATACTAATTTAGACCCTGCCACAAAGATAGAAGAAATGCGGCAAGCTTTTTCTTTAATGCAAGCTATTTCCGTTTCGATATGATCGGTAATTTCAATCTTTGTATAAGGAATCTGATGAGATACAAGCCTTTTTTCTACTTCATCCGTACTTAAAAAAGTTCCTTTTTTCGGTAAGATAATTTTTTGATTTTGCAAATCTGATAATTTGATTTTTTCTTTTTTTGCAATCTCTAAATCAGAGGATAATCCTACCCACAACGGGCATTGTCGAACCGTTTTTGATTCCATTTTTTCATGAATTGAAACCTCCGGCATCAAACAACAATCCAATAATTTCATCTCTATTTCTTGCAGTGCCTCTTTCAATGCAGTCTGCTTGAGATCAAATTGGATATGAGGATATTTCATGGATATTTGCTGAGATACTTCTATTGCCATTTGTGCTGCATGTCCCGTAATATATCCCATCCGAATATGAATCGGTTGATTCTTTGCGATATTTCGAGCAGTCTGAGTGATTACTTCAATTTGCTCACGAACTTTTTTAATCTGATGATAATAATATTCTCCCGCTTCTGTTAACATGGCTCCCTTATGAGATCGAACAAACAGTGTAAACCCCAGTTCTGCTTCCAATAGATTCATCTGTTGCAAAATCGCTGTCGATGTAATGAAGCATTTTTCGGAAGCTTTTAAAAAGCTACCACTTTCGGCAATCGCAATGAAGCTATTTATTTGTCTTTCAGTTGGCATACCCTACCCTCTCAGTTATAAGTTAAACCTTATACCTATATAATAATTCAAAACTTCACAAACCGCAAACAAAATCTTAAGATTATCCTAGAAAAAGGAGAAAATTATGAATAAAAAATTAACTAGACGCGATTTCCTTAAAGGATCTGCCGGAGCGTTAGCCGCTGCTTCTTTAGGGACTTTGTTAGGATGTTCAAATCAGACTTCTTCTGAATCCGGTGACAAAAAATCTGATATCACTTGGGATAAAGAAACAGATGTCGTAATTATCGGTTCGGGAACAGGCTTATTTGCCGCAACTTTTGCCTCTTTCAAAAAAGAAAAATGTATTGTCTTAGAAAAAAACGGAATCATCGGTGGTACAACCATTACTTCGGGGTCTCAAGTATATGTACCATGTAATCGTTGGGCAAAAGAAGAATTAGGTCATGAGTGGACAGAATAGGAGGCATTCGCTTATTTGAAAGCCGGTGATCTTTATAATGGTTCTACTGATGAAATGAAATGGGATTATATCAAAAATTTCCATAAAATTATGGAATATATGGAAGATGAAATGAATTATCCACTTATGGTGATGAAAGGATATGGAGAGTATGACAAAGTAAACTTCGGTCAACCGGAAGGTCATTCCATCGGTTTTAAAGATCGTGAAACCGGTGAAAGAGTTAAGCCAAGTGCCTTTATGCCAAATTATATGGTTCCGGAAATAGAAGCTGCCGGAAATGAAATTTTAACTTCAACTGCCGCAAAAGAAATTATTAAAGAAGACGGTAGAGTTGTTGGAGTAAAAGCAGAAGATTCAAATGGAAATAGCCTTTATATCAAAGCAAATAAAGCCGTTATTCTTGCAGCCGGTGGATTTGATTACAATGAAGAAATGTGCAAATCTTATTTGCGTGGTCCACTATTTGGATCGATGGTTTCTCCGGGATGTACCGGAGAGGGTATCTTAATGGGTATGGCATTAGGTGGAAACTTAGGCAATATGCAAAATACCTTAGGTGGGAATGTATTTATCGACGAATACGTACCGGATACATTCATGGATCACAATGTTGCGTTTGATTTTGGATCTTATCGTGCCGCAGCTCATACAATTCTTGTCAACAAGCACGGCAGAAGATTTATGGATGAAGCTTCTCCCTATTCAAATTATCCGGATGCTGCTTATCATTTTGACACAAGCAATCACAGTTTTACAAATATTCCTGCTTATCTGATTTTCACTCAGGATGTTGTGGATACTCAGGGATGGCCAAACAGAGGCGATTCTCAACCGGAATGGATCAAGCGTTTTGATACATTGGATGAGGTTGCCGAGGCATATGGAATCAATGCTGAAAATCTAAAAGAGGAAGTCGCTAAGTTTAACGGATATGTTGCAGCGAATGAAGACCCTGATTTCACTCGTGGAACAAACCCATGGGCATTAGGGATGTATCCAAGTGATGATGGCACGAATAAGACGCTAGGTGAAATTTATGCCCCTTATTATGTGGGGATGATTGCTCCGGCAAGTTTAGGAACAAAAGGTGGATTAAAAACAAACACCGATGCCCAAGTAATTGATGTCTTCGGTAATGTTATTGAGGGATTGTATGCCGTTGGAACGAATGCGTCCGCAGTTCTCGGATGGACTTATGGTGGTGGCGGAGGTGGCGTTGGTCCCGGCGTCTTCCAATCATTTAAAGCAATCAATCATATCTTCGGATATCATTTGTTTGACTAGTTATTAAAAATCTTTCCGTAAGGATGTTATTGTTAAAAGCGGTGTACTACACCGTTTTTTTATTTTCTTATTCCCTTATTTTATATAATAAGGATTCAATTTAAGGTACAAAGTATTAATCTCTCTTATGCATAATAAAAAGAAACTATTTAACTAAACAGTTTCTTCTTTCAACTATCTATCCTTTTTTATAAAAGCTCAATTCCGTAAAACCATTTAAACAGACATAGACAGGCAACTATAATCAATAGAACCAATAAACCTAGATTTTTACGATCTTTTGTATTTTTATAGAAAATTCCCGCTACGATTGCTAAATCGATACACAAAATACCAAGTCCGGCAAAGGCATGATGAAAGTTGTTTGTAACTACACATGCAACGACTGTCACCAATAAAATTAACACGGAAGACAACCATGCATAATTTTTAATTCCTTTTTTTGATTTCAATCCTGCATTTTTTTCTCTGAAAGGGTTGTTTTTTGCCATATATTACCTCCACATTTATCGTGCAATCATTATATCACATTTCTTCACTAAAATGAATGGAGTCAAGCTTGGCCAAACGCTCGGCAGTTTCTTTACTTACTCGATTCAAAACAGCTTGATATTGCTTTTTCAAATCTTTTGATATACATTCTCCGAGATGATTATTCGGTTTTACTTCTAATCCATGAAAATCAGAACCTTGTGTTAAAATCAAATTAGGATTTTTTTCTGCTTCATTCAAGATAGCACAAATAATATCTTCTGTATTATGCGGATGAAATAATTCATAACCTCTAATATGACAATCATTACAAAACTTAAAAAATTCCTTTCTTTCCCTTTCATCAAATGGATATTCTCCCAAATGGGCAATAACAGAAATTCCGTTTGCTTTATTGATCGCATGAATCACTTCCTCTAAAGTCGGTTTTCCCAATTCTAAAAAATATTTACAATCTTTCCCGATAAAACGATCAAAAGCTTCTGAAACAGAGGGAACCAATCCTTTCTTCTGTAAATATCGGGCAATACTGGGTCTATTCAAATTTCCATCCGCTGAAATTGAATATGCGAATTCATAAAACTCTTGTACACTCAATTCTGAATATCCATCTTGAATTATATTTTCAAGAATCATTTCCAATTGTCGATTTTTTGAATTCTTATAGGCTTCAATACATTGTTGTAAAGAGGAAAACGGTTCACTTTTAAAATCTGAATTTAAAGGAAAATACCCAAGCACATGAATTTCTTGGTCCATCGTATCGGGCAAATAAGAGGCAGAGATTTCAATTGCCCCAATCCCAATTAATGGATGGGATTGATTTTCATTGAATTTCTCAAGAACATGTTTAAACTCATGTAATCCATTTAATGTATTATGATCACTAATCGCAATCATATCCAAATCCACCTTTCCAATAGGTTTTCGACTGTTTGATACAATTTTTTCGATTGACCAACTTCCATCGGAATACGGTGTATGAATATGCAGATCCAGTTGTGGGTTTTGATTCATAGTTGCCTCCTTTTTTATCTGGTTTCTATCCTTATTATATATAGGGTATCTTAATTCTAGTTCTTTTTCTCAATTCCTTCAAGAATTCTCATGTTATTAAATCAATTTCTCTTGAATTTCAATGATTTATTAGTATTTTCACTCAGTCTATGATAAAATTAAAAACGCTTGAAAAAGGAGGATCTCATGAAATTAATTGTTGGATTAGGAAATCCCGGCAAAGAATACGAAAGAACTCGTCATAATGCCGGTTTTATGGTCATTGACAAAGTTGCAGAGAAATGCTCACTATCTTTCAACAAAACAAAATTCAATGCGCTTGTTGCCGAGGGAAAAGTTCATGGAGAAAGCGTCATGCTGATGAAACCGCAAACCTATATGAACTTATCCGGGAACGCAGTCAGTGAAGCGGTTCGATTTTACAAGTTGGATCTATCAGATCTTCTTATCATTCATGATGACTTAGATTTACCGGTAGGAAAAATACGAATTCGTGAATCCGGTAGCGCCGGAGGGCAGAATGGGATGAAAAACATTATCAATTTGCTTGGCACTCAAGATATCAGGCGGATTCGTGTCGGTATCGATAAAAACAAGCTGATTCCGGTTCCCGACTATGTTTTAGGAAAAATACCGGAGGAACAAAAAGATGAGTTCGATCAGGCCGTTGAAACTGCTGCCAAAGCCGCTGTTGCCAGTATCACGATGAGTTTCTCAAATGTGATGAATCGCTATAATGGGGCAAAACGATGAAAAGCTTTTTAAACGCTTTGGCAAACAACCCTGCCGTCTGCGCCTTATTAGATAAAACGGATGGACTTTCTTTTCAAAGTCTTAGCGAAGAGGCTAGCGTAATCAGTGCCGCTTATATCAAACAACCGCAAAATTTTGTAATTATTAAAAACAACTTATACAATGCCCAACGCTTATATAATAAAATAGCTAACCTGGTACAAGAAGAAAATTGTGCCCTTTTTGCCGTTGAGGAAAGCCTCCGGGTGGAAGCAATTGCCTCCAGTCCGGAAATAACCGCAAAGAAAATTGAGACCATGGCTTGCCTATTGGAGAATCATCCTCGAATTCTTATCACTCATGCCGCGGCTGTAATCCGGATGCTTCCAAGCGTTGAAACATTTTCGTCTCGAAGTATCACGCTTCAAATCGATCAGTGTATTTCTATAAAGCAATTGCGTGAAACGCTGGTAAAAGCCGGATACCAAGCTGTCAATCGTGTCGATCAACCCTTATGTTTTGCCATTCGTGGTGGAATCGTGGATATTTATTCCATGAATGAGAATGATCCGATTCGTATTGAATTCTTTGACGATCAAATTGAAAGTATTCGATTTTTCAACATTTCAACGCAACGTACAATTCGAACAATCGATAAAATCACAATCATTCCGGCAACTGATATTCTATTTGATGAAAAAGATATTGAAGAAATTCAAACCAAATGTACGGATAAATTGGAAAAAGCTAAGCTTACTTGTACACCGGAAGAATTTAACACATTGCAAAGTCAGGTTGAACAAGATCTTGAAATGTTACGATACCAAATAAAAGAAAATCGTCATTACCTTTATTATTCTTACATACACGATGCTGCTACGATCTTAGACTATATCAAAAATCCATTAATTATTGAATCCACTCATGACTCCATCACGCAACAGATTCATCATCTTTTAGAAGAAACAATTGAATACTTGCAAGAGCTCATCAGTGAAAAACAAATTTTATCAAATTTCCAAGTTTTTCATGATTATCATGACTGTATCAAAAAAAGGAACCTCCTTCAAATTGAGGAACTGGATAGCTTTGCCTCTGTTGCCGAATCACTGATTCGTAGTGTGGATGTCGGTCAACAGAGCCTCTCTGTCCTTTTACCAATGATAAAAAAGCAGGCTGAAAATAAAAAAGTTCTCTGTTGCATCCTCGAAAGTGAGGCAAAAGAGTTCTTAGAAGCATGTATTAATTATGATATTCATTATCATTTATTATCTGATGAAGAGGAAGAATTGCATGATTTTAATGTTTTATTTAAAGAATTCGATGAAGGAATTGATTGTGAAGCAGAGGGAATGATCCTTTATTCTTCAAAAGAATTGTTTAATAAAAATATCCGCATCGGTCGCTACGCCAACAAATTTAAAGAAGCCGAAATTCTCAATAGTTATGAGGATCTGGAACGAGGTGACTATGTCGTACACAGCCAACATGGTGTAGGACAATACATCGGAATCGAAACCAAGATCATCAACAATGTACACAAAGATTTCCTACATATCGTTTATAAGGGAGAGGACAGTTTATTTGTTCCACTTGAACAATTCCGCTTAGTCAGAAAATTCATTTCAAGAGAAGGTGTTGTTCCAAAGCTAAATAAGCTTGGAAGTAATGAATGGAATAAAACCAAGGCAAAAATTAAAGAAAGTGTCGATAATATTGCCGAGCGCTTGATCGAACTTTATTCTCAAAGAGAAAAGTGTATCGGTTTTGCTTTTAAAGAGGACAGTGAAGATCAGATTGAATTTGAGAAACAGTTTGATTATGAGCTGACTCCGGATCAAAGCGTTGCGATCGAAGAAATCAAAAAAGATATGATGAGCAACAAGCCGATGGATCGCTTGCTCTGCGGTGATGTGGGTTTTGGTAAAACCGAGGTTGCAATCCGTGCCGCTTTTAAAGCAGTAGAAAATGGAAAACAAGTTGCCTATCTCTGTCCTACAACTATCCTTTCTTCGCAACACTATAAGACCTTTCGTGAACGTTTCAAAAACTATGCAGTGAATATCAAAGTTCTAAATCGTTTTGTCCCTCCTGCTTCTGTTAAAGAAATCTTAAAAGATACAAAAGATGGAAAAGTGGATATTTTAATCGGAACACACCGACTTTTATCTAAAGATGTTCAATTTAAAGATCTCGGCTTTTTGATTATTGATGAAGAACAGCGATTCGGTGTGGAACATAAAGAAAAAATCAAAGAGATGAAAGAATCAATCGATGTTCTCTCTCTTTCTGCCACTCCGATCCCGAGAACTTTACAAATGTCTTTGATCGGAATCAGGCAATTATCGCAGCTTGAAACACCTCCGAGCAATCGACTTCCGGTTCAAACTTATGTTTTAGAGAAAAACAAAGGTGTCATCAAAGAGGTAATTCAGCGGGAGCTTGCCAGAGGCGGACAGGTTTTCTATTTATTTAATAACACCTTAGAGATATATAATGTCGCAAGACAAATACAAAAAGCTCTTCCTGAGGCAAAAGTAGCTGTTGCCCATGGAAAAATGAGTCGTGATGAGATTGAAGAAGTAATGCAAAGTTTTGTACAAAATGAAATCAATGTATTAATTTGTACAACGATTATTGAAACCGGTATTGATATTCCTAACGCAAATACGATTCTCATCGAAAGTGCCGATACTTTTGGTTTAAGTCAACTTTACCAAATTAAAGGAAGAGTTGGCAGAAGTGATCGTTTAGCTTATGCCTATCTCATGGTTAAATCCAAGAAGCAGCTCAGTGAAGTGGCTGAAAAAAGATTACAAGCAATCAAAGAGTTTACTCAACTTGGAAGTGGGTATAAAATAGCGATGCGTGATTTGACGATTCGTGGTGCCGGTGATTTACTTGGTGCGGAACAATCCGGATTTATTGATACCGTGGGTATCGATATGTATATCGAAATGCTAAAAGAAGCTATTGATGAGAAAAAAGGCATCATCAAACCGGAAAAAGAAATCATTGCCCCTGCTCCGCTACCGATTGACGGTTACATTCCGCAAGAGTTTGCCCCTCAAGATTTAGAGAAAATCACATTATATCAGCGTATTGATCAGATCAAGTCAAAGACAGCGCTCTTAGAATTAAAAGAAGAAATCGTGGATTTATACGGCAAGCTACCGAAATCGGTGAATCTTCTGTTTGAGAAAAAGCAACTTGAGATTTTAATGAATGAAAAACGCATTGAAAAATTCAGGGAAATAAAAGGAGCTTTAGAGATTACTTTTACTTCCGAATGGTCTTCCAATGTAGATGGTGTTGCTTTGTTTGAGTGTTTCACCACGATTTCAAAAGATATCTCTCTAAAATATATACAGGGGCGAATCATCGCAACTGTTCCTAAAATTAACGACCGCCTTTTCATCGCAATCGAAATGTTGGAAAGAAGCAAATTTTTAAATAAAGAAGTCCCGGATGATTAAATCTTATCGCTTTTGGTTTCTTACATTTCATTCCTTCTAAAAGAATAATTTCATAAAAATTGCTCATAATAATCCTGTATGGATGTATGAAGGAGATATAAGTATGAAAGCTACAGGTATAGTCAGAAGACTGGATGATTTGGGAAGATTAGTCATTCCCAAGGAATTGCGTAGTCTTCATCGTATGAAAGATGGAGATATGATTGAATTTTTCATTAATGAAAATAATCAAATCGTTATTGAAAAATTCTCTGCTCTGAAAGAAGATGAACGCGATATCGAGACAATGTGCTTGGCTTTACAAGATTTATTGAAAAAAGAAGTGATTTTCATTCATGATGATCGCATATGTTGCAAGGATGGAAAATTTGATAGTGACGGAAATTCCGGTGAATGTACAAAGGATTTTCTTTATACAGTAAAAAATTATCATGCAGCTTCATTTGAAAATGTTCGTATTCTAAAAGAAAGTGATCGGCAGATCAGTGGTTTCATCAGTCCAATCAATGTTTATGGGGATTGGTTTGGAAGCTTTGTTGTTATCGACGGACATCTTTGTACTGATAATCAAAAAGAAATCGTTCAAGCTTACAGTCGACTTATCGCAAAAAAACATGAGCATTAGTTTTAAATAGATTTATGGGAGAAACAAAATGAGAATTGACAAGTTTTTAAAAGTATCAAGAATATTAAAAAGAAGAACCATTGCCAAGGAATTGGCAGACAATGACCGTATCTTAGTAAACGGGAAAATCGCAAAACCGTCTAGTGAAGTAAATGTAAAAGATCTAATCACCGTTATTTTCGGTCAACGCCGACTGACTGTGCAGGTCGAAAGTACACGGGAGTATGCGAAAAAGGAGGATGCTCCACTTATGTATACGGTTGTAGAAGAAAAATTCGGTGAGTAATTTACTTAGATAAATGATGTTGAACCAACATCATTTTTATTTGGAATAAGACCTGCTTTTTATTCATACAATGAAGTGAATAGGAGGTTTAATTATGAGTGAACAATTAGTAAGCAATCCTTTAAAATTTGAAGCAAATCCTTATCATAATCTCGTTTTAAAAGATAGAAAGATTCTTGATCTGACCGGAGTAAAACAAATTGATAGTTTTGATTCCAATGAATTTTTATTAGAAACAAGCCAAGGATGGATGCTTGTCCAAGGCAAAGAATTAACTTTAGGAAAATTGGATACAGAACGTGGTGAAGTTTGTATAAAAGGTCTGATTGAAACAATCCAATATTTGACAAATAAAAAGTCCGGGAATGAAAAGGAACACTTCCTTACTCGCTTGTTGAAATGATCACACTTCCCGAGCAGATCCAATCTGTTGTCATCCATTTGGGTGCAGGATGGTTATTTGGTTTTTTTGCTCACTTCCATAATAGTTTATGGATTTTATGTAAAAGAAAGATAAACAAGTTTATTGTCGATCTTATCGGAATGTGTTTATTTGTGTGTGCTTTATTTTATGCACTATTTCAAATTAATGGTGGGCGAACTCATCCGTATTTATTGGCTATTTTGGCAATTGGTCTTTTTGTCTATGAATTTATCTATGATCCTGTCTTTACTCCATTTTTTCGCTCTATCGAGAGAATTGTAAAGACTATTTTCATCCGCTTTTCACTTGCATTTTCTCCTTTATACAGTATAATTAATATACTGGGTGAAAAATATAAAGGAGGGAAAAAGCATGGAAAATCAAACAACAAGCACCGTCGTTCAGAAGCCTCGTCGTAAAAACAAGTCCATTTATATTATTATAAGCTTGATTGCAGTTGCCATTTCCTGTGTATTCCTAGTGGGTGTTTACTCAGAAATTCAAACGACACTGACATTAAAAGCACAGGTTGAAGAGGCAAAATCTCAATTGGAAGTTGTTCAACAAGAAAATGATTATCTTGTTGTTCAAAAAGAGAAATTGAATGATGAAGACTATATTCAAAGCTATGCCAGAGGAAAATATTCTGTATCAAAAGAAGGAGAACAAGTATTTTATCTCTCTCCGCTTGATAAATAGTTAAATGTACCGATAAATGAAAATTTATCGGTTTTTTTGTACTAAATGTTCACCTTATTTCATACCCTTTAATCAGGTGATGAAATTGAAAATAAACTATCAACTTCAAAATTATGAAATGAATGAATTTACTTACTTTCAATCAATTGGTTCAAAAGCATATAAACTCCATTACTTTGAAGTTTGCTTCACAGTACCGTTCTTCTTGCTTTTAACATATGAGTGTTTCAATCATCTTCACACTTTCTTTGGAAAATTTGTGTTAACCTTGCTTTCTATATTGTGGTTAATTAAAGGATCTGACTTATTTTGGAAGTCTAAAATCCACTGTTTTAACACTAAAATGATTCACTCTCAGCCAAATATAAATAATGATTATCAATTTCTTTTTGATATAAAAAATGGATCTCTTCTCATAAATCAAGAGATTGTTCAGCATATTTATGAGTTCTATTGCCTTCAAAGTTGCATGGTTCTCTATTATAACAATCACAGAGTTCTCATTCCATGGAGAATTTTTGACAAAGATGAGATTAAAACTCAGTTTATTCGATATTGTATCCAAGAAAAGAAAAAAACATCAAAACTTAATTACACTCATAAACAAGCATGAAGTGCAGAATTCTTAGAAAATGAGAAATTTACAAATTCTCAACTAGCGAGAATTCATCCTACTTGAACTATAAAAATACGTATTTTTCTTGAATTAATCTGTCATATTTGACTGAAAATTTCGGACAAATATGACAGGTTTTTTAATATCACATCAACATTAAGTAATAAAATGGTTGGACTACTTTTTTTACTCAATAATCCCAAATAATGAGAAAATTAAAAATTCTCAAAAAATAAGAATTATTTTTTATAACGAGAATAGGACTTAGTTCCTATTTTTCTTTAATTAATCTTATTTTTAATGAATGCTAAATAATTATTCTCTTGTTTCTCAAACCAAATTCTTAAAAACACTAAAATTTAATCAAAGTTTTAAGTAATTATTTTACTTTTTCTCACTATCTGAGAATTTTCTATTTTCTCAAAAATTGAGAATTTTGTAGTTAAGTATATTCTAAACCGAATCAAAATTTAAAAAGTGCATCATTTCTCTTCCTGAGTTTGATACACTTTTTGGATTACTTTAATTTATAGTATTCTTATGATAAATATCGTATTACTTCTTATTCATGATCCCAGTTTTCAGTATTTACATATGCATTAAGTGACAGTATCTTTTCATATCCTCTATAAGAATCAGCATTTCTTTGATAGACCGAAAAATATCCATTTTCTGATTCGTCATAATAGCTAACATCGATACTGCATTTAATATTATCAATGGTATAGGAATAGCTTATCGTCTTTTTTATTGTATCTTGTCTTGTTGTCCTATCTACTTCTAAAAAATCAGGATAATATTGAATTATTTCTATTGATGATAAAAAATCATTGAATTCTTCAATATTTATTTTAATAGGCTTTGCCGGTGAATTGTATATATTTTCTCCAATCCCAACACATTTCCATACTTCTACTTCTTCATCTAAGTACAGAGCTGATAAATCGAATTCAATTTTATCATTATTTCGATACTCCTCTTTCAACTGATAACAGTTCATATAATTAGACATTGGTAAAAAATCTCCTACCTCACATGCATATGCCAAAACATCCATATGGGGAAGTTCATCC
>CATJXY010000059.1 GCA_949744505.1 uncultured Erysipelotrichaceae bacterium | reverse complement strand
GCCAAAACATCCATATGGGGAAGTTCATCCGTATATTCATAATATCCATTCTTATAGTTATTATAGAGCATTGGTATCTTAGAATAATCTACTTGTTCAGTATGATGGCAACCACTTAAAAAGATTGCCATAAAAACTACTGCATATTTCTTCATCGTCTATTAATCGTCACTAATCCAATACCATAGATTGCATAATATTTTCTTGGTATAGAATTTTCAGTATTCCAAATAAGATCTACCGTTCTACCATTAACCGGATCCACTGCAACCAGATAACTATCCCCTTCTCCTTGATATCGTGCTCTAACCGCTTTTACTACTAATGCATGTAATGTCTTTTGCTTATAAATAACATTATCAGAGTCATTTGCATATCCATCACTTCCAACAATAACTAATACAGGCTTATTTGCACTGATATTCGAAATAACTGTATTAATATGAGAATCGGTCAATGTATAGTTACTTAATATTGATCTGTAATAAGAAACAGAAACCGAATAATTTGATGCAACAAAGGATGGCAGTGTATTAGCAACATCCGGAAAATCAAATCCGCCACTTGTTCCTTTATAAGATACCAGACGATTATAATAATTATCTCTCAATGTTGTTCCACTAGAACTTACTAAATCCGTAAATCCTCTTTCAGCTTTATAATAACTTAATAGCATTGCAACTGAAGTTGGCACGCATTTTCCGGAAACTCCTTGTAAAATTACCGGCATACTTCCTGTTAACTTATAATAATAGAAATCTCCTTGTATTTGAACATGTGGCGATACAACATTGGAAGTATTGAATTTTTCATATAAAGTAGAATTAGGCTCAGATATTTGAACCTCTTTACCTGTTTCATCAACAAAATGCACACCTCTTTTTACATAATAAGCAAAATATCCATTATAATATAATTTATCTTCCATTTTAAAAATTTCCGGATAATATTCAAAACTAGCTTCTACAACTCGATTTTCTCCATGTAACGAAGACACGTTGATATATCCTTGATTTCCGGAGTTATCTTCCATCAAGAAAACAAATCCTCTTAATGAATCATCAAAATTGTAAATTTCTTTAGCTTTGATAATTTCTAAATCATTATTTTCGAGCGTTCCTTTTATTTCTTCATAATACTGTAGAGCAATTATTTTTGCCATTTCAACATAATCATTTTGCTCAATTTCTTTTGCGAGTACAGTATTTGAGAAAAAACAAGAAATTAACATAACAAATGCAATACTCTTTATAATTATCTTTTTCATCATAGCCCTCCTTTTAAATTGATAATTAATTCAATTTATCGAAGATTATCTCCATTCTTATACCTTCCAATCATTGTATTCATTCAGTGATATGGGTTTATATCATTTTCCCCTTTCTATTATAATACTTTAACATAGAGCTTTAATCTAATAATCTAAATTCTGCATGTTCTAAAAACTCATCTAACGTATCATAGGTTACAAGATTTTCTTTTAATAGATTCATCATATTTTCTGTTCCGCCATATGATAACGTTCTTTCTGAAACCAAGAATGCATCTTCATTAATTTGAGTAATCACATTAATCCAGCAAGGATCTTCATTTAATTCTTTTTCAACCTCTTCTTTACTCATTAAATGAAAGTAAAAGATACTTTCCAAATATATATCTTTACCTGTATTTTCATATGCATAAATCATTCCTTCTGGTCGATTATCCGGAAGAATTCTTTCAATAACATAGATATGCTCTGTAAAAGGATAATCCAAAATCATTTCAAATCCACTCTCTTGATAAGTATAGTGATATTTTCCATCTGCAATCTCAGGTTCAATAATTGTTCCAACTATTGCCATAAAGTCTCTTTCCGGTATTTTTATACGACAATTTAAAAATGGTTCCAGTCCGTATGATGTTTCCATAATGGCATAACAACTTTCCCAGCTTTCAACTTCTTCAACTACTTCGGATAATTCTTCTATAGATGTTTCTTCACTACTTATCTCTGTATTCTCAGACAATTTTGTGCAGCCACCCAGTAAACTAATAAATAGAAACATACAAGAGATTGATAACATTATCTTAGAAAATTTACCTATATAATTGATAGTCAAAAATCCTCCTTTCATTATTTTTGAGATTGATCTGTTCATTGTGTTATAACAGCTATTTTTTACTGTCTATATTCTTGATGTGAACTGTCAAAAAATTAGGTACGAATATATTTAGAACTAAATTTCTCATTTTCTGAGAATTCTTTCTTTTCTCAATTATTGATAATTAATTTAATTTATCGAAGACTATCTCCGTTTTTATACCTACCAATCATTGCACTAACTCAATGATATAGTTTTATATCATTTTCCCCTTTCTATTATAATACTTTAATGCAGAGCTTTAATCTAATAATCTAAATTCTACATGTTCTAAAAACTAATCTAATGTGTTATATATAACAAAACTTTGTCTCAAAATTATAATTGTGTATTGGTCTTTATCTATTATTGTTTATCTATACTTTTTCTTAACTATATTATAGCCATCACAGCGATTATAAGATAGTTCTATCTTTTTATTTTTCTCTATGTTATTATATAAGAAGAGAGAATATATTGCATGATTTCACGTTTTATCATTTGTTATAACCTTAGCAAAGTATTGATTATTTTTCTTGTAATGAATAAAAAATATGATGAATACAATTTTTTATTATTAAACAGAAATAGGATAGAAACATATAATGATCTATAATTCTAGTGCTTTTCAAATTAATCCTTATCATAGTATTAATTATGATTTAAAGGTCTGGTATTAGCACAAGAAATATTTGTATTATTTTTAAGCTTTTATATAATTATTTACATTTTTTGTACTAAAATAATTCTCAAAAACTGAGAATTTCATATTTTCTCAATTTTCGAGAATAGATATGAATAATAATTATTTGTATAAATCTTGTATAAATCTTTTATTTCAAAACTTTTTTTATTAAATATTCCGAAAAATAAAACTTTCAAATTATTTTCTGATACTCTTATAATTGAGTGTAATTTTTTATGCATATTTAAAAAGTATTATTTATATCGAATTATAACAAATCTTAGTCTATGCAAAGAAGTGATTTTTTCTTTATATCTTTACTCAAATTCCTTAAAAAAATCATCACAGAATTGATTCCACTTTTCTTCATATTCATCGTGATCGACAAGAATTAAATCACTTGGTACTGTGATACCCCGTTTAATTGCTTCATCGGCAAATTTATATACCCATTCATTTGAAGAATCGATTACAGCTCGAATATGATCCCACCCCATTGAAACCGCATAATACAATCTTGTGTGTCCATCAAGTGAAATATATCTTTCCTTATATGGTAAAACAGGAATGATGATATCCTCCGGCTTTTGAATAAACTTGTCAATTGCAGCCACTTTATCCTCATCAACATAAAATTGTGATGGTTGTATGTCATTTAATTTCAATGTAATGATCTGATTTCGTGAATATTCCTTTATTTTATACCCCTTCTCATCATAAAAACATGTGATATGAGGTGTATAAAATCTAAATTCTTCAATCAACTCAGAATAAAACATGGAGTCAACTCCATGAATAATCGCTTCAAATTCTGAAATAATCTCAATCTCTACCGGAATATCGTTAACCAAAAAACAACCATGTTGATTGAGTATTTTCTGTGTGAATCTTTTATCCTTATATGTATCGATTCTTTTGATACTTATTTTATCTTCCATATCCAACCTCAATTATTAACAGCGTATATAAAAACTGCCACTTTATTATACTACAAAGTGACAGTCTTTAAAATTCAATTAATCAATTATACCATAATGCACCAATGCATTATAAACTCCATCTTCTTCAATTGAAGTTGTGATATAATCTGCTGCTTCCCTTACAGCATCAGCATAAGCATTTCCCATTGCTACGCCAATACCTGCCTCTTTCAGCATTGGTAGATCATTCGTACCATCTCCAAAAGCCATTGTGTCTTCAATGGAAATTCCCCAATGTTCTGCCAAACGACGAAGTCCTGAAGCTTTATGAACATTTAACGCAGTACATTCACATGACTTTCTCAATTTAATCAAATGAGAATTGTGGAGTAAACTACAGATTTCTTCAAACTGTTCATCATTCGGATAGAATAACAAATGAATCAATCTTTCATTCTGGTAGGATTGTTCATTCGGAACCATCAAATACAAATAATAGAATAAGTCTTCCTCTTCTTTTTGATGCCAGTGATCAAAAGAACAGGCACCTTCATCATCTGCCCAGCGACAGGTAATATGATGCTCATCACAGTATTGCATTAAAGTTTCAGCATCTGTTTTATCAATTTCATGCTCTTCTAGGATTTCTCCGTTGACTTTTGTCAAAGCGCCACCACTGCTGATAATGGCATCCATCATTTCAAGATATTCTTTTGGAAGATGAATCATTTCTCCCTCAGCACGGCTTGTGCAAATTGCAAGTTTGATTCCTTTTTCTTTCAACTTGCGAAGAGCTTCCATTGTTGAATTTGGTACTGCATGAATGTTATGTTGATAAGTCGTACCATCAACATCGAAGAATACTGCTTTAATATTAGAACTCATTAAAGCATTTCCTCTCCATTGATCCAAGTTTGAGCAACAGTATAGTCATCATTTAACACACACAAATCTGCATCATAACCTTTTTTGATATAACCTTTACGAAGATCTAAATTTAAAAGTTTTAGTGGATTGCACGTTGCTGCATTGATGACTGTAACAGGATCTGCTTTAACAATTTCAATCATCTTTTTCAAAAGAACATTCATTTTATTTCCACTTCCGGTCAATGTTCCGTTTTCCAAGCGTGCATATCCTTCTTCATCAACGGTTACCGCTCTACCTTGTTTCATATAAACTCCGGCTTTCAAGCCTTTCGTTTTAACTGAATCCGTAACCAAAATCAATTTATCTTTCCCTTTGATTTGAGCAAGGATAGAGCAAGCAGGATAACTGACATGAACTCCATCCCCAATCAACTCACAGTAAGCTGTAGGATGATTCATAGCTGCTCCGACCACACCGGCTTCACGATGATGAAGTCCTTTCATCCCATTAAATGTATGAGTAAAGGCCACCGCTCCATCCGCAAGTGCTTTTGAGCACTCATCATAGGTTGCCGCTGTATGACCTAACGCAACCGGAATTCCATATTCAACACAAGCTTTGATAGCTTCATGATTTTCATCACATTCCGGGGCAATACAAACATATTTCAATTGCCCTTGGCAAGCTTCACGATATTGGTCAATCATAGCTCTTGTCGGCTTTTTCAAATAAATCGGATTTTGACCTCCTTTAAATTCATGAGAAATAAGCGGACCTTCCGAATATACTCCGAGCACTTTTGCACCGTGATGTTCCTCTTTCATATAGTCACCGATCGTATGCATCGATTCAAGCATTTTCTCTGTATCGGAACTACTTGTTGTCGCAAGGAAGCTTGTTACACCTTCCGTTGTTAAATAGTCACACCACTCTTGAAGCTGTTCCTTTGTCAGATCATTGGCATCATAACCATTATATCCATGATTATGAATATCTACTAATCCCGGTAAAATTCTCTTATCGCCATAATCGATATCTGCTTTAAGTGTGTTGCTTTCATCAATATTGACGATAACCCCCTCTGAAAGTTCGAGTGTAGCTTCTTTGAACTGTTCATCAATCCACACTCGAGTACTCTTAATTTTCATATTTTTCCTCTCTCTTAATTATCAGATTAAATTAAAGCATTGCTTTTCCGGCACAGAATGTTTGAACAACTGAATAATCATCCGCCAAAACTACCATATCAGCATCATAACCGGCACAGATTTTTCCTTTATGATCATCAATACCCAACATTCTTGCAGGGTTCAAACTTGACATGTTGATTGCCCAGTCAACAGGAATCAATGCCTTTTCTACTAAATTCTTGATACCGTAGTTCAATTTCTGCGTTCCGCCTGCCAATGTATTTGTTCCGGCAAGATAAGCAGAACCATTTGCTCTGATTTCAATTTGTTGTCCACCTAGTTCATGATATCCAGGCTCACAACCCTTTGCACATAAAGCATCGTCAATCATGACACAATAATCTCTTCCCTTAGAAGTAATAAAAATATTCATTGCTTCCCAGTTAACATGGTTTCCATCACAAATAATTTCACCATAAGTATCTCTGCATCTCATTGCTGCACCAGCCAAATTAGCCTCACGGTGTGTCAAAGCGGTCATACCGTTAAATACATGAGTCATACTTGTTGCACCATTAGCGATAGCAAGCATTGCTTCCGCATATGTTGCATGAGAGTGTCCGATTGATACAACAACACCGTTTTCGGAAGCATAACGAGTAAGTTCATGATTTGGATCTAACTCACAAGCCATTGTCATAACTTTAATCAAACCTTTAGCTGCTTCTTGGTATTTCTTAAATTGCTCTAAATTCGGAGTAACGCAATATTGTTCCGGTTGAGCTCCTTTATTCAAAACATTTAGATAAGGTCCTTCAAAATGAACACCTAAAATTTCAGCGCCTTCATATCCTTCTTCGACCACATTGGCAACATTCTTCAATGCATTTGTCAAAACTGTCTCACTCTGTGTAACAGTTGTTGGACAGAAACCTGTAATTCCTTCTTTAACTAACTCTTTGCACCAATTGCGTAATCCTTCCGGATTCGCATCATTTGTATCAAATCCCCATCCACCATGACAGTGAACATCGATAATTCCCGGAATAATTCTATCTTCTCCATAATCTTTATCTACTTCTTTGCTTCCATATGGGTAGATAGCACAAATCTTCCCGTCGTTGATTTCAACCTGTGCTTCCATAAATTGACTGGAAACCCAGACTCTTTTACTTTGAATGATCATTCAAATTTCCTCCTTATATTTAATCTTTATTATACTTGTATCCGAACAGATTTTAAAGAGCATTCACAACTGTTTTATCCAATATTTGCAAAATCTTCTCACTTTTATGAATAATTTATACAGTTTCTCTGAAAAATTTTGCATGAGCTTCACTTATTTTGATTTAAACCCCATACAACAATTAAATTAAGCTATCCTCTGTTCTTCATATATAGGATTACCTGTTTTTAATTTTCAAATCAAAGAAATTATTCTAATATTCTTCCTATTTTATTATAAATAACGATAAAGATTCTCATTATTTTTATATCTGATTTATCCTTTAACTTATACATTTTTTTAGTTATCCTATTTGTTTCTTTACCTTTTTCTATTAAAAAATAATAAAAACTCTTTTTTATATAATCATTCTATTATAAAATGAATACGGAGGTTTAAATCATGCATCTAAAAAATGAAACTTCTCATGAAATTGTGATCAATAAGAGTCGATTTATCTGTTATGTTAATCGGATTGATAATGAACAATCGGCAAAAGATTATATTCTCTCTATTCGGAAACTTCATCCGGATGCATCAACGATTGCATATGCATATATTGCCGGAGAAAATAATGAATTACAGCGTTCTAATGATGGAGGAGAGCCTAGTGGCACAGCCGGTGTCCCAATGTTAGAATGCTTAAAAAACAGTCATGTTCAAAACATTTGTGCTGTCACAGTACGATATTTCGGTGGTATTAAATTAGGAGCAGGCGGATTGATTCGAGCATTTTCAAAAAGTGTATCGGAAACTTTAAAAATTGCGCCGAAATTAAAAACGGTCACTGTTTATCGATATCAGATTACCTTTGAATATGATTTAATCGGAAGAATCGATTATTTCTTAAAAGAAAAAGCAGAGATTCTTGATAAATGCTATGAAGAAAAAGTGTCTTATATTTTTCAAACTGAAAAAACGGATATCCCAAAAGAAATCAGTGAACTCGGAAAAGGTAAAATCCCTTGCGAATTTTTAGGAGCATTTTTTGTTGATAAAGAATTCAGTCAAGAAGATCTAGATTAATTCAAATGAAAAAGTACAGATTTTTATTTTTATCTGTACTTTTATTTTGCTATTTTACTTCTTGAATCTTACCGCTCTTATCTGCCAAAATAACACTGACATTTAAACGAGTTTTAAGAACCTTCGGAACCTCGCTCCATTGTTTACGATATTGAGTTGAATCATTAAACGCAACACTGTAATGAGCATTTTCATCATTAATTTCATTTAAGATAGCATTTAGCTTTACCGGCAAAGGTTGCTTTCTACCTCTTTTAGATCCGTGCACATCAATGATCCACTTGAATCCATTTTGAGTTGCCTCAATTTTATTGTCATTAATTGTCGTTTCCCAACCACGCTCATTCAACCATGCATTAATCACATTAACCAAATCTTGAGTGGATCGATTTGTTTTCATCAAACGACTTACTCTCTTTTCTTCTTCACTTTTTGCCGGTCTTCCTCTTTTCTTTGCCGGGAACATCGGATTTCTCTCATTCATATCATTTAATTTGTATCTCACGACAAGGCGTGATCCAAACCCGGTCTGTCCTTTTGGTTTACGAATGATTTCGTCTCCCTCTAATAAAAGTTTGTACATTGCTTGACAACATGTTGGCATCGTAGCATGATTCGGTGAAATCTCAGCATGAATCTCCTTTGATGAAAGTTCAATAAATTCTAAGCCTTGATTTGCTGCTTCTTGTTTTTTCTTTTCTAACTCTGAAATATAAGTTTTAATTCCTGGACCTTTCACAATAATTACCTCTCTTCCTGATTTATTATGTTTACATTGTAAGAGTATCTCTTTGTCGAAATCTAGCTGATTCTGTCAAGAATCAAATTTTTTTTAATTTTTTTATAAAAATCTATCTATATTATGTCAATTATTTTAATTTATAAAAGAATTCTTTAAAATGATTTATATTCAAAATCTTACTTTAAGCTTTATTTATCTTTTATATGATTTTTCTATTCTTGTCGAATGGTTCAATAAGAATTTATATTTCTAAAAGATAATTTTTCATTATAAATAATTCTTTAGATAAACGCAATATTTTTAATGTCGTTATCCAAGAAATCAATTACTTTTTCTCTTAATTTCTTTTCATTCACATATTTGAACAATATTTTTAATTAGTGCTTCTCTGGACTATCAAATGTTTCGCAATAACGTCCAAAGAACGAAGGCTTGATGTATGCAAGCGCTAAATGAGATGTATCACCCATATGAAGCATTCTAAAACTTGCAATTCCTTCCTCTCTTTCTTCTGTTACAATTTCCGTTACTGCTGATGGAAGCATACAACATCCTTGCCATAAAGCAAACGGAGAAATATTCAATAAGTGAGAAAGAAGTACGAATCCAACTCCTAAATGACAGAACAAAGCAATTGTCTTCTCACTTGCTTTTTCAACCACATAATGATTATTTTCTCTTTTATATCCATATGTTTCTAAAAGTTTATCCAATTCTTGTGTTACTTGATCATAACGTTCAGCAGTATCTGAGTAACGCACGATATCGGCTTCACGCCATCCTTTCCATTCTAAATACTCAGGATGCTTGTAAAAATAAGATGGAACAATATCCCATACTGCATGACGATGTTTAAGTTCCTCTTCCTCTACCTGTTTATGGTATGCTTCTTCTATATCCTTATATTTACTCAAATCCACATAAGAAATAAATTCTTGTAACCATTCCTTTGTTTCCGCTTTTTTCCCCAACTTTTCCAAAGTATAAGAAGCTGTCTTTTGAGCACGACCAAGAGGAGAAACATAGCAATCATCAATATTTAACTTTTCTGAGTATTCTGCTAATGCCTTTGCCTCTAAAATTCCGTTCTCAGTCAATGAATCATGAGCATAATCCGGTTCCGCATGTCGTATGATTAATATTCTCATTTTCTCCTCCCGCACCACTCGTGCTATAAACTCTATAATATTACTTATAGTATCAACTATTTTTTATTATTTTTCAATCTTTTTAGTTCATTTTTAATTCTTTTGTTCTAAATATCAATAATTTATTATTCATAATAATGATTATCACAATTGTTATATATAAATTTATATTCTATATCTTAACATTTATACTTCCTCTTATTAAAATATATTCGTAATTTACACAGAAATCTTACAAATTAGTTCATTTATCTTTAATTAATCCCATAAAAAAACAAAGCGTGACTTTGCCTTATCAATTGTTTTATCTTTTAAAATCAAATAACAATATATAGAAAAATAATTGTTGATATGTTAAAATTTTTTCTGTTAACAAAATGGAGATTGTATAAATGAAAATACGTAATTATTGCCCGGATGATTGTAATGAAATCGTTGATCTTTTTTATAACACCGTTCATACAATTAATGCTCAAGATTATACAAAAACGCAATTAGATGCTTGGGCATCTAAATCAATAGATATAAGTCAATGGAATCAATCCTTTTTGAATCATTACAGTATTGTTGCCATAGAAAATGATATTCTTGTCGGATTTGGAGATATCGATTCCAGTGGATATTTAGACAGATTGTATGTTCACAAAGATTATCAAAAACATGGAATCGCCACGGCACTCTGCAATGAATTAGAAAAATCTATCACCGGTAAGATTACAACCCATGCTTCAATTACCGCAAAGCCCTTTTTTGAGAAAAGAGGTTATCATGTCGTAAAAAAACAAGAAGTCATTCGTAAAGGTATACTCCTTGTTAATTATGTCATGGAAAAAGATAATAATTAAAAAAGTCATATCTGAATTTCAGAAATGACTTTTTAATTTAAAATGAAACTAAACTTATTTAGCAGCCTTTGTCAAAGCATCATTAACTGCTTCCAAGAATGCATTAGAGCTGTAAGTTGCACCTGCAACTGCATCAACGCCTTCTGTTCCTTGAGCTTCAACAACTTTGCCTGAAAGAGTTTCCATAGCAGCGCCACCGATAGCCTCTGTTTCTTCGTTTTCACCAACTTCAACAGCTGTGATCTTTCCATCAGCAACAGTTACAGTAACATTAAGAGGTGCTCCGTGGAAACCATTTTCTGTAGAAGTTCCTTCAAATGTACCGTCTGTGTATTTTGCATCATCTTTTACTTCGCTTTCGCTATCTTTGTCTTTTGATCCACATGCTGCGGCAGAAACAACTAATAGCAATGCTGCTGCAATCATCATTAACTTTTTCACAATTTCTTCCTCCATTCTAAATTGCATTATCAGTATAACCTATTTCACTTATGATTTCAACATACTTTTTTTTGAAAAGTAAAGTCGTAATATAATCTTAAGAATGTTCTTCTTATATTTTTATACCTGATTAAAAATTAAACTCTTGAAATCATTGAAAATGGATGTATAATGGTATCTGTTTCTAAAGGAAACACGGTCAGTCGCAATCCCCTGACCGATTAAACAAAACACGAAAGGAATTTATTACGAATGAGAAACAAAAAATTAGTTGAGCTATGTATCATTTCGATGATTGCTGCGATTTATGCGGCATTGACCTTAGCTCTCGCCCCTCTTTCTTTTAGGGAAATTCAAATCAGAATTTCCGAAGCATTAACCTTGCTTCCGATTCTGTTTCCAAGTGCAATTTGGGGAGTCACATTAGGCTGCTTTATTGCGAACCTTGTCGGAGTTCTTTATGGTTTAAACGGTATTGGAATTATCGACATCTTCTTTGGAACCGCAGCGACTTTATTGGCTGCAATGTCAACCTATCAACTGCGAAATATTCGAATCAAAAATATTCCATTCTTATCCGCTTTGATGCCGGTTTTATTCAATGCTGTTATAATTGGTCTTGAATTAGCTTGGTTGCTTTTCCCTGATACTTTGATTTCAGGATGGTTTTTAATGGGAGCACAAGTAGGAATCGGAGAATTTGCTGCATGCTTTATTCTTGGTATCCCATTAACAATTCACTTAGAACATAGTGCTACATTTAATAAATTAATTGAATATATTAAGAAATAAAAACTATAAAAATTAATTATTAGGATTGCAAAAAGAGCTTCTATTGAAGCCCTTTTTTATATATATCGATTGATTATCTCAATCCCAAGCCAAAAACATGGAGTTGAGTTTACATTAATGTTGATTCTCTTATTTTGTAATTAAGCTTTCATTCCAACAAGAAGGAACTTCAACACCAAGTAACTCTGCAACTGTTGCTGCAACATTACTTAAACCGAACTCTCCTTCTTTCATTTGAACATCTGCATTGATGATGATAAATGGAACTTTATTCAATGTGTGAGAGGTCTTAGGTTTATTTGGATCAGTTGGTTTCTTTTTCTTTTCAAGCATTTCATCGGCATTTCCGTGATCGGCAGTAACCAATAAAATTGCACCGATCTTATCACATGCATCTTTGATTCTCTTTAAGCACAAATCAACTGTTTCTACACCGATAATTGTTGCCTCATAATTTCCTGTATGTCCAACCATATCTCCGTTAGGGAAATTTACACGATAGAAATCATATTCATTTGCTTCAAGTGCTGCAACCAATTCATCTGTTACCTCAGCGGCTTTCATCCATGGACGCTCATCGAATGGAACAACATCGGATTGAACTTCCACCCAAGTTTCCAATTCTTCTGAGAATTTTTCACTTCTGTTTCCATTCCAGAAATACGTAACATGTCCAAACTTCTGTGTTTCAGAAATCGCATATTGTCTTAATCCTTTTGATACGAAGTACTCTGACATCGTATTTGTAATATGCGGAGGGCTTACCAAATATTTTGTTGGAATCTTCAAATCTCCATCATATTGCAACATTCCCGCATAGGTTACATGTGGGAAACGAACACGATCGAATTTATCGAAGTTTTCAGTTTCAAATGCACGTGAAATTTCTAATGCACGGTCTCCACGGAAGTTAAATAGAATAACGCTGTCTCCGTCTTCAATTGTTCCAACCGGTTTACCCTCTTCCGCAATAACGAATCCAGGAAGATTTTGATCATTCACACCTAGCTCAGCACGATAGGTTTCAATCGCTTCTTTTGCAGAAGTGAATTGTCTACCTTCACCTAATACATGAATCTTCCATCCTCTTTCAACCATTGCCCAGTCAGCTTCATAGCGGTCCATTGTAATTTGCATACGTCCACCACCACTGGCAATCTTCGCACAGAAATTTTCATCATTTAATTCTGCAAGTTTCTCTTCCAACTGATCAATATAAATCAATCCGGATGTTTCCGGTACATCTCTTCCATCCATCAATACATGGATACGAACATTTTTTACCCCTTCTTCTTTCGCTTCTGTCAGCATCGCCAACAAATGACGAATGTGACTGTGTACATTCCCATCAGACAATAGACCTAAAAAGTGTAATGTATGTCCTTCTGCATTTTTAACAAGTTCTTTCCACGTTTCAGAATCATAAATTGATTTAGAATCAATGGATTCATTTACCAATTTAGCCCCTTGACTGTAAATCTGTCCACATCCTAAAGCATTATGTCCTACTTCTGAATTTCCCATATCATCATCCGTAGGCAATCCTACCGCACTTCCGTGAGCCTTGATTACTGTATGCGGATAATTTTCCAAGTAGTTATCCAAATTAGGTGTATATGCATGCATGACAGCATTTCCGTTATCTTTTTCAGTCATCCCGACACCATCCATTACAACTAAAACTACGGGTTTTTTACTCATATTTTTTCCTCCTCATTTCCTTATTAATATTAGCACGAAAATAGAATTTTTTCATTAAATTCACGCAAATTTTGAATTGTTTGATATAATATTCACAGGAGGAAAACTTATGATCGATATAATAAATAAAAGAAGATCCATTCGTAAATATTTAAACCAACCTGTTGAAGAAGAAAAAATCATTTCTTTACTCAAAGCTGCAATGAATGCCCCAACCGCAAAGAACAGACAAGAATGGCGATTTGCGGTCATTTCCGACAAAGAGCTTTTAACTCGTTTTGCAACAGAGGTATCCCCTTATACTTCTATGGTAAAAGATGCCTCTTATGCCATTGTCGTTTCAGGAGATCTTCATGTAACACCATCAAAAGAGTACATCTGTGTCGATTGTGCAGCAGCTATTGAAAACATGTTACTCTGTGCAGTGGAACTTGAGCTCGGTTGTTGTTGGTGCGGACTTGCCGATAATGAGGATCGCGTATCTAAAACAAAGCAACTTCTAAATTTACCTGATAATTTCTATCCTGTTGCCATTGTGGCAATCGGCTATCCTGATGAAGTAAAAGAACCAAATAATCGTTATGACCCTGAAAAAGTCACCTACTATCACTAAATAAACACCAAATAAAAACATAGAGTTAAATCTATGTTTTTTTATTCTTCAAATAATGGGGTAGAAAAATATCTTTCTGCTGTATCCGGAAGGATTGTTACGACAGTCTTTCCTTTACCAAGCTTTTTAGCCAACTTTCTTGCTGCCGCAACATTCGTTCCGCTTGATATTCCACAGAGAATTCCTTCTTTTAAGGCAAGTTCTCGTGCAGTCGCAACTGCCTCTTCATCAGAAATCATGCAGCACTCATCAATAATCTCTTGATTGAGGATATCAGGTATAATCCCATCTCCGATTCCCATTTGAATATGAGTCTTGATTTCTTTATTGGAAAGGATTGCTGCATTTTCCGGTTCTACTGCCCAAACTTCTATATTCGGATAGACTTCTTTCAAAGCTTCGGCAATTCCGGTTATTGTTCCTCCGGTTCCAATGCCTGAACAAAATCCATGAATCGGTTTTTGAACTTGCTCCAAAATTTCTTTTGCCGTATTTTCTTTATGCACTGCAACGTTTGCTTTATTCTCAAATTGTCGGGGAACAAATACATTTCCTCTCTCTTCTTTTATTTGATCTACTACACGAAGACACTCTTCAATACACTCTCCGATATTTCCATCATCATGCACCAATACAACCTCTGCTCCATAATGACGAATCAACTTCCGCCTTTCTTCGCTGACAGAATCCGGCATAACGATACATACTTTATATCCCTTGACCGCTGCCACCAAGGATAAACCAATTCCTTGATTGCCGCTGGTTGCTTCAACAATCAATGTATCAGAATTGAGCTGTCCGGAAATTTCTGCTTCTTCAATCATACGAGCCGCTGTCCTCGTCTTGATTGATCCACCAACATTTAATCCTTCAAATTTAACCAGAATTTCCGCATCTTCTTCACTTGTCATTTGATTCAGACGGATCATAGGTGTATTTCCAATTGCTTCAAGAATATTTTTATAAATCATTTCAATTTACCTCACACTATTCTATTTTATTCATTTATAATCCTTTAATAAAAGGTTAAATCACCAATATTTAAAATGATAATCACTATTATTATATAGTGCTTTTTAGTATTATTCGTAATATTTTGTATCAAATGTTATAACCGTATATAAATTAGGATTATTTTCATGAAGTTGTTTATCTATTTCTTTTTTGAGTTGATTATTTGAAAGCTTAAACCCGTAAGGAACAACGATATCAAAAATTAAATTGGTATGAGAATCTCCTGATACCATTCGAAAATCATGCATACTTAAATTTTCATCGATACCATCTAAAATGGTTCTGATCAAATCTTGATTTCTATTTAAAACTTCGTTATTTGTTTCAATTGGATCCATATGAATTACTGTCATAATATGGAGGTCTTCATAAATTTTCTTTTCAATCAAGTCAATTTTGTCATGGGCAACTAAAATATCTTGGTCCGAACTGACTTCAGCATGAAGAGATGCCATCATTTTACCCGGTCCATAATTATGAACGATCAAGTCGTGAACTCCCAAGATTTCATCAAAAGAATAAATGATATCCATCATATCTTGAACCGTTTTTTCATCAGCCGGTTTTCCAAGCAAGGTATCCACAGTATCTTTCATGATTTCCCATGCCGCTTTTAAAATTAAAAAGCTTACTAAGATTCCAATAATTCCGTCTACCGGGAAATCTGTTATTAATGCTGAAAATAACGAGATTAATGTGACGGCTGTTGTAATCGAGTCACTTAAACTATCTGTTGCCGTTGCTAACATTGTAGAAGAACCTATTTTCTTTCCTAGTTTCGTATTGAAGAAATACATCCAAACTTTCAAAGCAATCGATGCACTCAAAGCGAACACTGCTATCCATCTGAAGACAACCGGTTCAGGATTCAACAATTTATCTACGGAAGTTTTCAAAAATTCCAATCCGACAAAGACAATGATAACTGCAATAACTAAACTTGATAAATATTCCAATCGTCCATGTCCGAATGGATGGTCTTTATCTGCCGGTTGAGATGCAAGCTTATATCCCGCTAACGTTATCAAGCAACTAAAACAATCTGAAAGATTATTAAATGCATCACTGACGATCGCAACAGAATTACTTAATGTTCCCATCATAAACTTGATAAGAAAAAGAATAATATTACAACATATCCCCGTTATACTGGAAAGTGTCCCATATTGTCCCCTAACCTTTTCATTAGTAAAGTTATCCGGGTCTTTAATAAAGATACGAATTAATAAATCTGTCATTTGTTTTCCTCCAAATTCACTTTCATGATTATATCATGTTTTATTCACCCTGTCACAAAAAAGAATCTGCCTATCATTATTAGATCAGATTCTTTTAATTAAATATAAATCCTTATCGACTTGAATATTTCTCAATTGCTGCATTCACAGCACGAATGATCGCATTTGGTGTTCTTGTTGCTCCGGTTACAACCATATCAATACCCCCATCGATTACCTTTCCACCATTCGGATTTTCTTTGGTAGTTAATTCATAAGGATTAATCAATGTGTTTGCGCTTAATCCGATAAACTTATCCGTGAATTTTTCAATATGATAAATGAAATCTCCTGTTGCTTCAAATGCTCCGTTATATTCCCACGCATACGCAAGATATGTTGAGTCTGAATGCTCTACGATGTCTACTTTTGATATCGTATCATCTGTTTTTGAAATAGTTACATCAATAACCGTTGATCCACATGTTCCACCTGGGAAGTTCATTGCCTTATCTCCCAATACACGATAAGTTATCTTTTCTTCATTTTCATCAATCACATTAACAACTTGTCCATATGCATCAGAACCGCTAAGTTCTGTCGTAAAGTTTTCATATACATCCAAAGCATCAATCAATGTTATTCCATCAACTTCATAAGACAAGATTATAATTCCCGGATGATTCGCATAAATCACTTGTGATGTAATGCTGAACTCGCCCTTTTCATTCGTGAATGTTGCAACAGATGATCCATTTGGATAAGTTACTTTCTCATTGAATACTACATCTTCATTTACTAATGCACCTGCATCTGTCGGATATTGTGCTAAAATCTGTGTCTTTACTTCTATATTACCGGATAATGAATCAGATAAGATATAAGGATTATTCGCCATATATCTTTCTGTCATCATACTTTGATATGGTCGGATGATAAATTTGTCTTTAGCTTTTAAATATGAATCAGTCGCAGAAGCAATTGCCTTGTCAAGTGGATTTTCATTGGCTTCAATTTCATTAGCTTTTTTTCCTACAAATTGATCCTTTTTAGAATTCAATTCGATCATATCTTCTTTGAACTTGTCCATGATTATCGGGTTTCCATAACCGACTAATTGAACCTTCATAACTTGATCTGTCTTTGGATCAAAGTCAACCCAAACAGCTATCGGTAATTCTCCATCCATACTATATCCGGCAATTCTCTCATAAGGTGCCTCGTATCTCTTGACTTCCTCTTGTTGTTCAGACCTTTCAGTTTGATCACTTGTTTCTTCTTTTTGTTCTTCTGTTGATGCAGGTGATGTAGCACAAGCACATAAACTAAAAATTGTTCCTATGCAAAGCACCATTGATAACCATTTTTTCATTTCTTTTCCTCCTTTAAGAAAAACATCTTTATTATAATCCTAATATTACTATTAAATTTTTATTACTAACTAAAATAAATCTCAACAAAAAAACATGAAGTAAACTTTATGTTTCGCTTCATGTCTTTTATATTTAACGATTCTTCTTGGTATATTGCCACAAATCAGTTAATTCATCAATCATTTCATTTTGGATAAAAAATTGCGCAAGCTGATTTAGCTGTTGCTTATCCAAATAACAGAAAGTATCTTCTATTCCATCAAATGGAGCTGTCATATAGGATTCAACTATTTCCGCCATCTGAGAACTATTCAAAAATGGGCAATATTCTCCAATACTTTCAGGATCTTCTCTAAGTACATATTTTACAACTTGATCTTTTTGATTTTGATTCAAATAAGGAACAAAATCTATGAAGTCAACTCCACCTTTTTGACTCAAGCATTGAATTACAAGATCTTTAGATTCACTTCCTAAGTATGGAAATAACTCTTCAAAGTCAAGATTTTCTCCATTTCCGGAATTTATTGCCGCTTGAATGAGTCTATTCTTTTGATTTGTATTCAAAAATGGAAATATTTCTTCTATTTCATCATAATTTTCTTTTTCTATAAGATGATTGATGAGCCATTCCTTTTGTTCACTGTTTAGAAGTGGTGTATTGTCTAAATCATATTTATCATTCTCTATTAAATAGTAGATTGCTTTATTTTTTGCATTGCTACTCAATAATGGAATAATATCTTCTAAATACTCTATTTGCTTCTTTTCTATCAATACATCAACAACTCTTTCTTTTTGCACACTATTGAAAAAAGGAAGAAAGGAATCAATATTACTGAATGACTCTTCTCTGATTATCTTATCAAGAACTTGATCTTTTTGTTCCGAGTTCAAAAAAGGAATCATTTCATCATAATCATCTATATAATCACTAAGTACCATTTTGGTTAAGTCTTCTGGGGAAAAGTATGGATAAAACCGTTTTGATTGTGCTTTCCACTGTTGTTTGACTTCTTCTGTACTTTTATTGACCCGATCCACAACATCACGCAAAACTTTCTCTAATTTCATCGGTTTGATAATGGGTGAGATTTTATCGATTAAATCTACAAAGGAACCATCAAATTCAAAGTTATTAAAATAATTTTCTTCTTTTTCCTCTTCTTTATTTGGTTCTTCATCCTTAACCTTTTCTTCTTTGACTTCTTCTTGCGCCAGTTCTTTTACAAATTCGATTTTATCTTGTTCCTTTTCATGAAAAGCTCCACGCACTAATTCATCAATTGATACATCAAACAAATCGGCAATGGCAGGTAAAAGTGTGATATCCGGCATGGATTCTCCTCTTTCCCACTTGCTGACTGCCTGATAAGTTACATCTAATTTTTCTGCAACCTGTGCTTGTGTCATATTTTTATCTTTTCTGAGTCTTGTAATAAAAGCTCCTAATTCATTCATTTGCTTTTCCTCACTTTCCAAGCTTTTGCTTGAATTCAGTATATCATCTTTCCATATGATTACTATAAATCAGCAGTTGAATTTGCTTATTCAACTAACTGTTTAGTGTCTCAGACTTTTTCATTCGACGTCTTTGTTCCAAATAAATTGCTAAAACACTGATATCCGCAGGGTTCACTCCTGAGATTCTGGAAGCTTGCCCAATTGTTCGAGGTTTATACTTAATTAACTTCTGTCTTCCTTCAAGCGAAAGTTGAATTACATCCTCATAATCAATATCTTCCGGTAAAAGCAACTTTTCCATTGCCATCAATCGTTCCGCTTCTTTTTTCGCTTTTGTGATATATCCTTCATATTTAATCTCAATTTCAACTTGTCTTCCTACTTCTTTAACAAAGTCAATTGATAGATAAGGTTTTAACCCTTCGATGCTCACATGAGGTCTTTTCAACAAATCATAAGCACTGATTCCTTCATTGAGCGTTCCGTAATCCAATGAATTCAAATACTGATTGACAGAATCCTTCATCGTAAAACGAATTTGCTGAAGATGTTCTTTCAACCCTTCCACTTCTTGATTTCTTACTTGAAGCTTTTGATAACGCTCTTCACTGACAAGTCCAATTTCATACGCTTTCTTCATCAATCTTTGGTCGGCATTATCATGTCTTAATAACAAACGAAATTCAGCACGAGAAGTTAAAAGTCGATATGGCTCCAAGGTTCCTTTTGTCACCAAGTCATCAATCATGACTCCAATGTAGGCTTCATCTCTTCTAAGTACAAGCCCTTCTTTCCCTTGTAACTTTAAACTTGCATTGATTCCGGCTATGATTCCCTGTCCTGCTGCTTCTTCATATCCGCTTGTCCCGTTAATTTGACCGGCACAAAATAAATTTTCAACTGTTTTTGTTTCTAAAGTCGGCTTTAATTGAACCGGATCTATCGCATCATACTCAATCGCATAAGCATATTTTTTGATAATTGCATTTTCTAATCCCGGTAAACTGTGTACCATCTTTTCCTGTACTTCTTTCGGTAAGCTTGTGGAAAAGCCTTGAATGTAGGTTGTATCCATTGATAAACTTTCAGGTTCTAAGAAGATTTGGTGTCTCTCTTTATCGGCAAACCGTACGATTTTATCTTCAATAGACGGACAGTAACGGGGTCCTACTCCCTTTACTACACCGGAATACATACTGGAGCGATGCAAATTTTGTTTAATAATTTCATGTGTTTCTGCTGTTGTATATGTTAGATAGCAAGGTACTTGTTTTTCAAAAGGAAGAATTTCCTTTGTTTCCGTAGAGAAACTGTAGAAATCTTTCGTCCCCGGTTCTAACTGTACTTTTGAAAAGTCAACTGAGTTTGTTAACACTCGTGCCGGTGTTCCTGTTTTTAGACGGAATGTTTTCAATCCGGCTCGCTTTAAACTTTCGGAAAGTTCATTTGTCGTTGGCTCTCCATCCGGTCCACTTGGAGTCACATCAGAACTGATCATAACAAGTGAGGACATATAGGTTCCTGTGGTCAAAATGACAATTTTAGATTCTAAGAAAGTTCCATCTTCCAACAGAACTCCTTTTGCCTTTTGATCTTCTATCTTGACTTGGTTTACCTGGGCAATAAGCAAATCCAAATTTTCTTGATGCTCAATCACATCAATCATCATCTTACTGTATGCTACTTTATCTGACTGTACACGAAGAGACTGCACTCCCGGCCCTTTTGTCGTATTTAACATTTTAAATTGTAGTGCGGTTGCATCCGCTGTTCTCGGCATTTGTCCACCTAACGCATCAATTTCACGAACCACGATTCCCTTAGCGGGACCTCCTACTGAGGGATTGCATGGCATTTTACCGATGGATTCTTTTTTATAGGTAATCAAAGCGGTTTTCATTTTCAATCTGGCACTCGCAAGCGCTGCTTCGATTCCGGCATGTCCCGCTCCTACAACAATTATATCGTACATTGTATTCTCCTTATTTTGATCTTATTTTTGCGATCTCTTGATTTAATTTAACTTCTACATCTTTAAATTCATCTTCCATACAGATCTTATAATTAACAATTAAAGGTAAATCACATTCTTTAATGCGCTCATTAAATGACCATATATGCCCAATCAGAAGTTGTCTTTTCTTTTCAAAATCTTTGTTGGACGTAACAAACGGAAAAATTACAGTAATGGATTCCTCTTCAATATGAACCATTTCTTCCTTACTGCCTTTAATTCTTTCAACCTCATCATGACTCATTAAATAGTTCTTATGAATTTTTTGAACTGTTCTCTTTTCTTTTTCACCATGAAGAGGAATCGAGCATTGTTGCGCGATAATTGAAAGCTGATGTCGTATTTCCTCTTTCATGAAAATATCCTGACTGTTCTCTTCGCTCATTGCCATGGTCCACATATCCAAACCGCTGTTCTCATTCGCAATTTTCAATATTCTTGCCGTAACATTCGGATCTTCCTTATCTAAATAAATATAGCTTTCAATTCGATTTGAAATACTCATCCCGATTTCACTTAAATAAATCGGAACTTGGAAAAAGGCAACATCCACTAAATAGAGGCAATTCATCAATTTCGGCATTTTCCCGCTTTTTGATACTTTTAAAATGGCATCATATAATTCTTCTTTGCTTGCATATCCGTTTTCAATCCCATATGTATTCCACATTTTTGAAAAACTCATGGAATGTGCTTGAGCAAACCTTCCAAAACCGACAAGCCCTTTTTCTCTTTTACGCCCTCGTTCTGTGCCTTTAGCCAAAAAGAAAAGCACATCTCCCTGATTAAAATCAGCGAATTTCTTATTTGTTGTCGGTCGCCAAAAGTTCATTGTACGATGTCCGTTTAAACGATGAAATTCAATCATATTCCCATCTGTTACATATGCGATTGATGCCATTTTTCTCACCTCAATTCGTTATTATAATACCACTTTTTCACATATATTTAAAGTATTACATGATTTATGATAATTAAAATAATGATAATCATTATTTATATATCTTGTTTTTTCATAAAAAGTATAAAATACTTTCTTTAATTTAGAATTTTTACTTGTTCATTTTAAACTATTTTTCCTTCTACTCTCAGATTATGATAAAATGTCGTTATTATGGAGATATGTTATGAAAGAAAGTAAATTTACTATAAAAGAAATATCTGATCTATTTGATAATACAAGAGGTGCTATTCGTTTTTACGAAGAGAAAGGACTGGTTAATCCTAAAAGAGATGGAAATGGATTTAGATATTATGATAAAGATGATTTATTTCAACTATTTTATTTAAGAAGATACACTTGTATGTCATTGACTTTTCAGGATATTAATGAATACTTTTTAAGAGAATCCACTTCTTCTATTGATGATATTTTATCTAAATTGGAAGACACAAAAAGGAACATTGAAAAAGAAATAAGTTTACTTATTCAAAAGAAGGAACAACTTGAGCATTATACTAAAACTCTGTCACAATGTAATCTCTCTCAAATACAATTTATTGAATGTCCGGAATATATAAGTTTTCAAAGTGATGATTTTGATGAAATTTTTCATGATAACTTAGATCAACTAAAGAAATTAATTCAAGCTATGCCCTATTCAAAAGTAAATTGTAATATCATTGAAAATGATGAAGATTTTATTTTTAAAACCTGTATCTCTATTGAAAGCTCTATGGCAATACAAAAAGGAATTGTCCTTCATCCCAAAGCAATTCTTTTTCCGGCAGCCTATGCTGTTACAAAAGTGGTAAGAGTAAATGCCGAGCATTATCATAATGAACTTATACAACATATCAAAGAATTAAAACAACGGTGTTTAGACTTAGGGTATACTCCGTTTCCTTATCTATGTAGTAGTTTGATTTTAGTTCATAACGAAAACGGTATACCTGTTGAATATTATCGAATATATATTCCTGTGAAAAAAATATCATAAACCTCTTGCATATACAGGTACTGTATACTTTACAATGTCTTACGTGAACATGGAGGATTTATATAAATGAAATATTCACGTAGAGAATTTTTAAAAGGAAGCTTAGCTGCCGCTGCCAGTGTATCTGCATTGGGTCTTTTATCAGCATGTTCTTCCAATTCAAGTTCATCTTCAGATGAACAATCTTCACAATCTTTAGATAATAAAGAAGCTGTAAATGCATTAGAAGCCCCTTATCATTCATTAAGCAAAGAGGCAATTGAGGAAAAGGAAACTGATTTTGTAGTAATCGGTGCCGGTCCGGCTGGATTGTGTGCTGCCCTTAAAGCTGCTGAAGCAGGTGTTCATGTCACAGTGATTGAGAAAACGGCTGCAACCGGTGGATGTGCAAAATTTGGTATGGGTATTTTAGCTATCGGTACAGACCTTCAGCAACAACAAGGGGATGTTTTGGATCTTGATGAAATGTATAATATGTTTACTGAATATACTCATTATCGCACAGACTGTGTTTTAATGCGGAAATATTTTGAAGAATCAAAGACAACTTTGAATTGGATCGAAGATTTGGGAGTTGAATTTGAAGAAGCTGCTCGTTATTTTGAGAAATCATATCCAACATGGCATATTGTTCGTTCTAAAGATGGAACTGTTGGTGGAGGCCAGGCAAAAACAATGACAGATGCGCTTGAAGAAAAGGCCAAAGAATTAGGTGTAGAATTTTTGATGGAAACAACCGCCTGCAAACTTGAAATAGAAAACGGTAAAATAAGCGGTGTTTGTGCTTACAGCAATGATGAAAGCAAAGGTTATCATTTTAATTGTAAAACTGCTTTGTTGGCAACAGGGGGATTCGGAAATAATGCTGAAATGGTACAGTCACAATTTGGTTTAAAATTAGGTGAAGATTTCTTTGGTATGCGCTTTGCCGGACATGAGGGTGATGGTGTCAACATGGCTTGGAATGCCGGTGTAAAGAAGTCAGATATGATTGAAGAAATGATCTTTGATATTTTCCAACCTAACAGTAAAGGTTCTTATAGCAGTGATATCAAACTTATCATGCAACAACCAAATTTACTTGTTAATCAACAAGGAAAACGTTTCTTTAATGAAGAACAAGTTCAAAATACAACTTATATGGGAAATTCTCTTTGTAACCAAACTAATCATACCGGATTTATGATTCTTGATGAAGCGATCAAAAACGAATATGTTACAGCTAATGCCGTAGACTTTACAAGTCGAGTATGGAATTGTGACGATTTCAGTCATTTCGATGAAAGCTTTGCAAAAATGGCAGAATCCGGATATACGGCAATTATTAAAGCTGACTCATTAGAAGAATTAGCTGAAAAAATGGGAATTGATAAAGAAAATCTTCTTGCTACTGTAGATGAATATAACCAACTTTGCAATACCGGTAAAGATCCACTTGGCAAACCTGCTCAATATTTAAAACCAATTACAACAGCTCCTTACTATGCAGCTCAGTATTTCCCAAGCAGTTATGGTACTTTAGGTGGTATTAAAGTTAATTCTGATCTAGAGGTATTGGACACAAATGATACAGTCATTCAAGGTTTATATTCAGCCGGTACAGATTCATGTACCGTATACGGTGATAGTTATATGTTTTTGCTTCCCGGTAACACTATGGGCTATTCTGTAAACACCGGTCGTTTTGTCGGTGAAGCTGTCAGTGATTTCATTAAAAACAACTAATTATAACAAACCACTTCTTTATATTAAAATTTAAAATTAATCACAAAAAAAGGAAATTGAATATGATATATTCATTTCCTTTTTTATTGTTTCCAATATAAAAAAATTGGTTATTTTTTTATGATCAAATCCAACGAAAATGAATCAATGATACATAAATAATCGAATTATACCCTATAATTCAATAATGATTATCATCATTAATATTATCAAAATATGCCTTATCTATTATGTTTATGAGAAATCAAATAATAAAAAAGCCAAAAGATTTTATCTCTTGACTTATCAGAATATTTTACGCTTAAAACAATCCGTAACTAGTTCCGTTTTCTTCCACGCCCATACCGTTTGCAGCAGGAACCTTAGGTAATCCCGGCATTGTCAAAACATTTCCGGTCATAACAACTAAGAATCCGGCACCGGCAGAAACTTTAACTTCTCTGACATGAATTTTGAATCCTTCAGGTCGCCCAACAATTTTTGCATCATCGGTCAAGGATGATGGAGTCTTTGCCATACAAATTGGCAATTTATCCCATCCATGTTTCTTCATCTTCGCAATTTGTTCTATCGCTTCCTGGGTATACTCAACATCACTTCCACCATAGATTTTCGTTACAATTGCTTTAATTTTTTCTTCAATAGATGCATTCACATCATAAATCGGATGATAATTTGACGGATTTTCACACAAATGAACAACGGCTTGTGCTAGGTCTTCCATTCCTTTTCCGCCATTTGCCCAACCATCACTGATTTCTACAGGATGTCCCTGTTCCTTGCACCAATTCATTAATGCATTCAATTCTTTCTGTGTATCTTTAGCAAAACGGTTGATCGCAATAATATATGGGATACCATACTCTTTGATAGATTCAATATGTTTTTGAAGATTTTGAACTCCATTCATTAATGCATCTATGTTTTCCTCGGCAAGATTCTCTGCTTCAACACCTCCATGCATTTTTAATGCTCGTATTGTCGCAACCAATACAACTGCATTTGGTTTTAAATTCCCTAGTCTGCATTTTATATCTAAAAATTTCTCTGCTCCTAGATCTGCACCGAATCCGGCTTCAGTTACAACATAATCAGATAATTTTAAAGCCATTTTTGTTGCGATTAAGCTATTACAGCCATGCGCAATGTTCGCAAAGGGTCCTCCATGAATTAAGACCGGAGTATGTTCCAGCGTTTGAACAAGATTTGGTTTAATTGCTTCTTTCATGATAAGACTAAGTGCACCCTGTATTTTTAAATCACCGATAGTCACAGGCTCATTATCAAATGTATAGGCGACAACGGCTCTACTTACTTTTTCTTCAAAATCTTTCAAAGAAACTGAAAGGCATAAAATTGCCATTATTTCGGTGGCCACAGTAATCACAAAGCCATCTTTTCTTTCTATTCCATTTACCTTAGATCCCTGACCAATCGTAATTTCTCTTAATGTACGATCATTCATATCCAAACATCTTTTCCATACGACTTTCTCAGGATCAATATTTAAAGGATTTCCTTGATAAATTGAATTATCAAGACAAGCAGAAACAAGGTTGTTTGCAGTGGTAATCGCATGCATATCGCCGGTAAAATGCAAATTAATTTCCTCCATTGGAAGAACCTGTGAATATCCTCCCCCTGTTGCGCCTCCTTTTAGACCGAATACAGGTCCTAAACTTGGCTCACGCAGACATCCGATTACCATTTTATTGAGTCGAGAGAATCCATCACATAACCCAATTGTCGTTGTGGATTTCCCCTCACCGGCTTTTGTCGGATTAATGGCGGTTACCAGAATTAACTTTCCATCTTGCTTTGTAGAAAGCTTATCCATAATCTTAAGATTTACTTTCGCTTTTGATTTTCCATATAACTCTAAATATTCTGAATCAATTCTCGCTTTTTTTGCAATAATTTCAATATTTTCTATTTGTGTTTCCTGTGCAATTTCCAAATCTGTTTTCATGGTTTAACCTCCTTTATACTATCTTTTTTCTACCTTCAAAGGCTTTTACTAAGGTTAATTCATCTGCATAGTCTAAATGTCCCCCCATTGGCAGACCATGCGCAATTCTTGTTACATAAACATCTTTTGATTTTAAAAGTTTGTCTAAATACAATGCAGTGGTTTCTCCCTCCATGGTTGGGTTTGTTGCTAAGATAACCTCTTTTATATTTTCATCGATACGCTTTAATAGATTATCTATATTCAAATCTTCCGGCATGATTCCTTTTGTGGATGAAAGTGCACCATTCAATACATGATATACACCGGTATATTCTTTCATCTTTTCCATAGCCAAGATATCTTTTGATTCTTGTACTACGCAAATCATGCTCTTATCCCGGTTAGCATCTGCACATATTTCACATAGTTCTTCTTCACTTATATTTCCACAACAACTACAATGCTTAATTTTACTTTTTACATCTAAAATACTTTTCATAAAGAACTCTGCTTCTTCCTCTGTAGAATCCAATATCGAAAAAGCATATCGTTCCGCAGTTTTTGCGCCGACACCCGGAAGTGTTTTAAAGCATTGAATCAAGTTCTCCAATGATTTTGGATACATAAATTAAAACAACCCCGGGAATTTAACACCTTGTGTCAATGCCCCCATTTTCTCATTTTTATCTTCTGTCGCAGCTTTAATAGCTGAATTTACTGCGACTAATACGAGTTCTTCGAGCATTTCACGATTATCTTTTTCTAAAAGTTCTTCATCAATAGACAATGAAGTTAACTCCATGTTCCCTTTTATAGTTGCTTTAACACTTGCACCACCGGCTGTTCCCTCATATTCCATTTCATTGATTTCAGCCTCAATCTTGCTGATTTGATTTTGCATTTGCTTTGCTTGTTTCATCAAAAAGTTAATATCCATATTAATTGTCCTCCTCTGATATTTCAATATTTTCTATTCCGAATATTTCTTCTAATTTCTTCAATACTCCATCTTCTTTTTGTAATTCCTCTATCCCTGCCGGTTCTTCTTTTTTAGAAAAATCAAATGGTTCAGGAAGCGTATTACTATTTCGTCTATCTAAAAACATTTGTGTTACTTTCTTAAAATTATCCGGAGTAATTACAAATATTCGCTTATCCAAATTCAACTCATTCTTACAGAAATCGCAAATACCTTCCATTTCATCTTCAATTTGATTTGCTAATGCCTGATAATCTGCCGATAAAATAAAGAATTCTTTACCACTTGCCAAGATATTGCTGTTACGAAGTAAATTGGTTATTTTGGCATATTTCAAAACATTCATCTTCTTGCCAAGATCATCCCATTTTTTACGATCTGCTTCTTTTTCATTTTTATTAGCTCCAACAACTAAAGATAAATAAAATTCTAAATCCGTTTCTTTTCTGGATACTGATTGATGAATTGTTGGTTTTTGCTTAACTTCTTTCTTTTCCTCAGTTTCTAAAATTTCAGATATCTTCTTTATTGGTTCAGTCACATAAGATTTAGACTCTTCTTTTTCTTTCTCTATCGGAAGTTCTTTTGTTTCTTCTATGTTATTGGATGGTTTAAACTCTGTAACTATTTCAGGTCGAACAGTTTGTACGGCTTTAATACCTGAATCACTAAGTGTAGTGCTTGGAATTTCAACCTTAGTTTCTTCCGTATCTGTCATCATCTTTAAAAGGCATACTTCAAAATAACTGACCACATTGGATGCATTTTTATATTTTTCCAATGTTTCCATCAACAAATCTAAACTTCTCAACAACTCATGAGTTCGCTTATAGCTTAATATTTCTTCTGCTTGATTGATATCGCATTTCTTCAAAAAGCTTCCCTCATTTGTATAGCTATATATTACAATTTCTTTTATCAAATCTATTAAATCCGAGGTCAATCGAACAATATCAATTCCGCTTTCACTATATGTTCTGACTTTTTCTAAAACCGTTTTTACATCTTTAATAAATACTGACTTAATCAAGGATATTTTTTCAGAAATAGTTGTTATTCCGTATATTTCATTAATTGCATCTACTGTTAGTTTTTGATTTGTATATGCTATCGCCTGATCTAAAATGCTGAGTGCATCTCGCATTCCACCATCTGCAAGCGTACAAATCAGAGAAAGGACTTCTTCTTCATATTCAATCCCTTCATGTACCAAAACATCTTTTAACCTCTCAGTCATTTCTTGACTCGATACTTTTGTAAAATCATATCTTTGACATCTTGAGATAATTGTAGGCAAAACTTTATGCGGTTCTGTCGTTGCTAATACGAATATTACATGCGCCGGAGGTTCTTCCAATGTTTTCAATAAAGCATTGAAAGCTCCTGTCGAAAGCATATGTACCTCATCAATGATATAAACTTTATATTTTCCTTGTATCGGACTGTATTTTACTTTTTCGATTATATTTCTTATCTCATCAACACCATTATTGCTGGCAGCATCAATTTCAACCACATCCGGATGGCTTCCGTTTTTTATTGCCAAACAATTTGCACATTGTTCACAAGGTCTATTCTCTTTTGCTTCACAATTCACTGCCTTAGCCAACAATTTGGCAATCGTTGTTTTTCCTGTTCCACGTGGACCGCAAAAGAGATATGCATGAGCGACTTTATTTTGATGTACCGCATTTTGGAGAGTTTTGACAATATGTTGTTGTCCTACCACTTCATCAAATGTATTAGGACGATATGTTCTATATAAAGCCTTATATGCCATAGACATCCTCTCCTTTCAAAAATCGTTTTTATTATATCATTTTTTAACTATTATAAGAAGAATTCTATAACTTATTTTTGTTTTCTCTTCATTTTAAAATACTGTTTGAGTATTGAACTGCATTCTTCTTCTAATATCCCCTTTATCACATTCGGATGGTGGTTATATTCTTTTACTTTTGTCAGATCCACACAGGTCCCAATACTTCCTCCTTTGGGATCGGATGCCCCATAAATAATTGTCTCAATTCTACTTTGGATACAGGCTCCGGCACACATTGGACATGGTTCCAAACTCACATATAGCGTGCATCCTTCTAATCTCCATGTCCCTAATTTTTTACACGCTTTTTCTATAGCCACAATTTCTGCATGAGCTGTTGCGCTTTGTTTTTTTTCACGAAGGTTATGTCCTCGTGCAATAATTTTGTTTTCTTTTACAATAACAGCACCAATCGGAACTTCATCAATCGTCTCCGCTTTTTTTGCTTCTTTCAGTGCTTCTCTCATGTAGTATTCATGACTTTTCATATTCTTTTACCTCAAATATAAAATAAAAGGTACACACAAACAGTGATTCTTATAGCTGCTACCTTCCGGTCCTGACTCGATTCGAATATGAATGTTGTACCGTTTATTATTATACTCAAAACCATAGATTTTGGCAAGTATACTTAAAATGTTTCATGTGAAACATTTTTGTATTTAGAGTTTTTGTTCTAATGTAATTCTTTGGACTTTCAATCCATTTTGCATATAAAAGTGGATAGAACTCTCATTAAATCCCCAAACATTTAACTCAAGTGATTCTACTTTCTTTTCAATCGCAATTCTTCTTGCTGTATCCAACAATTCTTTCCCTACACCCTTTTTTCTATACGTAGGATCCACAATAAAATCATCGATAAGACCTACAACACGACTCTGCAATATCGGATTATTCACTTTTATTATCTTTAAAACAATCATTCCAATAATTTTTCCTTCTGTTTCGGCAACAATTGTCTTTTCATTTTCTTTTCCCAATTCAGCCAAAAACTCCTCTTTGTTCATTGCCACTTGTCCGGATCTAAAGATATCCGATCTTTTCTCTGTATGTATATTTTGTAATTGTGTTAATAAATTCAAAACTTGACCACAATCTTCAACTCTTGCCTCTCTAATTTCAATCATTTTAAATCCCCTTTTATTCAATATCCTCTTTTTATTCCATTGATAATATTATCAGTTATTGCTCTATCTGCCAAGGTTTTATCATAAACCACATCATAGATCGAAGTTCCTGCCCAGTCCAATGTCCAATTTCCGTTAAACGTTAATAAGTTGTTTTCTTTTTCTTTCATATTTTCCTCCTAGTGATAAAGTTAGATTACCCAGTTAAACCGGATTAATCCCTCCATCTGACAGGAACATTTTATCTTTTTAAATAAAAATTTCCTATAACTTAATCGTTGAGTCCAATAACTTCAACGAACAGTTTAGAAAAAGTGTTTCCTACCTTGTTTCACGTGAAACATATTTTAATGAATAGAATTAAAAAGACACCCTTTTATAAAGGATGTCTGAATCTTACTTCTTTGGGATTAATTTATCTTTACCACCCATATACATTCTCAATGGTTCCGGGATATTAACAGTTCCATCTGCATTCAAATTGTTTTCTAAGAATGCAATCAACATACGTGGCGGTGCAACAACGGTGTTGTTTAATGTGTGGGCATAATAATTGCCGTTTTCTCCTTTGATACGAATACCCAATCTTCTAGCTTGAGCGTCACCCAAGTTTGAACATGAACCCACTTCAAAATATTTATTTTGACGAGGAGACCAAGCCTCTACATCACAACTTTTCACTTTAAGATCTGCCAAATCACCTGAGCAACATTCCAATGTTCTCACAGGAATATCTAAGCTTCTAAAGAAATCAACAGAAGTTTGCCATAATAAATCATAGAATTTCATAGAATCTTCCGGCTTACATACTACCACCATTTCTTGCTTTTCAAATTGGTGGATACGGTAAACACCTCTTTCTTCAATTCCATGTGCTCCGACTTCTTTTCTGAAACAAGGAGAATAGCTTGTCAATTTTTGAGGCAAGTCCTTCTCATCCAAGATTTGATTGATGAATTTTCCGATCATTGAATGTTCAGAAGTTCCAATCAAATACAAATCTTCTCCTTCAATTTTATACATCATATTTTCCATTTCAGCGAAACTCATAACCCCTGTTACTACATCACCATGAATCATAAATGGTGGAATATAATAAGTAAATCCATGATCAATCATGAAATCTCTGGCATAACTAAGTATTGAAGAATGAAGACGAGCAATATCTCCTCTTAAATAATAGAATCCATTACCACTCACTCTTCTTGCAGCATCCAAATCAATTCCGTCAAAACTTTCCATAATATCGACGTGATAAGGAATTTCGTATTCAGGAACAATTGGATCTCCGTATTTTTCGATTTCAACGTTCTCGCTATCATCTTTTCCAATTGGAACAGATTGATCGATAATATTTGGAATAACAAGCATGATTTTTTTAATATCTGCACTCAACTTTTCTTCAAGAGCTTCCAAATCTACTATTCTCTGTCCGATTTCTTGTACTTCTTTCTTTGCTTCTTCTGCCTTTTCTTTTAATCCTTGTTTCATCAATCCGCCAATTTCTTTGCTGACTTTGTTTCTTTGGGCACGAAGATTATCCGCTTCTGTCTTAGCTTCTCTGAACTTCTTATCCAATTCAACAACTTCATCAACCAAAGGAAGTTTTGCATCTTGGAACTTCTTTTTGATATTTTCTTTAACTAATTCTTTGTTTGTTCTCAACAAATTAATGTCTAGCATATAAATCCTCCTTACTATCCAGACAAAATAAAAGGTATCGCCCATAAAGGGACGATACCTCGTGTTGCCACCCTTTTTGTAAATGTTTCACGTGAAACATTTACCACTCGATGCACATAACGGCTGCTACCGGAAAGTATTAATTTCTCTCAGAGGTAGATTTCAATAGATTCCTTTGCAGTTCGCACCAACCACTACATCTCTTGTTAAGCAATCTATTTACTTAGCCCCATCATCGATTTCTTTATATGACATTTTATATCATTCAGCCGATTCTTTGTCAAGCACTTGTTCAGATTCATCCTCATTTTCAATTTCAGTTTTCTCTGCACTATCCGATTTTTCGACGATTGCTACATTTGATACGAATGCATCCTCACCAAACTTAATCAATCGAACACCCATCGTATTTCTTCCGCGAATAGCTAAAGATTCCAATGAAATTCTGATAACAATTCCTTCGTTGGTCATGATCAAGCAGTCTTCATCCCCATTTACTGCTCGAACACATACAAGCGGGCCATTCTTTTCAGTAATCTGAACTGTCTTAACTCCTTTTGTTCCTCGATTTGTCAAACGATATTCATCTAATGCCGACTTCTTTCCGAATCCATTCTTCGTTACCGCAAGGATATATTCACCCTCATTATCCGTTGCCATTCCGACAACTTTGCTACCATCAACATTAAATCCTTTAACACCGGATGCATTTCTACCCATTGGACGAACATCATTTTCATTAAAGCGAACCGCTTTACCATTGCTTCCGGCAATAACAATTTCATTATCTCCGGTTGTATGTTTTACAGCAACAAGTTCATCATCTTCTCTGAGTGTAATCGCAATCTTACCACTTTGACGAACACTCTCAAATTCAGACACAGCCGTTCTCTTAACAAGTCCGTTTGCTGTAACAAAGAACAAATAACTCATATCATCTTTTTCCATCTTAGTCGGAAGTAAAGCACAAACCTTTTCATCTTTGTCCAAATTCAACAAATTGACGATTGGAATTCCCTTTGACGTCCTACCACTTGCCGGAATACGATATCCTTTAATTCGATATACCTTACCAAAGTTCGTAAATGCCATTAAATAATCATGTGTATTCATGGTAATCATCTCATCAATAACATCATCTTCATTGACATTCATTCCCTTGATCCCTTTACCACCACGATTTTGAATATGATATGTATCAATTGGAATACGCTTGATATAACCATTTACCGTTTTCGTAATGACGATATCTTCCTGAGGAATCAAATCTTCATCTTCCATATCGAAACCACTATCCAAAATTTCAGATCTTCTCTCATCACTATATTTTTCTTTGATTTCAAGCATTTCTGTTTTTATAATATCAAGAATTCGACTGTAATTTGCCAAAATATCTTTCAAATCAGTAATTTGAATCATCAAAGCATCATATTCGTCATCGATTTTTTGACGTTCCAAACCACTTAATCTACGAAGTTGCATATCCAAAATGGCACGAGCTTGAATTTCATCCAACCCAAACTTCTCCATCAATTGAAGTAAAGCTTCATTGTTATCCTTTGCACTTCGAATCGTATGAATAACTTCATCAATATGATCTAATGCAATTTTTAGACCCATTAAAATATGAGCACGATCCTCTGCTTTTTTCAAATCAAACTGCGTTCTTCTCGTAATAACATCTGCCTGATGTTCTACATAAAGCTTCAGAATATCTTTCAATCCCAATAACTTCGGCACATTGTTTACAAGTACGACCATATTGACACCGAAAGAAGACTGCAATGAAGTCAAATGATACAATTGATTCAATAAAACTTCAGCCTGAATGTCTTTTCTTAGTTCAATAACGATACGAATTCCCTTCAAATTTGATTCATCACGAAGGTCTGTTATTCCCTCAATCGCCTTTTCCCTTACAAGATTCGCAATCTTTTCAACAAGCATCGCCTTGTTTACATTGTACGGGATTTCTCTGACTATCAATCGCTTTTTACCATTGGACATCTCTTCAACATCAATTTTTGCACGACAAAGAATTGAACCTCGTCCGGTTTCATAAGCCTGTTTAATACCGGCCCTTCCTAAAATATATCCCCCTGTCGGGAAATCTGGACCGGCAATATAATTTTCCATCAATTCAAGAACCGAAATCTCCGGATTCTCCATCACTGCAATTGCCGCATCAATCGTTTCACCTAAATTGTGTGTCGGAATATTCGTCGCCATACCAACCGCAATTCCCATTGAACCATTTACCAACAAAGATGGAAAACGTGCCGGCAATACAACAGGTTCTTTCAATGAACCATCATAGTTATCACGCCAATCAATTGTTTCTTTATCGATATCTCTCAACAATTCATCCGCTATTTTTGATAAGCGAGCCTCTGTATAACGCATCGCCGCAGCTCCATCACCATCAATAGAGCCAAAGTTTCCATGTCCATCCACAAGCATATAACGATAACTAAAATCCTGAGCCATTCTTACCATAGACTCATAGATAGCTGAATCACCATGTGGATGATATTTACCCATAACATCACCGACAATACGTGCTGATTTCACATGTGGCTTTGCAGAAGTAATACCCTGTTCATTCATAGAATATAAAATTCGACGATGAACCGGTTTCAAACCATCCTTTACATCCGGTAAAGCACGGTCGATAATTACAGACATTGAATATTCAAGGAAACACTCGCGCATTGTCTTTGAAATATCAATCTCTTCCATTTTCCCGTGATTAAACGTTCGGGGATCTAATTCCTGATCTTCCATGTACTGTGTTCCTCCTTATTAAATATCAAGATTCTTAACAAATTGAGCGTTATCTAAAATGAAATTCTTACGCGGTTCGACTTCATCTCCCATCAACATAGAGAAAACCGCATCCGCCTCCATCGCATCCTCAACTCTTACTTTAATCAAAATTCTATTTTCGGGATTCATCGTTGTTTCCCATAACTGTTCGGCATCCATCTCTCCCAAACCTTTGTATCGTTGAATTGACAATCCGCGATCACCCAATTCTTTCTTAGCTGCTTCCAATTCTTCCTCACGATAGACATAACGAATTGCATTTCCTCTTTTTACTTGGTACAACGGAGGTTGGGCAACAAAGACATGTCCTTCATCAATCACCGGTCGTAAATAACGATATAAGAATGTTAGAAGAAGTGTTCTGATATGTTCACCATCGACATCCGCATCGGACATGATAATAATCTTGTGATAACGCAACTTTTTGATATCCATTTCTTCACCGATACCACAACCGAATGCCGTTACCATCGTACGAATGACTTCGCTCTCAAAAATTCGATGCATACGTGCCTTCTCAACATTCAAGATTTTACCTCTTAAAGGAAGTATTGCTTGGAACTTAGAATCTCTTCCTAACTTCGCAGACCCTCCGGCAGAATCTCCCTCGACCAAGTAAATTTCACAAACTTCCGGATTCCGGTTAGAACAATCTGAAAGCTTACCCGGAAGAGAAGAAATTTCAAGTGCACTTTTTCTTCTTGTCAACTCACGAGCTTTTTTTGCAGCCAATCGAGCCTTTGAAGCCAATTGTGCTTTTTCAACAATCAGCTTTGCCTCTGTTGGATGCTCAAGTAAATATCTCTCCAATTGTTCACCGAATATATTCGATACAATCTTTCTGACCTCAGCATTACCCAATTTTGTCTTGGTCTGTCCTTCATATTGAGGATCCGGATGCTTAATAGAGATAATTGCCGTCAATCCTTCTCTGACATCTTCTCCTTGAAGTGTTTCCTCATCCTTTTTCATCAAATTGTTATCCTTTGCATAAGCATTGATAACACGATTCAAAGCCATTTTGAATCCATCTTCATGAGTTCCTCCCTCACCTGTATTGATGTTATTACAGAAAGAATAGATATTCGCAACATAGCCATCATTGTATTGCATAGAAATCTCTACTTGAATATCCTCCTCAAGCCCTTCTACATAAATCGGTTCTTCATGAATCGGAGACTTATTTGCATTCAAAAACAATACATATTCTTTTAATCCACCTTCATAATGATACGTGTGATGTCTTTTTTCTTCATCCGTCATGCGCAAATCATTAAAAACAAGTTTTATTCCTTTATTTAAAAAGGCAATCTGACGCAAACGATCACGTAAGATATCGTGGTTATAGACTGTGGTTTCGGTAAAAATCGTCGGATCAGCTTTAAAACGAACCGTACTTCCATGCTTTTCTAAATCACAAGTTCCGATTACTTTAAGATCCTCAACCGGTGTTCCCCCATTTTCAAAACGCTGATAATGAACTTCTCCGTTTGTATAAACATACACTTCCAAAAATTCACTCAACGCATTAACAACACTGGCTCCGACACCATGAAGTCCTCCGGATACTTTATAAGCACCGCCACCAAACTTTCCACCGGCATGAAGAACCGTAAAAATTGTTTCCACCGTTGATTTTCCTGTCTTAGCATGAATTCCTGTCGGCATTCCTCGACCATCATCTTCAACTGTAACAATATTGTCCTCATCAACCGTAATTACAATTTGGGTTGCATACCCAGCTAACGCTTCATCGATACCATTATCGACAATTTCCCATACAAGATGGTGTAAACCTCTTTCAGAAGTTGTTCCAATATACATTCCCGGTCTTTTTCGGACTGCTTCCAAGCCCTCTAAGACTTGAATATCTTCATCATCATAAGAATGCATTACTTTTTCTTCCATTTTCAGTCTCCTTTCTTTCTTACCGTTCCGTTTTCAACATAATAAACAGTAACTTTTCTATCCAAATCCTTACAATCATCTAAATCCGTGGTTGTAATGATTGTTTGACAACTCTTAGGCAAACAACGGAAAAGATTTATTCTCTTCTCGCTATCCAGTTCCGATAACACATCATCCAATAATAAAACCGGAAGCTTGCCTGTCTTATTTACGACATACTCAATTAATGACAACTTCATTGCCAATAAAATCATCCTTCTTTGCCCTTGCGAAGCAATTGAACTAACCGGATGATCCCCCATCATAAAACAAAAATCATCACGATGAACACCTATCGATGTCATCTGTAATATCTGATCCCGTTGCCTGTTTTTCAACATCTTCTCTTTTAAAGAAGCAACCATTTTATCATGTTCATCAATTTCCACTAATGGAACATAACGAATAGATATCGGCTTCACATCGCTTGAAAGTTGCATAAAGTAATCAGACAAATGTTCATTCAACAAATCGATAAATTCCTTACGTAGCCGGATGATCTCAACCTCTTGTTCAATCAGTTGCATATCCAATACATCCAAAAATGCTTCATCTAAATTCGGTCTTTTCAATGCACTGTTTCTTTCCTTCAACAAATGCATCGCATCACTTAAATATCTTGTATAAATCTTAGATACTTTTCCGATTTCGATATCCATACACTTTCTGCGAGAACGCGGACTCTCATCAAACAGATTCAAATCAGTGGGTGAAAAAAGAATAACATTTAATAAACCAACAAATTCGCTGCTCTTCTTACAAGCACTGCGATTAATCATCAAAGTCTTTCCTTTTTCATGAATAACAGCAGAAATTTTCAAATCACTCCCATCACGAACAAGACACTCTAAATTACTGAAAGCTTCGTCTTCCTTTATCATCAGCGCATCTTCATGAATTCTGTGACTTCTTGTTGTCGAAAGAAAAAATAAACCCTCCAGCAGATTTGTCTTACCTTGAGCATTTTGTCCCAAAAAGACATTGATTCCGTCATCAAGATCAACTCTGCAATCTGAATAATTTCTAAAATTTCTGCATCGAAACTGTGCAATCCTCATGCAATCTCGTATTCATTTCCTTCAATCAAAATCTTATCACCGGGATAAAGTTTACGACCTCGACGATCTTCTTTCTCACCGTTAACAAAAATACTCAATTGCTTAACCGCAATCTTTGCTTCACCACCGGTGGAAATCCAATCGGTCAGTTTTAAAACCTGACCCAATGTAATATACTCTGTTTTGATTTGTATCATCGCATTTCCCTCTTTCAAGGCATTATACCGTATCTAATTATATCATAAATCATCTATATTTACGAGGGTAAAGTACTCTTAAATCACCATTTTTGAGTGTTTTCTTGATATATGATCAATCAAATCGTCAATTTAATGAGTATATAGGAATAACATTCCTCCTCTTCTCACAATGAGTTACTCTACCCGAATAAACCGAATAATTTTAATGTTTTAGCCTATATATCAATATTGATTATCATTATATATAATTGAAATAACCCATTTATTTAATAGTTTTTAACTATTCTCCACTATTTTAATGTAAAAAATCGAAAAAAAACCACAATGAAATTTTAACTATTTTCATTGTGGCTTAAATTGTAACAATTAATTTAAATTATGCTTTTTTAGCTGCATTCTTTCCGGCAAGACGACCGAATGTTGCGGTTCTTCCGGCAGCTGCACCGGCCAACAAGTTCGGATAGCTTGTCGCAAAATATCCTCCGGTGCAATCTCCTGCGGCATACAAGCCCTCAATTGGTTTTCCGTTTTCGTCCAATACATTCATATCCGTATTGATCTTAACACCATCAAAAGTATTAATGAAATATCCACCACTCATCCGTACACCTTCAAATGGTGCTTTTCTCATTTGTGATAAACGATAAGCTTCTTTACCATAATCCGGATCGTTTTGATTATCATAAAGTTCATTATAACGATCAATTGTTGCGGCAAAATTATCTTTCGGTAAACCTAATTTTTCAGCCAATTCCTCAATCGTATCAGCACTGACTACATAACCGTCTTCACGTGCTTGCGGAATAACCATACCGGCAATATATTCGATTGGCATAACCGGCTCTGTTCCATTTTCATGTGGATACATTCTTGAACATCCATGTGTATCAAAACGACGAATATCTTCTACAAAGTCAGCATCCCATACCATACAATATGTGTGATATGGAAGATTCAATGAATCATGTAAGATATGATCGTAGAATCCACTCTCATTTGTAAATCTCTTTCCTTCCAAATCAACTTTCAAGAAAGGTTGAGATCCCATCCAGAACATATATCCTTTTTCATTTCCCACTGCATCCGGTTTAATAGCTCCTCTATCAAATACAACAGACCCATGCACATCATCCATTTTCGCTCCTGCCCAAAGCATTGCCTTGATTCCTTCTCCTGTAGATCCCGGGAAAGAACTGTTGTTGTTATCATAAAGCAATGTCTCAGGTTGTAAAGCTTCCAACATTTCTTTATTTAAGCTATATCCACCTGTACAAACGATAACGCCTTTCTTTGCAACATACTTTACCATTCCTTCAGCAGTAGAAGCGATCAGTCCTGTTACCTTCTCATTTTCCTTAACCAAGCATTCCATTTTTGTTTCATAATGGATTTCCAACCCCAAATTTGTTGCATATTCTTTTAATACTCTGGAAGAATTGTTTGGATCATATGCATTTTCCCCTAATTGAAGAGTATGCCCGATATCAAATATCGGATAGCGTACATCTTTTGAATGATCGTCAATTTCATGCTTGAACGCCCATCCCTTTTCAGCTAATCTCTCTGTAAACCAGTCAACCATTTCTCCGGAATGATCTGCCCAAGTGTTATAAAGTCTCATATCCCCATAACCATTTGAGACACGATAAAGTTCTGTAATTACATCCAAACGATCGGGATTATCCTTGTTTTCAATCTGTTGTTTAGAGTTTAAAGCTCCCAATGTATCACGAATTCCCGATCCACCGAAGTCTTCCGCAAACTTTTCGATCAAAACTGTTTTTGCACCCTCTTCAACAGCAGCACAGGCAGCAAACATACCACCGTTTCCGGCACCGACTACGACAACATCGGCTTCAATTGTCTTAACTAAATCTGATTCATTGATTTGTGGTGCTTTACCAAGCCAGTCTTTTGATGAAGTAGTTTCACATGGTTCGCATGGTTCACAATTTGTTGATGTTTCATTACTACAACCACCTAACAATCCGGCAGTAGCAACAGCGGCAGCAGAAGCAACTGCTCCCTTTAAAAAATCACGACGAGATACAACTTTCATAATTCTTTCCTCCTCTTCTTGTGAAATTTTAAGCTAATTGAAGTATAACATCTGGTGGTTTTTAAAAAAAGGAGTTATAATCATACCATAAACGCAAGAAAATCTTGCATTAGGAGAGTGCCATGGACATAAAATCACTTACTTATTTTGTCTCAGCCGCAAAACATTTGAATTTTTCAAAAGCAGCAGAAGAATGTTATGTATCAAGACAAGCTTTACGCCAACAAATACAAAATCTGGAAACAGAACTGCAAGTAGTTCTCTTTGAAAACAATCATAATCATTTATCGTTAACTTTAGCTGGAAAAATTTTATTGGAAAATTCAAAAAAACTAATCCAAGACTTTTCAGATCTTCAACAAAAAATGAAAGATCTAACTTCTAAAAAAAGAGATATTCGTTTAGCTATCTGCTCCTCCATGATTCCGTTTCAATATGATATAAATGAAGAAGACCTGAAAAAATTCGAATTAGATCAAGATATTAAAATCATAATAAGTTTTATGACTCTAGATGAATGCTTTGATTCATTACAAAAAAACCTTGTTGACTGTATTTATATCTTTCAACTTGAAGATACAGATTCTCCATACTTAGCCTATCCCATCGCTAAAAAAGAGGTTTACTTAGATTATTGCAACAAGCTCCATTTTCATAAAGAGACATTAGACCTTGAAGATATATTAAATTATACTTTTTTAGGAATGGGCAAAATTGAAAACACCTATCCTCCGCTTGTTAAAGATTTAAAAGAAAATCAATATTCTTTAAATTATGAAAGTGTCCCTGAGGCAATAGAAACATTCTACAAGATTTCAAAAAATGAAGGTGTTATATTTGATTTACAAATTGACAAAATTAAACTTCCGAGTATTTCTTCTACTCCTTTTTCACGATATCAATGGTTTATTGGACTTTTAGCAAGGAAAGATTATAAACATCTCGAATTATTAATAGAACTCTGCAACTTTTTCAAAGAAAAATATCCTGAATCACTCTAAAACATGGAGCTAACTTCACAAAAAAAACACTCAAAACTCAGTCCATTGGAGGGGCTGTATAGAATTTAGAGTGTTTGACAATCTCTATGTTTACCATAGAGTGAAAATTAAAGAGTATAATTTCTAGCTTGTGTATGGAATAACTGATAGTATAAACTGTCAGTTTTTTTCATTAAATTCTCATGGGAATCAAAATCAACATTTTTTCCATTTTCTAAAACAAGAATTTTATCGCAGAAAACCGAAGATGACATTCGATGTGAAATGTAGAGTGAAGTCCTGTTTTTTGATAATTCATTAAAATTCCTATAAACTTCTGCTTCTGCTAAAGGATCTAATGCACTGGTCGGTTCATCTAAAATCAAAAGGTCAGCCGGTTTTGCCAAAGCTCTTGTAATAGCAATCTTCTGCAATTGTCCACCGGACAAAGCAACCCCTCTTTCATTATAAGCTTTCACTAAAACGGAATCCCATTGATACGGTAATCCTTCAATAATATCAGAAATCCCTACCTCTTTGGAAATTTTCTTGATTTCATCTAAAGAATGATTTAATGAAATATTTTCTTTTACCGACATCGCAAATAATTTGTAATCTTGGAAAACCGTACTGATTTGTTTCATCGTTGATTGACGATTTAATTGTGCAAGCGGTATTCCATTAATCAAAATCTGTCCCTCATCCGGATCATACAAACGACAAATCAATTTAACGATTGTTGTCTTCCCGGCACCGTTCACCCCAACAAGAGAGATTTTCTCATTTTTATGAATCGTAAAAGATACATCATCTAAAACTTTTTTATTTGTATGCGGATAAGCGAAACTGACATGGTCAAATGTAATGCTTTCTATTTCATCAACTATGACCGTACCTTCATCTTTATCTGATTCAATTTCCAATAACTCTATTAAAGGTGATACATATTCCACGGCTCGAATAAATCTTCCGCTTGCCTCAATAATTTTAGTAATACATTCAGAGAACGTAATTGCAGAAGAAACAACCAATGAAAACTGTGAAAGTGTAAACTCTTGAGTAAGTGCCTTTATTCCAACCAAAGAATAAAGTAATCCCATTTGAACATACCGAACCGTTGAAATCAAAGAACTATAAAACGATTGTTTGATATTCAGTTTTTTGAAATAACTTTCTACTTCTTTAGCGAAAAAAACAAATTGATCATAAAGTAACTCATAATTGGAATACAATCTGAAATCTTTCCCATTCTTTTCATCTAAAATCGTATTCAAATAGTATCCATACTTATAATTAATCGGTAGAAGGTCCTGAAAGAACTGTATTTGTGCCTTCATTTGGCAACATATCAGCACAATATTAATAATGATTCCGATTATTAATAATAAAATTAGCATGGGATCAAAGCTGAATATGATCAATCCAAGCCCCAATAATGTACAAATATTCGTCAAAATTGTAAAAAAGCTATTACAAAGATCCCAAATCGCTCCCATATTATTCACCCCCATCTCTGCATTCTTTTTTAATTCCATGGTTGTGGAATCTTCTAAATAAGAAAACGGAAGTGACATAATTTTCTCTGAAATCTTCAACTTAATCGTTTCATTCATCCCTTCAAGATGAATTCGCTCTTTCATTTCCATCCTTTTATTCAAGTAAGAGAGAACAGCTGTGACTACTAAAACAAGAAGAAGTATTTTGAGTGACTCTCCTTCTCCTCTTTCAACACTTCCTAAAAAAAGAGATAAGGTAATTGCCGAAAATAAAGTAGTTCCTAATTTTATAATCGAAGATAGAATTATGACATGAAAATATTGTCGATAAGATTTATACGCAAACCAAATAAATTTCCAAAGTGTTCTCATTTACTCCACCTCACTTTGATAATACTGTCCTTGAACTTTAAACATGTGGTAATATCCTTTATGAAGAGCCATTAATTCTTCATGTGTACCGACTTCCTTTAATCCATCTTGATCAAAGAAGGCAATTCGATCACAAAACTTTGTCGAAGAAAGTCGATGAGAAATATAGATAGTGGTTTTATTCTCAACAAGATCATTAAAGGATTGATAGATTTCTGCTTCTGCCAAAGCATCCAAAGCACTGGTCGGTTCATCTAGAATTACAACATTTGCATTCTTATACAAAGCTCGGGCAATCGCAATCTTCTGTTTTTGTCCACCGGATAAATCAATTCCTTCTTCATTGACGACTTTCACACATAACGTATTTGCCCCAAAAGGGAGTTCCTCTATCTTTTCTTTTAATCCGACCCGATATAAAACATCCAACCCTTTTGCCCTAGATGATTCTGTCTTCTCCTTTCCGATTACATTTTCCAGAATCGAACAAGGGAAAATTTCAAAATCCTGAAATACAGTCCCAAACATTTTATAAAGTTCACTCTTGCTGAATTCTTTAATATCAATTCCATTCATCAAGATTTGCCCACGCTCACAATCAAATAAACCACAAAGCAACTTAATAATCGTTGTCTTTCCGGCACCGTTCGTCCCTACGATTGCAAGCTTTTCCTTCGCTTTAATTTTGAAATTGAAATCCTTTAAAATATATTTCTCAGAATTCGGATAGCGAAACCAGACATTCTTAAATTCTATTTCAATCGGTTCAATTTGATCGAATGCTAATTTCCCTATATCCTTTGTATAAAAAGAATTGTCTTCAATCATATCGAAATAAGTACAACTTAACTTCAAATCCGTCATCATGGAAGAAAAGTCCACAGAAAATTCTTTTATTATACTACTTAAAAATGTCATAACAGACAAAGCAAGTGTTACTTCCGATAAATCAAACCTACCACTATAATATCCATTTAAGATCCTATATAACGCATACCCATCTTGTATCAAGAAAATGGGGATTTCAAACAGGCTGTATTTATATTTCATGTTCTCTACATCCGATATCACTTCAAACAACTTCTCGATTTTCTCTTTTATCAATCCAGATAAATGTTTTTTGTAATCAAAGATACGAATATCTTTTCCATAAGCAAAATCTGAACAGTTATCATTTAACTTATATACTTGTCTTGCCGCCTTTGCCTCCTCTTCCTCCTTGGAATGTTCATAATCAGAAGCCTTACAACGTATAAAACTGATTAATATCGTGCACACAACACAAACAATCAACATTTTCACATCAAAAGCAGCTAAGATCATAAAAAACAATACCAATGTAATTCCTTTAGTAAAAAGACTTCCCAATAGTTTATATACTTTTTGAAATCCTCTACCATCACTTTGTAAAGCATTAAACCCTACTTGAATTTTATCTTGAAACTTAGGATCTTCAATATAATGATAATCCACATTCCTCATCATCTTTGCACAGCGATTAAATTCATTTTGACGCAAACTCATCATCATGCCATCCGCATAAGCAGAAGCTAAATTACTGAGTACAAAACAAACAATGCAACAACAACTCAAAAATAAAATTCTAAAAATCAGAGTTTCTCTACTTTGTGAAGATTGAATCCCTTCCACAATCAACTTTGTATAGAAAACTGAAATAACCGGAATGATTCCACCGAAACAGGCCATGATGAAATAACATAGATATAAATATGAAAACTTTCCTTCCTTAATCAAAATCCACTGCTTTTTGAGCGCACTAAAAACACTTGTATTCCCCATATTTTTTCCTTCTTTCAGATTTAGATAACCCTATCTAAAACTATTTCTATTTTAATTATTCTTTGTTTGATTTTCACTCACTTAGTAGTTGAATCTGGTTTGTTCAACCAATGGGTTAGTTTTCATTAAAGGCATATCAAAACCTTAGTTCCATCAGCACATTCTACTTCAACTAAATTTAATCCCTTATACTCATTCGCAATATTTTTCATATTAAGAAACAAAGTATTCATTACAGCAGGCGGAAAAGGAATATTTCCTTTGGATGACCTATAAATTTGAGTAATAAGTTGTTTGCGTACCAATCCTGAAAATATAAGACTATTGGGAATCCAAAACTTTATATTTGTGTTGTCTGATCGTACATATATCTTCATTCAACAAAAATCTCCACATGATCGCCATCAGCACTGTCTACTTCAACGAGTTTTCCCATAACCCCTTTTTCTACCAACATTAAAATTTGTTCGATATCAATATTTTTCAACACTTCTTTACCATTGAATTCCGGCATGTTCATCCCCATTTCAATTCCCGCCTTGACTAAAGTCATCGGTAAATTCACCTTTACCTTATCTCCATCAGAACTCAAAACAACTATTCTGAATAACATTTGATCCAATGGTTTCCTTTGTTGTTCATCCACAATTTGCGGAAGATGTAAATCCTCTTTTTGTCTAACCAATTCATCCAATGAGATATGAAAACAATCCGCAAGTTCTATGAGTATCGGAAGATCGGGAATACTCAAATCATTCTCCCACTTTGAAACAGCTTGTGATGAAACATTCATCTTGATTGCTAAATCTTCTTGTGTCATTCCTTTCATTTTACGATATTGACTGATTTTATTTCCTAATGTATTCATAATTAATTCCTCCTTGATACTCTCATTTTATTTCATCTTAGCCTGATTTTCCATCATCTATTCGTTGAATAATTCAATTCTCAGTTGTTTTTAATCCAACTATCAGTTGATTTCGTTGTTAAACTTGATTCTTTAAGATTTTCATTGAAGATTGTTAAATAACTATATAAAAAAGAAGTGATTCGATCACTTCTCTTTTAATTTAAAACTTTAACGACTTTTTAATCTTCTTTTTAATTCAATCATGGTGATAAATGAAATAAGCATCCACCCAAAGTAGAACAAACGATTGCTTTCATCTGCTGTATTAACTACCGGAACTGAGGAATTATCCGTACTTTCTTGTTTCTTATTAAGATCCTTATACACAAATGTAACTTCTTTTTGATCCTCAGAGAATACTCCGTTGATTTCTCCACGAATGTGTTCATAACCATCAATCTCAATATCATCTACTTTAATTTCTTCACCGATAACACCGGTAATAATTACTTCCTTAATTACATTTCCCTCTTCATCGGTAATTGTAATCACTACTTTTCCAAGCTTACCATAAACATAAGTAACAAGCTGTACTTCTTCATTAAAATATCCGCTTTCTTCCCCCTCTACTCTTACAAGCTCATATCCGTCAATCGCAACCTGCTCAGTTTTATATTCATCCCCGACAAGACCATTATAAATTTGATCAAAATGAATTAAATTACCATCTTTATCCACATATTTGGCAATGACTGTTGTTGCCGGTACTTTCTCTTTATCAACAGGTTCATAAATTAAATGAATCACTTTAATAAACTCTTCAATTTCACCTTCAGATTCAATATTTCGTGCTAAACGGAAGAATGCATGATCATAGAACGGACCTTCCATTCTCTTAAATGTATAGCCGGATAGTTCTAACTGTTCTACTTGATAAGGATCTCCAATCAATCCATTAATGATATTATCCTCATGAATTGTTATTCCTTCTTCTGTTTCATACTTTACAAGGACTGTCCCTCCTATCGGATCAACATTTTCTTTTTCCTCATAGATATAAGTGACGATTTGTTCTTCACTCTTAAATGTAGACTGTTCTATTCCCACTACTTCTTTCAATTCATATCCCGGCATCGTAAGAGGTGATGTTTTATAAGAATTCCCGATTTGTCCTTTATAAACTAAATCACTGTGAAGTTCCACTCCGTCTACATCGACATACTTTGCCAAGACTTTTCCGATTTCAACTTGATTCTCTTTTTTCTTATAAACATACGTAACAAGCTGAGGCTCTCTTGTGAAGAATCCACTTACATTTCCGATTACTTCAACAAAATCATAATTCTTAATTTCCAATTGGGATGTCTTATACAATGTTCCCAAATTTCCTTTGTAAACTATATCAGAACATAACAAATTACCATCTTCATCCACATATCTTGCCGTTACTGTTTTTGGCATTGTTAAACGATAAATCAAAGTTACTTCCTGTGCCTTTTCAGCATAATTTCCACTAAGATTTCCTTCTGTCTTAATCAGTTCATATCCATGGAATTGTGGTATTTCTACTTGATAAGGACTATTGAGTCGTCCAAAGAGTAGTTTATCCTCTTCAATTTTATTTCCGGATTCATCCAAATAATGAACATTCACATCACCGACAATTATTTTTTCATAGATATAATTGATTGTTTGATCACCTACTTGGTATTTTCCTTCTTCATTTCCTTCAACTCTGACTAATTCATAACTGTAAATATCCAAAGCTTTTGTTTTGTAGTCCTTTCCTACAAAATCAGTATAATTATTTGATTCATGAATCTTTTTACCATCCAAGTCTAAATAATTCACATGAATATTTCCGATTTGTCCATAAACATATTTCACTACTTGAACATGTTCGCTGAAAACTCCTTTTTCATTTCCTTCTATCTTAATCAATTTATATCCATCAATCTCTTTTTTCTGTGTACTGTATTGATGCCCGATTCCACCGGAGTAAACTTCCGCATCCGCTATTGTCAGATCATTTTCATCCACATATCTTGCCAAGACATTACTTGCTAAAGGAGCATAAACGATTGTAACAACTTGAATTTCCTGCTTAATTTCTCCTTTTTCAGATCCGATGACCTTATCAAATTTATATTTGGTAAATTCCTTTTTCTCTGCTGCATAGAGATCCCCAATCTGACCCTCAAATAAAGCATCGGCACTGATTGTATATCCTTGTGTATCTTTGTAATGAACTAAGACAGTTCCACCTAAATCTTCTTCTGTTTCCTTTTTCGTATAAACATATTCAACTTGAATCGGATCCTTCATATAAACTCCGACTGCACTTCCGTTTACTTGCTTGATTTCATACCCCGGAATCGTAAGTTGAGATGTTTGGTATGGATTATCAATATATCCTTTGTAGATTGCATCTGAAATTAACTGATTTCCTTCTTCATCAACATAAGAAGCATAAACAGTACTTTCCTCTAAAACCGGCGGAATTTCTTCTTTCTTATAAACATAAGTGACTAACTTAGGTTTTTTTGTATAAGTTCCGGTTTCATCTCCTTCAACCCTGACAAAATCATAGTCTTCAATTTCTAACTGATGAAGTTGATATGTTTTTCCTTCTTCTCCTTTATATAGGATATCCTCACACAGCTTATTTCCGCTCTCATCGACATATCTTGCCGTTACCGTATAAGGAATTAAACATTTATAAATGAATTTAACAGTAATTGAACCATTATCAGGCAATGTTCCCGATGTTGCAGCTCCTTCTGATCTTAAATATTCATATCCATAAACTTCTTGTGATTTTACTTCATATGTATCCCCGATAAATCCACTGACTTTAACATCAGGTAATACCTCATCCCCATCTTCATCAATATAATGTGCAATTACCGTTCCTCCCGGTTTAAGTGCTTCAATTACATCTTTCGGGTCCATGTAACTATCCCAAATCTTTAGATTATAAACTTTTCCACCCGGAGTTGCTTCCGATGTTGTAGCAATATCATCAAAGAAGAAACCCAATCGTGTTTTTCCGTTAATAACAGCAGGAACTCCTTGATCTCCACTATCAGAAACACTCATATCCAAATATGCTGTTCCATTATTAACAATATATGCCTCAAATTCTTTGGTTGTTCTGTTTCTTCGAACAATCATATCAACAACTTGATTTGAATTGGTAACACTTGCCCCATTTACACCATAGTTATAGAAATTTAAATGATTTCCGGTATAAAAATAGAATCCGGTATCTGATGTAGAATTCTTATAATCAATAATTTTTTTCCAACTACCATCTATAACTTCAAAAGAAAATTTCAAACCAATCGTGTATTCATCACCGATATTCTTATCGATATCAATATAAAATCCTCCACCTCTTGCGGTATTGGAATGCCATTGCCAATAAGAACCATTTGTTTTATCCGATCCAAAAGAAGTTGAACTATTACTACGATTATCACTTCCAACAGAACTCCAAGCTGTTAAGACTGCATGACCTTGCAAATCTGTTAAGTTGTTATTAAAGTCATACTCGACATACGGAGTTTTATCATCCTCTGAAGAAGCATAAACTTCAATTTCATCATTGTGAGAAATATTCATCAGTTCATCTTCACTTGATTCTTCCACTTCATTCTCTAACTCAGATTCTTCAATCGAACTTTCCTCTGAATTTTCTGTTTCTTCAATCTCACTTACCTCAGTAATTTCTTCTGTATCGTCCAAAATTTCCTCTTCTTCCGCAAAAACAGGGGTAATAGAAAATGAACTGATCATCATTAATAAACTGAGTATAAATATACTCATACGAGATAACTTTCTTTTCATAAAGATCCTCCAATCATTCTAAACTTTTTATAATAAGCATAATCATTCATTGAAATGCATTTTTACTCACATTAATTATATCACTTCAAATTTCTTTAACAATAACAAAACATACTTTTATCTATAAAATGAAATACCAATTTATTACATTTGTTTAAATTTCATTTAAATAAAAAAAGATGACGAATCTTGTCGATTTCATCACCTTTTCTCTATTTAAAATAATTTTATCAAGTTACTGTTTTGCTTTATTGTATGCATCATAGAACATTTTTACATATCCTTGATATTCTTGTATCGTTGCAGAAGTAAGTGTATCCGCAATAATGACATGATTGTTTTCGTCTTTTGTGATTTCTCCTTCAGGGAAACCTAATTCAAATAAAGTATCTCCGATAATATCTAAGTTTCCGGACCATCCATTTTCCCCTACTTCAGTTCCGACACCGGTTCCGACAGCAGTCCAATGTTTAACTTTCGTTTTCAAACGGGAATCAACTTTATTTAAAACTGTACCATCTTTTAATGTTGTCTCATAAACCGCAAGATCTTCCAGTTTATTTCCTTCTGCATCTTCCACCCAATAACTTCCGTTCAAAATTTGATCATAATACCATGCAGCATTCTTTTCATCTTTAACATATTCACTGAAATCTTCAATCTCGTCATTTCCATAAGATACATAACTTGAACCGTTTGGAGCTTCTTTTTGATCCTCATTAGCTGTCAAATGAATGGCTTCCTCTCCCTCACCGATAACGGCATGACGAGCATAATATGTATTTCCTCTTGATCCTTCTATTACCAAAACTTCACTTTCCGGCATTTGTGCTGCTTCTTCTTCAGTAAAAGTTGACCAGAAATTAGGAAGATGACATTCTTCATATTCATAACTAGATAAAACACCATTTTCAACTGTAATCAAAGCTCTGGCAAGATAAGTAGGTTGAGGATCATATCCATCATAAGTACCATCCTTTAAAGTTACGGATGTTTCAACTTCACCGGAAGATTGTTCCTCACTGCTTTCTTCATTTGATGTTTTATTATTAGAACAAGCACACAAAGAGACACCAATCAAAACTGCTAATAATCCTTTCAAAATTTTTTTCATATTTCTTTTCCTCCTAAGTTTGATTATATAATTGAATATTATGACTTGGAATCAATAAAATATTGAAGAATCTTTCAACAATTTGTTTAAAGGATAATCTATAAACACAAGCTATTTTAGATTATCAGATTATGTTAAAATGTATAAATAAAATTGAAAGGAGATAAACTATGACCTTAGAACAATTAAAATACTTTATTGATGTAGCTGAAACTTTGAATATGACAATCAGTTCCCAAAAGTTTTATATTTCACCTCAAGGGTTAAGTCGCAGTTTAAAAAGTCTTCAACAAGAATTAGATGTAAATCTTCTCAGTTTTAATAAAGGAAAAATCGAATTGACACAAGAAGGACTTCTTTACTATACAAAAATAAAAGATCTTGTGAGTGAAATAAACCGTGCAAATGAAGAAATAAAAACTAAAGGAAATGATAAAATCAAGATTGCGGTTTCTTCTTATACTTATAAAATGGTTTCAAATTTAATTGAAAAATATCAGTTGGAACATCCAAATCATCTATTAATTATCACAGAATATCCGGATAAAATTGCAGAAGAAAAATTAACCTATCAAAAAGTTGATTGTGCTTTTATTAGTGGTCCCATTTTTTCTCGTGACTTACAATCCCATATCTTAGCGGAAAAGGAAGATTACCTTCTCGTATCTCAAAATCATCCTTTATCAGATAAATCGTCTGTTTCATTTGAAGATATAAAAAATGAACCATTTATCATTATGAACGATGAACATAAAATTCATGACTGTTATACGACACATATGCGTGGTATGTCTTGTTCTCCAAAAATTATTTTTAATGCATCCAGTCTTTCAGCTATGGAAGAAGCAATGAAAATTAAACAAGCAGTAACTCTTATTAATCCTCAATATAATCTGAATATAAATGGATTTATAAAAATTCCGATGCGTGATAAAAATAAATGGAAATTAAGTATTTCAATTCATCAGTCAAACCAGTCAAAAAGTATTCATGAATTTTATCATTATATGATTCATCATCAACAGGAACTATCCCTTGAATATTAAATGAGCAGATATAAAATAATTATTTAGATATAATTATATCTGTTAGAAGGTAAATTATGTTAATTGATCATCATGTTCATACAGAATACAGTGATGATTCAGATTATCTGATGAAGCAAGTAATTGAAGACACAATCAATATGAGAATAAAAGAGATTTGTTTCACGAATCATATGATAACGGTATCGAAGAAGATTGGGATAATAAAAAAGAAACAAAATATCATAAAGGCGTTCCGACTCGAAATGTGAATTATCCTGAATACATAAAAGAGATCAATGAATTAAAAAATATATATAAAGATAGGATTTCAATTAAAACAGGATTAGAATTCGGTATACAAAGTCATACTATTTCCCAATATGAAGAATTGTTGAAAGTTGCAAAGAATTATAAAAATTATAGTGTACTTGGACATTTGGATCTAGTAGCTAGATATGATGTCGGAAATGGAAAGACTCCACTTAAATTTAATCAGATAAAACCAATCATCACTGAAATTCTAAAAACAGTAATTGAAGATGGAAAAGGAATTGAATTAAATACATCCTATCACCGTTATGGTTTATCTGATAGTACCCCTTCTTATGATATTTTAAAACTTTATCATCAATTAGGTGGAAAAATCATAACAATTGGAAGTGACAGTCATAAGCCGGATCATCTGGGAGCTTATATCGAAGAATCGAAAGATTACCTCAAAAAGATTGGATTTACTGAATATTGTACGTTCGATCAGATGAAACCTCTCTACCATAAATTATAAACAAAAATAACAATTCTGAGATTTAAGAATTGTTATTTTTTTAATAGATTCATTTATAACTTAATTATAAGTTCTTACAGGTAAAATTAATTGTAAGATAGAATCATCTTTTTCGCTCTTAATAATAAACGGTTTCATTTCTCCTGAGAAACTGATTGTTACATCGCTTTCACCCAAAGCACGAATAGCATCATAAACATATTTTCCACTAAATGAAATATCCAAATGAGGTCCTTTATAAGATTGAGGAACTAATGTTTCTGTACAGCTACCCACTTCTTGAGATTTGCTGGAAATGATAACTTCATTTTCATCCATACTTAATTTAATGATTGAAATACCCTCATTTTTAATAAAACTTGCTCGATCGATTGCACTTAATAAGCTGGAACTGTCAATATCTAAAACATAATCAAAGTCAGTTGGAATCAATCTTCCTGTTTCCGGATAAGCACCATCAATTAAACGATTTTGAATGATGGTATCCCCAACATAGAATTGAACTTTTTTATCATTCAAGGCAATCGCTACTTCTTCTTTTTCATCTAATACTTTCAATACTTCACTTAAACTTTTGCTTGGAATTGTAATATTGAAATTCAATTCATTTTCAAGTGTAACGATTTTCTTCGCAAGACGATAACTATCAGTCGCAACACATTCTAATCGATTTCCTGTCGCTTTAAAGTTAACACCGGTCAAAACAGGACGAATTTCTTTATCACTTGTGGCAAAAATTGTTTGTGTAATGATTTTAGATAACAAAGCAGAATCCATTGTGAATTGTACATTCGGCTTAGAGAAATCAATTGATGGATAATCATTTCCTCTCATACCATTAATTTTAAATTCAGCTTGATAACCGGAAATTCTAGTTAATGATCCGTCAATAATTTCTATTTCAACATCCTCTGCATCAATTTTACGAACAATCTCTAAAATATATCGAGACTCTAATATAATAGAACCGGTTTCTTTTACAAATAAATGAAGATCTTCATCTGTACTATTTAAAGTTTTACAAATAGATGTATCTGCATCACTTCCTGTTAAAGTAATAGATTCCTGATCCACTTCGATTTTTATTCCGGATAATGCAGGAAGAGGACTGTTTGGACTAATCGCTCTTGCTACAGTTTGCAAAGCATTATAGAAAATTCTTTTTGATATTTTGAAATTCATGGCGAAGCCTCCTTTTATAATAAACTATATTTTAGAATAATTATTATTAAGACTGTGGAAAAGTGGAAAACTTTTCAAAAAAGCCTTAACATTGCCTTTATTTTAACATTTTTCATTGTAGATTGAAAGTTGATTTCTGTGAATAACTTTTTTATTTAGTGGTTAAGTAATTTTTCTATTTCACCTAAAGCTTGTTTGTAAGATATATCTGTACGTGAATTTTTCTCGACTCTCTCACAAGCATTCATTACCGTAGAGTGATCTCTTTTTCCAAACTCTTCTCCAATCTTTACATAAGGCAAATCCAAACATTTTCTGCACAAATACATACAAATAGCACGAGCATTGGCAATATTTTTAGTACGAGATTTTGATTCAATCTGTTTTGAAGTTAATCCGTAATAATCAGATACAACACGTTTAATTGTTTTCGGTGTTAATTCTTTTTTTTCTGAACCGGAAGAAGAACCTTTAAAGGCAGAAAGTGCCATATTTAAGTCAATTGTTCCATCGTTTCCTGATGCAAAATTGATGGAATAGAATAATAAACGATTTAATGCTCCTTCCAAGCTTCGAACATCGGTTGCGAAATTACTGGCAATATATGGAAGAACCTCTTCTGTCAACATTCCTTTTTCAAGTTTATGATCATCCATTTTCTTTTCAAGAATTGCCAGTGCTGTTTCGAATTCCGGAGAATCGACACCGACGGATAATCCGGAAGAGAATCGTGAAATAAGTCTTTCTTCTAACCCTTTTATCTCGTTTGGTTGACGGTCGCTTGTAAGAATGATCTGTTTGCGATTGTTGACCAGCTCATTAAAGATATGGAAGAAGATTTCATGACTTTTTTCTTTTCCTGCCAAAAATTGAATATCATCCATCAATAGAACATCAACTTCATTCATTTCTTCTTTGAATTGTTCAATTGTCCCATCTTTAATTGATTTAACAACCGAACTTACAAAATCAGAACTGTTTGTATAATATACTTTTGTTCCCGGAGAATTTTGTTTTAAGTAATTTCCGATAGCATTTAAAAGATGAGTTTTTCCTAATCCCGAATTACCGTAAATAAAGAGTGGGTTGTAGTATTTTCCGGGATTATAAGCACAAGCCAACGCAGCGGCATGACTCTCTCTGTTGCTTTGCCCAACTACAAAATTATCAAAGGTATATTGAGGTAAAATTTTATCTTTCATGAAAATAGACTGTGATTGCTGATTTTCATGAATTGTTTCTAATGGAGATTTTCCATATTTCATTTCTCCTTCTAAAAGGATCTTACATGGAATTTTTCGATCCATGACCATTTCAAGTTTCTCTTCAATCAATTCTAATTTGTCATTGAGTATATTTTTATTAAATATAAAGGGTACGGTTATAATACATTGTTCATCTGAAATATCGACTATTTTTGAACCATTGAAAAATGTGTTATAAATATTTTGATCGATCGATTCTTTTATTAAGTCACAGGTTTTATTCCATATATCTTCTTGATATAGTTCTAGTGTCGTCATTCTTAAAACCTCTTTTTTTATGTGATCATATAAAGTTTATCACAGCCTTCAAGTAGATTCTACCATTAATTTTTTATCCACATTAAAATCCACATATAAAAACAATAATAAGATATAGAAATAAAGGTTTTTCAATAGTTTTCCACATTTATCCACATCTTTTTCAAATGTTAATTTTGTGGAAAATTTAATCAACAATCCACAATTTGTTGAGAAGTGTGGAGAATATTTATTGAATAAATGATTTCAACATCAATTCCCACATAAAAAAATAGGATAAATAAAGAATTATTAATAGTTTTCAACTTATCCACAAATTGTGGATAAATATCAATTGTGGAGTGTGGAATTATTGTGAGAAAATCAGGATAGAATGTAGGTTACTTTCATTTTTTAGTAATTGATAGAAATAAGTGTAGAAAAAATAGTAAATTGGGATAAAATAATTAAAGAGTAATTAGGAGGATTTATGAAAAAATTTTTGTTGATTTTATTGAGCATTATGTTAATTGGGTGTGGGACAAAAACGGAATCTCACGATGAAAGTAAAGAGGATATAAATAAGGAAGAAGAAAGTGAAATGAGTGAAACGACGCAAGTCGTTGATGAAGAGAAAAGTGAGGAAATTCCGGCAGAGATTCTTGATTTTGAGGATTTTAACAGCATTCACGTGATTATAAATAAAAAACATGAACTTCCTGAAGATTATGAACCGGAAGATCTTGTTGAGCCGGAAGTCAAAAAAATAAGAGAATCTTGTCCAATGAGAGAAGAGGCAGCACAGGCATTGAAGGAAATGTTTGAGGCGGCTGCAAAGGATGGTTTGGATCTTATGTTAGTAAGTGGATATCGCTCTTATTCTTATCAAAAAGGATTATTTGATAATTATGTTGCAAGAGATGGTGAAGAAGCTGCGAATAGATATAGTGCCAGACCCGGACAAAGTGAACATCAAACCGGATTGGCAGCTGATTTAGGAACAAGTGATCAGGCATGTTTATTAATGGGATGTTTTAAGGATACGGAAGCAGGAAAGTGGTTAGCAGAAAATTCATATCTTTTCGGATTTGTTCTGCGTTATCCTGAAGAGAAAGAAGAAGTTACCGGTTATATCTATGAACCATGGCATTTCCGTTATATCGGATTGGAACAAGCGTATCTTGTCCATGAATCAGGTCTTACATTAGAAGAATATTACGATTATATGGATTAACGACATATAGTAGAAAAGAATTTGTGATAGGTTAAATAGATGAGAAAGGTACTTTTATTTCTCATCTGTTTTTTT
>CATJXY010000058.1 GCA_949744505.1 uncultured Erysipelotrichaceae bacterium | reverse complement strand
TATTTGAAAATGTTGCTTCTTTTATAGCTGAACTTTGCCCATTTACATGTATTATCTTTTTAATCCCTCGAATCAAATCTTGCATAAATCCTAACTTAGACATATCTTGTGCTTGCAAATGTGAAAACTCTTCAGGCAGATTATAAGGATTCATATCCCGATAGGCGGGAATTAATATCTTCTCCGCACCATTTTTAATTAGCGAAAGATATCTACTCCATTCATTTTTCACCCATACTGCATTGAAATATTCCTGCCTAGTACCAAGAACGACCATTATTTTTGCACTATTCAATGCTGCGAAGATATATGGTTCATAAGCTGTTCCGAGTTTATCTTCCAATGTGATTCTAGAAAAGAATACTTTAAATCCTTCTTGTGTTAATTGATGATATAAATCATTTGCCAATACACTATCAGGTGTTCTTCTTCCGTTATTATCCGTTTCTTTATAACAAATGAAAATATCATACGGTTCTTCATTTTGCGAAATAGCTAATATTCCTTTTTGAATCTCATTGATTGCTTTTGCTTCTTCTTCATAGATTGGCTTTTGATAACTATCTGCATATTGCAAAGCTGATTTATAGTTAACATCGTCAAAAATAGAAGTGAATTGTGCACGATTAACTGTTGGAATTCTTTTATGAGAAACTGGATCTTCTACATATTCGATTCCATAACGGCACAAAACTAAAGACCAATATGCTTCAGCATCGGACGGATCTTCGTTTAAAATCTGTTCATAGATACTCATAGCCTTATCAAATTCATTATTCCGCCTAAAATGATGCGCTCGATCATATAGATTCACTTTTATCTCATCATTCAATTTTGGAAGTGTTTGTTTGGCTCCACAGTATTCACATACTGCAACAGTTTCATTTTCATGAATTTCAAGGGTTCCCCCACACATCTTGCATTTGAATATTGCCATGATTATTTTCCTTCTCTTTTTTTGCATTTATCATTACAAAGATCCCAATCAACCAACTCATCTAACTGACTCTTTTTTGTATTGTAGTCATTACTTAATGAATAATTTGGTCCATGATATACTCGTTCCAATGATTTTCCTAAATCAAGACCTTTTAAATCGATTTTTACTGTATCGCATCCTTCCGGAATTAGACTTTTCTTGATTTTAACAATCAAACGACATTCACTTTCATATCTCCATGGATAACTTTTTTTACATTCTTTTAATTCTTCGCATACTTTCTTATCTACATTAGTCGATTCATCAGAGCGATAAATTCGATTACTATGTTCAGTATAATAAACAATATCTATCAAATAAATTTCAAATTGATCTTTTTCAAGCTTTCCTTTTGATACAAATTGATTATTTTGAAAAAATCCTAATTCGATGAAATCAATTGATAAAATACTTTGCATCCCTTTTTTTGTAAAATCAATCATTCCACTTTCTTTCTTTATCCCCCCATACAACATCCACATTGCTACAGATTCTTCTTTTAAATAAGAAAAACATTTCCCAAAATTAACATAATAGTTATCCGAATTGAAATTTTCTCTATCTAAAATATCATTCCATTTTTTTCCATTCCCCAAATATAAATTCTTATTATCGCGAATATCTATAATCCTATCAATTGAGGAATAGAATTTATAATGATTATGACTTAGAGCTTTTTCCTTTAAATATGTATATAATTTTTGTGTATTATTTACATATTTCATCATTTTATTCTCCGACTTTTCCATTTTTATTTCACCAACTTACATCTTTTGTTTCGTTCATCAACTAGCTGAATAAATTCATTACAAATTTCATTAGATTTATCAGATCCATTTTCAAGTGCTTGTAAAAGCTCACTCATTTTTACTGTAATCTGATTCTCAATTTCTTCTAATAGTTCACTGCTTATCGGATCACTATAACGAATTACTTCTACTAATTTTTTTATTTTATCTTCAATTTCTGTACCTTGAGTCCGATTTTTTAAAATCTCTGTTTCTATTAATAAATTCTTTATAAATTCTGTCTTTTTATTCATCTCTTTATCTACTTTTAATACATCTTCTTTAGCTACATTGGTTTTAAATACAGATAACATATTCATTCCCAGTACAATAGCGGACCCTAAGATTGCCATCCATGCAGGACAATCCGGCACTAGCATACAAATTAATCCAAAAACTATGGCAATGATTAATCCGATATAACTAATCCGTATAAGTGAAATATTATAAAACAACTCTGTTTTATCTTTTGCCTTTAATGCAACAAAAGCACAAAGAATCTGTCCAATAAATGCAATCCATGTTGCTATAAAACAAATCCAAAATCGAGTGTCATAATTAAAATGATATCCCAATAAAGGTTCTGAAAAAAAGACAATTATATTGTACAAAACAAAGAAAACAGCCCAACAACTTAAATACCCTCTAAAATGATTATGTTTCATCTCTTATTCTCCTCTCTTCATTCCGCACTCAGGACAGAACTTTGCATTCAATGCCATTTCTGCTCCACATTTAGAACATCTCATAATCAAAGGAGATCCACATTCTATACAAAACTTTCCCTTCTTAGTCTTCTTCCCACAGCTAGGACAAATCACTTCATCTTCCGCAATGATTTCGATCTTCTTCCCACATTCGGGACAAAACTTAGAGGAAGTTGAAATCTCACTTTGACAATGTGGACAAAAAGTCTTTTCTTCCTTCAATGGATTTAATCCTGAAACCATTTCTTTCATCTGCCCACTCATCACATTAGCAACATTCAATCCTACTCCAAGTCCAATCATTTCTGATGCAACTCCTCCTCCACTACTACTGATATTCATATTTCCAATTCCTTCTGCATAAGCTTTCTGTACTTCTGCTTGAAGAATGTCTTTCTGTGTAATTCCTTTCGCATGCATGATTTCTGCTTCTGCAAATCCTGACATCTTCATTGCTTGTGTTTCTGCTTGAACCCGAAGAAGCTCTCTTTCTGCTTCTTTACGAGCCTTTTCTGTCTCCGTTGCTTCTTTCTCAAGGATTCCTTGTCTTTCCGCAACTGTGATTTTTGCTGCTGATTCTGCCATTGCCATTTTGATTGCTGTATCTGCCTCCACCATTCTCTTCTGCAGAGAAACTGTATACAATTCTCTTATTCTTTTAAAATTTGGATCATTTTCAGGCAAAACAACTGTTGTGATATAAAATTCAGGAATCGTCAATCCGTATTCCTCAAATCCTGATTGTAATTTCTTTTTTATACTTTCTGACAGTCGCTCTAAATTTTCATCAATTTCTAGAATATTAATTTTTTCCGATTTAATGCAATTTGACAGATTGGCTTTCACAACAGTTGAAATAAGTGGTTTAAAAGAAGAAGAAAGTGATTTTGTAAATTCACTCCCTTGCTCTTCCCATGCAATTCCTTTCATGGTTCCAACAAGTTTAACCAATAATTTTCTTGAATCAGAAACTAATAAATTCATTTCTCCTGATGCGCCAATTTCAAGAGGTACTCCGTAATTCGGGTCGATGAATCGCACTTTACTGTCCGTTCCCCATTTGACTGCCATCTGTACTGTCTTATTGATAAAATAGACTTCACAATGAAAAGGAGACTCTCCACCTGTAGTCTGATTTAAAAATCTTCCAATCTTTGGAATATTTTGTGTTTCTAAAGTATGTCTCCCCGGTCCAAACAAGTCTAGTGCCTGTCCATTCATAAAAAAGATTGCCTCTTGACTTTCATGTACAATCAACTGTGTCAAACTGTTAAAATCTTCTTTGGGATGTTTCCAAATAAAAGTACTGTTATCCCCCTCATATTTGATGATATCTGCAATAGGTGCCATAAACTTTTCTCCTTACTGGATGACTACATAAACATGATTATGTTGTATTAGTTACTGAAAAGATTCTATTGAATCTAATGTAATTGTTTTCTAATAATCTTAAAGACAACTAAAAAATAAAAAATAGCACAATAAAAAAATCCTTTTTAGAAATTTTAAACAAATGTAGCTAAAAGGATGTTTTCATCATACCTAATTTTCTATTTTCTTACTTCATCCATTCAAAAATATTTTTATTATCTTAACTATTTTAATTATTTATGATATACTACATTCGTCAATTAGGAAAAGCTTTATTAAATCAGCCTAATTAATACAACATAATCATGTTTATGTCGTATTCTGCTTCTTGAAGCAGTTTTTTTTATAGTATCAACTTCATACTCTCTATCTGTCTTTTATGCTCTTTTCCTGTAGACATAATATAGATTCTTGTTGTGTTAATACTGCTATGCCCTAAGATATCTGCTAATTTTGCGATATCTTTTTCTATTTTATAAAAAAGCCTTGCAAACAAATGTCTTAAATTATGTGGAAAGCCTTTTTCCGGATTGATATTCGATTCGACGCATAATTTTTTGATTTCTTTCCATATATTACTTCGATTCAAATTCTTCCCTGTTCTTGTAATAAAGATACTCCCGGTCTTGATTCCTTTCCTTTTGGCATAATTAAGTAGCTTTTTTCTTAATTCTTCCACAAGAAATATTTTTCGTATTTTTCCTTTTAAAGAAACTGTGATTTCTCCACATTGAATCGATTCTACTGTAATATAAGGCAATTCACTGACTCGAATTCCTGTTGCACCTATGGTTTGAATAAGTAGGCTTAATCTTTCTTTCCCTTGCCGTTTCGCAACATTCACAAGGCGAACATATTCTTCCTTTGTCAATTCTTTTTCTTCGGGATAATAGATTTGTCTTTGACATTTAATTGATTTTACTTTCAATTCATTCCAATCTAAAAAAGAAAAGAATGAATGGATACTTGCAAGCATGGAATTAATAGTATGAACTGCATAACCTTTTTGAATAAGTTGATTCTTATAGGAAATAACAATATCCTTTGTAATTGCTTCTTTATCAACAAAAGAAAAAAAGAAATGAACATCTCTTAAATACTTTTCAATTGTATTCTCACTTCTTTCTTCATTTCTCAGATATTGTTTAAATTGATTAATTTTCTCTTCGGTTATGATTCTTCTTTTCATAGTAAGTACCTCCAAAATATATTTTAGTGGAACTCTTATACCAAATCAAAATCGTTATTGATTCTTGAATAGGCAATATTAATATTACCCTCTATAATATCCTTGGCACCATGAACCAATACCAATTTTTTTTCATTTGTAGCCATTTTACTAGTTTCCCACCTTGCAACTTCGTTATAGCATACGCTAGTGAAAAGTTAAATATAAACTTATTACATACATACGCTAGTAACATGTTTTTTTGTTATCTGCTTTGTTACCCTTTTTAAATATATTAATTCAAAAAATAAGTATCTAAACTTCTCATAAAGTCTAAATACTTTTCTAATCTTCTCATTCCTATTACTATCTATCAATTAATACATGAAATCCCATGTAGCTTCGTAAGATATAATTTCTTAGGGACATATTTTAAATTTTTCTACACTCTAAAACTAAAAGAACAGCATCTCTGCTGTTCCTTTACTTATGTTTATATTGAATTAAACTAATTCGATGTATGCCATCGGAGCGCTGTCACCATGACGAATTCCTGTCTTAACGACACGAGTATATCCGCCATTACGATCTGCATATTTAGGACCGATTTCATCAAATAACTTTTGAAGTGCTGTCTTTCCTGTCTTTTCATCCGCAACTACATTGCGTACAATAGCAGCTGCCTGACGACGAGAATGTAAATCACCTTTCTTTGCAAGAGTGATCAAACCATCTACGACAGTACGAAGTTCTTTTGCCTTCATTTCAGTTGTTTCAATTTTACCATAAATGATTACGCTTGTAGCCATATTACGCAATAAAGCTTTACGATGATCAGCAGTACGTCCTAATTTACGATTCCACATAAATATATCCTCCTATACTTCTCTTAATCATACGATTTGAAGCTTAAGCCCAACTCGTATATCTTGTCTTTAACTTCTTTAAGAGATTTTTTACCTAAGTTACGGACTCTCATTAATTCGTCTTCCGTACGTTGTGTCAATTCTTCAACTGACTGAATTCCCGCACGTTTTAAACAATTATAAGATCTGACTGAAAGATCCAAATCTTCAATCATCATAACTAATCCCTTGTTGATAACTTCGCCGTTTGCATCTTTCATGCATGAATCCATTGTCGGAACCACTTCTTGAATTTCTGACAACAGCTGAAGATGGTCGATTAAAATTTTAGAACCCAATGATAAACTCATTTCCGGACTGATTGAACCATCTGTCCAAATCTCAAACACTAGACGATCATACTTAGCATCTTGACCAACTCGTGTCGGTTCTACATTATAAGAAATCTTCTCAATCGGAGTATAAATGGAATCAGTATAAACTGTTCCGATTCCCTGACTGGATCCCTGATATAATGCCTTATTTCCATCAGCACTGACATAGCCACGGCCATTACGTGCTTTCATATCCATCTCTAAAACAGCTCCTGCCTCAAGATTGGCAATGACAAGATCTTTATTTAAGACTTCAACTCCCTCAGGAACAAGAATATCACCAGCGGTAACAGTCATTGGCCCTTTTGCGGAAATACGAAGTGTATATACCTCGTCATCCTTGATCTTCATGATCAAGTCTTTAATGTTTAAGATCATCGTTGTCACATCTTCCTCTACTCCCGGAATAGAAGTAAATTCATGATAGACACCATCAATCTTAATTGAATAAACGGCTGCTCCCGGCAAAGAGGAGAGTAATACACGTCTTAATGCGTTTCCAATTGTAGTTCCAAAACCTCTTTCCAGTGGTTCAAGAACAAATTTTCCGTAATGTTCTGATTCTACATATTCTTTTACTTCAAAATTGGCACGTTCAAATTTTTGCATTTACTATTTCCTCCTTGGTCGAATGACTAACCACGTGGCCGTTTTGGTGGACGGCATCCGTTATGCGGAATTGGAGTTACATCGTTAATAACTGTAATCTCAAGCCCTGCTGTCTGTAAAGAACGAACTGCTGCTTCACGTCCCGGACCTGGACCTTTAACGTTAACTTCAATTGTTTTCATGCCTTGATCAACAGCTGCTTTACCTGCTGCTTCAGCAGTCATCTGAGCTGCATATGGTGTGGATTTACGAGAACCTTTGAATCCTAATGCACCAGCACTTGACCATGATATAGCATTGCCTGCTTCATCAGTAATTGTAACGATAGTGTTATTAAATGTTGAATGAATATGTGCAACGCCTTTTGCTACATTTTTACGAACACGTTTTTTACGTGTAACTGTTTTTGCTTTTGCCATTATCTATTACCCTCCTATCGCTTATTTCTTCTTGTTAGCTACTGTACGACGAGGTCCTTTACGTGTACGAGCATTTGTTTTAGTACGTTGTCCACGAACAGGCAAACCTCTTCTGTGACGTGTACCGCGATAACATCCGATTTCCATCAGACGCTTAATGTTCAACTGTGTTTCACGACGCAAATCTCCTTCAACCTTGATCTGATCGATCTGTTGACGGATTGCTGTTAATTGATTATCATCAAGATCTTTTACATGAACATCTTCACTGATGCCACATGCTGCAAGAATCTTTTTTGATGTTGTTAGTCCAATACCATAAATATAAGTTAGAGATATAACCACGCGCTTATTCTGTGGAATATCTACACCTGCAATACGAGCCATATGTGTTTAAATCCTCCTAATTTCCTTGACGTTGTTTGTGTTTAGGGTTTTCACAAATTACCATTACGCGGCCTTTGCGCTTAATGACGCGACACTTATCGCAAATTGGTTTGACAGATGGTCTTACTTTCATGCGTTTTCCCTCCTAAGACTTATTTATGTCTAAATGTAATACGCCCACGTGTTAAGTCATACGGTGAAATTTCTACGGTAACACGATCCCCTGGTAAAATGCGGATGTAATGCATGCGGATTTTACCAGAAACGTGAGCCAGAATTACGTGTCCGTTTGCCAGTTTCACCTTAAATTTTGCATCTGGCAGTGTTTCTTCAATGACACCATCAATTTCAATAACATCTTGTTTAGCCATAGATTGATTGCGTATCCTCCCGATTTATAGTTAGAATTTCATATCCATCCTTTGTTATTAGAATGGTATGTTCATAATGAGCAGCCAATGATCCGTCCTTAGTAACAACTGTCCAATCGTCATTGAGTACTCTTGTAAAAGGTTTGCCGACATGAACCATAGGTTCAATTGCTAAAGTCATGCCTTCTTTTAAAACAATTCCTTTGCCCGGCGTTCCTACGTTAGGGATTGGCGGTTCTTCATGTAAATGAGTCCCGATGCCATGTCCGGTGTAATCCAACGGTAATGAATAGCCAAAACTCTCAGCATACTCTCCGATTGCATGACTGATATCACCCAAACGATTTCCCGGTTTAGCTTGTCTGAGCCCGGCAAACAATGATTCCTTTGTAACTTGCATAAGCTTTTTGGCTTCATCTGAAACCTCTCCTACTGCATAAGTCCAAGCACTGTCGCCATGATACCCTTGATAACAAGCTCCTAGATCAATCGAAATAATATCTCCGTCTTTTAATACAGTATGATCCGGTATTCCATGCACTAATACATTATTGATTGATGTACAAATTGCAGCAGGGAAACCATTATACCCCTTAAAAGAAGGAGTCGCTCCATGTGAACGAATGACTTTCTCCGCAATTGAATCCAATTGCTTTGTAGTAACACCCGGTCTGATTGCGGATGCCACAGCCTCTCTGGCCAAGGCTACAATCAAACCGGCATGTCTCATACATTCAATTTCGCGTTCAGATTTCGTCGTGATCATTCTACACTCTCCAAAACGCTCTTTATATCATGCCATACTCCATCAATCGATTGAGCGGCATTGATATCCTTTACTAACCCCATTCTGCCATAGTATTCCAAAGCAGGGCGGGTATTTTTTTCATGCTCTTGTATACGTACCTTTAATTGTTCTACGCTGTCATCAGCGCGGTGAATCAAAGGGGTTTGGCATTCATCACAAATTCCATCCACCTTACTCGGTGAGAATTTGATATGATAAATGGCTCTACATTTTGGGCATGTTCTTCTTCCTGTGATTCTTTCTGCCAACGTGTCAAATGGCATCACAAGATTCAAGACACAATTGATAGGTTTACCGATTTCCTTTGCAATTTCCTGTAAAGCTTCCGCTTGTGGTAATGTACGAGGAAAACCATCCAGTAAATAACCGTTCTTACAATCATCTTGCGATAAACGATCCTTTACCATCGCAATTGTCAAATCATCCGGTACAAGCAGCCCTTTGTCAATATATTTCTTCGCTTCTAAACCAAGCTCTGTTTGACTTTTAATAGCCGCTCTAAACATATCTCCGGTTGAGATATGTTTTAATCCGAAATTCTCACTGATTTTTTCGGACATTGTACCCTTGCCACTTCCGGCAACACCCATGATTAGAACATTCATAACAATCTCCCTATCAATTACTTTTTGATAAATCCTCTGTAGGCTTTCTGTGTCATTTGACCTTCCAGATTATTCATCGTTTCCATTGCAACACCGACTACAATGATAATTCCCGTTCCACCAAGTGCGGCACTTGTACCAAGACTTGTCAGATTAGAAACAATATATGGCAATAAAGCAATAAATAACAAGAATGCTGCACCTAGTACAGTAATACGATTCAATACTTTAGCCAAATATTCTTTTGTTTCAGAACCCGGACGAATTCCCGGAATATAAGTTCCTGATTTACTTAAATTCTCTGCAATTTTATCAGGGTCAACCTGTAAATTTGTGTAGAAAAATGTAAATAAGATAATCAGAAGTCCATAAAGTGCCAATCCCCAAGGCTTACTCATATTCAGAACAGTATTCAAAACATTTGTAAATCCATTTGGTTTGAAGAAACTTGCAATTGTTGTCGGAGCTGTCATCACTGCTGATGCAAAAATAACAGGGATAACACTTGCAGAGTTAATCTTCAAAGGCAGATAAGTAATATCTTTCTTGTTTCTTTGAAGTGAGCTTGATGTATATTGAATCGGAATCTTGCGTTCTGCTGTTTCCATGAAGATAACAAGACCGATAATAGCCAAATACATAAGCAAATATGCAAAGAATCCCAACATTCCGTTGAATGCGGATGTGCTGTTGGATGTATCTACCAAAGTAACAAATACTTGATAGAATGTAAATGGAATATTTGCAACAATACCGGCAAAAATAATCATAGAGACACCATTACCGATACCAAATGCAGAAATCCGATCTGCAAGCCACAACAAGAACATCGTACCTGCTGTGAGAATAACTGCTGTATAAATATAACCGGATACTCCTGCTTTAGAAAGTATACCATAATTTACATTAAATGCATAGGTCATTGTGAAAGCTTGTAAAAAAGCTAACACAAGTGTGAGATAACGAGTAATCTTATCCAATTTTGTTCTTCCTGCCTGTCCTGACTTAGCCAATTCGGATAAATAAGGAATGACATCCATACTTAATAATTGAATAATGATACTTGAGTTGATGTAAGGTCCGATTCCCAGTGCCAGAACGGAGAAATTCTGTAATGATCCACCGCCAAGCAAGTTCATCATGCCAAGGATGGAATTATCAGAAATCGATGCAGACAATTTTGTTGCATCGACTCCCGGTACCGGAATTGCAGATCCTAAACGATAAACAAATAACATTGCTAAAGTAAAGAGTATCTTTTTACGGATATCTTTATTCTTAAACATGTTAATGAAAGTCCGGATCATATTAGATCACCTCTACAGTTCCGCCTACTTTTTCAATTGCAGCTTGTGCAGATTGAGAGAACTTATTAGCTTTAACAGTCAATTTTTTCTCCAATTCGCCATCGCCTAATATTTTAACTCCATCTAATGTTTTCTTAATAATTCCTGTTGCAACCAACAATTCAGGAGTAACAACTGTTCCCTCATCAAAATTGTTTAAAGTTGAAACATTGACGATTGCATATTCTTTACGTGTGAAGTTTGTAAATCCACGTTTAGGCAAACGTCTGTATAAAGGTGTTTGTCCACCTTCAAATCCAAGGCTTACTCCGCCACCACTACGTGCGTTTTGTCCTTTTTGTCCTCTACCGGAAGTTTTACCGTTTCCGGAACCGACACCACGTCCGACTCTGAAACGATCACGGCGAGAACCTTCTGTATATTTCATTTCATGTAATTTCATACTGTTGTCTCCTCCGTTTCCTAGTAGCGAATCTCACTGATTTTCTTACCGCGAAGCTCAGCAACCTCTTCAACTGTCTTTAAGCTTTGAAGTGCACTTATTGTTGCACGAACACAGTTGATTGGAGTACGGCTTCCGATACATTTTGATAATACATCACTGATTCCGGCAAGTTCCAATACAGCACGAACCGGACCACCGGCGATAACTCCTGTACCTTCTGTAGCAGGGCGAAGAACGATTTCTCCGGCTCCGTAAACACCAACTACCTCATGAGGAATTGTTGTTCCGTTGTTGACAGTCTTAACACGGAAAACGCTTCTCTTAGCATTTTCAACTGCCTTCTTGATTGCATCAGGTACTTCGTTAGCCTTCCCTGTTCCAAATCCAACGCGGCCTTTCTTATCACCGATAACTACAAGAGCAGCAAAACGCATGCGGCGTCCGCCCTTAACAGTTTTAGAAACACGGTTAATGACAACTACGCGCTCTTCAAATTCTTTTTCACGATCAAATCTTCTTGGTTTGCGTTCCATTTTGTGCCCTCCTAGAATTCCAATCCAGCTTCTCTAGCTGCATCAGCTAAAGCCTGGATGCGTCCGTGATAAACATATCCACCACGGTCAAATACAACATTCTTAATATTCTTTTCACTTGCACGTTTAGCAAGTTCAGCCCCTACAGCTTTTGCTGCTTCGACATTTCCACCGTTAGCCAATTTCATATCGACACTGCTTGCTGCAACAAGAGTTGTTTTATTGACATCGTCAATGATCTGTGCATGAATGTGAGCATTTGAGCGGAATACGCACAGACGTGGGCATTCAGGAGTTCCGCTGACTTTAGTACGAACGCGTGCATGACGACGAAGTCTTTCATCATTTTTAGATACTTTCTTAAGCATTTTCTAATTTCTCCTTTCCCACTATTTCTTACCAGCCGTTTTTCCTTCTTTACGGCGGATGTGTTCATTCTTATAAGCAATACCTTTTCCTTTATATGGTTCTGGTTTCTTGCTTGCACGAATAACTGCAGCTACTTCACCAACACGCTGTTTATCAATTCCTGATACTTTGATTTCTGTTGCAGAAGGACATTCAACTTTAACTCCTTCTTCAATTGTGAATTCAACAGGATGGCTAAAGCCGACATTCAATGTCAACTTATTACCTGAAACAGCAGCACGATAACCGATACCGACAATAACCAACTCTTTTGTATAGCCGGTATGTACACCTTCGATCATGTTGTTCAACAAGGCACGTGTTGTACCATGTAACTGCTTTGTATGCTTATCTTCATTAGGACGAGCAACAGTAATTACTCCATCCTTATTTTCAATACTCATTGCTGAGTTAAACTGACGTGTCAAAGTTCCTTTTGGACCCTTTACAGTCACCTCATTCCCCGGTGCAATTGTAACTTCTACACCAGCAGGAATGGTAATCGCTTTATTTCCGATGCGTGACATTTTACTAGTTCCTTTCTGTCTTAATTACCATACATAGGCAACAACTTCGCCGCCTGCATGTTTAGCTCTAGCTTCTTTGTCAGTCATAAGACCTTCAGATGTAGAGATAATTGCGATTCCTAAACCGTTTAATACACGTGGAAGCTGACTTGATTTAGCATAAACACGTAATCCCGGTTTTGAAATTCTTTTAATTCCGCTAATAACTTTTTCGTTATTAGGACCGTACTTCAATGTTACAGTCATTGTCTTTTTAAGATCACCAGTTACTGCATAATCAGTAATGTAACCTTCTTCTTTTAAAATTCTTGCAATTTCTTGCTTCATATTACTTGCAGGAATATCTACAGTTTCGTGACGAGCTTGAATACCGTTACGAATTCTAGTAAGCATATCTGCAATTGGATCAGTCATATTCATCATAACTTCTTCCTCCTCACTTACTACCAGCTAGCCTTCTTTACACCAGGAATCTGACCTTGATAAGCCAATTCTCTGAAGCAAATACGGCATAGTTTGTATTTACGCAATACTGAGTGCGGGCGACCGCATCTTTCGCATCTTGTGTACTCACGAACAGCGTACTTTTGAGGACGATGTGATTTAATTACCATTGATTTCTTAGCCATTTTTCAGTCCTCCTTATTTAGCAAACGGCATGCCCATTTCTTTCAGCAATGCGCGAGCTTCATCATCGGTCTTAGCTGTTGTTACGATAACAACATCCATACCGCGTGTTTTATTTACTTTATCGAAGTTGATTTCAGGGAAGATCAACTGTTCTTTAACACCCAATGTGTAGTTACCACGACCATCAAAAGCTGTTGCACTAACACCTCTGAAGTCACGTACACGAGGTAAAGAAATATTGAACAACTTATCCAAGAATTCATACATTCTTTCACCACGAAGTGTTACTTTACATCCAATCGGCATACCTTCACGAAGTTTGAAGTTTGCGATTGATTTTCTTGCCTTTGTAACAACCGGTTTCTGTCCTGTAATCTGTCCCAATTCTGCAACAGCTTCATCCAAAAGTTTTGGATTTTGAATTGCATCACCGACACCGATATTAATGACAACTTTTTCAATTTTCGGGCACTGCATAACAGTTGTGTATCCGAACTGCTTTGTCAAAGTTTCGACAACGCTTGTTTTATACTTTTCCTGTAAGCGGTTCATTATTTTTTACCCTCCTTTACTTCGTTGCCTGTCTGTTTATAGACACGGACTTTTTCAACTTTTCCTGTTTTCTTATTTGTTACTGTTTTATATCCGACACGGCTTGCTTTCTTAGCTTTAGAATCATAAAGCATAACATTACTTACCGCAATAGGAGCTTCAGTTTCAATAATTCCACCCTCAGGATTAGCTTGCGTAGGTTTCAAATGCTTCTTAACAAGATTTACCCCTTCAACAATAACTTTGTTTTCCTTTGGTAATGCTTGCTTTACTTCAGCAATTGTACCCTTATAAGCACCTGTGATGACCTGTACTGTATCGCCTGTTTTGATTTTCATATCATTCGACCTCCTATAGTACTTCCGGAGCCAAGGAAACAATCTTCATGTAATCCTTGTCACGAAGTTCTCTTGCCACAGGTCCAAAAATACGTGTACCTCTTGGCGTCTTGTCATCTTTGATGATTACTGCTGCGTTTTCATCAAATTTAATATAAGAACCGTTTTCACGGCGTAGACCGTATTTTGTTCTTACTACAACTGCTTTGACAACATCGCCTTTTTTAACTGTTCCACCAGGAGCTGCTGATTTAACAGCACAAACAACGACATCACCAATAGTAGCTGTTTTACGTTTACTTCCGCCTAAACAACGGATAACCAACAATTCTTTGGCACCGGTGTTATCGGCTACTTTTAATCTGCTTTCATTCTGAATCATTTCAAGTACCTCCTGTGCCCTATAGAATTACAGCCTTTTCAACGATCTTGACTAAGCGGAAATGCTTTGTAGCAGAAAGTGGACGAGTTTCCATGATTTCTACTGTATCACCGATCTTAGCTTCGCCAAGTTCATCATGAGCTTTGTATTTCTTTGAATATTTTACACGTTTTCCATACAGAGGATGGCTCTTAGATGTTGAAACTTCAACAACAATTGTTTTATCCATCTTGTCGGAAACAACTTTACCACGCAATACTTTACGGCTTGCTCTTTCCATATTGTACCTCCTTATTGGTTATTACCAAGCTCACGCTCAGTAATAACTGTTTTGATACGGGCAATTGTCTTCTTGATCTCTTTCATACGAGAAGGAGTCTCAAGCTGCCCTGTAGCTTGCTGGAAACGTAAATTGAATAATTCTTCTTTCAAAGAATCAATTTCCTGTAATAATTCTGTATTACTCTTTTCTCTGATTTCTTTAATTGTCATAATTACATTTCCTCCTCGCCTTTACGTACGAATTTGCACTTAACCGGCAATTTATGCATAGCCAAGCGGAATGCCTCACGAGCAACCTCTTCACTTACTCCACCGATTTCAAACATGATACGTCCCGGCTGTACAACTGCTACCCAACCTTCAGGAGCACCTTTACCTGAACCCATACGGACTTCAAGAGGCTTTTTGGTTCTTGCCATATGTGGGAAGATTTTGATCCAAACCTGTCCACCACGCTTCATATAACGAGTCATCGCAATACGAGCTGCTTCAATCTGTCTGTTGGATACCCAAGCACCAGATTCAGCAAGCAATCCATATTCACCAAATGTTACTTCACGACCGGCTTTTGCACGTCCTTCTGGATAAAGACGATGCGGTCTTCTATATTTTGTTCTGTTAGGCAATAACATGATTATTTACCTCCTTCAGCTTCAGGTGCTGCAGCTGTTTGAGCAGCTTCCTTCTTTTGAGCTCTGTTGTTATTTCTGCGATCGTTGTTTCTGCGATCTCTACGTCCTCTTGACTGTGTCTTTGGAGCTTCAGGTTCTTGAACCATTTGTCCCGGAAGAACTTCTCCACGGCAAATCCAAACTTTAACACCCAAACGACCATAAGTTGTATGAGCTTCAACAACTGCATAGTCAATATCTGAACGCAATGTGTGTAGAGGAACAACACCCTCTGAATATCCTTCGCTTCTGGCAATATCAGCTCCACCCAAACGACCTGAAATCAATGTTTTGATTCCTTTTGCACCAGCACGCATTGTGCTTTGGATGGCCTTTTTCTGAGCTGTTCTGAAGCTTGCACGTTGCTCTAATTGTTCAGCAATTTTTCTACCGACCAAATGAGCATCCAAATCAGGGTTAGCAACTTCAACAACTTTCAAGTTGATGTTTTTGCCTCCCGTAAGTTTAACTAATGCTTTTTTAACCTTTTCTGCATTTTCACCATTCGTTCCGATGACAACACCCGGACGAGCAGTACGAACGATAACTTCTACACGATTTTTAGAACGTTCGATTTCAATTCTTGATACATATCCGTCTTTTAATTCTTTTTCCAAAAATTCACGAATCTTCACATCTTCGACTAGATAATCACCGTATTCTTTTTCAGCATACCATCTGGATTCCCAATCGCGGATAACTCCGACACGCATTCCGATAGGACTAACTTTCTGACCCATGTTCTAACAATCTCCTTTCTATCGTTCTTCAACCACAACCGTGATGTGGCTTGTTCTTTTCAAAATTTGATGTGCGCTACCTTTTGCTGCAGGCATGAATCTCTTCATTGTAATGCCTTCATTTGCATAGCAAGCTTTCACATATAATTTACTTTCATCTAATTGGTGATTGTTTGTAGCATTTGCTACTGCAGATTTCAACACTTTTGCTACTGCATTCGCTGCATGGTTTGGAGTGAATTTCAAGATTGCTGCTGCTTCAGCTGCATCTTTTCCTCTGATCAAATCCAAAACCAATCTAACTTTGCGTGGAGCAATACGTACTGTTTTTGCTGTTGATTTTACTTCCATATTTCCACCCTACGCTTTCTTATCGTCTCCGTGACCACCGTTTTTACGTGTCGGAACAAACTCACCTAATTTGTGTCCAACCATATCCTCAGTCACATAAACAGGAACATGTTCCTTACCGTTATGTACGGCAAATGTGTGTTCAACGAAATTTGGGAAAATAGTTGAACGACGAGACCATGTCTTAATAACTTCTTTTTTGTTGGCTGCATTCAGTGCTTCAACCTTTTTCATCAAATGTTCATCACAGAATGGACCTTTTTTCAAGCTACGACTCATTTTTTATTTCCTTCCTTTCGTTTATTACTTACCATTACGACGGCGAACGATCATCTTCGTGCTGGCTTTCTTATTCTTACGTGTCTTGACACCCATAGCTTTCTTACCCCATGGAGTCATTGGAGATTTACGTCCGATCGGTGTTCTACCTTCACCACCACCGTGTGGGTGATCAACCGGGTTCATAACAGAACCACGAACTGTAGGACGAATTCCCATCCAACGTGTACGACCTGCTTTACCGATATTAACCAAGCTATGATCTTCATTTCCAACCACACCTACTGTAGCACGGCATTTCTTAGGGAACTTTCTAACTTCACCTGATGTCAAACGAACGATAACATAATCTTCTTCAAGACCCAAGATTTGAGCAGATGCTCCGGCAGATCTAACAAGCTGTCCACCTTTACCCGGCTTCATTTCAATGTTATGAATGAATGTACCTTCAGGCATATTTCCCATTTCCAAGCAGTTTCCCACTTTGATATCCGCAACCGGTGCAGAGACTACTTTTGAACCTACAGTCAAACCTTTAGGTGCTAAGATATATCTCTTTTCACCATCTGCATAGTTTAACAATGCAATGTTTGCTGTACGGTTTGGATCGTACTGGACTGATGCAACAGTTGCCGGTACATTGTCTTTATTACGTTTAAAATCGATAATACGATACAAACGTTTATGACCTCCACCTTGATGACGAGTGGTAATACGACCATTGTTATTACGTCCGCCATGACTGTGTAGAGGAGCTGTCAACGATTTCTCTGGTTTTGAGGCAGTAATTTCTTCATTTGTCAATGTAGACATGCCACGACGACCAGGAGTCGTTGGTTTATATTTCTTAATTGGCATTTCTTTAGCCCTCCTTACGCATTAATTCCGGAAATAGCGTTCTTCTTCCGATAGTTGGTTCAACAATTATTCGTTGAACAATTGGATATCTTGACCATCTGCAATCTTAACGATAGCCTTCTTGATACCATGAACTGTACCTGTATAACGACCTACACGCTTTGTTTTGTCAGGTGTATTAATAATATTTACAGATACAACTTTTACGCCGAAGATTTCTTCAACAGCTTGCTTAATCGCAATCTTGTTTGTATTCTTGGCAACTTCAAATGTGATTCTGTTTGATTCATCCATCAACTTCATTGTCTTTTCAGTGATGATTGGACGAATGATAATATCTCTAGCATTACTCATTATGCCCAAACCTCCTCAGCCTTTTTAGCAGCAGCTTGAGTCATAACCAACGCATCTGCATTCGCAAGATCATAAGTATTCAACTCTTCTACTGTCATAAACATTGCATTCGGAATATTTCTCATTGAAAGCCATACATTGTCGAAATCTTCTTCAACATCAAATACGAACAACGTTTTTCTTTCAAGTTTGAATGCATCCATCAATGCAACAAATTCTTTTGTTTTTGGTGCTTCAAGCTTAATTGCATCTACAACAACCAAACTGTTCTCAAGAACTTTTGTAGAAAGAACAGATTTCAAAGCCAAACGACGAACCTTACGATTCAATTTATAAGCATAGCTTCTCGGAGTTGGTCCAAAGACTGTACCGCCGCCTCTCCATTGCGGAGCACGGATAGAACCTTGTCTTGCACGTCCTGTACCTTTTTGTCTCCAAGGCTTTTTACCGCCGCCTCTTACTTCGCTGCGGCCCTTGGTATCATGTGTTCCCTGACGCATGCATGCACGTTGCATAACGATTGCATCGAACATTGCTTGCTGATTCGGCTCAACACCAAATACTTCTTCAGCCAATGCAATTTTTCCAATTTCTTTAGCTTCTTGGTTAAATAAAGTTACCTCTGGCATCTGTTATTCCTCCCCTTCCTTAGCATAATTAACTAAGTCGGCAGCTGTCACAGAAGCATGACCCTTGATATTGGATTTAACCATAACAAGTCCACGTCTTGGTCCTGGAACATTACCCTTAATTAACATGTAATTGTTTTCAACATCAACCTTAACAACTTCAAGGTTTTGATTTGTTGTCGTATAGCCGCCTTCTTGACCAGGCATCGGTGTACCCTTATTGATCAAACCGTTGTTACGACCGTTACTTGCCAAAGATCCGACATGTCTATGATGTCCTGAACCATGGCTCTTTGGTCCGATCGTTCCATTGTTACGAACGATAACACCATTGTAGCCTTTACCTTTGCTTGTTCCTGTAACATCAACGATATCACCAGCCGCAAAGATATCAGCCTTTACTTCTTGTCCGACTTCAAAGTTCATCATTTCATCACCACGAACTTCGCGAACATATTTCTTAGGAGCTGTGTTTGCTTTAGCTGCATGCCCTTTTTCAGGTTTGTTAGCTCTTTGCTCCTTTACATCTTGATAGCCAAGCTGTACAGCTTCATAGCCATCATTTTCTTTTGTTTTCTTTTGTAATACTACATTTGGATTGATCTCAACAACAGTAACTGGAATTAATAATCCATCAGTTGTAAATACTTGAGTCATACCAAGTTTACGTCCTAGAATACCCTTCATGTTGCACCTCCAAATTAAAGCTTAATTTCGATGTCAACTCCACTTGGCAACTCCAATCGACTCAATGCATCAATTGTTTCTGCTGTAGGTCCGACGATCTCAATTAAACGTTTATGTGTTCTGATTTCGAATTGCTCACGTGAATCTTTATATTTATGAACTGCACGAAGCACTGTAACCACTTGTTTTTCAGTTGGTAGTGGAACTGGTCCAACGACTTTCTTAGCACCATGATCTAATGCAGCCTTAACGATCTTTTCGCTAGCCTGATCTAAGATTCTGTGCTCGTAAGCTTTCAAGCGAATTCTTACGCTATTCTTTGCCATGAAATTTTCCTCCTTCATTTCTTACTGCCTCTCTAGACAGATCTGCTCAATGAGAATTCCCCGGTCTTTTCACACCGATTGCAACTCCGTTTTTATGCATTGCATTGACAACGCACATCAGTGTGCCGGCAACCTCCCACTTCTACGCAGGGCTTTACTATTCTAGCATACTAACCCCCCTATGACAAGCCCTTTTTTTAATTATTTTTTATTTTTCAAACCAAGTTCTTAAATAAATCAGTACTTTTTTCTTTTTTGTTTCTTCCATGACAAAATACTTCCCTCCCTATAGATAATCAAGAATATTATGCCCCCTCCCCTATCTGCGTTGTAAAGATTAAAAATGTATTTTCTCCAAAAAATATTGCAATAAAAAACAAACACAAAACAAAGATTTTTTCTCTTTATTTTGTGCTTATTCTATCTTGTTTTATTTATCTTTTGAAAATAATATCCTCTATATCAAATCTTTATCCAAAAGAAAATCTATTAATCCAATATTAAGAATTCCATTATCATCATACCATCGCTTACTGATATCTTTTCTTACCACTATTTTCGGAAAAGAATCTTTGATCAAGGAAAACGGTCGAAGTTCTGATTCTGTTTTTTCCTCTGTCAACATAGCATATGCCGATTGGATATAAATTCTCTTACTTCCGGAAGTAACGACAAAATCTATCTCTCTTGGACTACGAACAGAATTACCGTTCTGATTCAGTTCTCTTACATATACTACACCAACATCAACAGAAAATTGACGATTTATAAGTTCATTATAAATAATATTCTCCATGATATGAGTCATTTCTTGTTGACGAAAACCAATACGAGCATTTCTAAGTCCGAGATCTTCACTATAATATTTATTAGGTGAATCAAAGTAAGATTTTCCTTTCACATTATATCTTTTACTTTCCGAAAATAAAAAGGCATCCTCTAAATATCCAATGTATGAACGAATCGTATTTGTTGATACTTTAGCGACTTGTTTCGATTTTAAAGTATCTGCAATTTTAACCGGATTCGTTAAAGATCCGATAGAAGAACATAGTAAGTCTAAAATTTGCTCCAGGACATCCGGTCTTTCAACCTTTTTTCTTTCAACAATATCTTTAATATATACTTCTTGAAAAAGAGACTTAAGATAGGTCATCTTTGCCTTATCATTAGGCCTTGACAAAATAAGAGGTAATCCACCATAAAATGCATACTCATCAAATGCTTCGTTTTTATCACCGCCAACAGTAGAATAATATTCATAAAAGCTCAGCGGATGAACACGTATTTCATCACTTCTTCCTCTAAACTCAGTAAGAATATCACTCGAAAGCATTTTTGAGTTACTTCCTGTAACATACACATCCAAGTTTGATATACTCCTCAAATCATTTAAAGCATCATAAAAAGTAATTTTCTTTCCCTCTTCATTATATGGATTTTTAACTTCATCTGACATTTGTATTTCATCTACAAAAAGATAAAATTCATCTTTACTTTTTTCAACTTTCTCTCTTACATAAGAAGAAAGAAGTAATGGATTTCGAAATTGTATATCTTTTGCAAGATCAAGTTCAATTATAATTATTTGCTCCTCTTTTATACCATTTTGAAGCAGATAATTTTTATATAAATTTTTAAGTAAATAGGATTTTCCGCAACGACGAATCCCCGTAATTACTTTTACCATTCCGTCAAATCGATATGAAATCAACTGTTGTAAATAACTATCTCGTTTAATTTCCATAGGACCTCTCCTTCTCATTGAACGAAAAAGCCCATAAAGGCTTTTATATTCAATATTATATGTTGTTTCCCCAAAAATATCAAGATTATTCGCTGTGAATTTAGGATAAATTCTCTAAACAGAAAAAATAGAATTAAAGTTAGAAAATAATTTACTAAAAAATCTCATTCATATTTATTTTTCAAGACAGGTTGGATCAAGAAGAAAATCATAAATGTTCAATGTTAAGATACCGTGTTCATCATAATATGATTTAACAATATCTTTTATAATAACAATCTTTTTAAATGAATCATCTATCTTTCTAAATGGTCTTATCTCCTGCATTCTCTTTGCTTCATCCGGTAAAGAATAGGCTGATTGGATATAATATTTTAAAGATCCCAAGTTACATACAAAGGCCACTTCAAATTGTTTACGAATTACATTTCCCATCGAATGAGTCTGCTCAAATTGACGGAAGTTGATACGAGCATTACGAAATCCCAAATCAGAAAAATAATATTTCTTCAGTGTTTCAATATATACCTTTCCTTTAATATCATATCTCTGCACCGATTCAAAACAACCCAACATTTGTACTTGATCTAAAAGGAGATAATACATTCCTTCTTCTGTAGTCTTTGAGCGTATATAAGCCATAAACTTTTCGGGATCTGCACCTCTTTTTCCTTTTCGATTTTGATTAAACTTTCCCCTATAAGATAGAGGTTATCGGCAGAATCAAAAGTAAATCGAATGATGTGATTTTTCTCCACACCACATTCAAGAAGATGATTGTAGAAAATGGTATTTAACAGATAAGACTTTCCACATCTACGAATCCCTGTGATAACCTTTATCAACCCATTGTTTTTCTCTTTATCAGTTTTTTAAATAATAATCTCTACAAATTTCCAATTAGTCACCTTTTACAATAGATTTTTGCAAACTTTCGCACTTTTCCATTCTATTTTGTGTATCATTGAGTAAAAAATATTTTTTTATATTCTAACCGATAATTATATTATTGATACTTCAGTTTACAGACGGAAAGTCATTTATTATCAAATAAATTTTTTCTCAATGAGTAACTATATTATTACTCCTTCATAAGATAAATTAAAATAATGATTTGATTGTCTTTTTCATTTTAAAGTCAAATCATTCATTCTTTTTTTATTTACAAAGGAAAAAGAATCCTAATTGCCATTAATAAACAACCACCAGCCATATAATATGTACCCTCTTAACTGAACAAAGCAGTAAACAGGGCACATATCATTATCGCGTGGTTTTCTTATACAAAAAACGACAGAATCTCTCTGCCGTCTTTTTTCTTATCTTTATTGAACTTGTCTTCTTCTCTTCAAGATCAAGACCATCATCATGAACGCTCCGAGCATGCTCATCATCCACATCCTCGTCTCGCTCTCATCTCCTGTATTCACCGCTGCCTGGAATTCCTCCGCATCGATCAATCCGTTTCCGTCTGCATCGATATTCGTATCCGCTACCCCATCTCCATCTGTATCAATGTTGATGTCTGCTTTCCCATCTCCATTCGTGTCGATGTTCACATTCGGTCTTCCATCTCCCGTTGTGTCGATATTGATGTCCGGCTTGATCTGCTCTAATTCTTCTTTCGTCAGATCATCTAGGTCATCTGCCTTCCCATCTCCATCTTTATCCACGATGTTCACATCCGGTTCCTTATCTTGATTCGGATCCTTTGGATCCACATGATCCGGTTTCCCATCTTTGTCCTTATCCACGATGTTGATGTCCGGTTTCCCATCTTTATCTGTATCGATGTTTACATCCGGCTTCCCATCTCCATCTGTGTCTACATTTACATTCGGTTTCTTCTCTTGTTCCTTATCTTCCGGATCGATATTGTCCGGTTTCCCATCTTTGTCCTTATCCACGATGTTGATGTCCGGTTCATCATCCCCATCTGTGTCGATGTTCACATCCGGCTTTCCATCTCCATCTGTGTCCACGTTCACATCCGGTTTCCCATCTCCGTCTGTATCGATGTTCAATGTCCTCTTTACCACCACGATCACTTCATAGTCTTGATCGATATTCTTGATCTCATACCGGCCTGCTTCTTTCAGCTCTTCTCTCAGCTCTCCATTTACCCAGACCTCGATCACTTCATGGTTCTCTTCTGTCTCCCATTCGATCTCGTAATCTTCCCCACCTTCTAATCCGCTGTTCCCAGATGTGATCCTTCCGACTCCATCTCCTACCAGCGCTGTCTTTACCTCATACCGGTCTGCTTCCTTCTCTTCATATTCCCTCTCAAAGGTCACATGCACCGAATGGTTCTCCTCGATCTCTTCGAACGGGACTTCTCCTTCTTCCTCTACTCGCATGCTGAATGCTCTTGCCATCGGCTCCTCTTTTTCTCGATAATAGATCTTCTCTTCATCTACGATCACTTCTGTGATCTTCCATCCTTCGGCTGCGCTCCAGCTTACTGTCTCGCTCTCTCCTCTTTTCAAGATCTTCGATCCGCTGATCTCTCCTTCTCCGCTCTTCGATGTCTCCACCTTCAACAGATCTTTCTGCGCTATGACCACCGTTCCTGCTTGCTTCTTCGCTTGTAGCTCTACCACCACGCGCAGATCTTCTTGGATATTTGTCAGCGTTGCAGTTCCTTTTCCGACACCATAACGGCTGCTTACATCGGCTCCGTTCTTATCAAACACCTTTGTGCTTACGATCTCATAGTTCCTTTCGTCGCTACCTCTACTTTCGACCGTCATGGATTCTCCGCTCTTCACTTCTTTGCTCGGGGTGATCTCTCCAGGGCCTCCTATCAGCTCTGTCTTTACTTCAAATCGACTCGCTTCTTTCTCTTTTCTTTCTACGATCACCTGGATCTTATGATCGCTTCTTACTTGGGCAAAGCGAATTTGATTTTCATCGACCAGATCTCTTCGATCGATCCCATCCACGATCACTTCTCTTACCTCATAGCCGGATGCGATCTCCCACTTTACTTCATAATTCGTACATCTCGCATCTTGCTTCTCCATCCTTACGCTTGGCGTGATCTTGCTTAAGCTTCCCCCTCCTGTCAGCTCTGTCTCGATGCTATAGTATTCATATACCGGCTTGTTTCCTTCTTCTTTCGCTTCAAACTCTACCAGCACATAATGATCTGCTTCGATATTCTTGATCAACAGCTTTCCGTTCTCATTTGGTTGATATTCCACTCCATCCAACCAGACTGACTTCACTTCATACCCTTCTGAGGCTTCATAGCTGACGATCACATCGCTGCCTTCATCAAATGGATTCTTTTCTCCTTTTGTGCTTGATACGCTCACTTCTCCTTCTCCGCGTTGTCCCATGGTCACTTTCCAGGTCTTGATCCATTTCGCATACACTTCGATCTCATCTCCATAGCTCTCATCAAAGCTACTTGTTTCATTTACTTCTTTTCCTTCTTCTGT
>CATJXY010000057.1 GCA_949744505.1 uncultured Erysipelotrichaceae bacterium | reverse complement strand
TTTGCTATCTAATAGGTATAAACCAATGGATCATGAAGAGAACTATCCCAGATTTATAATTACTTGATTATCTGTATTACTTGAATAACTAAAGCAATTATGAGATATCAATTAAATCTGTATATTGTAATATTCGTTTAATTAGTCTTAATTATATGCAATACAGAAGTCTTTGATACAAATGAAAAATCTTGATCCAGAGGATTTATTTGTAAAGTTTTTCATTATAGTCTTTTAGAACAATAGGAGCGTTACTTATGAATATAATAAATAATTTTTCTATAAGTCATATATTATTAGAACAAGCTAAAAAGAATCTAAAAAACAGTAATTTTATAGTTAATGATATGAATATTGAGATGAATTTTCTAGTTAAATTATGTTCTATTCTCTATTTGAATATTGTTATAACTATTTTATTAATTATTCTATTACCATTTGATTGGTACTATACTGTTTTATTTGCGATTATTATACAAACTCTGATTCCCTTATTGGTTACATCGATATATTATCGAAAAGAAATTAATGATCTAATATAGCATCATTAATATGATAATTACAAATTAATTTCAATTAAAAAATCCGGTTTCCTTTATAATCAAGAAATCGGATTTATTTATTAATTACTTTTTCGATTTACAGATTGCATTGCTTTCTCATCTAATGCCTGAGAGGTATACAATTCATAATACATTCCTTTTTTCTTCATCAATTCATGATGTGTTCCCTGTTCCATCACTTTTCCATGATCCAACACTAAGATCAAATCAGCATCCACAATCGTAGACAAACGATGGGCAACCACAAAACTTGTACGGTCTTTCAACAATTCTGCAATTGCATTTTGAATCAGTTTTTCACTTTCCGTATCAATACTGCTTGTCGCTTCATCTAAGATAACGATACGCGGATCGCTCAATAACGCTCTGGCAAAAGATAAAAGTTGCTTCTGACCGGTAGAAAGAAGATCCCCTCCTTCTCCTACTTCACTTTGATATCCTTTTTCGGTCTTCATGATAAAGTCATGGGCATGAATCAACTTCGCAACGGCAATCACTTCCTCTTCCGTTGCATCCGGCCTACCGAAGCGAATATTGTCCATAATGGTTCCCGAAAACAAGGAAGGTGTTTGAAGCACATATCCGATATTGGAATGAAGCCAGCCCACACTGCGGTCTTGAATATCATGCCCATCAATCCAAATCGATCCTTTTCTCGGCTCATAGAAACGGCAGAGAAGATTGACAATCGTACTTTTACCACTTCCAGTTTCTCCAACCAAGGCTACCATGCTTCCTTGTTTGACATGTAAATCAAAATCATGAAGTACCGGCTCATTTTCATTATAATAGAAATCCACATGATTGAAATCAATCGTTCCATGTAATTCTTCATAATTTTCTTTTTTCGGATTCAATAATTCTCCATACTTTTCAATCACATCCGCACGATCATGAATTTCAATCGGTTCTTCAATCAATGAAATGATTCGCTCTCCATTCGCCTGAGCAACTTGCACTTCACTCATAATTCGTGCGATTTGTTTCAAAGGTTCAAAAAACAAATCTGCATAGTTGATAAACATCGATAACGTTCCGAACTGAATTGTTCCCAACAAAACTTCCTGTCCGCCAATAATCATCAACATCGCAATAACAAGTGCCGCCAATAAATAAACAATCGGTTGAAAGATAGAATTCAAGTGAACAGCTTTCAAAGAATTCTTTTTATAAGCCAATGTCTTTTCCTTAAACTCCTCATAATTCTTCTCTTCCATTCCCAATGCTTTTGTTGTCTTTGCTCCATTGATACTTTCCGCAAATCCTGCCGTAACAAGAGAATTACTTTTACGAGTTGCTCGCTGAGCTTTTAAGATACGCTTTTGAAAATATAATGAGATAACAAACAAGACCGGCACAATCAACAAGACTGCAAGTGCCATCTTCCAATCAATTACCAACATGACGATCGTTAATCCGATCATCAAAAATAATCCCCAAAACAAATCCACAAATCCCCAAGCAAGTGTTTCCGCAATACCACTGCAATCAGAAGATATACGTGCCATAACCCATCCGTTTGCCGTTCTATCAAAATATGGGAAAGACAACTGTTGTACACGGTCAAAACATTTCTTTCTTAAATTCTTCCCAAAATCACTTTCCACATGTCCCGCATATTGATAAAATGCCAACAAGCTAAAAGACTTAAATAATATCATAACCACATAGATAATACAAAATGTCGTTAATGAAGCATTGACTCCCTTGTTCAAAACAAACTCATTGATTGCCGTTCGATTCAACAAAGGGAAAATAATATCGTTTGCCGCAATCAAAATATTGAAGAAAATCAATCCCTTGACAAGTCGTTTATGTTCCCATAAAATACCCAAAAGTTTTTTCCACAAAACTAGGTCAAATTTTTCTTCTGTGTATTCTTTTTCATTCATCATACTCATTCTGATCGCCTCCTTCACTTTGTATTTCGTAAATTCTCTTATAGATTCCCTCTTCTTTGATTAGCTGTTCATGTGTACCGATCTGCGCAATTCTACCTTCATCTAAAACCAAGATTTGATCGGCAGATTTTGCCGAATTGATACGATGTGTAATCATGAGTGTTGTAACCGGATAATCCAATTCATTCAACGCTTTCTGAATTGCAGCATCCGTTTTGGAATCCAATGCACTTAATGAATCATCAAACACAACAATCGGGCTTTTCAACATCAATGTTCTCGCAATTGCAACACGCTGTTTCTGTCCCCCGGATAAGGTAACACCTTTTTCCCCGACTTCGGTATCATACCCTTGATCAAATGTACGGATGACATGGTCAATACTTGCTGTTCTAGCTGCTTTCACTACATCATCAAATGATCCGGATGAAGCTGCCGCAATGTTCTTCTCAATCGTTTTAGAATAAAGGAACGGCTCTTGCAAAACAACCTGAATATTTCTTCTCAGCCATGCCTTATTGAAATCTCGAAGTTCAATACCATCAATCGTAATACTCCCACTGTCATAATCATAAATACGATTCAACAAATGAATCAAAGAACTCTTACCACTTCCGGTAGCTCCTAAAATTGCCGTTTTTGTATGCGGCTTGATATGGAATGTAATATCATGCAATACCGCAACCGAAGCATCTACATATTTGAAATCCACATGAGAGAATTGAATATCCCCAACGATTGTCGGCTTTAATCCATTCTCAAGGTCTTCACATTCTTCATCCAAAACTTCCTGAATACGGGAAATAGAAATACTGATTTTCCCCATATCCGAGATGATTCTCCCTAAGGATCGAATTGGCCAAATAATCATACTTTGATATGAAATAAACACACTGAATGTTCCAACTGTTATCTCACCCGCCATAGCATACTTAATTCCGAAGATTACCATCAAGAAAATCTGAATCGATCCGATCAAATCACTTGTAAACCAATAAATTGCCAAAGCATGAATCACTTCATAAAGTTTTTTTCTGAAATCTTCATTCACGTTTTCAAATTTATTGATTTCATTAATTTCCTGATTAAACGCTTTAACAACTCGTGTACCATTCAAGTTTTCCTGAATGACATTCATCATCCGTGCTTCACTTTCATCACAGGAGAGAAATACTTTTTTTGATACCCGATAGAAAATGAATGTGACCACAAAAGTAAGAGGCATCAAACATAAAGCAATCAGTGCCAATTTTAAATTTCTTGTGAATAAAACCGAACCACTCAGTATTACAATCATGAGTGCATATAACAACTCGGAAATTTGTCCGGAAAGAAACCGTCGAATTGTGTTGATATCCGATGTGCTTCTTTGCAATAAATCTCCGCTGTCTTTCATCTTGTGATAACCAAAAGGAAGTTTCTGCATATGATCATAAAGTGCATTACGAAGATTTTCAGAAAAGGTCTCCGATAAAATTCCGCAATTCCTTGCTCGACGATGAATTCCAAACCCAACCAATGCATAAGCAGCCAAAACAAGCACTCCACCAATCCATAAATTAGATCGTAAATGCTCGACTCCTCCCAAAGCATTGACTACATTCAAGACAATCCCCTCTTCCAGAGGAATCCCCTGAATGATATTATCAATCATGTACGATAAAATCAAAGGTGCCGCCAATAATCCGGATACATAAATCAATACATCCAAAAAAATCGCAAACACTTTTCCCTGGTATGGCTTTGCATAATGAATAATAAATTTTAAATCTTTCATATTCTCCCTCCTCCTATACAAAAAAAGATGCATTTCGTGCATCTTCAACTCTCCATAAAAACAGTTTAAGCTATTCCAATCTAACAGCTACGAATCCTGTCCCCCATTAAAAATACACTTGAAATTTTATTTAACCCTTTATTTACTACTAAATTCGCCATATTCATTTCCTCCTTTCAAGCGTACTTTTCCTGTACGACAGGTATTATGATACTCCGCTTTAACTTAAATTGCAATATTTTTTCACAATTAATCTTGATTTCAATTAGTAATCGATTTCCTTTATTTTATATGAGAAAACCAAAACACGAAGATGATATAAATATTTTATCTGTAATTCTCAACAAATTCGGCTTCCTTTTTTCCAATCCCCTTATATAAATAGTAAAATCGGTCATTAAAGATCATATTAATAAACCAATTTTGATGATTGATAGCAATAAAAATTATCCTCTTATTTATTCAATAAAAGAATAATTTATTTTAATCAGGTTTATCACTTATTTTATTCATCTTTCAATGAATCAATATATTCTAAAAAATCTTCAACCACAGAAACAGATTCCACTTCATAATATTCTTCATGTATATCTAAATTCTTATCAATATGAATAATTTTGGCTAGCATATCATCATAGATTACCAAATAATCTTTTTCTTCTTTCTCACAACCAACTCTCAATAATACTCGAACTCTATCGAATTTTTCAGTTTCTTTTAATTTTATATTTTCCAGTAACTCTTCTGTTTTTTCTCGGAACTCTTCTTCATATCCTACTCTTTGATAAGCAGATAAAGGTACATCATTTTTGAGTTTAGATGCATGATCAATAGCATGACGTTTCTGTGTTTTTTCTGTTAGCCGATCGATTTCTTCTAAATTTGTTACCCACAAGAAAATATCATCATTCGATGTTTCATTAAAAATTGCTATGAACTTTTCTTCCGGTTTTTGATTTTTTACACCACAACCGCATGCAAGGAATAAACTTATGATCCATATTATCTGAAGTAGCTTTTTCATATGAGTTCCTCCTATTTTTTTGCTCACGGGATAGATTCATTCTTAAAATATACTGTACATAGTTGACATTGTCCTAGAATTAATGTTTCTGTTACAGTGTGCGAAATCCATTGAACATAATCGTAATTACCATCTGCATAAATTGCTACACCATTCCAATCAATTTCACTTTATAATTTCCGGATTATACATATTTGACTACTATCGGAGCAGTATATGCACAATGAATTCCTATCCCGGAAGACCCTTTAAAATAAGTTGCGGTTAGATTTTAATTATATCCAAAAAGAATAGACACTATTTTCTTCTTATGATTATATTATAGCCATATCAAACCACATAAGATAGTCCTATTATGCAATCTTTTTATATGTTATAATAAATAAGGTTACTACTGGATATGTCAAGATCATTTATAATTATATGACCCAGAATCAGTTAAATTATTCATATTTAGCTATATTTTTTTGATGAAAAGAAACCCTATCAAAGCGAATAACGGCAATCACAATTGAAAAAATAGAAAGTAATTCGCAAAAAACACCTGTATAAGAACGGATTGTGATATTGTATAGAAGCCAAAGAACTCCGGATAATAAATTAAGAATTCGAAGTTGTTTAGGATTCTTGTTGCCAAAAGCTAATGTAGAAATAACTTTTGTAGCAATAATGATAAAACCGGATGGGCCGGGCCATGTCAAATATGTTGTCAATATAAAAATAACACAGAAAAACAAAATAAGTAAACTTGTATTTTTATTCTGCTCAACCGCTTTTTGAAACAGAAGATTGCGAATACAAACAACAAGATTAATAGAACATCCCGCATAAGCACCTAAAAGTGCATATTGTACTGCAAAACAAAGTTCATTCATAATACGATAGCAAAGAATTTTTTTATGTTCATTGCATTGATAAGCAAGCACTCCCATAATAATCCCGATAATCCCTATTCCCTGTATAAATAAATTCATATTTTTCCTCCTTTGACAGATTATTTTATAACGTGTATTATTGTACTCATCAAACAATTCAAAAGCAATAAATGTTCGATATATGTATAAACGAACATTTATACGAACAGGAGAGAAGAAATATGTTAAATGAGCGTCAACAAAAAATATTTGAACTTACCCAAGAAAATGGCAAAATCAGTGTACGAAAATTATCCAATCTTCTTTATGTATCTGAAATGACAATCCGACGTGATCTTATTCAAATGGAAAAAGAAGGAGTCATACTGCGCTATCATGGAGGGGCTGTATCTAAGGTAGATCACGAATTGCCTGTTTCAAAGCGACTTTATATCGATGAAAAAGAAAAAAGGGATCTAGGGAAAAAGGCATCCTGTTATTTAAAAGATAATATCAGTGTTTTCTTAGATAGTTCTTCTACAGTCATGTATATCATTCCTTATATGAAACAATATAAAAACATTACTCTGATTACCAATTCCGTTAAATCTTTATTAATGGCATCTAAATATCATCTTCCTTGTAAATTACTTGGTGGGGATTATTATGCTCACGACATGTGCTTAGTGGGTCCCATGGCAGAAAAAGAAGCCGAAATGTTAAATGTTAATGTCGCATTCTTTTCTGTTTTATCATATAGTGATGAGGGCATTATCAGTGATGAAGATGCTCTTCAAAGTCAAGTTCGTCAAATGATCATGAAACATGCAGAAAAAAACATTTTCCTATTTGAAAAAGCAAACTTGCATCGTAAAAGCTTATATACATTATGTCATGCTGATGAAGTCTCTGTTATATTGAGTTCGGATGATTAATAAATATTTATAATTGTCACGCATAAACACAACAAGAATACTCTTTTCATTATTTTAATCATTGATGTTTAATTCAATCTATTGTATAATACCCCCTGTTAATAGATTTAAATAGAACTTGGTCATCGGAGGGCTCGGCATCGCAATGCCTCAGAGTCGGAAAAGATGTCGGGTGCGCCCGGTAAATTATAAGGGAAACCTTGTGATCCATCGGGCTTTTTTATTTTAAGATAAGGAGATTACTATGAAACAATCAACATTTATTGAAGGGAAAATTTTCTCCCCCTTAATTCGTTTTGCTTTTCCGGTCTTGATTGCTTTATTTTTACAAACCATGTATGGAGCAGTAGATTTGATGATCGTAGGACAATTTGGAGGGGCTTTAGCAGATGTTTATGTATCTGCTGTTTCTACCGGAAGTCAAATCATGCAGACACTTACTGTTATCATCACCGGATTAGCTATGGGATTGACTGTTTTTGTCGGCAAAAAAATCGGAGCTGATCAAAAGAAAGAAGCCGGAGAAATCATCGGAAGTGGAATTTGCCTTTTCGGTTTTCTTTCACTTCTGTTAAGTGTTGGGATGATTCTTTGTGCCCCATTTTTATCGAATTTAATGCAAGCTCCCCAAGCAGCATTTCACGAAACCACTGCTTATATTTTCATTTGTTCTTGTGGTACGATTTTTATTGTTGCCTATAATTTAATCGGCAGTGTTTTCAGAGGAATCGGCAATTCTAAAATCCCTCTTTATTCTGTTGCCATTGCCTGTATCTTCAATATTGGTGGGGATTTACTATTTGTGGCAGGATTTAATATGGGAGCGAAAGGTGCGGCAATAGCCACTGTTCTTGCTCAAGCAATCAGTGTTTTATTATCTTATATGATTATCAAAAAAATTGATTTACCTTTTTCTTTTTCAATGAACTATATCAAACCAAAGGCCCTTTATATCAAAGAAACATTACAGCTTGGAATCCCGATTGCTTTGCAAGATCTTCTTGTATCCATTTCCTTTTTATTCATTATTGCTATCGTGAACAGCTTAGGATTAACTCCTTCGGCAGGTGTTGGTGTAGCAGAAAAATTATGTGGATTTCTCATGCTTGTTCCTTCTGCTTATATGCAATCCATGTCTGCCTTTGTTGCCCAAAATATCGGTGCAAAAAAACCGGATCGGGCAAAAAAAGCTCTCTGGTATGGCATCGCATCTTCTGTAGTCGTAGGATTATTTATGGCTTATCTCACCTATTTCCATGGTGAAATACTTTCTGGAATTTTTGCCAAAGACCCAAAAATTATTCTTGCCTCCACCGAATATTTAAAAGCTTATGCTTGGGATTGTATTTTAACTTCTTTCCTTTTCTGTTTTATCGGTTATTTCAATGGACTTGGAAAGACAACCTTTGTCATGGTTCAGGGGATTATCGGTGCTTTTGCAGTCAGACTTCCGCTTTCATGGATCATGAGCAAACAGGTTCCTGTTTCGTTATATAAGATAGGACTTGCCACTCCAGCCTCCTCTGTAGTTCAAATTCTTTTATGTTTCGGATTTTTCATCCTATGCAATAAGAAATTACACAATTCAACATTAAAAGAAGCGAATCTTTAATCAGACTCGCTTCTTTTTTAATTTTCTCTCTGAATAATATGGGCAAATGGTTTTCTCAACGCAACATATAAAAAGGCTGATACAAAGACACAAATAACCGCATTCAGCGCTGTCACTCCACCTGTCCACGCTAAAATAATGGAAGCTGCTTCAGCTGTGACTCCGAGCAAATAGCGTTTAAATAAATATCCGATAATCGGATCAAAAATCACATTGAAACCAAGTCCGCATGCTGCACTGATCATACTGATCGTGATTGCCTTTTTCCTATTTTCACATTGACTCAACTTTAATTTTTGCGCCACTTTTCCACTGATGAATCCAATACAAAATTTTAATAAAAATGTTTTCGGTGCCGATGCTACATAACGTGGATCTAAAACATCAGCTATGGACAACCCGATTGCTCCGGCAATTCCACCTTCTATCGGCCCTAGCAAAAATGCCGATACTACCACAATTGCATTTGCCACATGAATTGCGACTGAAGAGCCGGCAGCCAGAGGAATATCAATTTTCCCATAACTAAACACCACATAATTTACTGCCGCAAAAATAGCCATAAATGCAATCTTCTTTGTACTTCTGTTCATCAATCTCATCTTCTTTCTTATTACCCTTTTAATTACTAAAAAATTATATTCTTCTTTAATCCAAAATGCAACTGACAGTCATAATAAAAAACTTTGAAACATCCCATTTGAAATTTCAAAGTTTCTATTTATTCTATCTTCCGTAAAAAATCTTTACTAACGGAGAATCTTTATCCAACACAAGTACATTATCATCTTCCTTAAACGAAGCTTTTGCAGCATCCAAACTTCTGACAAATTCATAGAAATCCGCTTTAGATGGATCGTTATATGCTTCAGAAAGAATACGCATGTATTCTGCTTCTCCCTCAGCAATCAACTGTTGAGCTTCAGCATTTGCCTTTGACAAAGTAATCTCAATATCGGCATCTGTTTGATTTCTGATCTTCTTTGCCTCTGATTCCCCCTCCGCAACATAAGATGCGGCAATGTTATTTCTTTCCGAAATCATTCTTTCATACACAGCTTCTTTGTTATCATCCGGAAGGTCTAACATTTTAGTTTCAACCGCAGTAATCACAATTCCGTACTCTTCAGTCGAATTCCCGATATTACGCAAAATGGCCGCCGCCAATTCTCCATCTCTGCCACTGATTACATCTTCCTGATTCAAGCTGGAAATAACATTTTTTAAACTGTTATATACAAGAGTATTAATTCTACCTTCTGCACTTTCAACCGAAGCGTTCAAAGATGTGATAAATTTTGTCGCATCTTCAATTCGCCACAACACAAAACAATCCGCAACCATGGTCTTTTTGTCTTTAGTAATAACATCCGATACCGCTAAATCATACAACAAAGTTAACTTTGGCATTTTCTGTGTCTGCTGAACAAACGGGATTTTAAACGAAGGTCCTGCTGTCTCAACAATTTTTACAACCCGTCCAAACTGTTTGATGACTGTGAATTGATTTTCCATCGTAATAACAAGAGAATTTGCTAAGAGTATACCGACAAGAAGAATTGCGGATAACCAAGTTATAGTTTTTTTCATTCCTTCTTCCCTCCCATCAAATCATCTAATGTCATTGTTTTTAATATCCCGTTTCCATTATCGATAATGATTTTCATATTCGGCAAAATCTCTTCCATTGCTTCATAAAACATTCTCTCTTTCGTTACTGTCGGATATTTCATATATTCTTCATACATTTCATTAAATCTTGCAACCTGTCCTGTTGCTTCATTTATTCGTGCCTGTTTTTGTGCTTCAGCACTCTTTAATATGGAATCTGCTTCGGCCTCGGCTGCCGGTAATTTTTCACTTGCATATTTATTGGCATTGTTAATTGCTGTATCTGCACCTTGTTTTGCAGTTTCAACAGACTTAAAAGCCTCACTTACCGCTACCGTTGGTGGCTCAGCATCTTGAATTGTTACATTCATGATCATAATTCCGATATCTTCTGATTCAATTCTTGCCGTTAGTTTCTCTTTAACGACAGATTGAATCTCTGCTTTTCCGGTCGTAATGACATCATCCACCGTATAGCTTCCGACTGTATCTCGAATGTAACTCTGAGCTAGATTCTTCAAAATACTTAACGGTTGATTTGCATTATACAAATATTTAATCGGATCGACAACACGATATTCAATGTAGAAATCCACATTTACAAAATTGTAATCTTTTGTAATCATTAATGATTCTCGTTCAATTGATTCTCCAGTTTCTAAATCATATCCAATTGACATTCCTTTGATCTCTTTCGAAACTTTTCTGACTTGCTGAACAAACGGAATCTTAAAATGAGGACCTGATTCTGTTACTGATGATGTTTTCCCAAAAGTGGTAATTACCGCATATTCATTTTCATTTAATGAATAATAACCATTAAATGATACCAATACGGCCAATGCCAATACAAGCATGATCGCACTGATCTTCCCAACTTGCCCATCTTTTTTATTCTTCTCATCCGGTTCAACTACAAATTCTGCCTTTTGATTTTTATTTTTAAAAAAACGGTTCATTCTTTCTCCTTTCCGATTTTTAATCAAATCTATTCAACACAATATAGTATAACATTTTAACAATATAATTTAATTTAAAGTTTTCTAAAATTAACATTTTAATTAACTTGTTTGGTATTAATCATTATATGCCTCATTTACCTATTCAAGGCAAGTTTCTTTTCAAATCTATCCTTGACTTCTTTTTTTAAAAGTTTATATTTATTTTATCGGAGGACAGGAAAATGAAAGTAATTGATATGCATTGTGATACAATTATGGCTTTATACCACGACCAAAAAGAAGGTAAATATTCAGAGCTTAGAACTAACGACTATAATATCAGCATTGAAAAAATGGAAAAAGGAGATTATATGGCACAGTGCTTTGCCATGTTTGTTCCATTGGCAGCAGTAGAAAATGCCTTTGAAACCTGTAATGAGATGATTGATGTATTTTATAATGAATTAGCGAAAAATCAAGATAAAATCGCTTTGGCACTCAACGCAGAAGATATTGAAAGAAATGCAAAAGAAGGAAAGATGTCCGCTGTTTTAACAGTTGAAGAAGGTGCTGTTACCAACTGCAATCTTCATTTTTTGAGAAACTTATATCGTTTAGGAGTACGGATGATTACATTGACATGGAATTTTGACAATGGAATCGGACATCCGAATATCAAAAGAAAGAATCCGACCGATAAAGTAGATACAACCATTCCAAATAGTGAGGGGTTAACTGAGTTTGGAATTGAAATGGTAAAAGAGATGGAAAAATTGGGAATCATTATTGATGTTTCGCACCTTTCAGACGGAGGTTTTTGGGACGTTCTCAAGTATACGACCAAGCCCTTTGTCGCAAGTCACTCCAATGCCAGAGGACAATGTAATCATGTGCGCAATCTAACCGATGACATGATCCTAGCTCTTGCGAAAAGAGGCGGTGTCATGGGCATTAACTATGCCGCTGATTTCTTAGAAGTCCCACCCGAAAACAAAGAAGGATTTATGTCTACCGTGGACAATATGGTCAAGCATATCCAATATATCAAAAATCTAGCCGGAATCGACTGTATTGGTTTAGGCAGCGATTTTGATGGTATCTCTCAAAATCTGGAAATGAAAGATTGTTCAATGCTATCAATGCTTGAAGACAGATTAAAAGAAAATGGATTCAGTGAAGAAGAAATCGAGAAAATATTCTATAAAAATGTTCTTCGAGTATTTAAGGAAGTTTTAAAATAATGATGATATTTACGGATACGACAGATGAATTATTCCATGTTTTTAATCATGATTTTTCATTAGAATTATGGAAAACATACATTCATCAAATTCTCCCTAACTCAGCCGATTTATTTTTAGAGGATGCAAAAACATATGATTTTAAACGGATGATCTTGCCTCAATTAAACAATGTCAATCAAAACAGACAAAGAGTTAATCATGTTTCAAGAACCCTGACTGAGCTAGTCGAAATTGCAAAAGCGACTATTCAAAAAAATTACAAAAAAGATCTTGATGTTGAAATTATTTTATATTTAGGCTTATGTAATGGTGCCGGATGGGTGACGAAGATAGATGATCAGACAAAAGTTCTTCTTGGAATTGAAAAGATTCTTGAATTAAATTGGGATGACAGAGATAATTTGATTGGCTTGTTATATCATGAATTAGGACATGTATTTCAAGAGCAATTTGGTATTTTAAACAGAAAATTATATAAATCGGAAGACAAATATCTTTGGCAACTTTTTACTGAGGGGGTTGCAATGTTTTTTGAACAACAAATGATGAATAATTTTGAATATTTTCATCAAGACAGAAATGGATGGAAAGCCTATTTTGATACCCATTTAAAAGAATTAATCAAAGATTTTTCCAGTGATGCTAAACACATGACCCAAAACAATCAAAGATATTTCGGAGATTGGGTTTCTTATCACGGTTATCCGGATGCCGGATATTATCTAGGCGCAAGATTAATACAATTTATTTGCAAATATGAAAATTTTATGGATATCTTAGATTTTGATCTCGAGCAAATTAAAATGTATTTAAAACTATATCAAAATAAAATTAATAAGGGACTGCTTTGATCGTTACAGTCCCTTTTATATTATTGATCAAGCAAATTTATTAAATTCTTGTTACTAAATTATTAAACTGATTCTGTTTTATTATCCCGTCCGTTTGCAATCTACCAACAAGTATTCCCGGTGAAATATTAATTTGATTGGAAAAATCCCTTATTGTTTTTTCATTAACATCAATAGTATTTTTAATAAATTCATTATATGGTTTATTTGGAATCAAAATATTTCTAGCAAACATATCCGCTTCTGATTCCATATCATTCATTTCTGTATTTTCCAAGTCAACAAAAACTTCTTTCTTACTATGCTTAATCAAATGAGCAATTTCATGGAATAAAGTAAACCATAAAATATCATCTTTTTTTCCTCTATCACTGATCATAATAATAGCTTTATCACTTGTTACCTTATAGGCCACTCCATTCACATATGTGTTTGGCAAATGAGGTTCATAAATTAATGCAATTCCACATTCTTTTAAAATACTTTTAATAGTATTATATTGTTCTAAAAAAGATTCACTTACAAGTCCTCTAATATCCCCTATTTTCTCCTTTAACTTTTCTATATTAAATTTAGGATAATTTTCTTTACTTGATTGAATTTCTCCATACCTTAGCCAACAATACAATGATTCATAAGAGAAATTTTGATTGTTACTTTTCCTAAAAGCTAATTTTCTTTTTAATTCTGTATCAAAACTAAGAGATGCCACAGAAAAAAACTTTCTCAAATTGATAACTTTTTCAAATGAATCTCTTGTTTTATCTATATAATCCCATTTGCGCTTCGACATCTCAGCGTAAGGAATATTATTCAAATACTTTTCATCTTCTTTAATCGATTTTATGTCTTTTTGTCTTTCCAATGCTTCTCTATAATTGCTCTCTAAATTATTCCAAAAACTTGCAGGAACATGAAAAACATATTCCAATTTTAATGCTGTTGCAGTTGTGATAGGTGCCTTACCTTTAATAATTTCATTTATTGTTTTCTTATTAATCCCTAATTTACTCGCAAGATCCAGCTGGGTCATACAATTTGTTTCTAACAACTCTGAAATTGTTTCCCCCGGTGCTATCACATATTCTTCTAATTTATCAAATTTACTCATAATGCTTAGACACCTCCATAATTTCAATTTCTTTTATTTCACTTAGTCTCTCTATTATTATACTATTCTCTTTTTGTCTGAAAATTAATCTACTTTGTTCTGTAATATTTACTGCAAATTGACCATTTCTATCACCAGTTAATTTATGCCTTCTAAAAGGTGGATTAGTTGGCACATCATTTAATGAGTCAAATGCTTTTAATTCTTTAATTCTTTGGGGTAGTTTTTTTGCAATGTCTACTCCATATTTTTTAACCAATTCCTTGTTATATCTAGGATTTTCACACATATTCTCGAGCTTTTTGCTTCGATATTTCAATTTCATTGCCTTCCCCTCTCTATTAATGGATTGGTCACTCAAATTATAATACAGCCTACTAAAAATATCAATAAATAATTTACCTAATAAGTAAATCATTATTTCATTTATGTATGATATGATTAAACGTTTCATTCCAACTCATTTCATAATATTAAAAATACAGAACTTTTAAATGATTGACATTTTTTTATGTTTATATTATAATTTTTCGATTTAATAAAAAGATGTAGTTGATTTAGAAAGGAAATTAATTATGACAAACTTTCAATATGTAAAAAAATCAATGTATTCTAATACAAAAAAAGACTTAGAAATGTTAATTCACCATATACAAAATGAAGTTCGGGATCAATTTACTTTCTCTTATAATTTTGTAGGTAGTGTAAAAAGAAATATGGTAACAATGGATTTTGATTCTAATATAGGATTTGATTTTGATGTTAATATTCATGTAAATGATGATTATGAAGACTTCTCTCCTAAAGAAATAAAAAGTATATTAAAACAAGCTTTTGATAAATTCAATAATCAATTTGGATATGATTATTGCGAAGACAGCACTCGTGTTTTGACAATAAAAGTAAAAGACAAGAAGAATTCAAGAATATTACATAGCGCCGATTTTGCCATTGTATATGATTGCAACAACAATCAACAACAATACATACACTTTAACAAAAAAGTAAATCGGTATACTTGGGAATACCAACCAAAATCAAATTTCAATCTCGAAAAACGTATATCTTTAATCAAAAAAAATCATCTTTGGGAACAAGTAAGAGAGTTATACCTTTATAAAAAGAATAATAACTTCATGCATAAAAAATCTCGTTCTTTATTTTCAGAAACAATTAATGAAGTATTTCAACAATATTTCTAGTTCAAAATAATCATTAAGAACTTTCATTTCTTTATGAGCTTATTAAACACTAATTTTCTCTTTTAGCTAACCTATAACAAATTCGATGTGTTTGAATTTCTCCCTTTCTTAATATCGGTTTAATAAATCGATCATAATTAATCGCATTTGGATAATATTGGCATTCAAAACAGATTCCATTTTTATCCCCGTAAAAGTTTCCCTGTTTACCACAACATTCTCCATCTAAGAAATTCCCGGAATAAACATGCATACCCGGAAGATCGCTAGATATCTCTAACATCAACTTTTCCCCTTTTAATATAGCCATAGTTTTATACTCAAGATTCTCAAACACATAGTTATGATCATATCCTCGTGCTGATTCTATGTTTGGATGCGATATATTTAACTGGTTCCTTATCTTTTTTAACTCTCTAAAATCAAATCCCGTATTTTCTACTTGAATCACGTTTTCCGTAGTACATCCACTTTCATCAATCAAAGCTACTCGATCACTGTTTATTTGTAATTCATGATCCAATATAGATTTCGATAAAGCCCCGTCTAAATTAAAATAAGAATGATTTGTAATATTAAAGATCGTATCTTGATCACTTTCCCCGACAAACTCAAAATACAAGCACCTTCCTTCCAATCGATAACAAACTCTTAAACAAAGATTCCCCGGATATCCCTCATCATCCTCTTCTGAGTTCAATTTTAACACTACATGATTTGGGTCTTGTTCCTCTATTTCAAATAGCCTTGAAGAAAATCCACAATTCCCGCCATGTAAAGAATTGAAACCGTCGTTTAATGGAACATGATACTCTTTTCCATTTAACACAAAATGTCCCCCTTTAATTCGATTCGCACAGCGTCCCACACATGCCCCAAGATAAGATCCATGTTGATTCAAATATCCATCGAGATTCTCAAAACCAAGCACAACATCAATTCCACTCTCTTTCTCTACAAAAGAAAGAAGCGTTGCCCCTAAAGTCATTATCTCCGCCTTAATATATTCATTTTCTATTTGAATTTTCTCTACTTCTTGATTCTGATTCATTCCAAATCTCATCTTTATTTCACTCCTTTTTTATAAACTCCTCACTATTTCTTAATAAAATTCTGATCCTTTTCAGGAATTCCTTTTTCATCACTTATATATATCTTTCTACCTTCATATGTAACTCATATTTTTCTCGAAGCCGGATGATTTCATTCATGATTTCCGATTCATGATGTTTATCAAGAGCTGCTTGATCTTCCCAACTATCTATCAACAATACCGTTTGAGAATCATTCAATGGAAAAAAATACTCATACTTTAAATTCCCACTTCTTGCCCTGATCCTATCCACAATTCCTTGATTTACCATCTCTTCCGCAAACTTTCTTGCCTGATCATTTATCCCACTATAATAAATATTAATCGTTATTGCCATCTTTCCTAATCCTTTTCTTTATTTTTTTGCAAATGTGCCGTAATAATTGTATAACTATATGCGTTGATTGTGATGATAATATTCTTTAATTCACAATACCAGTTCTTTCCTTTTCGAGTAATCGTACACTTTTCATCCATCAAGATCCTCTTGCAATATTCTACCGCATCTTCCTGTTCTAATTTTAAATTTCTTTTAATTCGAGCAACACCCATCTCAGTTGTATGAATCTTTTCTAAATTAAGTAACAAAATGCTTTTATCTTCCATAAATACCCTCTTCAATCACTTAAAACTTAAACATCAAATTCAATAAAATGGACTTCAGATTCATTCCAATATTTTTTATAAACCCTGCCATTTTCCTCATCAAAATTTAATTGGTACATTCTAAAAGTTACTAACTTATCTTTTGGTTGCCACTGTTCCTCATAGGAATACTGATATTTCAATCCCAGCTTTTTCATAACCGCTCCACTTCGAGGATTCTTCACATCATGTGTCGCAGTAACAAAAGGAATCCCTTCCTTTTTTACCTGTTCTAACACAGCCTTCCCGGCTTCTGTTACAATGCCTTGATGCCAATATTCTTTTCTAAGTCCATAACCGAAATCATGACTTTCACTCATACTGACATTCACATATCCAATCGGAATATTCTCTTCTTTTAAACAAATCGCATAGGCATATCCTTGTGGCTTTGCATAAACCGTCGCAAATCTTTCCTCGAAAAAAATTTGCGCTTCTTTTAAACTTTCCAACGGAAACCAGGGTAAAAAAGTATTGACCTCTTTATCCTTTAATATCAAATATAGGGATTCAATATCCTTTTCTGTAAATTTTCTTAAAATAAGTCTTTCTGTTTCCAATCGTGATGTATTCATACACTTCTCCCAAATTCAATAATTTCTTTCCTTTATTATATCTCAAAAAGATATTTAAGCATGCTAAAACTTATCTGGTATGATAATTTTAACCTTTTCTTACTAATAATGATATTCTCTTTCATTTTCATTAACCCTTATGAAAAGCAACCCGTTTCAAGATAATTTTGGCTTTTAAAGGTTGCTTATAGGTCACATTAAATTTAATCAACTATTCCAAATTTCCCGGGCAATTCTTCCAATCCCTTTTTCCTGAATCTTTCTGGTATCAGGATATCTCAGAACCGGTGGATCTTTCCTCCTTTAAAAATAATTTGTGGTTGTTTAGCAACTAGTTTCTTCAAAAACAGTGTAACATAGTAGTCCTTTTCAATAATGCCGGCATCTATATTAAGAGTTTCCGAGATAAACAAAACCATTTGTCGAAATAGTTCTTTATCACTGTGTAACTGCATAAATAACTCCACTTTCTATAAGAGTACGCATTGCTTTATCTGGAAAATAGGGCGAACATTGAGCAATGCTTTTTCTTGTTATTCTATTTTGAATAATATATTCACTGACAATCTTTCTTTTTTCATCATCGTAAAATGAAGCATCTGTAAAATTCATCATCTCCAAGAAACTCATTGTTGCAACATTTTCATTGTTAATTTTTGCCCTTGCACGACGAAGCAGAACATGACCATTTCCTACTGAAACCTCTCGTATTCGAGAAGGCTCATTGTTAGTATAAATCTCCAGAATATTTGGAATTTGTGTGGAAAGCCCCAGCATATTCAAAAATGTCACACCCGAATAATAACCGATGTATTTTTCACCATCATTAATGTACTTTTTGCGAATGACTTTCTTTAAATCAAGTCGGCTTTGTCCAAGAATTGTGTTTGTTGGAATGTAATACACACCTTTTTCAAAATGCACCAGTTTCCCATCTTTGCATAATTCGGCAACTGCTTTTTTTATCCAAGGCAAAGAATATTCTTTATATTTAATTTCATTTAACAAAATTACTTCATTTTCCCCAAAGGTTTCAAGCAGATAATCAAAAAATTCCATATAAACACCTCCTCGATTATAGTATGATTTCTCTCAATCGAATTATACTATAATTTACACATCATATCAACATTGGTATAAAAATATATCAATTTAAAAACTTTCTTACATAAAAGCAGAAATAAGCCTAATGATTTTTTTAAAACCATATTTAGTTCTAAAACATACGTTTTAATATTTGTATATGCTATTCAAAAGGAATCGATATAGGAAAGGTTTGAACTAAAAAGTAAAAACAGCTGATTTTGTCAGCTGTCTTTTTATAAACTCTTTTCTATTTCTTTTGCGATCCTTCTAAAATCATTCATGGATGTAGAAAGTTCTTCCCGTATCTTCTTCCTATTCACGATAGGCTGAAAGTCTTTTACAAGATGTTTTCCTGCAACAAAAACGTCTTTCACATCATGACTGCAAGCACTATAAACAAGTGCAGAATAAGCATCATACATCGGAAACATATTTGGAGCATCAACACTTACACAGATGAGATCCGCCTGTTTTCCAACTTCCAAAGACCCAATCTGCTTATCCAATCGCAATGATCTGGCCCCTTCAATTGTAGCCAATTTTACAATTTCCTTTGCCGGAAACAAAGCTCGATCATGATGCTTTGTTTTCTGCGACTGAGCAACTAATCTCATTGATGAAAATAACTCCAAGGTATTACCACTACTTGGACCATCTGTCCCAAGCCCGACAGGAATTCCTTTTGCCACCATTTCTTTTAACGGTGCAATCCCCTTTCCTGCTTTCATATTTGAACTGATACAATGAGAAACCCCGGCATTCTTTTCTTGTATCAAAACTAAATCTTTTTCATTTGCCAGAATGCAATGGGCTAATAAGGTATGATCATTCAAACATCCCAATGAATCCAACCATTCAATCGGACTCAACTTATATGTTTCCTTAAAATACTTCATTTCATAATCCATTTCCGCAGCATGTGTCATTAAAATTGTATTATGCTCCTTCACGATTTCCATCGCTTTTTGGAAAATAGTTCCCTCATTTGTATTCGTCGCATGAGGAGCTAAAGTTAAAGTAACTAATGGATGTTTCCCCCATGAATCCATATACTTCTTCCCTAACTCTAATCCGCCATATGCTTCCTTTGCATCACAAGTCGGCTCATAATAAACCGTTTCCCCAAGAATAGCACGGATTCCCATTTCATCACAGGCTTGTGCCAGTTTATCCACATAGTAATACATATCCGCAAAACATGTAATCCCACTCATCAACATTTCCACGACTGCATATTTAAAAGAAAGTACTGCCAGCTCTTCATTCATCGCCCCATTTTCAAGCGGAATCAAGAATCGACGTAAACGATCCGGACAGTCATCTTGAAGAGAACGAAATGGAATCATCGATGCATGAGAGTGGGTGTTAACCATACCCGGAAGAACGATTCCTCCTTTTGCATCAATTTCTACCTCTGCCTGAATTTCACTCTTTTCTCCTACATAAAGAATTTGTTTTTCATCAAATACAATTTCTCCACATGGGTATTCATCCATGTTTCCATTCATGGTCAAAATCCAAGCATTTTTAATCTTAGTTCTCATATAACTTCTCCACTAGTGGAACCACAACTTGATGAACTGTATCAATCATACCAAAATCACTGACCTTTAATTTCGGTGTAACCAACAGAGCTAATGTTGAAATAGACATAATCGCATTATTATGCTCATAGCCTAAATCATGCATTGCTTGACGAACTTCACCCAACTGTTTTCCCAATTCTTCAATAGGCAAAGCACTAACAATTCCACCTATTTCTAACTGTACCTTTGCCACAACTTGTCCCTTTTCGACAACAACCATACCCCCTTGCATTTCCAATAAGGCATGTTGTGCCACAACCATATCCTCTCTGTTGTTTCCCATTACCATTAAATTGTGATGGTCATGTGCCCAAGTCGTTGCCACAGCTCCTTGCTTCTTTAATGTATTCTTTACGATGGCATGGGCGATATTTCCATTTTTCCCATACCGTTCAAATACTGTCATCAAGGTATTTCCATTTAACTGTAAAATTCCATCTTGAATCGGAAGTTCCTCTTGAACCCAATCAGTAAACGTTGCATAAGGATTGACTTTAATCACATTGCATAACGCCCTTTTCCCATTAAGTTTTATTTCAAAATCAGAACATTCCGCTTTTTTACAGCGAACGGAATGATAAAAATGTTCCGGGAAATGTTCAACTTGATTCTCCTTTTGAACTTTCTTTCCATTCTTATAAACCTCACTGATTGTGAAGCTTTTTGTATCACTCAGTAAGATAAAATCCGCCTTTCTTCCCGGACAGATAGCACCCCTATCTTCTAAATGCATTCTTCTTGACGGGGTAAAAGTTGCACAATAAATAGCCTTTTCAAATGGCATTCCCAACTCAACAGCCAACTTTACCAATTCATTCAAATGTCCTGTCAACAAAAGATCCGGCATGACATCATCCGTTGCAAAACAAAAATAATCGTAAACCTGATTCTTAACCAATTCTTGAATCACTTCCGAAGTAATGGACTTGCGTTGGATTTCCAAAAACATTCCCGAACAGATTTTCTCCATGATACTCTCTTTACTCTGCTGGGTGTGATCGGCAGTAATTCCTCGGGCAATAAATGTTGCCAAATCCTGACCACTGATTTTTGGGCAATGACCCTCAAGTGGCATATCAAAACGCATTTGCTTACATGTCTCAACAATTTGATAAGCACGTGAATCTTCATTAAAACATACATCTTGAAAGTTCATCACTTCTCCCAAACACCGTACCTTATCATTTTTAAGCAATTCCTTGACTTCCTCAATCCCAATAATCCCTCCGGTTGTTTCCAAATTTGGATTCGTTGAAGGAACAGAAGACGGAATTCCATAAAAAATATCCAATGCGGTCTCACTGGATATATAAGATTGTATCCCCTCAAGACCAAATACATTGGCTATTTCATGGGGATCCGCAACAACAGTTGTGGTCCCATGAAATAATACTGCATCTGAAAATCTAGATGGGATGCTCATTGAACTTTCAATATGCATATGAATATCCACCAGCCCCGGTATCATATATTTTCCTGCTCCATCCACAATCACATCGGCATCTTCTTCAATGTGATCATGAATCCAAACAAATTGTCCATCCTTTACAGCTACATCCTTCTTTGCAAAAGACTGTGTAAATGAATTATACACAAAAGCATTACGAATAATCATATCCATTTTCATATTTTAAACCTCAGCTTAACGGTTCAAAATACGATTCCATTGATCTGTCCAGCTTTCCATAAGCGGATTAACAAAGGAATAATCAATAACTTTTGCTTTTTCTGCAACAACACCGTAAGTCAACTGAGAAGCTTGCTCATCAGTCAATTGAACTTTAGCATTCGTAGGCCCTTCATTCAAAGAAAGACTTGTAACGCTTTGAAGTTCTTGAGAAATTCTCCAGTTAACAAATTTGTATGCCAATTCTTTATTCTTAGAAGTAGATACAACATCCACCATGTTAAAGTTAGCATAAGTTCCACTTTCCGGAACTACATAGACACAATTTGCATCCGCAGCTTGAATATTCGGGACTGCAAAGTCTCCGACAACAGCAGCAACGATTTCACCTGAAGCAAACATATTAGCTAAGTCACTTGACTTAGAATAAGATTTAACTACATTTGGTTTCAATTCTTCCAAAGCTTCAAAAGCAGCAGCACCGTTATCACTTTTGATATCAACACCTTTATAATCACTTGCGATATGTACCATAGCAACACCATAAGTAGAAGTAATATCCGGTACAGCAATCTTTCCTGCTAATTCAGGCTTCCACAAATCTTCCCAAGTAGAAATTTCAAATCCTGCTGTTTGCGGATTATAAATAATACCACAAGACTGAATAACAATAGCAGGTCCATATCCATACATTTCTTGTAGTTTCTTAGCAGGTTCAATCAAATCAGCAGCATTGCTTACCTTACTTAAATCAATTGAATCTACCAAACCTAATTCATAGGCTTTTGTTGCATTCAACTGGTTCAACTCAATTACATCAATTCCGGAATCCGGATTATTTTGAATCTTTGTCAATCGGTCTCCGGCTGTTCCCAAATCCGTTACAATTGTACAATCATTGGCCTCTTCAAAAGGAGCCAATACATCACGAATAACGATATCTTCACTCAAAGCAAATGTTGATACAGTTAATACCGGTTTCTCACTCTCTTTTGATGAGCATGCAGTCATGCCGATAAGCAAAGCGGCACATAAAACTAAAACAATTTTTTTCATGTCTTTTTTCCTCCTCCGTTTAGACAAGAACAATTTTATGGGAAGGCAGATTCAAATAAATCGAATCTCCTGTCTCATACACTTCCATATCCGAACCATTAACGACCAATCTACCGAAATTACTCTCCACTTCATATTGGTAACTCTTTCCCAAAAAAGTTCGAACAAGTACTTTTCCGCTGATTCCATTCTCAGCACCTAATTCTTTGACGATTTCAATATCATCCGGACGAATCGTCATTTTACTTGCAGCATCCACCTCTTCATCCACATGGAATACCACACCGTTAGCTTCATAAAGATTCTTTTCTTTTTTCACTACATCAATAAAATTCTCAAATCCGATAAATCGTGCAACAAACTCCGTCTTCGGTCTTGCATAAATATTTTCCGGAGTATCATATTGTTCAATAATACCATTATTCATAATCGCAACACGATCGGAAATCGAGAAACATTCCTCTTGGTCATGTGTAACAAATACCGTTGTAATATTCATCTTCTTTTGAAGTCGCTTGATTTCTACCCGCATCTGAATTCTTAACTTTGCATCCAAATTAGATAGCGGCTCATCCAGAAGCAACAAATTCGGTTCAATGACAAGCGCTCTTGCCAAAGCAACACGCTGTCTTTGTCCTCCTGACATTTGCTTCGGGTAACGATCCTTATATTCTGTTAATCCGCAGATTTCAAGCATTTCATTGACTTTCTTAGCTGTTGTTTCTTTATCTGTTTTCTTCATTTTCAATCCGAAAGCCACATTTTCAAACACAGTCAGATGCGGAAATAATGCATAACTCTGAAACACAATTCCAAAATTACGTTTATGTACCGGAATCTTTGTATAATTTTCATCATTAACGAAAAGTTCTCCTTCTTTTGGATCGATATATCCGGCAATAACACGAAGCGTTGTCGTTTTACCGCAACCACTTGGTCCCAATAAAGATACCAATTCGCCCTTTTCGATTTTTAAATTCAATCCTTCCAAAATATTGCTTTTACCATCATAACTTACCGCAATATCTTTTAAATCTACATATGACATCTCTTTTCCTCCTACTTCGCCAAAGCGGAAATTCCCAAAGTCTTTTCAACCACAAACATGATTCCAATCGTTGTCAGCATCAGCATCACCGAAACTGCTGAAACGGTCGGATCATAGTTGTACTCAACATAACTCATTAATGTATTGGGTAATGTAACAATTCCCGGACCGGTCAAAAACATCGAAACGGGGATATTATTAAACGAATTTATAAACGCCAACAGAAAGCTGGATATAATTCCACTTGAAATATTCGGAAGCACTACCTCGAAAAAAGCTCGCGGTTTACTACAACCAAGACTCCAAGAGACTTCTTCGATTGAAAAATCAAACTGTTCTAATGCACCGCCGACAACACGAATCACATAAGGCAATACAACCAAGAAATGCCCCAGCAATAAGCCTTGAAATACCGGCATCTTTAACTTAACGATGATAAATAAGAATAACGAATAACCCACTACGATACCCGGCACAATAGTAGGAGAAAGGAAGAAGTTCTTAATTAATTTTTTCCCTTTGATCCCTGAACGACTTAATGCATAGGCTGCCGGAATTCCGATAAGCAAGGCCAATAATGTTGCCAACAAAGCTACTTTGAAACTTAAGAAAAATGCATTTTTAAACGAACGTGACGATAAAGCCACACCAAACCAAGAAAGTGTAAATCCTTTGATTGGAAAGGCAATCGTTTTTTCTGTTCCGAATGCTGTAACCGCAATAATCACAAGCGGAATGATCAGAAATGCAAATACAAGTATTGCAAATAATGTTAATCCTCTATATCTACGCATTGTTTTCACCTCTTCGATCCAAATGAGCCGCCAATGTATTCAAGACTTTCATAACTACCAATGTAATGACAATCATGATGAAGGCAATCACCCCGGCTCCTCTCCAATCATTCAATGTCATCGCTCTTTGATAGATAAATGTTGCCAAAACCAATGATTTATTTCCACCTAAGAGTTGCGGTGTCGTATAAGCAGTTAAAGCTCCGGTAAATACTAATACCGATCCGGTAATAATTCCGGGAACACTTAATGGTAATACTACTTCAATAAAAGATCTCAGCTTACTTCCCCCTAAGCTTTCAGCCGCTTCCATTAAATCATTGTCAATATTATCCATGACCCCCACTAATGTCATGATCATAATCGGAAGAAACAAATAAATCGTACCCATCAAAACTGAGAATTCTGTATATAACATGCTGAGTGGTTCTTCAATCAATCCAACCGCCATCAGCAGCTTATTAATGATTCCATTCTTACCTAAAATATTGATCCACGCAAAACTTCTAACAACCGAATTTGTCAACATCGGAAACATGGATACCGCAATTAATATCCCTTTCCATTTCTTTGAACATCTCGATATAAAGTAAGAAGTCGGAACTCCCATTATGGCACAAACAATGGTTGCAATAATCGCAATTCGAAGAGTCCGTACTAAAATTTCCACATAATATTCATCCTTGAAAAAATCAATATATGCCGAAAAAGATAATCCCTCTTCAAATATCGTCGGCCATAAAACCGAACAAAGCGGAATAAATAAGAAGAAGATTAATAAAACACTTCCCGGAAGCAGAAATAATACTGCACTCTTATTTTTCATAAGTTCCTCCTAAAAATAGAAAAGACTCCTGGTCTAAAAGGAGTCGCCAAAAAACATGGTCATCATAGTCCAACAATTTACGGCTGTTGGGTAGAGACTGGCGCACCTTATCAGCGTCTTTATATGATTTAAAACCAATTTCATTGTACACAAAAAGAAGGTATTACACAAGGTTTTTATTACATTTTTTCAAAGAATGCGCTTACTTTTTATTTAATGAGATTCTATTTAAATTTAACCCTGATCGTGTATGTAATTATTCAGAATAAATTTGCCCTTTTTACTTGCATTGCACTCTTGTGATATGAAATATTTCACACGAATTATTTCTTCTGAATAATCATGTTTTACAAACAAAAAATAGCATCTTTTTATTTTCAAGATCCTATTTTTGTATTTTCCATTCACCCTTTTTGGTAGAACCAATTCTTTGAAGAATCCCTTCTTCTTTCATTTTATTTATGTGATATCGCACACCCGCAACAGAAACAGTTAAAATTTCAGGCATTTCCCGTACTGTGATTTTAAGATTTTCTTTAATGATTTCAATAATTTTGCTTGAAGTTTCTTTGTTAGTTTCTTTATCTGTGATATTAGGATCTACTTGTATACTCGATGTATCATCCGTCAAAATAATAATCTGAAAAATATCATCCTCTAAAAATATCGGCGTTCCATCGGAGTACACCTTAGTATACTTATAAAAAAATCAGAGCATGTCTACTCTGATTTTCTTAGCAATTCTATTAAACAACCATAAATCCAATCACTAAATATAAAACAACACAAATTGCAGCAACTGTTAACGCATATGGAAGCTGTGTTTTTACATGATCGATATGATCTGAACCTGCCCCCATAGAGGACATAATTGTCGTATCACTAACCGGTGAACAATGATCTCCGAATACCCCACCACCAGCTACTGCCGCAAAACACGCTACAACAAGCAATGTTACTTCATTTCCTGTTGCGTTAAATGCCATAGGCAAAGCAAGTGGCATTGTAATAGCGAAAGCTCCCCAAGAAGAACCTGTCGCAAATGACAAGATAGCACTGATAATAAAGATACCTGCCGGTAATACTGCCGGAGATAAAAATCCTTCAGTACTATTAATAATAAAATTAGCTGCTCCCATTTGTCCGCTTAATGAATTCAATGGATAAGCAACTGCAAGCACCAACAATGCCGGCATAGACCCTTTAATCCCCGCAACAAAAGCATTATACACTTCTTCAAGTGACATCCCCTGTACCATAAAAGATACGGTCATAAACAAAACAACAATCATTGCAGCTTCCAATACTTTAACACTTCCCAAGAAAATAAAAGATCCAATCGAAATAACTAGTAATAAAATAGTTGGAAAAATAAAGTTCAAAAAAACTCTTTCTTTTATTGAATTTGATTTTTCTCCTTCAGTAGAAGACAGTGGAACTGCACCATCACGAAGCAGTTTTCCCTCTTCCATAGCACGTTTTTCTGCTTTAGCCATCGGGCCATAGTCTTTAATGATTCCACTTCCAATTAAAGCAACCATCAACACGCTTAAAATTGCATAGAAGTTAAAAGGAATAGCACGAAGCATTAAAGAAAATCCTTGTTCATGTGTTGTAATACAACCAATTCCTACAGCTAATCCTGTTAAATAAGAAGCCCATCCCGTAAACGGGTATAACACAGATACCGGAGCAGCAGTAGAGTCAGCAATATAAGAAAGCTTTTCTCTTGAAATCTTTGCCTTATCAGATAGTTTTCGGACAACAGACCCAACAAACAAAGGTGACATAGAATCCGCAAAGCAGAACAAGCCTAATGCCCAAGCCATGAGCTGCACTCCTTTTCTCTTCAAATTTTTGCCATTCATGATTCGTGTAAATCCATCAATAGCACCACTCTTTTCATAATAAGTAATCAATACTCCAAACAATAAAATATTTAATGCCGCCCATGCAAAATCTCCATTACCTAAAGCACTTTGTAATAAATTTGTGAATCCCCAAATTCCATTTCCGGCAATAAATCCACCAATAATACACGCAATCGTCAAAGAAACGACTGTATTCTTTGTCACAAGTGATAAAACGATCGCAATCACGATTGGGATCAATGAAACCCATCCCATAGTTTCTAACATGTTTTTTCTCTCCTTTTAATTCTATTTAATACGAAAACTTAATCTCAAGGATTTGTTTCCAACTCTCTTTGAACATTATCAAAACAGATATTTGCCTCTGAACATCCGAATACATTTCCAGATACACAAGCAGACTGATCAGATAGTAAGAAGACACAAAGTTCCGCAATCTCTTCCGGGAATAATGCACGCTTTCCTTGAGTAGATGAGCGACATACTTCACCATGTGTAAAATCATCTGTCATCGGTGTTAATGTTGTTCCCGGAGCCATCGCATTGATACGAATTCCTTCTGTGATTAACTTCTTTGCCAAGCCATGAGTTAAACTTGCAACTCCTGCTTTTGCCAAGCCATACGGAATTGAACTTCCCATACCACTTGTATCGGATGCCATCATTACAATTCTTCCGGATTTCATATGATTTTCACGATAATAACGTAACCAAGACTGAGTCAAAAAATAGGTTGCTTTCAAATTAATATCCATTTGAATATCCCATGTTTTTTCTGTCACATTCATGAAGTCCCCTTCATGAAGACTAACTCCCGCATTGTTGATCAAACAATCAATATGTCCAAAATAAGCTGTTGCCTTTTTCAACATATCATCAAAACCGTTAATATCTCTTAAATCACATTGAATTGAACGACAATTTTGTCCTAACTCTGCTTCAACTGTTGCCAATCGCTTCTCATCCACATCAGCCAGAATTACTTTCGCGCCTTGAGAAATACACTTACGCGCAATAGCTGATCCGATTCCTCCTGCACCACCTGTAATGAGAACCACATGACTTTCCAAAATGTTTCCATTAACCAAATGGCCAATATTCACAGTTAATGAAATTCCGGATTCTTCATTAGCATAATGTTTTGTTACACTCTCCATTTTCTTACCTCCTTTATGGAAATCTGTTTTCAATTATAGACTTATTAAAAATCAATACTTTTATTTACTAGTAAAAATTTGACAAAAAAAGCACAAAGTTATAAACTGATGTTTATAACAGTAAAAAAATCATGAATATGAATCATGACGAAGATATAATTAAAGAATAAATTTATATACTAATCTATATTAGATCTCACAAAGATATTATTTTCTTTTAAATCCATTAGGCTATACATCTCATAACAAAAAAAGACTTATCGATATCTTATTAAACAGAAGCCTGCCAAGATTAATCTAATAAGTCCTTTTTTCACTTCAATACACGAATCCATTTCTTTGACTTAAAACGAAGTAAACACCAACATGATTTGATTAAATGATCAATATTCAAAAAGAAGAACGTCCAAAACGCACTCATCTTGAATACAATTCCCGCTAAATATCCTAAAGGTACTGAAGCACACCACAAAAATAAAATATCTGCAATCATCAAAAACTTTGTATCTCCTCCACCACGCAAAACACCTTTTGTCAGAACACTTCCCATCATTCTAAATATAATCATAAAACTAACACCATTCATTAAACTATTTGCGATGACTCTGGTTTCCTCGGCAATATTATACATGCCAATAACCGGGGTCTTGATCAGATAGACAACCAATGCGGCTGCCAAACCAAGAATAACACTCATACTAATAAATGTTTTTCCCTGTTCGTAGACCTCTTCTGTTTTCCCTTCTCCCAATGTATTTCCAATAATGACACCACTGGCATTAGTTACTCCGGTTGTAAAGATATTGCACATCTGTTGTGTGATAGAAGAGATTGAATACGCTGCCACAAACGTCTTGCTGATATGTCCCATGATGACAGCCACCGCATTATTGCCCAGTCCTAAAAGAAAATCAGAGCACAAAACCGGTAATCCGTAATGAAAATAAGGTTTTAAATAATCCTGACATTTCATCGCTATATCTCGCAATTGATAATTCACTTTTTTATCCAACTTAAAAACATAGACACATATAAATACGCATTCTCCGATACGAGCAATCAAAGTTGCCAAGGCTGCTCCTTCAATTTCCATCCGAGGCATTCCAAACTTTCCGAAAATCAAAGAATAGTTAAAAAAGATATTCATAAAAAATGCCATAATTGCACTATATAAAGCTATCTTGGCCTCTTTAATACTTCTTAATACTTGTGTTAAAGTCAAGGCAATCCCTTGAAAGAAAAAGGCGAAACATAAATATTTGAAATACCGTTCACAATCATCTAAGACAAGTGCTTCATTTGTATAAATCATCATGATCTGCCTTGGAAAGAAATAGGAGATCAAAGTAAAAAATAAAGCTACACCAATTGATAATCGCAACATAATTGTAATAGTCTTTTTGATTGCTTCATTATCTTTTCTTCCCCAAGCTTGTGCAGTTAAAACCGCAGCTCCACCACCTAGACCCATACAAATAATTTGATATAAATTAAAAAATTGATTGGAAAGAGAAGTTGCAGACAAATACCCTTCACCAAATGATCCAAGCATGATTGTATCCAACATATTAACACCAATCGTAATACAACTTTGCAATACAACCGGCAAAGCAATCACAAAAAAACTTTTATAAAAATTTTTATCTTTAATCATTAAATTCATTCAAGTCCACTTCCCTTTTGTCACTTATTTTAATTCAATTTTAAAGGGTTATCAATTTATTCTTTCAATTTTCCAAAATATAAAAAATTTTATATTTTTGTTTATT
>CATJXY010000056.1 GCA_949744505.1 uncultured Erysipelotrichaceae bacterium | reverse complement strand
AGGAAAGAAAGTAGAAGTTCAGCAGAATAATGTCTTTAACGTACCGGTACAAAAGCCAAGTGATGTAACAAGAGCGATTGAAAGAATGAATCGTGAATTGGCTAGAAAATTATAGAATATTATTATATTGAAAGAAGGAGAAAAAATGGAAATAGCAACAATTTTAGAACAATTTATGATGCCAATAATCGTAATGGCATGCTACGCTGCCGGAGCAGCACTTAAATCAACCAAACTGATTCCGGACAAATTTATTCCAATTATAATGTTTGTGATAGGAGGAATTTTGGCTCCACTGGTAACCCATGAGTTATCAGTTCAAACAGTATTGATGGGTTGTATTTCCGGTTGGGCATCTACGGGACTAAACCAGACAATAAAACAATTGGGGAAGGAAGAATAAAAAATGAATGAATCAGTTTTTGTGGCACTTATCAGTGGTGTATGCGTTGCAGTACCATCTTTAATTGCAACAATTAAATTAAATGGAAAGAATCAAGCTTTACTTGAGTATCGCTTGATTCAATTAGAGGATAAAGTAAATAAACATAATCAAATAGTTGAACGTACGTATACACTTGAAGATCGATGCAATCTGATTGATGATCGTATTAAAACGATGAATCATCGATTTGAGGATTTAGAATGTAAATAATTAGGATGTAAAAATAATAAAAGAGACCAGACGAATAGGCGATTGCTTATTTTGCTTGGTCTCTGTTTTTTTATTTGGTGCGCCCAACAGGACTTGAACCTGCAACCTTTTGAATCGGAATCAAATGCGCTATCCAGTTGCGCCATGGGCACATATACCAAAATTTTAACTAAGTTTATTTGGAAAGTCAAGGTACAACTAAAAAAGTGCATTGTTCCGCTAGTTGAAACATGCACTTCATATGAACTAGAATCTTTTTACGATTCGAATAGTCATGGTTTTATGTTTATGGTCTCCGTTTTCATCACAGGTAACACATTTTTGGTAAGTAACAACTCGTGGGTTACCGCAATCTTCACATGGAGTCCAATTATCATCATTCATGTTACAAATGGAACAATCTTCATCATTTTCATTCGTTGTTTCATAAGCATTTTCCCACATTGTTACTTCATTGTTTTGAGAATTGTTACTATTTAGTGTAAAAGGATCCTCTGTAATTGTATTTTTAGAATGGTTTTCTCCATCTTTATAATTCATTAAATCATCATATTCATAGTCGTAATCATCTTGGTTATCACAAGTGCAAGATTCTTCTTTTGAAGATGTTGTTACCTTGATTTCAAAATCGTTATTCATCTTTGTTTCCTCCTTCATTTAATATCAGTGTATGAAAAAATAAAAAAGTTGCTACAAAAGGGGAGCGAAAAAAGAAATTTTTCATAATCTAAAAGTGGAGGGATAATCATGGCAAAAATATTTATATATGATGAATATACAAATCGTTTTATGATTCAAAATCTTCAAGAATCAGATCCGATGCCGTATGCGTATGGAAATACTTTAAGAGTCAGAGAATTCAGAGGCTCTAGTAGGTCCAATGTTTTATGGACGACAGTTCGTGCAATGGAAGCATGGAATGCGACAAGGAGAAGTTATGGATCCGGTATTCCGGTTGGATATGCATTTAAGAGAATATGGGAGGGAGGTCATGGATTACAAAGCCAGCATTATGCAGGGGTTTCTTTTGATGTAGGACAGCGTCTTTCTTCCTCTCAACGTCGTCAGATCTATAATGTTGCAATCAATACCGGTGCTTGGGGTTATGTTGAACCTCTTTCACAGACACCGACATGGGTGCATATGGATAGAAGATATATTGGGGGAGCATGTGGAGGAACAGCAGGCTTTCCTACTCTTAGAAGAGGGAGCAGAAATACGTATGTTCTTGTACTCCAAGATGCATTGAATGCATTAGGGTATAGTACAAAAACATTAGATGGAATATTTGGAAATAATACCTACAATGCTTTAGTGGCATTTCAAAGAGATAATCGATTGAGTGCGGACGGAATTGCAGGATGTAATACATGGAAGAAAATTGCAAATGAAGTCGTTGGAATAGGTCAAACTCCAACAGTCATTGATGCATAAAAAAACAACAGAAATGAATGAGATTCCTGTTGAATTGAGAAATATTAATTCCTTTTAATGAGCAGTGATATTCCGACAGTAAGGCAACACATCATCAAAATTAAGTTAAAAAGACTTGTATGATGAAATGAAATGCGCAATGAGAATAAAAGCATAAGTGCTAAAAGTACAATCCCGATTAATCCTAAAATATAACCGACTTTTGCTTTGGGATTACGTAGAATCATAGTGATTCCAATTAATAAAGGAATGATAGCAACACCACTGTTTAATCGATGCCTTCCAATTCTTAATCCAAACCATCCTGAATGAACCCATGCTGTTTTGCATAAAAGATAGGTACCAAGGATAATAAGCGCAATTCCAATATAAAATTTTAAATCTTTTTGTTTCATAATGTGAAAATCCCTGCCTTAAATATTGTAATTATCCTAGATAAAGTAAAAAAAATCAAGAATAAACAATATAAAAGAGGACATATTATTCCTATGAGGTGAATTGATAAAAATATGGAAACAAATAAAGTATCAATAATTGGTGCAGGACAGGTGGGTTCCGCAATTGCATTTGCATTAATGGAAGAAAATTTGGCAAGCGAAATTGTGCTTGTTGATATTAATGAACAAAGGGCGGCGGGAGAAGCGATGGATATTGCGCATGGAGCTTCTTTGATTTCAGGAAGTAATGTGACTTATGGAAATATCGAAGCAACACAATGGTCCGATATTCTTATTGTTACTGCCGGTGCAGCACAAAAGGAAAATGAAACAAGACTGGATCTTTTAGAGCGAAACACGGAAATTTTTAAAGACTTAATTCCTCATATCAGTGCGTTATCTCCGAATTCATTGTTGTTGATCGTTACAAATCCGGTTGATATTATGACTTACATTGCACAGCAGTTATCAGGATTTCCTGTTAATCGTGTTATCGGTTCTGGAACCGTGTTAGATACAGGGCGATTGAAGCATCTTTTGAGTAATCGTCTTAAAATTAATGCTAGAAATATTCATGGATTTGTAATAGGAGAGCATGGAGATGCTCAGATGATTCCGTGGTCTTGTGTACATGCCGGTACACTTTCTATCCATGATTTCTGTATGAAAAATAGTTGGAATGAAGAAGAATTAAAGAAAGAAATTGAAGAAGAAGTAAAAAATGCTGCGTATGAAGTGATTTCTAAGAAAGGTTATACAAATTATGCGGTTGCCCTAGCCGTTCGAAGAATTATTGAAGCCATCATTCGTGATGAACATTCAATATTAAGTATTTCATCATTCGGCGGTTCTTTGTACTCTTCCAATCCGGTTATTCTTGGATCAACTGGGGTTGAAGGGCTGATAGAATTGAAATTAAACGATGAAGAATTGGCTTTAAAATCAGCCTGTGAAATGAAAATACGAGAGTCTCTCGATGAAATAAAAGAAAAGATAAACTTTATTTAAAAATAAATAACAAGAACTTTTAAAAAAATGTTGACAAAACAGTGTGCGCAGAATAAAATACTAGCATAGTTTGAAATTCAATGATCAGGAGAGTATTTGGCTTTACGATCCCAGCGAGTTAAGACAGAGTGGAAGCTTAACGAAAACGGAAGTCAAAGAAGCGCACCTGTGAGATTCTTATTTGAACGATGAGTAGGATAAGACGCAATCTTCCCCGTTAAGGAAGCCAAGGTGGTTGAAATTATTCAACAATTAGGGTGGTACCGCGATAACATGTCGTCTCTAGATTTATTCTAAAGACGGCATTTTTGTTTTAATGGTAGAAGAAATTTGAATGAAAACAAAAAAACAACAACGGCTCACAAACTTATTTAAATTAAAGTGGAAAGAGGACAAAAAAATGAAACAAATTAAAAAAATTTTATACTTGATGCTGGCAAGTTTTATGCTAGTCACGACGATGGGCGCATGCTCAAGCAAAGAATCAAACAATAAAGATGAACAATCTGCAAATCGATTGGAAGAAATTATAAACCGTGGGGTTCTTATTGTAGCGACTTCCCCGGATTTTCCGCCGAATGAATTCATTGATTTATCGAAGAGTGGGGATGAACAATATGTCGGATCAGATATCGAATTTGCAAAATATATTGCAGAACAGTTGGGTGTAGAACTTCAATTGGAAGTGATGGAATTTGGTGCGGTCTGTGCTGCTGTTACAAATGGAAAAGCAGATTTGGCAATCAGTGGATTGGCTTATACAGAAGATCGTGCGAATACAATGGAATTATCAAAGGGATATAATTTTAGTGATGATTCGGAAGATCCGAATTGCCAAGGATTGTTGATAATGGCAACGTCGGCCTCTTCCTATAAGACAATGGATGATTTTAGTGGTAAAACGGTTGCAGCACAGTTAGGATCACTTCAAGAACAATTGACTTTAGCACAGATTTCTGATGTTCAATTAGAACAAATTTCATCTCTTGATATTGGCATTATGAGCTTGAAAACAGGAAGAGTGGATGCGATGGCATGCGCTTGTAAAACAGCTGAACTTTATGTGGAAAATAATGAGGATTTAGCTTTCAGTGAAGTGAAATTTGTGACTGAAGATACAAACGGAACAAGAATCGGTATCATGAAAGGTGAAACAGAACTTCGTGATAAAGTAAATGAAATTATTGATGATGTTCTTGCTCAAGATTTGTATGCAAAATGGTATCAGGAAGCCAGTGATTATGCTGCATCAATCGGTGCCAACTAATTTGAGGATTTAATATATGTACGCAAAAATTTGGGCAAATCTTGTATTGCTTGTATCAAAGTATTATAAGCAATTCTTTATCGGTATTTTAGGTACATTGAAGATTTCGGCAATCTCTGTAATTTTCGGAACTTTGCTTGGAACTTTGATTGCGGTAGGAAAACTTTCAAAATCAAAAGTTCTTAATTCAATTCTGAACTTTTATACGGATTTTATTCGAGGAACACCTTTGTTGTTACAGTTGTTCTTCTTCTATTTATTTTTTCCGGATATCATCGGAGTTGATTGGTCAAAGCAAACATGTATTTTAGTAGCACTTTGTATCAATAGTTCTGCTTATGTATCCGAAATCATTCGTGCCGGAATTCAGGCAGTGGATAGCGGTCAAAAAGAGGCTGCCAAAAGCTTGGGTATGAGTGATAGAAATATGATGATCAAGATTATTTTACCTCAAGCTGTAAAAAATATTTTACCGGCAATCGGGAATGAATTGATCATGATGGTAAAAGAAACATCCTTATGTTCAACTTTCTTCTTGCCGGATGTCATGACCACGACAAAGGCATTGCAGACATCACTTTATATGACTGTAGAACCGCTTATTATTGCGGGATTGATTTATTTTGTTTTGACATCACTTTTATCAAAATGTGTTGGCTTGTTAGAAAAGAGGTTGAGTGTCAGTGACTAATGCAATGAAATTAATAGAAGTAAAAGGATTGAAAAAGAATTTTGGTGAACTGGGAGTATTAAAAGGAATTGATGAAGTGATATACAAAGGAGAAGTGGTTTCGATTATCGGTGCTTCCGGAAGTGGAAAAAGTACATTTCTTCGTTGTTTAAATCGTTTGGAAGAACCCAGTGAAGGGACGATTCTATTTGAAGGAGTAGATATTACTGATAAAAAGGTTAATATTGATAAGCATAGACAGAAAATCGGAATGGTTTTCCAACATTTTAATGTTTTTCCTCATTTAACGGTTTTAGATAATATTACAATTACTCCGATCTTAGAAAAAAAGATGAAAAAAGAAGAAGCAGAAGCGAAAGCGATGACACTTTTAGAAATGATTGGATTAGCTGATAAGGCACATGAATTTCCACGTAAATTATCCGGTGGGCAGAAGCAGCGTCTTGCGATTGTCAGAGCATTGGCGATGGAACCGGATGTTATGTTGTTTGATGAACCGACATCAGCCTTAGATCCGGAAATGGTAAAAGAAGTTTTGGAAGTAATTAAAAAACTTGCAGAAGAGGGAATGACTTGTGTAATTGTTACTCACGAAATGGCTTTTGCAAAGCAAATCAGTAATCGTGTTCTTTTCATCGATGAAGGAATCGTGAAGGAATCCGGAAGTCCAGAGGATGTATTCGATCATCCGAAAGATCCACGTTTAGTTGAGTTTTTATCGAAAGTACTTTAAGAGGATCGTTTATGAAAACAACATTTAACTATGATCATTATTATATTTATGAAGAATTGAGTTCTAATCTGAATTATTTCAAAGAACATTATCCGAATCTTGTGCAAATTGAATCAATTTGTACTACTTTTGAACATAAAGAAGTGTGGGCTGTTACAATTAGTGGAAGCGGTAATGCAATGGAGAAACCGGCATTTTATATTGATGCAAATACACATGCCGGGGAAGTAACCGGATCGATGGCAGCAATGCATACGATTGATTATTTGTGTACAAACAGCAATCAAGAAGATGTGAAAAAGCTCTTGGATCAGTTCACTTTCTATGTAATTCCGCGAATTACACCGGATGGAGCAGAAACTTATTTGACTTCTTATGAGAAGCTACGTAGTGTGAATCGTCCTTATCCTTATCAAAAGAAGCAACCGGGATTACATGAATGTGATCTTGATGGGGATGGAGTCATGCGAATGATGCGCATGAAGTCCAAATTCGGTGCATGGAAGATTTCTAAAGAAAACCCGCTTTTAATGGAAAAAAGATTACCTGATGAAAGAGATGGGGAGTTCTATAATGTCTATGCTGAAGGATTGATTGAAGATTATGACGGGATTAACGTTCCGATTGCCCCAAACAAATGGGGGTTAGATTTTAACCGAAATTATCCGTTTGGTTGGTTTAGTGAAGTTCGTCAACCGGGAGCAGGAAGTTATCCATTAAGTAATCCGGAAAATAAAGCCGTTGTCGATTTTGTATTGGCACATCCAAATATCGGAGCTGTTGCCACTCATCATACAAGCGGGGGAGTCATTCTTTATCCGCCGGGAACAAAACCGGAGAAGAAAGCTTTTTCTGCCGATATGAAGCGGTTTCGTGAAATTGGTGCCATGGCAACAGAAGAAATGGGATATCCAACGATTAATATTTTCGATCATTTCATGATAGATCAAGAAAATTATTCTTCTGGTGCTTTTGATGATTGGTGTTACCAAAATCAAGGAATTCCTGCATATACACTTGAATTATGGAATTTAATGGAAAGATGTGGGTGTAAAATTGATTGGGATGCACGTAAAGAACAGACCACAGAGGATAAAATTCATGAATTATCTTGTGTTTTGAAATGGTGTGTGGAAAATACACCGGAAAGTATTAAACCATGGACAAATTTTGAACATCCGCAATTAGGACAAGTAGAAATTGGTGGAATTGAATTCAAGTTTACAAACCAAAATCCTCCGAAGCAATTCTTATTGCAAGAAGTGGAAAAAACAACTAAATTTTCATTGAGATATGCAAAAACGTTACCACTTTTAGAAATTGAAAATATCCAGGTTATGAAACAGGTTGAAGGAATTTATAAAGTGGAAGTGCTTATTGCGAATACCGGATATCTTCCGACTTATTTAAGTGATGAGGCAAAAGCTTTGAAAGTTGCGAAAGAAATTGAGGTTTCACTTGATGGCGTTAAAGCTGTGATCAGTGGTAAAAAAACAGAAAAAGTCGGACATTTGGAAGGATTCAGCGGAATCAATACAGATTACAGTAGAAATGCAATTTCAACAGAAAATCATGCACCGCTTTTCAAACAGATTTCTTGGGTCATTCAAGCTGAAGAAGGAGATTGTATTACAATCACCGCAAACAGCGAAAAAGCCGGAAAAGTTATAAAAACTATAAACATTAAGTAAAGACTGAGCAATCAGTCTTTTTCTATGATACAATTACAAATAAGAAATGAGGATGAGCAGTATGGTGCAAAAGCCAAAATTATCATTGATTATGACAGAGTATAACGAAGAAAGATTAGAGAATGACAGGATTTCGGATTTAATCTTCAAACAGAATATTAAACAATCCGATCTTCAACAGAAAACATTTGATAGTTGTATATTTAAAGATATGGATTTCAGCCAAAATATTTTAGAAAAATGTGCTTATATTGATTGTGTTTTTACAAAATGCGATTTTTCTAATTGTGATTTGACAGAGAGCAATTTCAGAAGATGTGAGTTTAAACAATGTAAAATGGTGGGTTCGGATCTTTCTAAAAGTATATTGAATGATTGCTTGATGGAAGAGGTTGCCGCTCGGTATAGCAATTTTTCGGGATGTAAAATAAAAGATAGTAAATTTGAAAGATGCAATATGGATCTTGCGGCATATAACGAAGTAATTTTTAAGAAAGTTGAAATATCGGATTGTAGTTATAAGGAATGTGAATTTATCCATACCTCTTTATCAGGACTGGATTTTTCTGATAGTATTTTAGAAGGTATCACAGTTTATCCTACAGATTTAAAAGGAATTCTTGTGAATAGTGACCAAGCATTAAATCTTGTATCTATTCTGGGAATCAAAGTCAAAGATTAAAATTACACAAATCTTTCACAATTCGCCCATGAATATTTCACAACGATTGGTTATACTATAAACAATCAAAGAGCAATTGATTAAAATTTCTTTCCCCCGTTTAATTGGCGAAAGCCAATATAAAAAAATTAGAGATAGCAATCTCTATTTTTTTTTGTTTAATTCAATTTGTTTGTTTTGGTCCATGGTTTAAATGAAACGATTTGATCGTACAAGCCCTCTGTTTCTCCTTTGAAACAAATGGCACGATCATCAATATAAACTGAGGCGGCAGTTTTTTCTACGGATATTTTGTCAATATATTGATATAAATCATATTTCTTTAACCATTTTTTTATTGCATCAATTCCTTTTTCACTATTACATCTCGATGAAACAATGACAATTCTATAACCGGCATCTTTAATTCGTTTTAATAAATCTCCGATTCCATCAACCGGTTCATCGGGAATGTTATCAATTCCGCACCATCCGCTTTTATAAGAGTGAATGACTCCGTCAAAATCAAATACAACTGTTTCTTTCATTTGGGTCTCCTTTTTATATATTATTTTGTACAAATTTTAAAAATTAGTCTCTTTTTAGTATATCAACAGTATGTGCGCTGGCACCAAGTAATTCATATCGCTCACATGTTGCCAAATGATATTCAACAAAACATTTGAATGTCTCATCATCCATGGAATTGAGAATAGGGCGCATATAATCGGCAGGTCCATCTGCGGCGATTATTTTAATCCTGTTTAAGTGTGCAGCCTCATTTAATGCATTGATATCTTCGATTCGAACTTGGTCATAGAGATCTTCTTCGCTGTTTCTTGAATGGAAATCTTTATCTACTTTATTTTTTTTCAAACTTTCAAGAATATACCCATCTTTAAATCCATGCGTGAGTATCGCATATTCGTTCATGTAATAAGCAACTAAAATAAAACCATTCTTTTTTGTGACACGTTTTGCTTCATTTAATGCTTGAAGTTTTTCTTCAAATTTCATAAGATGATACATTGGACCGAGCAACAAGCATAAATCAAAAGATTCATCCGGGAATCGAGATAAATCTAGAGCATTTCCCTGAAAGGCTTTAACTGAACTTTTTTTTGATTTTAAAATGCCTAAATTAAATTTGACTAGTTCTATAGCGGTTACATCGTATCCTTCTTGTGCCAAAGCAACGGAATAACGTCCGGTACCTGCTCCGATTTCTATAATTTTAGGCGAACTAAGTTGTGATAATACTTCATGAATATATTTCATCGTGGTGATATATTCAACCTGACCATGCCTTCTGGTTAGTCTTTTTTCTTCATTGAATTTGAGATAATGTTCTTCTAAACTTTGCATTTTTTTCATCCCTTTTGTTTGATTCATATTATACAAGATGTATATATCCATTTCAAATTATTTAGATTAAAAAAGGAATACAAATCCAAGTTAAACTTTTTAGGTGAGAAATAATTAAAAAAACTATTGTATAATTAATAAGTATGATATATAATATTAATGCACAAGGGCATTCCCCCACCATATATCCCTTGTGCTTTTTTTATTTTTTAGTTATTTAATGCTTTTTTTTAATAATAATTAACCTTTAATGAAGCTTAGTACTTTAGTTATTAATGGTTTAAATAATAAATAAAGCAGATAACCGAGAATTCCTCCTGAAACATTTGTTATTAAGTCAGTGATATCGGAAGATCTAAAACCATTGATTAAGGGTTGTAATAGTTCAATTGTTAAACTCAGTAAAAAACAATATAAAACGGTTTTAAGGAATTTTTCATTTCCTTTTTTTGTGAGTGGAAATAATATTCCAAAAGGAATTGTCATGATAACATTTAATCCGATTTGTTGCATAAAATCTCCGCGCTGAAGAGAAATATCAATAAAAGGGATTAAATTCATGGGACTGTAGGGATGGTTAAATATGAAAGGGAGAGATGTTATAATAGGCATTAATGTAAAATAGAATACAAATGCTAAATAAATATACATTAATGTATTTATAAATAATATATCTTTTCCCTCTGATTTCCATTTTTTAAAAAATAGTAGTACATATAAAATTGCTAAAAAAATAAAGTCTATTAAATCTTTCATACTTAAACTCTCCTCATATAAATTACTTCTATTATTTATTACGAATTATAACATGGAAAAAAGAATATTTATTTGAGGATAAATTATTTTTTGATAATGATGTAGTTAATTAAAAGATTAGTATTATATTAAATTTTTCACGGTTCAATACTAAAAAATTTGGATAATCTAGCTTTTTTATTTCAATCATATTAAAAAGTGACACGATTGAAAATTTCGTTGTCACTTTTTTCTTAAAACTTTGTATTTTAATTGAATATACGAGTTTTCTAACTTTCTACATTCGATTAATTCTAAAGCTTTTAATTTATTTAGTTCATTAACTGAAGAGATTGAATCACCGTCAATTAATGTGGATGTATTTTTCCCTCCTACTAATAAAGGAGCGATGACTATATTCACATAATCAATTAAATTATCTCTTAAAAATTTGCCATTCAATGTTCCACCGGATTGTATGGTAATAGCTTCTGCTTGATATTTTTCTTTTATATCAATTAGTAGAGCATTTAAGTCAAGAAAATCATAGGATAAAATGTCAAGATTATCGTATGTGTTTTGTAAAGAATAAGCAATGTGATTTTTATTTGTTGTGACAAGAATCAATTTATCAACCCAATGACATAGGTAATCGATTCCACGTTCATTTAAATGAGGTTTATTGTCGATAATTATGAAGCTACATTTTGTTTTATTGTGATATTCTACTTTTTCGTTGACACCAATTTTAGCCATGACTCTGCCGGTATTTAACGAATAAAGATCGGTGGTAGCTTCTATTTCATAATATTGATAAAGGCCTTCTTGTACTCCTTCTATACGACACCAATCTTTATCTGCATCAAGTGTATCATTGTCACCACTGGTAATTTTTCCATCAACTGATTGCAACATGAATAATGTTGTTATAGGCTTTTTGTTCATGTAATATCTCCTGAATATTAAGATTACAGATTCACAATATTTTTGATTAATTTTGGATTCTTAAATCTTCATCTGTAATCAAAGCATAACAAATAAGTTCTTTTTTATCAAGCGCTTCTTTATGCATATCAATTCCGATTATTTGTGGATGATCATACGTTGTATAATAATAAATTCCTTTACTGGCATTGCAACAAGATGTATAAATGGTTATTTCATATTTGCCGTTATCTAATTGGCAACATCCTCTTTGCTGATCAACAGATCCGAGTATATGAAAAAATTGACTGACACTTTCTTTTTCGCTTTCGCCGGAAATAGAATTCATTTTTGTAAATGCTACTCTGACAAAACGAGATTGGCTGGATAAATCACCCGGAAGTCCGAGAGCTCCCATTCCACGACTGTAAGTACTCAAATCCAATCCTTGGGCAAATGTATTTTTCGGCTCTGTTGAAGATAAAGACATATAATTATTAAGATTAAACATTTGCATATCAAAAGGAGGGTTATTAGTTAAAACGCCTACCGGGTTATCGTATACTTTAATTCCTTCTTTTACTGATTCAATGGTGATGGACTCATTTTCATCCGAGAGGATCCAATGTAGTTCAGCTATAGGAAGTTTGCTGTTGAATGGAGTATTTAAAATATTCAAGGTTTCAATTAATTTACGTGCGTCCTTGACGGTTTTGCATTGGCAAAGAATCCAAGGGATAAATTCATATTGAGCAATATTACTTTTATTTTCTATTCTTGCATGATAACAAGCATTCTTAACAAAATTAAGTCCTGCCATACACAATCCAGCTTCATTGATGGCATCATAGTATAGTGGGTAATTTTCGGCTACATGAGCCATACCGATAATTGCTAAGTGATTTGGAAATTCTTCTTTTGTACTGAATTTAAATTCATAATTTCTTGGTGTTATTACTATTTGTTCGCCATACGAAAACTCATAATCCAATGTTCGACCAAAATAGAAATCTTTTGTTTTATAGGTAGCAGCTGTACACATAATTTTCTCCTTTTACTGATTTTTATAAATGACTGATTTGATGAATGGAAAAGTATTTGAATAGGGAAAACATAATACTTAATTTCGTTTTACATAAGACTTAGTTAAAACTATTCATCAATTTATATAAGTCTTATAGTTATATTTTAGACGGGTTTAATATATCATAAACATCTATTATTATCAAATTAATAAGTATTCTTATCTGTTAATATAGAAATGTGAGATATATTAGAGTGATATAAATACTAAAAAAGCCTTTTAAGTAAGGCTTTTTCAAATATTTTATTAATAACAAATGGTGCGTAAGACGGGACTTGAACCCACACGAGAAATTCTCACTGCCCCCTCAAAGCAGCGCGTCTGCCTATTCCGCCACTTACGCAAAAATTACTTTTAATATTATATCAAAGATTAATGCGAATTTAAAGAGAAAATGATATAATTATTAAAATTGTTAATTTAGAGGAGAATGGACTATGAAATTTGATCATTTGGAAAAAGTTGAATCAGATTTGAAAAGGCTTCAGGATGAGATTTGGGATTATTCTGAATTGGCATTTAATGAAGTGAAATCAAGTGAGATATTAGCGAGCTTTTTGGCAAATCATGGTTTTAAGGTAGAAAGAAATATTGCGGGAATGAAAACCGCTTTTGTGGCGAGTATTGGAGAAGGTAAACCGACAATCTGTCTTTTGGCAGAATATGATGCATTGGATGGTCTTTCTCAACAAGCAGATATTGCAGAATATCGTCCAATGGATGAGAGGACATCAGGACATGGATGTGGACATCATCTTTTAGCTGTTGGATCTGTGACAGCGGCACTTTTGATGAAAGAGTATTTTAAGGAAAATGAAATTCAAGGAACGATAAAAGTTGTTGGTTGTCCGGCAGAAGAATCCGGATCGGGTAAAGCATATCTTGCTCGGGAAGGTTTTTTTGATGATTGTGATGTGGCACTTACATGGCATCCGGATGATGTGAATGCACTGATGGTAGGGAAAAGTCAATCTTGTATATCAAGTTATTTTCGTTTTCATGGAAAAGCATCGCATGCAGCAGCGGCTCCTCATTTGGGAAGAAGTGCATTGGATGCAGTTGAATTGATGAATGTTGGGGTAAATTATCTTCGGGAACATATTGAGAAAACAGAATGTGTTCATTATGCAATCACCAATACAGGAGGAATTAGTCCGAATGTTGTTCAAGCGGAAGCAGAAGTTTATTACTTTGTTCGCTCCGTTACCGGTCCTAAATGCAAACAACTGTATGAAAGAGTTATTAATGTGGCGAAGGGTGCTGCATTAATGACAGATACGCAAGTAGAAGTTGTCTTTGATGATGGACTGTTAGATGTGGTTCCGAATTCCTTGTTGCAAGGGGTTTTGATTGATTGTTTAAATGAAGTTGGTCCAAATGAATATACAAAAGAAGAAAAAGCATATGCACAAAAGTTTAAAGAAACAGTTCCGTTATCGCAAATTTGTAATGCAGAGATTTCTATGGCAGTAAAAAATGCTGAAGAACTGAAACAAGACAGAAAAGAGAATTCATTATGTTCAATTATACTTCAACCGAATTCGGTTGAAATTAATACTTCTGGTTCGACAGATGTAGGAGACGTCAGTTGGGTTGTTCCAACCGCTCAATTCACCACGGCTTGTTACAGTTACGGAACACCGGGACATAGCTGGCAATTAGTAGCTCAAGGGAAATCATCTATTGCCTTAAAAGGTGCTTTGATGGCAGGAAAAGTTCTTGCATTGGCATGTGAGAAATTATTAAAAGATCCAACCTTGATTGAGCAAGCAAAAAAGGAGTGGGATCATCGATTAGAAGGTCAAAGATACGAGTGCTTAATTCCAAAGGAAATCAAACCGCATAATTAATTTATAAAAATAATATGCTTTAATAAAGGAAGGGGAAATGAAAATGGGGTTTTTGGAATTATTTCTGATAGGAATCGGTTTATCAATGGATGCTTTTGCAGTGGCTGTATGCAAGGGCTTGAATATGCGAAAAATTAAGTATAGTCATACTTTGATTATAGCTTGTTTCTTTGGGGGATTTCAAGCGTTGATGCCACTTATAGGATGGTTCTTAGGAAGTCAGTTTGAGTCTTATATTACCAGTATTGATCATTGGATTGCATTTGTCTTTTTAGCTTTTATCGGTTTCAATATGATTAAAGAATCTTTAAGTGAAGAAGAAAAAGCAACAGAAAATGTTGAAGAGAAGCTGGATATAAAGGAATTACTTGTTTTGTCTATTGCGACAAGTATTGATGCTTTGGCAGTGGGGATTACTTTTGCATTTTTAAAGATAGATATCTTATCTGCTATAACTTTGATTGGATGTACAACTTTTGTTCTTGCCATTATTGGAGTTTTGATTGGTTACAATTTTGGTTCACGATATCAAAGCAAAGCACAATTTGCCGGAGGAGTGATCTTGGTTTTGATTGGGTTAAAAATTTTATTGGAACATTTGGGAATCCTCGGGTAAAATAAGTTTAAAGAGGATAAAGTTATGGAATTAAAAAAAGTTTTAGAACAAACATTGAAAGATTCTTTTGTGAAAATCATACTCAGTAATCCAGCAAAAAAATCAAACGATTACCAACGTGTTGTTTTTATGGGCAAACAAGTAAAAGGAAAAATGATTGTTCAAATAGAAAAGTTTACGGATAAGCAAGTATTCCATGAAAATATTGATATGGAAAATGTGTTAGATCGAATACTTGAACTCATGATTGATTTTAAACAACTGAATTATTTCGGTAATGAAAAGGAAACTGAAATAAAAATTTCTAAAAAAGGTCAGATTTTTGTTTCTTCACATGAAGTTAAACATCCCATTCGTATAAATTTAGAACACAATCGGAAGAAAAATTACATATTACAAGAAGGAATGGTTATTGCTCCTCTTGTTGATTTGGGAATCTTTACAAAAGATGGGAAGATTGTCCATGCGATGTATGATAAATATAAACAAATTAATCGTTTTTTGGAATTGGTGGAAGATGTAATAAAGAATTATGCATATGAAGAAATCAATATTCTGGATTTCGGATGTGGAAAATCATATTTGACTTTTATTCTTTATTATTATTTAGTTGAAATAAAGAAAATAAAGGCAACAATTATTGGGTTAGATTTGAAAAAGGATGTAATCGAAAATTGTAATAAAATAGCAGAGAAATATGGTTATCGAGGAATGCACTTTGAAATTGGTGATATTCAAAATTTCAAGTATACAGATAAGGTGGATATGGTTATCACTTTACATGCATGTGATACGGCAACGGATTTTGCATTGTTTAATGCAATGGAATGGAATGCACGTTTTATTTTATCGGTTCCATGTTGCCAACATGAACTGAATGCGCAAATCAAAACAGAAGATTATGAAATTTTAACAAAATATGGTTTGATTAAGGAAAGAATCAGTGCTTTATTTACAGATGCGATTCGAGCAAATTGTTTAACAATAGCAGGATATAAGACACAGGTTATTGAATTTATTGATATGGCACATTCTCCCAAGAATATTCTATTACGGGCTGTGAAGCAGAATATTTCCGATTCAAAGAAGCAAGACGCAAAAAAGGAAATTGATCAATTATGTAATCAATTTTCTCTTAAACCAACTTTGGTTGAACTGATGAAAAAGCAAGAATTTAATAAGAAAGAAGGGAATATAGGATGAAAAAAATATTATCATGTTTATTCGTTTGTTTGTTACTGGTAGGGTGTAGCAGTGACAATCGCTATCATGGAGTCATCAATACGATTGATTTGAATTATGAAATTGCGGATATGAGTGGTTATGACGGTTTTACCGAAACTTCTCATTCATTTAGAAAAATTACAATGCATGAAGCTCTTCGCCTATTTGATGAGGGAGGAAGCGCCATCGTTTATTTTGGGTATACGAATTGTCCTTGGTGTATTGAAGCAGTTCCTATTATGAATGAAGCGGCATTAGCTTCTGAACTTCCTATCTATTATGTTGATGCAACAGATAAAAATGGGCAAGAAGAGGGGGACTTAGATAAGATCAAAGAGCACACTGCACAATATCTCAGTAAAGATTCCGATGGTGAATTAAAGTTTTACGTTCCGGTAGTGTTTGTTATTCGTAACGGTGAAAGTGTTGACGCTCATACAAGCACCTTAGGAAAACATAATGCTTATGAGAGAAAACTAACCGAAGATGAGAAGCAAGAACTTTATAATATTTACATAAAAATGTTCGAACGATTGCTTACTAAATAAATTTCAAAGTATGAAGAGGAAGGGTTTCTTTCTCTTTTTTAATAAAAAATATTTTATGAAAGTAAGTAATTTTAAGAATGAATTGTAAATCTTGAATTATATTGTAAGAGGATTAATTTAAATTAATAAATAAAAATGATTAAAGCATAATATGAAATAAAATCAAGTCTTTATTGAATAAAATTTGTATGTTAATATTAGGCACAGTGTTAAGAGGTGACCTATGCGACCGATCGAAAAAAAAGAAGAAAAAGTTACAACTGTATTGCGATATGATGGAAAAGATATCAATATCAAAGCAGTGAGAACAAAATTGATTTGTTCGGTATGTAATCATAGTTTGACTAAGTATTGGCGATATTGTCCTTACTGTGGTAATAAGATTAAATTGGAAGAACATGTATAATATTATTGAGTTTAGGATAGGTTTTTAAAGCCTATCTTTTTTATGCAGGTAAGTGGTTATAAAAAGTAAGCTAGAATGCTTACTTTAGTTAAATATTTTAATTTGAATTATTGATATGAGAAATTAAATCGTCGTAGACCCAATCCAAGGAATTATCATTTTTATATTTTGGATGATAAATCATATTCATTTCTCTAATCAGTTTAAAATCATTGATATTGATTTCTTTTAATGTACCCTCCTGTAAATCCTTTCGAATGACATCTTCATGCAAAAATCCAATTCCGCAATCATTCTTAATTAGTTCTTTCATAACATTCATACTTCCGCATTGAATTAAATCGGCAAAACTATCATAAGAGTAATTGTGTTCTGCTAAACCGGATGGAAGAATCCCTCTTTCTCTTGATTTTTTCTGGCGAATTACCAAAGTGTATTGTAACAAATCTTGTAATTTGACACATTCTTTTGATACAAGAGGATGATTCGGTGGAACAACGAGTCCCATATGAGTTTTCTTTACTAATTTATAATTGTATCCGGCTTTATTAAAAAAGCCTTCAACCAAAATAAAGTCAACCTCTCCTCGGTTCAAAGCATCTAGGCATTCTTGAGTGCTTTTTATTCTTATACATATTTTTAAAGAAGGATTCTTTTTAAACCATTTACATAAAAGAGATGGAAGAATGTATTCTCCAAAAGTGAAAGTGCAATCAAATCGGATAGTTTTTTGCTCGCTTTTTTTGGCAGACAATTCTTTTATGATGCTTTGCGATTCATTTTCCAATGAAACTACTTTTTGATAAAGAAGTTGTCCTAATTCTGTTAGTCCGAGATGGCGATTACTATATTCAAGTAATTTAAATCCGTAATGTTGCTCCAGATAACGAATTTGTTGAGAAACAGCAGGCTGACTCATATGTAATAGTTCTGCTGTACGAGTGTAGTTGAGTGTTTGTCCTAATACTAAAAATGTTTTTAACCGATAATCAAGCATGATTTCACCTCAACATTTATTATAACATAAAAAAAGAATTAGTAATGAATTTCCGGAAATATAAAAGCTCAACTTTTTGTTGAGCTTTTTACTTTCTTTTCATGATTTGATTACGTTTTGGACCATTTGATACCATAGAAATGGTCACACCAATGTGTTTTTCTATAAAATCAACATAGTTTTTAGCTTCTTTAGGAAGATCGTGATAATCAGTAATATCACGGATATCACATTTCCACCCCGGCAATGTCTCAATTACAGGGGTGCATTCATATAATTGTTGTGTGTTACAGAAATCATAGATGATTTCTCCATTATGCTTATAGGCAACACATACAGGGATCTCATCTAAATATCCCAATACGTCTAAGTTAGTCATGACAACTTCAGTAGCAGATTGAATTTGAACGCCATATCTTGTTGCTACGCAGTCAAATGCTCCAACCCGCCTTGGGCGCCCTGTTTTAGCACCAAATTCACCGGCATCTCCACCGCGAATTCGCAATTCATGTGCATCCTGATCGAAAAATTCAGAAACGAATGGACCGGCACCGACACAACTGGAATAAGCTTTAGTTACAGCGACAACATTGTCACATCCTTTTGCTAGACCGGATCCGATAGGGCCATAGGACGAAATGGTATTACTTGAAGTTGAGTAAGGATAAATTCCAAAGTCCGGATCACGTAATGTTCCCAACTGACCTTCAAGTAAGATTTCTTTATTTTCTATAACAGCATCTTTAAATAATTTTACAGTATCACAAACATATGGTGCGATTGCGTCACGATATTCATGAAGTGTATTTAATAGGTTCTCTTTGCTTAATGGTTCAGCATGATATAAATGAACAAGTAAAGTATTTTTTGCAGGAAGAATTCGATCTATTTTTTCTTCTAACCATTTTTCATCAAATAGTTCATTTACTTGAAATCCGATTTTTGCATACTTATCTGAATAGAAAGGTGCCATTCCGGATTTTGTGGAACCGAATTGTGCTTTTTCTAAACGTTTTTCTTCTAATTCATCAAATAAAATGTGATATGGCATTACGATTTGAGCACGATCAGAAACAACTAACTTTACGTTTTCTACTCCTTTTGCCTTGATAGACTCTAATTCCTCCAACAAAGATGGAATATTCAAAGCAACACCATTACCGATTACATTTAATGTGTTAGGATTAAAAATTCCGGAGGGTAAAAGATGAAGGGCAGATTTCCCATATTCATTTATGATGGTATGGCCGGCATTATTGCCTCCTTGAAAGCGAACAACGATATCTGCATGGGTTGCCAAATAATCGGTGATTTTTCCTTTTCCTTCATCACCCCAGTTAGCACCTACAATAGCTTTTATCATAATTTTACATCTCCTTTTGGGTAAAAAATACCTTTAAAAAGATATCACGAATTCAAGCCCATTTCAATAAAAAGAGATCTTCATTCTTCATTTATTTCTGAAAATGTATCAGAATTTATGAAAGGATTTTCAAAGTGGAAAATTTTTACAGCGTTATCTTCGATTCCGACGATAAATTCAGTTTCACTTTCGACAAGATTGCCTTCTTTTGTAGGATATGTTACATGTACAGTATATGAAAATAAGTTCGTTTCCTCATCAAGATCATCTTTTCTTTGTAACTGTACAGAATGAGCAATAGGCATCGAACCGGACTTTTCCCAATCTAATAAGTATGAATCTGATTCAATTAAAAGCCATCCTTCTTGTGTACACAATTCAATGAAAGATTCTCTTGCTTGTGAGGAGAAGTTATAATTGATAATTTCATCAAAATTAAGCAATTCTGTATGATACGCATTTGTATCATGACGACCATATAAGAAATAATCATTACTTCCTCTGAAAAGCTCTAATGTTTTTTGATAGAGATAATCTGCAACTACATCGATATCATCACTGATTTCTATTTCCAATTCAAATTCAGCAATATTATCCGAAGAATCTTTTGTTGTATAATTGACTGTATATTTTCCTACTTTATTTTGTTCAACAGTATTAAAAATACGGGTATTGTTAATTAATGCTTCTTCAAAAATGAAATTGTCGCTGATTTTTAAACCGCAATTTTTAACATTGTAATCCATTTCCGTATTGATGTATTGAAGAATCGGATTTTTAGCAACAACAAAAGTAGGCGCAGTGGTATCTACGGTTTTTACACTTAATGAAGAAGTGGAAGAAACATTGTTAGAGTCTGTTGCTTTGATTTGAATTTGAAAAGTACTTAATACATGAGTGTCGATATATCCGCTTAAAGTAATTTGTTCATCTGAAAGCCTTTTTCCGGATGAATCGGTAGCAATGATATATTGTTTTAAATTATCTAATTCATATGTTCCTAAGTTCACCTCGATGGGCGGAATTTCGTTTACAACAATTGTTGGAGGCCCTGAAGTGACGGTCTGCTTGCTACATCCACATAATATAAATAAGGCAAGCATTGAGTATCGAAGTTTTTTCATAATATGTCCTCCTTATTCTTTATCTTATCATATTATTAACCGGAATGCTTGTTAAAATGATGAAATTATATGATGAAAATAGAGTAAATATGATAAAATAAAATCGGAGGAAGATTCATAGAATGTGATGCATATTTGAATTTTGGAAAGAGAAAGAAGGCTTAACGATGCTTGAATTATTAAGGAAATGGATTCAGGGTTTAGATAAAAAAGCAATCACTGACGGTGAAATTGAATTGCGGTTAAAGCGGGATGAAGCGCCAAACCATTTTAATGATCATGCAAGAACATTAGTTTTTGATATTCGTCAAGTGAATTCCAAGAAGGTTATCGGATGTTGTGAGCTTCGGTTGGGAATGAATTATTCACTTTACTATCTAGGTCAAATCGGTTATTCTGTTTATCCATTATATAGAGGAAACCATACAGCGTATAAAGCATGTCGGCTTTTGTTTGATTTAGCTTATCATGAATATGGGTTGGATGAATTGATTATTACATGTAATCCGGATAATATTCCATCCTATAAAACTTTGAAAAGGCTCCAGGGAGAATTAAAAGAAATTGTAGAGGTTCCCTCAGATCATTTTCTCTATAAACAAGGAGATAGACAAAAATGCATTTTTTATTATGAATTGAAAAAATTTTATGCAGAAATTTAATTATCATACTCATACAAAGAGATGTAATCATGCAGTTGGTTCTGATGAAGAGTATGTTCAATGTGCTATAGAGGCGGGATTGAATTTATTAGGATTTTCAGATCACGCTCCTTTCAGTAAACCTTTTGATGGATATCGTATGGAATTTAACGAGTTATCTGAATATATATGTTCATTAAAGAATTTACAGGAAAAGTATAAAGATGAAATTGTTATTCGTATTGGATTTGAATTTGAATATTATGAAGAAATGAGTGGGGAAATTGAAAAACTTTGCGAACTTTCTGATTATATGATAGTCGGTCAACATAATAGAGAGTTTGCCGGACAAGATTACGGCAAGTGTTGTAAGGATGAAGATCTTGAAATTTATTCTGAATCTGTTGTTCAAGCAATGAAAAAAGGTTATGCAGATATTGTGGCTCATCCTGACTACTTTATGCTAGGGAGAGATTCTTGGAATGAAAGTTGCGAAAAAGCAGCAAGAAAGATTGCATTGTGTTCTAAGAAATTAAACATACCGCTAGAATTGAATTTGAATGGGGTACGCTATGGTCAACACGAGATAAACGGAAGTATGAAATTTTCTTACCCGTATAGAGAATTTTGGGAAATTGTTGAAGAATTTCAATGTCCTGTTGTTATGGGATGGGATGCGCATGATCCAAAACTTTTTTTAGATAAAGAGCGAGTTGAACAAGTTAAGGCGTTAGTTTCAGGATTGAATTTGAATTTTCTTGAAGTTCTTGATTTAAAAAGAAAATAGAATTTAAGTATTTTTTTAGATTTCTTTATGAAAGAGATCGAATCTTTTTAATCGTTCATAAGTAAAATGTGTTAAAATAATCCGTGAGGGATTAAATATGGCGAAAAAAAGAAAGTTGAAATTAAGAAAAAATGCAAAAGTTGTACTTATTGTAGTAGTATTAGCTATCTTTCTGGTGGGCGTAGTCGGTTTTATTTTTAGTAATAAGCGTCAGTATGCAACAGAAGGAGTATTTTTGGATGAAGCTTATGGCGTGACGATTACAACGATGTTAGTAAATGAAAATGCTATAAATAGACCTCAAATCAAACGTGAAATCCGCTATATCGTCATTCATGAGACAGACAATTTTTCTTCAAGTGCAACGGCCCAAAATCATGCTTTATATCTTGTAGACAATTCGGATGAACGGGTTAATGGTTGGCATTATACAGTGGATGAAAATGAAATTTATCATTCTATTCCGGATGATGAGGTAGCTTGGCATGCCGGCGATCAAAGAAAAGAAAACGGTGGGAATATGACAGGAATCGGGATTGAACTTTGTGTAAATGAGGGATCTGATTTTGATCAAACATTTATTAACGGTGCAAAATTAACTGCGGCATTATGCAAAGAATACAATTTGACGATTAAAGATGTAAAACAGCATTATGACTTCTCAAAAAAAGAATGTCCGGCTAAGATTCGAGCCGAAAATCGATGGGAAGAATTTTTAAAATTAGTAGAGCAGTATATGAAGGAGTGATTGAAATGAACAAAATAGGACTTGTATTGGAAGGCGGGGGAATGAGAGGTGCTTACACTGCGGGTGCTTTATGTTGGTTGATTGACCATGATATTGAATTCGATTATGGAGTTGCAATATCTGCCGGAGCAGTTCATTTATGTAATTTTATTGATAAAAATAAGAAAAATCTTTATGATTTCAGTGTTACTTATGTAGCCGATAAAAGAAATGTCGGATTGATTCCATTTTTTAAAGAAGGAAGCTATGTTGGATATGATTTCATGTTTGACCATATCTTAAGAGATACAGCTCATTTTGATATTGAAAATCTTGTGAATTATAAAACTCATATGGAAATCGGTGTTTATGATTTAGAACAAGGAAAAACCAATTGGTATTTGAAAGAAGACTTCAAGAATGATTTACAGCTTTTAAAAGCGGCTTGTACTTTGCCGATTGCCGGTAAAATAGTTCATTATAAAGGGCATAAATTTATTGATGGGGGTGTAACAACAATGGTTCCGATCAATAGAAGTATTGAGCATGGAAATAATAAGCATTTTGTAATTATTACGAAAGATGAAAATTATGTAAGAAAACCATCGGGAAAAGGAATGGATCTTGCCTTGAATGCTTTATATCATCCTTATCAACAACTTCGTGAGGATATGAAGAAAAGGACACCGATTTATTATGAAGAAATGGATAAAGTAAAAGAATTGTGTGAGAGAAATGAAGCAATCTTACTTCGACCTACAAAAAATCTTGGAGTAAGTCGTTTTAAAGGGGATCACGATCAATTGAAAGCGTTATTTCAGTTGGGGTATCAAGATTTAGAAGATAGAAAAGAAGAAATTTTTGCATTTTTACAAGATTAAAGAAAACTCATCTTTAATGCTTATAGCATCGAAGATGAGTTTTTATT
>CATJXY010000055.1 GCA_949744505.1 uncultured Erysipelotrichaceae bacterium | reverse complement strand
GTATCTTGCCAGGGCAGTGTCCCAGTTGCAATTAGGTGTTTTTTGGAAAGCGAAGATTATGTGTCATTTTTGAGAAAGGTTTATTCACTTCAATGTGATCTGGATACCTTGTGCGCAATCGGGGGTGGAATAGCAGAAGAATATTATAGAAGTATTGATTTGAATGTGGATGGAATCTTAAAAGAATATTTAGATGAAAAACTGTATGGAATTGTGATTTTGTAAACCAAATAAAATATTAGATTGATTGAAATTGTACCATATAGAAGAAGCGATTAAATAGTACACTATCAGATAAAGACGGGAGGATATCAAATGATGGCAAATGAAAGTGCTATCCAAAACAAAAGAGAAGATTTAGAAAGTTTGGACTTTGATGAACTTGAAAAACAATTGCAGGACCAACTGGAAGGGCAACTTTCGGATTTGGATTTTATCCAAGAACAAAGTTCTCAGATTGGAAATCCGGAAGCACTCGGAAACGTTATTCTTGGTACGATTTGGGAACAATTTACCAATCAGATAGCAGTACAGGCTGGAGAAGATTTTATTAAAGACAATAATGGTCTTCATTTGGATTTAAGAAATGAAGCCCATATTCAAACCGCAGAAAATTTTGAAAAGGGAAAGATAGCGGATCATAATAAAAAAACTGATTATTCAGAAAAGCATGATGATTATATCAGCCAATTCAAGACAGACCCAAATAAGGAATACAGATATAAAGACAGCAAGAATCATAAATATGATGAAGATACAAAAACCTGGTCTCATTATAATGAAAAGAAGGGTGTGTGGGAACCTAAAGAAAGATATAATGATGAGAAAGGTGTATGGGAAAGCTATGACAGGATAGACGGCACATGGAAGAAAGAATTAAAGGATGAGACTGTAAGGGCAGAGTATGATAAAGGACGTCCAGTTGGAAAAAATGGAAATCATAAGGATCATCAAATTTCAGTAGATGAAATTATCGGGGATCCTGAAGCGAATGCTTTTATGTCAAAAGAAGAGAGGATAAAGTTTGCCAATTCTGATAAAAATCTTAATGATTTAGATTCCAGTGCTAATCAGTCTAAAGGAAATCACAACGGAGAAAAGTGGTTGAATCATGAGCGGGAGGAAGGGAGTAAAGGTGAAGGGCAAACTAACGCAGAGTATTTTGGCATAGATGATGAGGAATTTGAAGAAAAAGAACGAATAGCCAGAGAGGAATATGAAAAGCAGAAGCGGCAAGCCGAAGAAAAAGCTATTAAAGAAGGTAAAGAATCGCAAAAAGAAGAAGCGTTTAGAATTTCTAAAAAGGCCGTCAGGGCAGTAATTATGAATTTATTAGCAGACTTAGTTAAAAAGATTATTATAAAGTTAATTTTATGGTTAAAGTCTACAAGTAAAAATCTAAAAAGCCTGCTTATATATATTAAAGATGCTATTGTAGAATTTGTCACTAATCTGAAAACAAAAGTTATAAATGTTATGGATACTGCGGTTACGGTAATCGCAACATCCATTATTGGACCGATTATCAGTACTGTAAAAAAGGCATGGATGTTTATTAAGCAGGGATGGATTTCGCTAAAACAGTCCATAGATTATATTAAGGCACCAGAGAATAAAGGAAAGACTTTTGGAATTATGATGATGGAAGTTGGAAAGATAGTTATGGCCGGGATGACTGCTATTGGTGCGATTGTGCTAGGCGAGGTTATCGAGAAGGGATTGATGACTATTCCATTATTGGCATTTGAAATTCCTATGTTTGGAAGCTTGGCAAATATTATAGGTGTATTTATGGGGGCAGTAATCTCTGGGATTATAGGAGCGCTTGCGATTAACCTTATTAATAATCTTATTGCCAAACGGCAAAGAGGAGAGTTAGAAAAAGATAAAATTGACAAGAAAAACGAAGTGTTATCAACTCAGGGGAACATTATTTTAGTTAACGGGCTAAAGCTAAATGCGACAAGGGAAGATGCTGCATTTACTATAAATGGGAGACATTCGGCCGCAGCGCAAGTTATTCGTAATTCATTTGACAGAATTATTGACAATAATGGAAGAACAAATGATAATGATTTTAAAGAAATGCATCGTCGTATAGAAAATCTTAATAGAAAGTGATGGAGGATAAAGATGAAAATGAAATATGTGGAAATATTTATTTTGGGTTTCGTTTTAGGTGCAGGTGCAGTTGCGGTAATATATTATTTATATACGAAAGTTCAGAAGAAAAATTTTAAAGATGATAAAAAAGAAGAATGCGGTGCTTCGGAAAATTCATTTTCCGGTACAATGCATGAATTTGAAGAAGACTATCACAATGTAAGTAAAAATATAAAAACACGTCATGAAGAAGCTGCCAAGCAAATGCGTGAATCATTAAGTAATATAGTAAATACTGATTGTGTAGAAGAAACCGAAAATACTGCTGCTTTAAACAATATATTAAATGATATTGGCAATTTAATGGACTAAGGAGAAAATATGAACGAAATAATCAAGCCACATTCTTTTGAAGATGCAAAACAACATATACATGCTTTTTCTGGCAGAACTTCATCCAATTTAGGATTAGAAAAGGTAAACGATTCGGGTGGTTTGTTTGGGTGGTTTGAACATACTGTTACAGGTACAGAACTTAACAAAGTTACTGCCCAAGTACAGGACTATCTCATAAAATTTAATGAATTACATATTGATTTCATTAAGGAGTTTGGACAAGTATATAAAGCTTTAGAATCGTTGGATAAAGAATATATCCCAGCAATATTAAGTGCAATTAAGGGGGCAGAAACAGCTAGTAATCAAGCTAAGGCAGCTCAAATTGATATAAAAAAGACAATTGAGGCTCAGAAAAAAATTATCACAGTTCTTGAAAGACACAAAGAAAAACTTGATAAGCTGAACCATTTAGAGAATATTGATGAGATATGGAACGATATCAGAAAACTTAATCAAGAAATAAGTGCTTATAAAAATAACTTTGAAAGTGCACAAAAACAAGTTTTACGTCTTGAGGGAAGTTTAAAGGCTGTTCAAAAGTATGCGGATAGTCTATTAAATTATGAACATTTGGAAGACGTTGATGAAATATGGGAACGAGTTAGTTCACATAATAATGAAATATCAAAGATACTTATTCAATTAAAGAAAACAAACACAGATATTCAGGATTTGGAAGATACATTGAATGATATGCAAAGTGTGGTTGATGAGATACGCAATTATGAGCATTTAAAAGATATTGATCATATTTGGAATGATGTTGAGAGCTACAAAGAAAATATAGTAGATATTGGTAAAAAGGAAACAAAGAATAGCTCAGAAATCACTTCTCTCCGGAAAGAAACAAAGGATTTGATTATATTTAAAAGCAACGTAGAAAAGCAAAGATATTTATTGAATATTGATGAAATATGGGAACGAGTCAGTTTAAATAATGACGAAATATCAGAGATGCATATTCAATTGGAGAAAACAAATGCAGGTATTCAGGATTTGGAAGATTCATTGAATGGTATGCAAAGTGCAGTTGATGAGATACATAATTTTGAGCATTTAAAAGACATTAATCATATTTGGGATGATGTCGCGAGATGTAAAGAAAATATAGTAGACATTAATGAAAGGGAAACAAAGAATTATACAGAAATCACTTCTCTCCAAAAGGAAGCAAAGAATTTAATTACATTTAAAATCAATTTAGAAAAGCAGAAACATTTTGAACAGATTGATGCTATGTGGAATGATGTTCAGACTGGGCAAAAAAATATTAGCAACTTGCTTGATTCCGTGAATAAATTATCTGCAGACGTTGATAGCATAACGGATAATCAGCACGTACTTTTGGAACTTAGGGATAATCTTGAAAGACAAGAACATTTCTCTGATATTGATTTATTGTGGAATAATACAGATGTTGCTTTGTCTGAGATAAAGAAAAAATCAGATAAATTTGATGATGAGATTCAGATGTTGAGGGAAAATATGAAAGAGGAACATCAGTCATATCAGACGGTTATTACAGATTTGAAAAAGCGGCTAACTTTTGCTTATGCTATTGCTGGGGGTGTAATCGGCTTAGGCATTATTGAATTGATATTGAATGTGTTAGGGATACTATAATGGTAAGCAAATATGAGAAAATTTTTTTAGATTTAGCTTCCAAACTTGATGCTATGTCAGAATCGTATGGAGAGATTGTGAAAGAGGCACATGATTTTGTGCAAGCGAAGGATGGTACTTTAATACGAAGTTTGGTAAGAAAAATTTCAGACATTTTTGCATCCGATTATTTTGATAAGGATGTAAAAAAATTTGCAAAAAATTTTAAGGATAGTATGATTGAGTACTGTGGGTATACTTATGTAAAAAAAGTATGTGACGGAGAAGGTGAGGTCAATGAAGATTTAAGATCATTAGATGAGCTTTTAGAAGATTTAAATAAAATGATTGGTCTTATCAATGTTAAACAGCAAGTTAACAATTTAATAACTTATCAAACGATTCAGAAAAAGCGTAGGGAACGAGGATTCAATAGTGAAAAAAATACCTTGCATATGGCATTTACAGGCAACCCAGGTACAGGAAAAACAACTGTTGCTAGAATAGTTGGACATATTTATAAACAAATAGGGCTTTTATCAAAAGGGCATTTTATTGAGGTGTCTAGAACAGATTTAATTGCAGGATTCCAAGGCCAAACTGCATTGAAAGTAAAAAAGGTGATTGAAGCGGCTAGGGGTGGTGTTCTGTTCATTGATGAAGCATACAGTATTACAGAAAATGATCATAGTGACTCATATGGAAGAGAGTGTTTGACAGAATTGACAAAAGCGCTAGAAGATTATCGTGAAGATTTAGTAGTGATTGTTGCTGGATATACAGAGCCCATGAATTTATTTTTTAAATCTAATCCAGGATTAAGGTCAAGATTTAATACATTTATTGAATTTGGAGATTATTCTGCGGATGAATTGCTTGATATTTTGTCTTCTATGTGTAAGAAAAATGATTACGAATTAAACAATAAACTGCGGGATACTATTCATGAGTATTTTGTTTCAGCAACAGAACATCATGATGAATATTTTGCCAATGCGAGGTTAGCTAGAAATATGTTTGATAATTTGGTTATGAATCATGCTAAAAGGGTTATTTTAATTAAGGATATTTCTGATTACGATTTGTCAGTTTTATTACCTGATGATTTTCAGTGTTAAATTTGGAATAATGATGAAATAGGATTATATTTGGGTTTTTCAGGAATAAGGTAATCATTGCATTCAAATGCCGAAATGGCTATACTGTAATCAAATAGATGATGCTTAAATCCGGGTTTCGCGTAATAGGAGGCTGGATATGGCAAAGAAAATCGGCATTGGAAAGCAGGATTTAGAATAAGTAAGGATTAACCACAATTTTTACGTGGATAAAACTGATTTTATCAGGCAGTGGTGGGAAACTGACAATGATGTGACGTTGATTACAAAGCCAAGAAGGTTTGTGAAAACACTGAATATGAGTATGCTGAAAAAGTTTTTCTCTTTAGAATATGCAGACAGGGGAGAACTTTTTGAAGGGCTGTCCATCTGGCAAGAAAAATCTTCTGATGGAAAATCTTCCGGGGAAGATTGCAAGTACCGAAGGCTGTAGGGAACGTGGCTAGTGATTGCGCTCAGTTTTGCAAAGGTGAAAGAAACCTCTTTTCAGGGCACCAGAAAAAGAATCTGCCAGATTATTACGGAACTTATATAATAAATTTGATTTCTTGTTAGAGAGCGGTGTCCTGAACGAAAATTAAAAGAATACATGGAGGAATCAGATATGCGCTTTGTAATTCCGGTTTACAAGAGAAACTATGATTGGAAAACTGAGAACTACAAATAGCTATATGATGATCTCGTAAAAATCTATCGGTATGATACTTAAAATTGAGCGATACCGCTCAAAAAAGAAAACCGCTCAAAATTAAACGAAAGTATCAATCAATAAGGCTGATACTTTCGCTTAAAATGTACTTAAATCAGCAAGGTTTGATTAAAATAACGCAGTAGCCAATTTTAAGCAGATAGACATTCTTCTAGTATTTACACTTGTCAAATTCCGGATTGAACGCATAGAAGTTCTTGGAATCCAGCTTATCCTGGACGATGCGCAGTGCTTCACCAAACCTTTGGAAGTGCACCACTTCCC
>CATJXY010000054.1 GCA_949744505.1 uncultured Erysipelotrichaceae bacterium | reverse complement strand
TTTATACTTTTCATATTCTTGTTGACTTAATTTTCTCCCCTTTATTTTAAAGATCATTGACCGATATTGCCCTAATAGGACAGAAATTGGAACAGGCAACAAGTTCAAAAGATAATAATCTCCATCACATTCATAGATCCAAAACAACATATTTTTACTTGAATATAAGTCTAATCCTTCTTTCATAAAAATATCCTCTCTTTAAAATAAACAACCCTACTACAATTATCAATCCAATTCCCGTTGCAAGATCTATTTCGATACGTTTTTTCATCTTCTTGATACTCTTTTCCTGTGACACTATTTAGTACAATGACTGGAACTGAAGTCTCCGTTATTGGCTTCTTGTCAGAAGAAGAATAGTAGATGACCCCATTCACTTCATAAAGATGATAGGTATTTCCATCCACTTTTAATGTATTATTTTCTTGCTTTTGGATTCTTTTGTTGTGAATATATGAAAAGATTGAGACTATTTTATTGTAAGAAGAGTTTTGTTTTTTACTAAAAAATAAACTGTTCCCATTTTTCTTTCTTTTTCCATTCTCTATGTTCAAACTCTCCGATCAAATTCATAATTGAACCTGATACTTTAAATTGATCATAATCATCTGTCATAAATGAACCAAATGCTGTGATTAATGGGTTAAAAAAATATTTTTCTTTTGCTAAATCAACTAACGTTATTCCGTCTAAGGACGTTTCAACTCTCAAATCTGATACTTTTGATAGTAAGTACTTATAATCCACAGCCGCTACAACACATATTAGCTCTTTATTTTTTTCATCATCTTCACTTCTGTATCGATGATAATAATCCCTTACATTTCGAATCAATTCTTCTATATCTTCTGGAAATCTCTTATATTCATTAAGATACAATCCAACCAATTCATCTGTCTCTTCTTTGACTCTTCTTACCATCGTTCTTGTAATGCAGAATTCATTTGCACATTTATCATAATGAGGAAAGATTACTTCTTCTAGTCGCTTATAGATTTCATCCAATACTACTTCAAAATCTTCACTATTTTGATAACTATAATATTCACACAACCCATAATAATTCCATCCCATTGCACCATTATAATCCCCGTGAAGATCAATCCATTTATATTGTTTATGGACACCAATCGTAAAATATTGTTCTATATCATTAACTATTCTCTTATACATTAAATCCTTTTTATCTATCTGAGTAAATCCTTTTTTTCCTATCACTAAATCATTGATCTTTTTCTCAATTTTTTTCTCATAACTTTCATATCTCATAACAATTTCTCCTCTCATTTAAAATAATAGAATAAATGAAACGTACTTATATATCCAATAAATAATCACATACACTCCTGCGCCGGCAACTAATCCAGTTCCTGTTACCGGATTTATTTCAATATGTTTTTCATCTTCTTGATACTCTTTCCCTGTGACACTATCCGGTACAACAACCGGAATTGGAGTTTCTGTTGTTGGATTTTGTTCAGACCGATAATAAATAACTCCATTCTCTTCATAAAGATGATAGGTATTCCCATCCACTTCTAATGTATTATTTTCTTGATTTTGAATCTTTTGTTATGGAAATATGAAAGGATTAAAATCACTTTTTTCTGCTATAGATATTTTGTTGGAAGAACAATTTTATTTCTTACTAAAAAATAACCTGTTCCCAATCTTCTTCTTTTTCCCACTCTCGATTTTCATATTTCCCAATCAAATTCATAATTGAACCAGATACTTTAAATTGATCATAATCATCTGTCATAAACGAGCTGAATGCTGTGGTTAATGGGTCAAAAAAATATTTTTCTTTTGCTAAATCAACTAACGCTATTCCATCTAAGGACATTTCGACTCTCAAATCAGATACATTTGATAATACATACTTATAATATACTGCCGCCACAACACAAATCAATTCTTTATTCTTCTCCTCATCTTCACTTTTATATCGATGATAATAATCTCTTACATTTTGGATCAATTCTTCTATATCTTCAGGAAATTTCTTATATTCTTTAAGATACAATCCAACCAGTTCCTCTGTTTCTTCTTTGACTCTTCTTACCATCGTTCTTGTAATGCAGAATTCATTTGCACATTTATCATATTGAGGAAAGATTATCTCTTCTAGTCGCTTATAGATTTCATCTAAAACCACTTCAAAATCTTCACTATTTTGATAATAATAGTATTCATTCAACACATAATAGTTCCATCCCATTGTTTCATTATAATCTCCACAAGGTGAAATTCTTTTATATCTTTTGTGGATATCAATTCCAAAGTATTGGCTTATATCATTAATTTCTCTCCTATATCCTAATTCCCCTTTTCTTATCTGCGTAAATCCTTTTTTTCCTATCACTAAATCATTGATCTTTTTCTCAATTTTCTTCTCATAACTTTCATATCTCATAACGCCTTCTCCTCTCATTTAAAATAATGGAATGTACTTATCCAGCCAATATTTAATAATCACATATAATCCTGCTCCGGCAACTAATCCAGTTCCTGTTACCGGATCTATTTCAATATGTTTTTCATCTTCTTGATACTCTTTCCCTATGACACTATCTGGTACAACAACTGGAATTGGAGCTTCTGTTGTTGGATTTTGTTCAGACCGATAGTAAATAACTCCATTCTCTTCATAAAGATGATACGTCTTCCCATCCACTTCTAATGTATTATTTTCTCGTAGCCATGAACTGAATTCAGAATTTCCCCCAACATAGCCGAATAGCTTAGGTATTGATTTAATTACATCCACATATTTTTGTACTTGCTTTGGTCCTGTAGCATGTCCATAAGCCGTATCTGGTTTAATTTCATATACATAATAAAAACCCTTTTTATCTTTTAGTACAATATCCGGTCTCAACTTCGAGTTTGTTTTATCATTTAGAATTGTTTTTAAAGCATATTCGGTCCAGATTTCATCTGAAGTTATTTTCTTAAAATCTGTTAGAATCTTTTCTTCTAATGCTTTATGAACTTTTCTTCCCTCTGACATCTTAGCTAATGCTTTAACAATTGTATCAGCGATTTCATCTGTTTGAATTTTATCATATCCACTTGAACCACGTTCTGTTGTTTTCTGTATTAGTATTTTTTCTAAATCCATAGAAGAATCACTACAGTATCCATGAACTTTATTGACTAAGCTTCCAACTTTATCCATATCTTGGATTTTGAACAATTCTCGATTCAAACTCTCGAAGTAATTCTGTTTCTCTGTTTGAATCTTTTTATTTAATTCTTGATTTTCACTTAAGATCTTACTTTGTAATGATTCGCTGTTCTTCTTAGCTACTTTGATTTCATCTGCTGTAGGCGCATAATTTGCACTTTCTTGTTTTTGAGATGAAACTGATTTAGAAGATTGAGTTGTCACAACACTTCCTCTAGTCGTATTCACACTTGAAGTGCTGATCTGTGTCAAAATCCGTGACACACTCGATGAAGTTGGATTGGATGGTCTTAGATTGCTTCCTTTGGATTTGAGAGCCTTGCTTCCTCCTAAGTCTCGTTGTAACACTGCTCGATGTCCACTTGGATCTTCATACTTCAATGGATTGTTCAAACAGTAAATGGTTCGATTCTGACTTAATGGATCAAAACTATTTCCTGCAACACTGTCTTCTTGTAAGAACATTCCTGTCTTTGGATCA
>CATJXY010000053.1 GCA_949744505.1 uncultured Erysipelotrichaceae bacterium | reverse complement strand
TTGGATCTGATCTTCTCTCACATCAACTCTTATCCCAGAGAAGTAAAATTCGGTAAAAGTCCGATAGAAGAATTCATGTTCTATCATCCAAATTCCGATTTCTTAATAAAGTTAGGACATAAAAAAATTAACTCGGATAAGATCATTCTTAAGCCGAGTCTTTTAAGCAAATAAACATAAACCATGACAGAAGAAACATCACCAAGATTATCTAAAAGGCAGATGAATATGGAATGTTTGTTTTTTTATCGTATGAAACCGGTAAAATAGATTTTAGCGGAGACTGTTTTACCACTCTTATTCATATGCAAATAACTCCAAGATCTCTTCTTTTGATAATGACGTAATATTGCCTTGATTATTTTCTACTAACATATCAGACAGTTGCTTCTTTTTTTCCTGAAGCGTTAAAATTTTCTCCTCAATACTATCCTTCATAATCAGCTTATGTACTTGCACATTTTTATATTGGCCGATTCTATAGGCACGGTCGGTTGCTTGATTTTGTGCCGATACATTCCACCAAGGATCAAAATGAATTACCGCCTCAGCTCTGGTTAAATTCAACCCTGTTCCGCCCGCTTTCAAAGATATTAAGAATACATCCGCTCCGCCTTCTTGGAATCGCTTTACATATTCTTTTCGGTTTTCTTTAGTGGTGCTTCCTGTGATTTTGAAATAGGAAATTCCGTTCAAACGAAATTCATCCTCCAGCAAATCAAATACTTTTGTAAAAGATGAAAATAACAAGACCTTTTGATTATTTTGTTTATAGTTATTAATTAATTCTAAACTTGCTTTCAATTTAGATGATGCAGTTTCAATGTTCTCATAAAGCATGCGTGGCTCACAACAAATCTGCCTTAGTTTTGTAAGCATAGCCAAAATCTGAATCTTATCAACGACCTTTTCTTTAAACAACCCCTGTAGTTCACTGTTTACCTGAGCCAAATTGGCAAAGTAAATCTCGCTTTCTTGCTGAGTAAAAGGAATCAGCTGCGTTACTTCTATTTTATCCGGCAATTCTGATAAAACATCTTTTTTGTTTCTTCTTAATATAAACGGTGTCACCAGCTTTTTCAGTTTTTCAGCAACTTCCTCATTGTTGTTTTTAATAATTTTAGTTTCATAATGCTTTTGAAAATAGTGATAGTTGAATAAATACTGAGGCATTAAGAAATCAAAGACAGACCAAAGTTCAGCTAATGAATTTTCTATTGGGGTTCCTGATAATGCCAACCGATGTTTCCCGTTTAACAGCTTAACGGATTGCGCATTCTTTGTTTTTTGATTCTTGATATACTGTGATTCATCTAAAATAATATACTCGAAATCTATTTCTTCATAACATTCAAAATCACGACGCATATAATCATAAGAAGTAATCAATAACTGGTATTGATTATAAGTTAAAATCTCATGTTTTCTTTTATCCGCATTTCCCTCAATGCATTTTGCTTTTAAGTGCGGAGCAAATTTGTTTACTTCATCTTCCCAATTATAGATCAACGATGACGGACAAATAACGATACTGGTCTTATCAGCTGCTATCTCATCAATTAACGCAATAATCTGCAGCGTTTTGCCTAAGCCCATATCATCAGCTAAAATACCGTTAAAGCCATAATAATGCAGTGTTTTCAGCCATTGCAAGCCGTCTTTTTGATAATCTCTTAAAATGTTTTGATAATGCGGTGTAATAGAATAAGTATGATGCAGATTTTTATCAAACTGGTCAATTAACTTAGTAAAAGACTGCTTACGATTCATTTGAATATGTTCATATTGGTTCGCATCATTTTCAATACTAAATGCACGATTTTTATGCAATTTAATCATTCCGTTTTTAATATCTCTTGGTTGTAAATGGTAATTATCAATCAAGCTGGACAATTCTTCTAATTCAGGTGATTCCAAATATAACAATTCACCGTTTTTTAGCCGATAGAATTTCTTTTTTTGTTTATACTGTTCTAACACCTTTGCAATTTCTATTTTAGGTATATCAATACTTTCGATATCTAACTCTAACAAATCGTTTTCAATTTTAACCCCTACACTGAGCGAATAATTGACCGATCTGCCGATTTTCCTTAAGGCATCTGTTACATAAATCTCTGCATATTGTTTTAAGAAATCCAATCCCTCACGCATAAATTCATAAGTTTTTTGACTGTCTATATCCAAATAAACAAGATGAGTTTCCCGATCCACAGTTCCGATGCTTTGAAAATATTTCTCAATTAAATCTTGACTGTAATTTGTAGTAAATCCATTTTGGAAGGCCAATATTTTATCTTGATTTTCATTTATATAATAAATTTTAAAAACGATTTTGTTATCATCCTCAATATCGCCGTATATCTTAATATTCTCATATTCATATTCATTTTCTTTATGTTCATTCAAATGCTTTATATGGAAATAATCTTTTACCGGATATAAAACATACTTATAAAATTCTTCAAATTTAGCTTTAGGAATAACCAATTCTTCCTCATAAAAGCTTTTTACAAGTTTGCAGCATTTATAATCCTGATCTAATAAGAGACGTTCAACTATTACCAGTGTACTTTCATCGCTTACATTATAAAGATAATTTTGCCCATAAAAATAGCATTCATTTAATCT
>CATJXY010000052.1 GCA_949744505.1 uncultured Erysipelotrichaceae bacterium | reverse complement strand
TGATCCAAAGACAGGAATGTTCTTACAAGAAGACAGTGTTGCAGGAAATAGTTTTGATCCATTAAGTCAGAATCGAACCATTTACTGTTTGAACAATCCGTTGAAGTATGAAGATCCAAGTGGACATCGAGCGGTGTTAGAACGAGATTTAGGAGGAAGCAAGGTTCTCAAATCCAAGGGAAGCAATCTAAGACCATCCAATCCAACTTCATCGAGTGTGTCACGGATTCCGACACAAATCAGCACTCCGAGTGTAAATACGGTGAGAGGAAGTGTTGCGAGCAATAGTCAACCAACTATTTCTCCAATCAAGAGTACGGCAGAGGAAGAAAAAGTAAGAGCTTGGCAAAAGAATAGTGAAATCGTTCAGACCTTACAAAAAGCACAAAGTGGAATTAATCAGACCATCCTAACAAAAAGACAATTGAATCAAGCAAGATTGAGTGAATCCGCAAGCATGGCTTCCGCAATTGAACCGAATATCAATGGAAGCTTATATGATCGGGTACAAGGTGCTTGCGATTCACAACAGGTTGATGAAGAAAAATTCTATGTGGATTTTATTGCCGCGGCAACCAAAGATCATCATATAGAAATCCCTAGTTGGGATGAAATCAAATCATGGCTTGTGGAAATGAGAGATGAAATCTCTGTAAATCTGAATGTATTTGGAGGATCATTAATTGCATTTGGAATCGTTGAATCTCTATTTAATCCTGCAATTGGAAGTGCTGCGAAAATTGGTGGAAAGATTATGTTGACGATCAGTGCGGGAATCGGCATCACGGAAATCATGGAATCACAAAATCAAACCATTTATATGAGCGAAGATGAAAGATTGAGTTTGTTAAATAAAGGAGCTATGAACCTATTGGGATCAATCCTACCCGTATTACCCTATCTGAACTTAGGATCAACGGATGGGATGAGCAACAATCAAGGAATCATTGTGAATGCAGATGGAACAATGAATATTGTTGGTGTAGGGCAGTTAAGTAATGAGTCAGCAATAGAAGTGGTGGGAAGTTTAGCGACTGAACAGGCTGGTATATTTGTTGCAGAAGCTGCAATGGGAAATGGGAATAATAGTTATGATGATTCGAATGACTTTTTTGAAGATATCGATAAGATAGTAACTATGGCAAAAGAAGAAATTTATTCTAATTTACCTGAAGGATGGACATTTTATGAAAATAAAGGATTTATACATATAAGAGATTCTGCAAGAAAAATGCGCATTCGCATAGATCCACCTGACAAAAATACTCCATATACACATATTCATTTTTTTGATGTGGAAGGTAATCCATTAGATATAAATGGAAATGTAGTAGATCATAGGAGTCCTAATGCACATATTCCATACAGAGGAGGAAATTAAAATGAATATTTCAGATAAAGAGAAAATGTTAAATAAACTTTGTTATCAAGATGGTCAAATACTTGATTTTAGAAGCAAATACTTTGGAGATGAGATTAATCTATATATTGAGAAAGATAAAATTAATTGTTATAAACTTACATTTTTACAATGTTATAAAGTATCATATGAAACTGATGCAAATTTGAGATGGGAAGAAAAAGCAATAAAAGATTTAAAAATTCAACAAATTGGTTACTATGCCCATGACATAGTAATACAAGAAAGTAAAATTAATAATTTTATTGATATTGAATTAGTTTTGCTTTTTTTGTTTGTGTCAATTACTTGTAAAGATATTAAGATTGAAGAAGTAAGTATTAAGGATGAGAATTTTTTTGGAATATAAACACTTGAATAATACCTCTAGAAAAATAATGTTTTTATAGATGGATTAATAAAAACTATTGAGAACGATATTAAATCGATGTCAATATGATTTCTTTATATCATTAGATAAGTTAAAATAGGATTTAATACAGTTGCGTTCTTGGCGATAATTCTTGGGTAGAATATACAGATTACGATTCATGGTGGCAACTCAGGAGGGACAGTTTCAAACAGTGGAGTTTTTGTATTAAATGGTTCAGGAGTGTTATCCTTATAATTAAGTATTCTGAGCCACAAACTGATCCAAGTAGTAATACAGTTTGGCATTTTCTATATGAAAGCTATAAATAGGAGAGAGGATATATGAAAAATAAAATGATATATGAATATAATGTTCATGGATTATACTATGAAAATAAATTTGGAGCAGGTTGTTTTACACTAACAATTGGTTTTTTACAATTGGATTTTGATTTCAAGAGTGGAAAATTTTCGAGAGTTTATGGTTATTTACCTTTGGATCAAGAAGCTAAATGCGAAATACAATTACCTGATTGGAAAGAAGGAGAATACTATTTGAAAGATACTGGTTGTGAAAGTGACATGGCTTATGATTTTACACAAATAGTACCTGAAACAATAAACTATTTTGGTTCAGGAAGAGTAGACTTCGATCGTACTAAGGGAGTGATTTTTTTAGGAAGTAAAATTTTAGAGAAAGAAAAAGGAATTAGAATTGATGATAATATTTTATTAGGATTTGATGAGGAAGGTATATTAAAATGTATCTATATTATTCCGGATTGCTTTATATAGAAAGATACCTTAAACGATTTTAAATATAATTGAATTTCAAACTATGGTAAATGAAATATTCCATTAAAAGAAAGTATCAAAAGGAGGATATCATTATCTAACAAATTAATTATTAAGAAATTGATGATGTTAAATTTAAGTGAAAGGAAGTTTTATGAAAGTAAAATGTATTTATAATAAATTAGAAGATTTATCTTTATCAACAAGAGAAAAAATAGGAATTCAACTTAAATCCCTTTATCCTATGGATATCGGTGAAGAATTTAATGTATATGGACAACTTGTTGATAAAAAAGGAATCATTCACTATTTGATAATAGAACATCGTATGAACAGATCCTATTGGTTTCCATCTGAATTATTTGAAATTATAGATAAATCAATACCAACTAATTGGTATTTTACAGAAGTAAGTAATTCAAACATTATTGCAATATGGGGATTCTATGAATTAGTTTATGATAGAGATTTTTTTAGTAAATTAATGGATAGAGATTATGAAGCCTATAAAATATTTATGAAACGAATCAAAGAAACCAAAGCATGATTTGCAAATGGATGCGATGTATTTGTATATTTAAGCTACTGAGATTATGATCCAAAGACAGGGATGTTCTTACAGTAAGACATTTTTGAAGGAAATGGTTTTGATGGACTAAGTCAAAATGAGATAGATAAAAAGGCTAAGAAAGTTCCTGAGAAATATAGAGGATATGCAAATGTGATGAATATTCTGTTTATCTCATAATTTTAAATGATAGGAGCAATCGTTATGGGATATGAAAGTTATGAGAAAAAATTAATGAGTTAGTGATAGAAAAAGGATTTGTGCGATTACTTATCTATTTCTTATCACGATATCATTGCGTTCGGAGATGATTACAATGATCTTGATATGCTGACTTTTGCAGATCAAGCGATTGTGGTAGCCAATGCATCCATGGCGATTCAAGAAGTCGCAAATGAAGTCTGTCCATCAAATGATGAGGATGGTGTCGCAAAGTGGATAGAAAAAAATCTTCTGGATTAATCGGAGGATATTGAATTTTGAGATAAAAAAAGGGAACAAATCACAGTAAAGAAGAAATTGTGACGGTGTCCCTTTTTGTTTCTTTGAAAACTTTGATGAGTATACTTTTATTTATTGAAATTCTCATCTATTCAGTTTACTTTTGGATCACGAATGAGATGTTTGATGAATTCATTACCGACAATTTTATAAGCAATGAAGAGGTAGAGTTGACTGAATATTTCAACAAGTAAAAAAATGATGAAGAAATTGACTATCCAAGATTTTGTAGAACCATCGAAATGAATGGGGATAAAGAAGAAAATTAGGAAAAGAGGTAGAATTAAAAAGATTGCTGAGAGCCAGCACAGAATTGTTTTCTTTCTACTTAATTGTTCATCATAATAATATTTTATTCCATCTATGATCATATAGTTCTTGATCGAATAATCTCGTACAAAATTTCGAATTAGTTTTGCTTCATCCATGCATATCACCTCTTTAATATAATAAAGGGATAACAACTGATTTGTCATCCCTTTTTTTAAAATCTTTTATTTCTTAACTGTTTCAGATAAAGCAGTTAGAGTTGAAGCAAGTCCTTGAATTTCACTTGGAATAATGATTTTTGTTGCTTGACCATTAGCGGCACTCTTAAATGCTTCATAGCTTTGAAGTGTTAGATAAGCCTGAGTCGGATTAGCATCATTGATCATTTTGATACCTTTAGCTTGAGCCTCATAAACTTTCATAGCAGCTTGTGCTTGACCTTCGGCTTCGGCAATCATTGCTTCTTTTTTAGCATTAGCACGTAGTACCATTGCTTCTTTCTCACCTTCAGCGGCAAGAATTGCAGCTTTCTTTTCACCCTCTGCTAACAGGATTGCTTCACGTCTTTCACGTTCAGCTCTCATCTGTTTTTCCATTGAAGCTTGAATGTCACGTGGTGGAATAATGTTTTTGACTTCAACACGGGTTACTTTTACTCCCCATGGATCTGTTGCTTCATCCAAGATAGAACGCATTTTGGTATTAATAATATCACGAGAAGTTAATGTTTCATCCAATTCCAACTCACCGATAATATTACGCAATGTAGTTGCGGTTAAATTTTCTAAAGCACTGATTGGTTGCTCAATACCATAAGTGTAAAGTTTTGGATCTGTGATTTGAAAATAAACGACAGTATCAATCTGCATTGTAACGTTATCTTTTGTGATAACCGGTTGTGGATCGAAATCTTTTACAATTTCTTTTAAAGTAACTTTGTTGGCAACACGATCAATGAATGGTACAACCATGTGTAGACCGGTTGTCCATGTTGCGTTGTAAGAACCTAAGCGTTCTACAACAAATGCTTTAGATTGAGGTACGACACGTACACAATAAGCGATTGCTGTAAAGATGATTGCTAAAAATACTAGAAAAATAAGAATTTCAAATATCATAAATAAACTCCTTTCCTTAATGTTTCTTAACGATGAGTTTTGACCCTTCAATTGCCAAAATCTCAACGATAGATCCTTCTTTGACATCATTTCTATCTTTTTCGACGGCATTCCAATGAATTCCGTTAATTACAACTTCTCCGAAATGATCCTCTGCGATTGCTCTGATAAGACGAACTTTCATTCCGATTAAAGCATCAGAATTAGTATGGATGATATTTCCTCTTGTATAATTTGCGGTAAGAGGTCGGATAATTGCTAAAGAAGCGAAAGATGTGATAAAAAATAAAATGGCTTGAACAAGAAAACTTGTATTAAATAATGAAGCTATCAAGCCAACAATAGCTCCTGCGGCAAACCATATACTGACCATTGCGGAAGCAGTAGCCAATTCGATAATAACGGCAGCCATGAAAACTATGATCCATAACCAATGAAATATTGTCATCGTAACCACCTCCTAAATTCGATCCTGTAAGTTGATGACTAACATTTTTTCCTCTTCATCAAATTCTGCTTGAAATTTAATTCCGTTGCAAGTTTCATTAAGCATTGCACCAATCTCTTCCATGATTGATTTATTACTGATCCGTGCATATCCTTTACCCATCGATATTTTATGCATAGCATCTTTAGGTACAAGTTTTAAATCAATTTCACGCTTAGTTATCGGCTTGATTGCAATCTTATAATTTTCTTTATCGATTCCAAGACAACACCATCGACAGTCTTGGAAATAAGAAGCCGCAATATTGTTCAGGGTAAAATTGTTAGGATAAAACGTAACAATATTTGAATTCACATTTCCTTTAAACCATTGGTACATTGTAAGAACTCCTTTCTTGTACTAAGTATATATTATTTTGCATAAAATTTCAATATCTTATTTCTCTTATTTTTCATTTTTCTTTCCTTTTGGCAAGAGTTTACATATAATAATAGAGAAACAATGGAGGAAAATTGATGGCTCAAGTAATAATAAAAGGTGTTAATACAGAAATAGAAGAAACAGGAAGCGGTCATGCGGTCATTCTCTTGCATGGTTGGGGACAAAATATTTCCATGATGGAGCCGATTCAAAGAGCGCTCGAAAAAGATTTCCATGTGTTCAATTTAGATTTTCCTTGTTTTGGGAAAAGTGATACACCTACAGAAGTTTGGGGTGTTGAAGATTATAAGGATTTTTTAAGAGAGTTAGTTGTAAAGTATGATCTGCAAGATCCGATTTTGATTGGTCATTCTTTTGGATGTAGAGTGGCAATACGTTATGCAGCTGAATATCCGGTTAGAAAAATGGTCTTAACAGGAGCAGCCGGAATCAAGCCAAAGCAAAGTTTAGCGGTAAAATCTAAGATTGTTGCTTATAAGACGGTAAAACATTTCCTTGATTTACCGGGAATCAATCATTACAGCGATCAAATCAAATCGATGTTTGGAAGTGAAGATTATAAAAATGCGGATGGAATTACAAGACAAATTTTTGTAAAATGTGTTAATGATGATGTCAGTGAAATTTTAGATAAAGTAACATGTCCTACGCTTTTGATATTCGGTTCAAAAGATGAGGCAACCCCTGTTTGGATGGGAAAAATGATGGAAGAAAAAATGAAAGATGCCGCTTTGATTTTATTTGAAGAGGATGATCATTATGCTTATTTTCATCAAATTGTTCGATTTAATCAAATTGTCAATGTGTTCTTGCAAAATGATAAGGAGAAATAATTTATGTACTGTTTACCCTATTTGTTAATTAGTCTGTTATCTTGTTGGGTTCCGACAAAACGAGCTTTGCATATGTTCCAACAAAATCGTTATGAATGTGGAAGATATAGTGCATGGTTTAAGCAAAATTGGATGAAGCAATTCTTATTGAATGGTTTATTGTGCTTGATCTTATGTGGACTTTTATTTATTTTTACAGATGGAATTTATAGTTATGTGGGGGGCTTGGTGCTTGCGGCTATAAATGGTTTTGTTTTATTGCAAAATGAAAAGAAAAAAGATTATATCAAGCCTTTGCATTGTACAGATCGAGTAAAAAGACAGATTGTAGTAATGGCTCTTCTTCAAGGATTGATTCTTGTTCTTGCTTATATAATGTTACCTTTACGATTTGTTGCTTTGTTAGCTTTACTGGACAGTTCAATGGCATGGATATTGATTTATCCGATGGCAATTTTAACTTCTCCTATTGAAAATGCAGTAAAAAAACATTATTTGAATGATGCGAAAAGAATTTTGGAAGATCATACATCACTTAAAAAAATCGGAATAACAGGAAGTTTTGGAAAAACATCAAGTAAAAATGTTTTACAGGAAATTTTATCCGAACAATTTTATTCTTTAATGACTCCCGCTTCTTTTAATACACCGATGGGAATTACGATTACAATCCGGACCATGCTTAAGTCACTTCATGAGGTATTTATTTGCGAAATGGGAGCAGACCATGTTAAAGATATCGAAACATTGATGAATTTTGTTCATCCGCAATACGGTATTGTAACAAGTATCGGTCCGCAGCATTTGAATACATTTGGATCGTTGGATAATATTATCAATGAAAAGATGAAAATGATTGAAATGCTTCCGGTTAACGGAGTCGGTTTTTTAAATATGGATAATGAATATATCCGTAATTATCGAGTAAGAAATACATGTAAAATTGTTACAGTGGGCATTGATAGTGAAGATGTTGATTATCGTGCAGTGGATATTGAATACAGTCCACAGGGAAGTCGTTTTAATGTGGCACTTCAAGATGGAACAAAGATACCATTTACTACAAAACTGTTAGGGAAGCATAATATTTCCAATATTCTTTGTGCTATTGCGGTGGGAAGAGAACTTAAACTTGCATGGGAGCCTTTACAAAAGGCAGTAGCCAAAGTAAAGTATGTTGAACATCGCTTAGAAGTGAAGAAAATAAATGGTTATACTTTTATTGATAATGCGTTTAATTCAAATCCGGTCGGTGCGAATATGTCGCTTGAAGTTTTGAAGATGATGCCGGGAAAAAGAATTATTGTTACACCGGGAATGATTGATTTAGGAGAGATTCAGGAAGAAGTGAATCGAAATTTTGGAGCGGCAATGAAAGAAAAGGCTGATATTGCGATTTTAGTAGGAGTGAATCAGACTGCTCCGATTGTTGAGGGGCTAAATCAAAGTGGATTTGTAAAAGAAAATATACATGTCGTTAAAACAGTGAAAGAGGCATTTTCACTTGTTTATCAGTTGGCATCCAAAGAAGATACGATCCTTTTGGAAAATGATTTGCCGGATGCGTTTAATAATTAGGAGAAATAAAAATGTGGTCATTAATTGCAACATGGAAAATGGCGTATGATGGGGTATGTCAAGGCGCTGAAATGCTAAAACAGGGGATAAATGTAAAAGATGCTGTGGAAAAAACCGTACAAATTGTAGAAGCCGAACCGTCTTTTACTTCAGTCGGATTTGGTGGATTGCCAAATGAGGAAGGAACGATCCAATTGGATGGAGCTTTTATGGATGGAGCAACCTTACGCTTTGGAGCAGTAGGTGCTGTTGAAAATATTGCTTCACCGGTTCATTTGGCAAGATTACTTTCGGAAAATGAATTTAATTGTCAATTAGTGGGAAAAGGTGCAAAAAAGGAAGCACAGCGCTTAGGGTTACAACAGATAGATTTATCGACTGAATTATCGAATTCGACTTATTTAAAAAGAAAAGAAGAAATGAATCAAGAACTTCGTTCTTACAATGATCATGATACCGTCGGAGTGGTTGGATTGGATCAAAGTGGGCATCTTGTTGCGGCAACATCCACTTCCGGATTGTTTATGAAAAAAGATGGTCGTGTCGGGGATAGTCCGATAATCGGATCCGGATTTTATGCGGATGATGAAATAGGAGCTGCGGCAGCAACCGGGGTAGGAGAAGATATCATGAAGGGATGTCTCAGTTATGAAATCGTTCGGTTAATGAAAGAAGGGGATTCTCCTCAAAAAGCTGCGGAAAAGGCAGTGTTTGAGTTGGATGAAAAGTTAAAGCGAAGAATTGGAAAAGCTCATTCCATTTCGGTTGTTTGTATGAATCGATTTGGTGAGTGGGGAGTTGGAACAAATTGCCCCTTTGCATTTGTTATTGCCGATAGCAATCATGAAGCAAAAGTATATTATGCAGAACCGAAAAACGGGAATGTATTTATTCGTGAAGTACAAAAAGAGGATCGTGTTGATTGAAGCTGAAATTCAGCTTCTTTTTTGTGTTGTGAATAAAACATTCAAATATTTAGCTGTTTTGACCTTTTATTTTACTTTTAAAAATGCGATAATAATATTAATTGGAGAGGTATTTGAAATATGAAATATGATTTTACTACATTAGTAGATCGCAGTGAACTTAGTTCATCAAAATGGGAATCAATGAAAGGGAAAGGTAGAGAACTACCAAAAGGGATCGTTCCATTCTCTGTTGCAGATATGGAATTTAAAACTCCTTCAAAAATCACCGAAGGATTAAAAGATTACTTGACGGACAGCATTTTGGGTTATGCTAATCCATCTAAAGCATATTACGATGCAATTTGTAATTGGATGAAAAAAAGACATGGTTATGAGGTTAATCGTGAGCGTATTGCAACAACTCCGGGAGTGGTTTGTGCAATTCATTTGGCAATAGAGTGTTTCAGTAAAGCTGATGAAAATGTATTGATCATGGCTCCTTCTTATCCACCGTTCTTTCATGCCGTTGAAGATTGTCAAAGAAAATTGTTGGTGAATAACTTAGTCTTAAAAGACGGGCATTATGAAATTGATTTTGAGGATTTTGAAGCGAAAGCAAAAGATCCGAAAACAACAATGTTCATTTTGTGTTCTCCACATAATCCGACCGGAAGAGTATGGAAAAAAGAAGAATTAGAAAGAATTGCACAGATTTGCTTAGAGAATCATGTATTTATTGTAGCAGATGAAATCCATCATGATTTAATTATGCCCGGATATCATCATATTTGTTTCCCGACATTATCAAAAGAAATTGAAGATAATTGTATGATGTGTACATCCGTTTCCAAAACATTCAATGTTGCAGGAATGAAAGTTTCCAATATAATTATTCCAAACGAAGAACGCTTTAAAAAGTTCTGGGCTTTGGCAAGAAAGTGGCATGTGACTTCTTTGGGGATTTTATCATTTGAAGCTTGTCGTATCGGATATGCGGAATGTGAAGATTGGTTGGAAGAGTTATTGGAAACACTTGCGGAAAATAAGCGTTTTGTCACAGAGTATATAAAAGAAAATCTTCCGATGTTGAAAACGATTGAGTGTGAGGGAACCTATTTGATGTGGATTGACTTTAGAGCCTTGAATATGACAGACGAGCAGTTGGAAGAATTCATGGAAAGCAAAGCGTATTGGTATACGAATCAAGGATACACTTTCTTAGAAAGCGGAAGTGGATTTGAACGATTAAACATTGCTTGTCCGAAATGGGTATTGGAAGAAGCGATGGAGCGTTTAAATAAAGCAATTAAGTCTTTATAAGTTTTATAAATATAAAATAAGAGATGATACGTAAATTTCATCTCTTATTTTTATTGTAGAAAGTAAAATATGATATTTATAAACCGATGTTTATATTTCCGTATAGAATAATTCGACATATTCCTATAATAATTAAGTGCGCCGGATAATAGGCATAAAAGAACCATTTCATCCATTTTACCTTACCTCGTTCACCATTATATCTTTTCAAAATCGGATATACTAATAAAACTCCAATCAATTCTAATGCATAGGCTTTACTGACAAAGAAATAGGAAACGATGCCATAGAGAAAGACCCATAGACACATTGATAACATCTGCCCTTTTAGATTGCCTCGTTTTTCATTCATGCTGAGAATTGCAAGAACAGCAATACAACTCCAATTTGCAGGAAAAGCAGACCATACTAAGCAGAAAGAAATCAAGAATTTTAAGACTGGGTTCAATTTGACTTCATTACTTAGTAACCAAAGAATGACTACAGCAATAAACAGCGGATACATTACAGAAGTTTGATTGAATATTCCGCCTTTAAATGGAAGAGGATCGATTCCGAAACCGAAACAATAGGCAAAATGTGAAATCAAAGCAAATGCTCCTAACCGTAATATATATTTCTTTACATTTTTTGTATAATGAAATCCTTCAACGATAAAAAACCACATGATCGGAGCCGTTAACCTGCCGATAAAATGTAAAATGAGAGGAATTGGTTCTATCGGATAATTCGGATATAAAAGATCGGTAAGATGATCGATTGTCATTGCGAGGATTGCGATCAGTTTTAAATGATTTGAATTCAGACTCATATTTTTAATATTCATTATATTTCTCCATAATATTAAGACTTTATTAAAGAAGATTTTGTTCAATAAACTTGGCAAGGCCTTCGTTTTTGTTTGTATCGCAGATGAAATCTGCTTTTTCTTTTAATTGTGACATGCCATTTCCCATAGCAACTCCGATTCCTGCCGCTTCAAGCAAGGAGATATCATTTCCGCCATCTCCAAAAGCAAGCGTTTCATCTATACTCAATTCTTCTATTTCACATAATTTGAAAAGGGCATTTCCTTTAGATGTTCCTTTTTTGGTAACCTCTAACCAATTCTTTGCCACAAAGTAAGTATCAAATTGATTAGGATGACTTTGATGAAGGAATTTTTCGAATTTAAGAAGTTTCTTATAGCGACTGAAAAATCCGATTTTCCCCAGTCCTTCTGTTAAATAGGGACGAATGTCCGTTGTGTTTGTTTGCGGATAACCATCCACTTGGCGATAAATCCATTGTACTTTTCTTGCAATCGAATAAACTTTGGATACAAACAAAGAAAATCCTGTTCCGACATTATACAATTTATTATCAAAACCAAGGACACTGACAAGTTGCATGCTTTTGGCACTATCGATGATTTGTAAACACTGTTCAATACTTAGTTTTTCCTCTTCAAATCGAGCTTGAGTAGTGCAATTTTGTATAAACTGTCCATTTGCTCCAATGATGTATCCACCATACTTTGCCAGATTCAAATCTTCAATCAAAGGGAGGCAGTCAGTATAATTTCTTCCGCTTACTAATGCGATTTTTCCCCCTTGCTTTTGCCATTGTAAAAGAATTTCTTTTGTTTTAGAAGAGATTTTTCCTTTTGAATTGACAAGTGTACCGTCAATGTCTGTTGCAATCAGTTTGATTTTTTTATAATCACCATTCATAGCATCACCTTATTTATTTTAACATAATCTTTTTTGTCCTCCTATAAATAAAATATCGAATAGTGAAAAAAAAGAGTTACAAAATAAAAAAATAGGGAAAAGAGTTCACATTTTAGGGAATCCTAGTATAATAAATAAAGGAATTCGGAGGTTTTATCATGAAAATAAATGTGGGTGTTTTATTTGGTGGAGAGTCTGTTGAACATGAAGTCAGTGTTATCACGGCGATGCAGGCAATGGAGGCATTAGACAAAACAAAATATGAAGTGATTCCAATTTATATTTCAAAACAACGCCTGTTTTTTAGTTCTGAGCTACTAAGAAACATGGAAACATATAAGAATTTAAATGAACTGGTGATGAAAGTACCGCAAGTTACTTTTATAAGAAGAGATCAAAAAGTTTATCTGGAACCGGTAAAAAAAGGGTTATTCACAAAACCGATTGCGGAATTAGATGTTCTTTTACCGATTGTGCATGGAACAAATGGAGAAGATGGAACACTGCAAGGGTTCTTGGAAATGTTAAAAATACCTTATGCAGGATGTGATGTGATGGCTGCTGCTGTGGGTCAAGATAAAGTATTTATGAAGCATATATTGCAAAACAGCAATCTTCCTGTCGGGGATTGGTTCTGGCTTTATGGTCATGAATTTGAGAGCATGAAACAGGATGTGTTGGAAAAAGTACACAATTTGACTTATCCTGTTGTTTTAAAACCGGCTTGTCTTGGAAGCTCGGTCGGAATCGTAATTGCACATAATGATGAAGAATTTATTGCCGGAATTGCGGAAACTTCACAATATGACAATAAAGTGGTTGTTGAGAAAATGATTCAGGATTTAATTGAAATTAACTGTTCTGTTTTAGGAGATTCTTTCTCTTGTAGACCGTCTGTTTTGGAACAGGTTGCAAAGCAGGATGAAATTTTAAGTTTCCAAGATAAATATGAAAGATCAGGGGGATCTAAAAAAACGGGAGCTTCCAAGGGAATGGCTTCAACAGCTAGAATTGTTCCTGCACCTTTAGATGAAGAAACAACAAAGAAAATACAAGACTTGGCTGTGAAAACTTTTAAAGTATTATCTGCAAGTGGTGTGAGTCGAATTGATTTTATGATGGATGGATCGACAAAAGAAATCTTTGTCAATGAAATCAATACGATACCGGGTAGTTTGGCATTTTATCTGTGGGAAAAGACGGATTGTAACTTTACACAATTAATGGATGAGTTAGTTGAATTGGCAATCAAACGTCAAAGAAGAAGAGAAAAGATGATTTTCTCTTATGACACAAACTTGTTAGCTAATTTTTCACTTCATGGTGCAAAAGGAACAAAAGGACTCAAGAACTCATAACGAAATGAGCAGAAGTGTTAAAAAAACTTCTGCTTTTTGTTTGGTCAAGTTGTTTTTCTTGAATAAAGGTTAAAATTTCTTTATACTTGTTTTTATATGGGAGGAATTTGGATGAAGCAGCAGACCTGTAAGATTATTTTTACTGTATTTGCATTATTTGTGCTGTTTTTGTCATGTGATCATTTTTGTTTAAACGAAATGAGTTCCTCTGAACAATTTGAGAACGTTTCACAAAATGAATCATTTTTTGAAGGTAAATTTGAACGTACTTTTGTTTTGACTGTTTTTGATGAATCTTTATTAAGTGAAATTACATATAAAGAAGAGTTATGCCAAAATATTGAACATACAGGAATAATAGTTTTAAATGAAAAAATGATTCCTGTTGGTATTTTAGCTCCTCCATTTGATCTTTTTTAATGATCGATGGAAGGAGAAAATGAAATGAAAATATTCGATGAATTATTAAAAACGGATGCAGGAATGCTTTCAAAATATAATAGAATTGTTAAAAAGGCAGAAGGTTTCGAGTCTGTGATGAGCGCAATGAGCGATGAAGAGCTGAGAAGCCAAACTGCAAAATTTAAAAAGAGAATTCAAGAAGGACAAAAACAGGAAGAAATGCTTCCTGAGATTTTTGCGTCAATAAAAGAAGCGGCAAAACGAGTTCTTCATCAAAATCCATATCCGGTACAGCTATTGGGAGGCGTTGTTCTGACAAAAGGGGATATTGCCGAGATGAAGACGGGAGAAGGAAAAACATTGACTGCAATTTTTCCGGTATATTATTTAGCTCTTCAACAAAAGGGAGTTCATGTCATAACGGTAAACGAATATCTTGCGAAAAGAGATGCTGCTTGGATGGGAGATGTTTATCGTTTTATGGGATTAAGTGTAGGATGTAATGGAAAAGAATTATCTAGATTTGAGAAGCGGCAAGCATTTTTATGTGATGTTACATATACAACAAACTCAGAATTGGGATTTGATTATTTAAGAGATAATTTATGTATGAGAAAAGAGGATCGAGTGCTTCGTGGATTGCATGCGGCACTTCTTGATGAAGCCGACTCGATTTTGATTGATGAAGCAAGAACCCCGTTGATCATATCCGGTAAAGGAGAAGATTTGCAGTTTCTTTATATGCAGGCAGATCGTTTTGTTAAAAGCTTGAATATGGAGGACTATGAAAAAGATGTCCAAACAACACAAATTTATTTGACTTCAAAAGGAATCAGTAAAGCGGAAAAATATTATCATGTGGATTCTTTATATGATCAAGATAAATCTGCAATCGTTCATTCAATCAACAATGCTTTAAGGGCGAATTATGTGATGAGTGCCGATGTGGAATATATGGTACAAGATGATGAGATTATTCTGATTGATCAGTTTACCGGAAGAAAGATGCAAGGCAGAGAGTTTTCTGATGGATTACATCAAGCAATTCAGGCTAAGGAACATGTCAGCATTAAGCAAGAAACAAAGACGATTGCGACCATCACATATCAAAATTTCTTCAGAATGTATGATTTCCTTTGTGGTATGACCGGAACGGCGAAGAGTGAAGAAGATGAATTATTAAATATTTATAATATGCGAGTTTTGCAAGTTCCGACAAATAAACCATGTATCCGTCAAGATGAACCAGATCAGATTTTTGCGACAAAGCGTGAAAAATATGAGGCAATTATCGAAGAGGTAAAAAGACTTTATGAAAAAGGTCAACCGGTCTTGGTGGGAACTTTATCTGTGGAGGTCAGTGAATTGCTTTCAAAGATGTTGAAACAATGCAATATTCCTCATGAAGTTTTAAATGCTCGTAATGATGCTCAAGAAGCACATATCATTCAAGAAGCCGGGAAAAGAAGAACCGTTACCATTGCCACCAATATGGCTGCAAGAGGAACCGATATACGTTTGGCGGAAGGAGTTGCTGAGTTAGGAGGTTTAGTTGTATTAGGATCTGAAAGACACGATGCGGCTCGTATTGACAATCAGCTAAGAGGAAGAAGCGGAAGACAGGGAGATCCGGGATGTAGCCGTTTCTATGTTTCTATGCAAGATGATTTGATTCAAAAATATCATACAGAAACACAAAATGGATTGATTCAAAAAGTCAGTGAAGGTCGTTTTGACGAGGAAAAGACAAGAAAAATGGTAGATGATATTCAAAAATATGCAGAGGTCAGACATTTCGGACAGAGAAAAAATACATTAGAGTTTGATAATGTCTTAATGGAGCAACGAATGATTATCTACGGTCAAAGAGATGAGATACTAAACAGTGAAAGTTTAGGTACATTGATTGAAAGCATGTTAAAAAGTGCTGCTGAAGCTGTTGCACAAGAATTTGGTTTAAGTAAGAGCGAAGAACATAAGCGCTATTTGTTGGAAAGTTTTCATTTAGAAAACTATGCTTTAGAAGATTTTAAAAAAATGAATGAAAAATGGTTTGCGGAAAAAATGATTCTTGAATATCAAAAGAAAGCAGAAGAAATTCCGTTCATGAATGAAATCGAAAGAAGAATTGTATTAGGAACGATCGATCAATACTGGCAAGATCACGTAGATGGAATGGAACGTTTGAAACAAGGTATTTATCTTCGTTCTTATGCTCAGAAAAAACCTCAAGAAGAATATAAAGATGAAGGATATCAACGTTTTGATGAAATGATGAATAATATTGTTAGAAATGTTGCGATTCGTCTTTTAAGTATTAAAGTACAAATTTCCGAATCAGAAAATAATGAGGAACAATCAAAATAGATAGTATAGAATTTGCGAGGGTTAAAATGGATTATTCAATCAGAAAAGTGAAAAAAGGAGATGAATCGATTCTTGCTTATATACAAGCGGAAAGTTGGAAAGCAGGATTTAAGGGAATCTTGTCAGAGGAAGAGTTGTTAAGATGTACGGATTTAGTAAAAATAACAAAAATGTATCAAGAAATTTTAGATCAACAACTTAAAAACGGATATATCTTAGAGATTGAGAAACATGCCCATTGTATTGCATTTTGGGATAAGGCAAGAAATAATGAAGAAGATTGTGCTGAATTGATTTGTATCCACAGTCTTTTAAATAATTGGAGAAAAGGTTTTGGAACAAAGATGATGGAGCGTGTCCTGGAAGATGTGAAAAAAGCAGGATATAAAAAAATCATATTATGGGTTTTTAAAGAAAATGAGCGAGCACGAGGATTTTATGAAAAGAATGGTTTTGTAACTTTTGAAAAGGAAAAACCAAATATAGTTCCAATAGAAATAATGATTGAAAGAGAATTATAGTTTGTGATTATTTTAAAAGAAAATATGTTACAATTATGAAGAGGTGAAATGAGATGTTTCAAAATGAATGGACACCATTTTTAAAAGCTGAATTTGAGAAACCGTATTTTCAAAAGCTTTCAGCATTTCTAAGAAATGAATTTAGGACAAAAAAAGTTTATCCGATCAGAACAAATGTATTCTCTGCATTTGAAAATACAAATTATTCGGATATCAAAGTAGTGATTGTCGGACAAGATCCGTATCATCAGCCAAATCAAGCACATGGCATGTGCTTTTCAGTACAAAAGGGAGTTAAGATTCCACCAAGTTTGGAAAATATTTATAAAGAACTTCATGATGATTTGGGATGTAGTATTCCTCATCATGGATATTTGATGAAATGGGCAAAACAAGGAGTCTTCTTGATGAACACGGTTTTAACGGTTGAAGATTCAAAACCGCTCAGTCATCGGGGAAAAGGTTGGGAATTGTTTACTGATGAAGTGATGAGAAAATTAAATGAACATGAAACACCGATTGTTTTTATCCTATGGGGCAGAAATGCACAAGATAAGGCAAAGTGGATCACGAATCCAAAACATGTTTTAATTAAAAGTCCACATCCATCTCCTTTATCCGCTTATAATGGATTTTTTGGTTCACGACCGTTTTCTAAATGTAATCAGGCTTTGGTTGAAAGAGGATTGACACCTATTGATTGGCAGATTGAGGATTGAACATGAAAGATAATGAAATATTACAGAGGTTGAATGAGAAGAGAAAAAAGATACTAAAAAGAATGGCATTTGCGATACCTTTGATTATTTTAGGAGTACTTTGTTTTTTTACAAGTCCGATGGTAGGAGCAGTTTTAGTATTTTTGGGAATTTTAATCATTGGAATTATAAGATATAGCGGTGATTATGAAAAAGATTATAAAGAGTCATTGGTTCGTTCTGTTTTTGAAAGATATTTTACGGATATAAAGATGCAAGATGCAGGCTTTGATTATGAGTTTGTTGAGCAAACAAGATTGATTCCATGTGGAAATACATACAGTAGTGATGATCAAATCAGTGGAATGTATCATGGAATTCACTTTACGAGAAGTGATGTTTGCATGCAACAAGTAACAAGAACAGGAAAAACAACGACGACAACAACATACTTTTCCGGATATTGGATGGTATTTGATTTTCCAAAATCTTTTACATCTTATCTTTGTGTAAAAGAAAGAGGATTTTCGGGAGGAAATCCGGGAGGTTGGTTTTCTTCAATTGAGAAGTTCAAAATGGAAAATGAACTGTTTAATAGAACCTATCAAGTTTATGGTTCATCCCAACATGATGCGTTTTATATTCTAACGCCACATTTTATGGAAAGCCTTCTTGAGTTGAATGAGAAGTTTTATGGAGATTTATGTATTGGATTTATTGAAAATCAGATTCATGTTTTGATTGATAATCACGAAAACTCGTTTGAAGCACCGTTGCTTCGTGAAATTAATGAAGAAGAAATACGTTCCATTGATAAACAAGTACGAGTGATTACACGAATCATAGATTGTTTGAATCTGGTAGAAAAGTAGGAGGAAATTAAATATGATAATTGTATTAGCGATTCTAGTTATTGTTGTGATTGCCGTGATCCAAATGGCTAATGGATTGAAAAGGGCAGAGGTTAAAATTGATGAGGCTCTATCAGGAATCGATGTAGCTTTGGTAAAACGATATGATGTTTTAACAAGTAGCCTTGATGCTTTGAAGGGACTAATGAAATTTGAAAAAGAACTAACGATCGAGACGATTGAATTGCGTAAAGGAACAATGAGAGAAAGAAGCGAAACACTTGCGAAGATGGACCAAACACAAAGTCAAATTTTTGCGGTAGGAGAAAATTATCCCCAAATTAAAAGCAGTGAAAGTTTTAAAGAGTTACAGCGACAAATTCAAGATTGTGAGGAACACTTACAGGCTGCTAGACGGGCTTATAATGCCAATGTTTCTCTATTCAATCAAAAAATCGTTTCATTTCCAAGTTCTTTGATTGCGAATATGATGAATATGTGCAGTAAAGAATTCTTTGAAGCAGAAAGTCATAAAAAAGAAAATGTAAAGATTGATTTGTAGTTAACAAAGGAGATTTCCTGAGATGAAAAGTATAAAAATGAAAGAATTGTTTATGAAAAGCGTAGATAATACTTCAGTGATTATTTTGTTAGGCTTTTTATGGACCTTAACAAGTCTTCCGATCATATCGGTTGGGGCAAGTACATGCGCATTGAATTATGCCATGATTGATTATATGGAAAATGGCCAGCGACAAGTCATGAAAGTATTTTTTGATGCTTTGAAAGCAAATTTGAAACAGGCAACCAAGCTTTGGCTTTTATATCTTCTTTTGATTTTTGTATTACTGGTAGATATGCTTTTTTACTCTCAAACCGAAGGAGCTTTATTGGTTATCAGCACATGGGTTGCGGGAATATTGTTATTGATGATTTTCGGACAATTCTTGTTTGTTTTTCCTTATATTGCTTGTTTCAATGTGACAAATAAAGAAGCGGTTCGTTTAATTGGGAATTATCTAAAGAAATATCCTGTTGTGATACTCTTAATTATTCTCTTTTCATCTTTAATCTTGTTAGGAGTTTTGATTTATGTTCCTTTTGTAGGAATGTTTGTAATGGGGTTTATAGCTTTTGTGAACAGTCGTTTTTACATCGGTATGTTTAAAAGAGGTGCCGGTGAAAAAATGAGCAGAAAAATGAAATTTGAAAATTAAACATAGAGGCAATATTGAAAACAATAAAAATTCAAGATTGTCTTTTTTTGTAAAATTCAATTTTAAGACAAGAGCTGACGGAATATTTATGCGATTGAGCGGATAATTAGTGGGATTCATGCATAAAATGCATGGAAAGTTTTAAGTTTAGGGAGGAGAAAATGAATGTAAAGTGAAGTGAAAAAGAGGAACTGAATCAAAAAAATGAAAATAAAATGTAAGGGATTACATAAAATGCTTTTCAAGTTCCTGGAAATTAGTTATAATTAAATTAAAGAAACGCAGAGGTTGAAACAAATGAGACAAAATAACATGGTTGCAATGATACTTGCAGGCGGAAGAGGAAGCAGACTCTTGGACCTTACCAAAAAAGTTGCTAAACCGGCAGTACATTACGGTGGGAAATATCGTATTATCGATTTTCCATTAAGTAATTGTGCGAATTCGGGTATTAATGTTGTGGGTGTTTTGACTCAGTATGAATCGGTTTTATTAAATTCTTATGTTGCAAAAGACGAATACTGGGGACTCGATGCCAAGGACAGTGGTGTATTCGTGTTACCACCGAGAGAAAAGGATACCGGACTTGGATGGTATCGTGGTACGGCAGATGCGATAACACAGAATTTGGATTTTTTGGATCAAATGGAAGCAGAATATGTTTTAATTTTATCCGGAGATCACATTTATAAAATGGATTATTCCAAAATGCTGGCTTGCCATAAAGCAAATAATGCAGATGCTACGATTGCGGTACTCGAAGTTCCGATGAAAGAAGCAAGTCGTTTTGGAATTATGAATACGGATGCAGATGATGTTATTGTAGAATTTGAAGAAAAACCGGCAAAGCCGAAGAGCAATCTTGCTTCAATGGGAATTTATATTTTCGATTACAAAACTCTTCGCAAATATTTGTTGGCAGATGAAAAGACAGAACAATCAAATCATGACTTTGGAAAAGATATTATCCCGGCATTTTTAAATGACGGTAAAAAGCTTATGGCATATCGTTTTAAAGGCTATTGGAAGGATGTCGGAACCATTGATAGTCTTTGGGAAGCAAATATGGATCTTCTTGATCCGAATAACTCGCTTCAATTGATGGATTCAAAATGGAAAATATTTACAGAAGATGTGGGGGGGGCACCACAATTTATCGGTGATGAAGCAGTTGTGAATAAGTCCATTATTACACAGGGATGTATCGTTGAAGGAACGGTTAAGAATTCTGTATTGTTTACCGGTGTTAAAGTAGAAAAAGGGGCAACGGTAGTAGATTCTGTAATTATGACAGATTCAGTAATACGTAGTGGGGCAACTGTAACTCGTGCTATTGTAGGTGAAGACGTTGAGGTTTTGGAAGATGCAGTAGTCGGGGATAAAGAGAGCGCTGAAATTGTTTTGGCTGCTAAAAAGAAAGTGAAGTAGGAGGGGATCAAGATGTGTGATGCATTAGGAATTATTAATTTTGAGGGAAATAGTATTGATTTAAATGAAATGACACAGTTTCGACCTCTATCTGCCGTTTCAATTCTAGGAAGATATCGTGTTATTGACTTTGTCTTATCAAATATGACCAATTCGGGAATTGATCATATTCAAGTTTATATCAAAAATAAACCACGTTCTTTAATTGAACATTTAGGAACAGGTCGCCATTATAATATCAATTCAAAACAAGGGAAATTGCATATTCTTTATGGTGAAGAAGAAGTGACTTCTTCTATTTACAATACGGATATTGCCCAGTTTATGCAGAATATGCAATATATCGAAGAATCTGATGAAGAATATGTTGTCATGGCACCAAGTTATATGATTTATCGTGCCGATTACAATGAGATTCTGGAAGAGCATATTAAATCAAATGCAGATATCAGTGTTCTTTATAAGGCCGTAGATGATGCGAAGGATGAGTATTGGGCTTGCGATACGTTGACAATGGATAGAGATCATCGCATTTCTGAAATTGTTAAGAATAATGGTAAGTTTAAAAACAGAAATATTTCATTAGAAGCGTATATTTTATCTAAGAAATTGTTTATTGAGCTAGTAAAAAAGGCTGCAAAGACAAGTTCTATTTTCTGGTTTAAAGATATTTTGGCAGAAAGTTGTGATGAGTTGGTTATCAAAGGTGTTTCATTACGTGGATATCTTGGCTGCATTAATTATTTGGGTGGTTACTATAAGGTAAACATGGAACTTAAGAATTATGAAATAGCGAAGGAACTGTTTAAGGATGATTGGCCGATTCATACGAAAACAAATGATTCAGCTCCGACTTATTTCAGTGAAGATGCTAAAGTACAGGGATCCGTCATTGCGAATGGTTGCGTGATCGAAGGTGAAGTTATCAACAGCGTTATTGGTCGAAATGTTAAAATTAAAAAGGGAAGTATAGTCAAAAATTCAATTATTCTTCCGGAAGCGTATATTGGAAATGATGTAAATTTGGATACAGCTATAGTAGATAAGCATGCTGTAGTGAATAAAGTTAAAGGATTAAAAGGGGATAACCCAAAACTTCCGGTTTATGTTAAACGCCGGGATAATATTTAGGTGAAAACTATGAAATCAGTACTATTTGTTGCTTCTGAAGGACTTCCGTTTATAAAAAGTGGGGGATTGGCTGATGTTGTTGGATCGTTGCCTGAAATTTTAAATAACAAAGGGAATGATGTTCGTGTTGTTTTACCTCTTTATTTGAAAATTGCCAAAAACAATCGTGATGGATTTGAAAGAATTGCTACGTACCCGATTGACATGGGAATTATCCATACAATTGCAACTGTTTATAAAACGGTTTCTGGGAATGTGACTTATTATTTTATTGAACATCAAGGTTATTTTGAACGAGATGGTTTGTATGGATATGCAGATGATGGGGAACGTTTTGCCTTTTATCAAAAAGCGGTATTAGAAATGCTTCCGCATGTTGATTTTTGGCCGGATATCATGCATTGCCATGACTGGCATACCGGAATGATAGGAGCTTTATGTAAGATTCATTATGGTTATGATGAAAGATATACGCGTATTAAACATGTTTATACAATTCATAATTTGGCATTCCAAGGGAACTATTCGAAAGATATTTTAGGATCATGCTTTGGATTATCGGATGAATTTTATTACAATGGTTATATGCGCTTCCATGATGGAGTCAGTTTTTTGAAAACCGGATTGATGACATGTGATAAAATTACAACAGTGTCTGATACGTATTCAAAAGAAATTTTGACAAGAGCCTATGGTGAAAATATGGAGGGGGTTCTTGAAAGCAGAAAAGGAGATCTGGTTGGTATTGTAAATGGAATCAATGTTTTTGAGTGGAATACTAAAACCGATCCTCTTTTGGCAAAGAACTTTGATAAGCGTAATCCGTTTAGCGGTAAACTTGAAAACAAGCGAGCTTTGCAACAAGAATTGGGATTGGATCAAGATGACGATGTCTTGATGATAGGTCTTGTATCTCGTTTGACATGGCAAAAAGGAATTAATTTGATTTTAGAAAGAATTGAAGAAATCATGGAAATGAGAGTTCAGTTCGTAATTTTAGGAACAGGAGAGGCCGATATTGAAGCCGGTCTTCGTTATATGGCGGATCGAAACAGAAATAAAATGTCTTACATCCAAGATTACAATGAAGCCTTAGCACATCGAATTTATGCTTCTTGTGATTTATTCTTAATGCCGAGTTTATTTGAACCATGCGGAATCGGTCAATTGATTGCGATGCATTATGGATCTTTACCACTTGTTCGAGAAACCGGGGGTCTTAAAGATACAGTTCAACCGTATAATGAGTATACAAAAGAGGGAACCGGATTCAGTTTTACAAATTTCAGTTCTCAAGAATTGATCAATACACTTTATTATGCGGCCCATGTCTTCTATGATGATAAGAAATCATGGAGAATGCTTGTTAAAAATGCACTGTCTGTTGATGTGAGTTGGGAATTGTCCGCAGATAGATATATTGAAGTTTATAATTCACTTTAAAGCGATTGCTACGGCAGTCGCTTTTTAAAAAAAGTTAAAATATTAAGAGAAATGAAATAAAAGTTTGTGAATTGTCGGTCAAAAGGCTGTCTTTCTGTTTACAAAAAATGGGTTTGAATGGTATAATTTGACTGTTTAAAGGAGGCTATTTTTAATATGGCAAAACAAACAGTAAAAGACTTAGATGTAAGAGGAAAACGTGTCATTGTTCGTGTTGACTTTAACGTTCCTCGTAAAAACGGTGTAATTACAGATGACAACCGTATTCAGGCAGCTCTTCCTACTATCAATTACTTAGTTGAAAACGGAGCTAAAATTATTTTGATGTCACATTTGGGTAAAGTAGATCATAAAGATCCTGAAAAATGTGAAGCAGATAAGAAGAAAAACGATATGGCTCCGGTAGCAGTTCGCTTGGCAGAACTTGTTGATACAAAGGTTACTTTTGTACCGGTTACTCGCGGAGCAGAATTGGAAAATGCAGTAGCGGCATTGAAAGACGGAGAAATTGTTTTGATGCAGAACACTCGTTATGAAAAGGGTGAAAGTAAGAATGATCCTGAACTTAGCAAATATTGGGCTTCTTTAGGTGATTTATATGTATCCGATGCATTCGGTTCTGTTCATAGAGCCCATGCAACAACAGCCGGTATTCCAAGTATCTTGCCTTCTGCGTTAGGTTTCTTGGTTGAAAAAGAAGTAACAGCTTTAACAAAGGCGATTGATAATCCGGCTCGTCCGTTGGTTGCGGTTTTAGGCGGTGCTAAAGTATCTGATAAAATTGCGGTGATTGAAAACTTGATGAAGATTGCCGATAAGATTATTATCGGTGGTGGTATGGCTTATACATTTAAAGTGGCTCAAGGTCAAACAGTCGGGGATTCTTTGCTTGAACAAGATAAAGTAGAATTGGCTAAAGATTTCCTTGCACGTGCAAACGGTAAGATCGTTCTTCCGGTTGATACAAATGCAACAACAGAATTCTCTGAAGAAACAGAGTCAAAAGTATTTGAAGGAGATATCCCAGCCGGATGGCAAGGATTGGATATCGGTCCTAAATCAATTGAGCTATTCAAGAAAGAGCTTGAAGGAGCTAAGACAGTTGTATGGAATGGACCTATGGGTGTATTTGAAATGGCTAAATATGCTACAGGGACAATCGAAGTATGTAAAGCAATTTCCGCACTTCCGGGTGCTTATACAGTAATCGGTGGTGGTGATAGTGCTTCCGCTGCTAAAAACCTAGGATTCGGAGATAAATTCTCACACATCTCAACCGGTGGTGGAGCTTCTCTTGAATTCATGGAAGGAAAAGAACTTCCGGGTATTGCTGTAATTCAAGATAAATAAGAAGGAGTGAGTGGTATTATGAGAAAACCAATTATTGTTGGAAACTGGAAAATGAATAAATTGAATAAGGATGCAGAAGCATTTGTAAAAGCAATCGATCCAAAATGTGAAGGTGCTGCTGCAACTTATGGAATCGGTGCTCCGTTTACATGTGTTGAAACATGTGTAAAGAATGCAAAAAATTTGATTATTGCCGCAGAGAACTGTCACTTTGAAGATGCCGGTGCATTTACCGGAGAAGTCAGTGTACCAATGCTTCAAGAAATCGGAGTGACTCATTGTATTATCGGACACTCTGAAAGAAGACAAATGTTCAATGAAACAGATGAAACAGTAAATAAGAAAGTAAAACGTCTTATTGAAGCAAATATTACACCGATTATGTGCTGTGGTGAAACCGAAGCTCAATTTGATGCCGGTGAAACCGAAGCTGTTATTCGTGCTCAGATTGCCGGTGGATTGAAAGATCTTTGCCCTAAATGTGTCGGAAAGATGGTTATTGCTTATGAACCGATTTGGGCTATCGGAACAGGTAAGAGTGCAAATACAGAAATCGCTGAAAAGTGCTGTGCTATCGTTCGTGATCAAGTTCGTGTGATGTATGGGGATGAAGCAGCAGAAAATGTACGTGTTCAATACGGTGGATCTGTTAAGCCAAACAATATCAAAGAATACATGGCTATGCCGGATATTGATGGTGCTTTGATTGGTGGAGCAAGTCTTAAAGAGGATTCATTTACTGAAATTATTGATGCTACAAAATAAAGTGCATTAATTTGACAAAAAATGCTCAGTTGAAATCTTATACTTTCCTTATAAAGGAGGAAAGGTTATGAGGAGTCGGCTGGGCATTATTTTTTGTATTTCGGGAGTCATCCTTTTGATTGATCCCTCATTGGATATATTTTTATTATTAGACCATGTTGCATCAATCAGTAAACAATACTGGCCTGTATTTTTAATACTTATAGGATTGAAGCTTTGTCAACCTTCTCATACAAAAAGAGTTCACAAAAAATAGTAATAATGCTCTTGCAAACAGAGGTATCTTGTAAAAATAATAAGTTTTGCTATAATAAAAAACCTAGAAAAGGAGAAACTTATGGCAAAAAGAATTTGTATCATCGGAAGACCGGGAAGTGGAAAGTCAACATTTGCAATCAAACTTGCGAAAAAAACGGGATTACCTCTTGTTCATTTGGACCAACTTTGGTGGAATGAGAATTGGGTTCAAAGCACAAAAGAAGAATTTGATTTGAAATTGGATGAAGCATTGGAAAAAGAAGAGTGGATCATGGATGGAAACTTTTCGCGTACTTTAAAAAAGAGGTGTGAAAAAGCAGAAATTCTTTATGCTTATGATCTTCCTCGTATTGAATCTTTATACGGTTACATAAAACGAGCAATTTTAAATTGGGGAAAAAGTAGAGTGGATATGCCAAAAAATTGCGTTGAAAAAATCGACTTAGAATTTATGAAATTTATATGGGATTATAAGCTGGATGATTTGAAAAGCTTGAAAAAAGAGTTCCCACATTTAGAAATTGTTGTCATGAAAAGCCATGAAGAGGCAGAGCGTATCTTGAAGTCAATTAAATAATGTTTGCATTCTTAATATGATTTTGTTATAATAGACAAGCATAAATGAGATATTTGCAGGAAGGAGATTAAAATGAAAGATTTCTTAGAAATTGCTATTATGATTGTGGCCGTATTTTTAATCCTTCTTTCTTTGTTACAAAGCGGAAAATCAGATGGATTGAGCAGCGCTTTTACTGGAAGCGGTGGATTGAATCTGTTTGCCAATGTAAAAGAGAGAGGACCTGAAAAAGTTATTTCTAACCTGACTCTTATTACAGGGGTAACATTCTTCGTGTTAGTTATACTTATCAGAATTATATAGAAGCGGCCGAAAGGCCTTTTTATTTTTTTACGGCAAGGAGGTGAAAAAATGATTTTGAAAGAACAGATATTGAATGAAATAAATAAGACAACGTATCATCCATTGGATATTCATGAATGGGCAACTCTTTTAAATTGTACAGAAACACAATCATTTAAGTATTTGATAAAAACAATGAATGAAATGGTGGAAGATATTGAGATTGCTCAAGATAAAAAAGACCGTTATATTTCAATTCAAGAAGCGGGAATCATCATTGGAAAATTGAGCATCAATCCAAAAGGATTCGGATTTGTAGATTGTGCAGATGAAGAATCCGGTATTTATGTGAATGAAAAGAATATGGTGGATGCGATGAATGGGGATGAAGTTGCCGCAAAGAAGGTTGAATATAAAAGCGGAGATAGGGAATGCAGTATCATTAAAGTTTTAAAGAGGAATACAACGCATTTGATTGGAACGATTCATCTAAAACGAGGAATTCATGTAAGCTTGGAAAATAAAACCATTCATTCTAAACTCAAATTAATCAATGCATCAGCATTTCATTTAATTGATGGCTATAAAGTATTGATGAAGATTGTCCAATATGGAAAGTGCATGCATCTTGAAATAGAAAAAATATTGGGACACAAAGATGATCCGGGAATGGATATTCTCAGTATACTTTTAGAGCATAACATTGAGCCTGATTTTCCTGAAGATGTGATGAAGCAGGCGGAAGCTATCGATCAAACAGTCAGTGCTGAGCAAAAAAAAGGAAGAACAGATTTAACTCATCGTACCATTGTGACAATAGACGGAAATGATTCAAAAGACTTCGATGACGCAATCAGTATAGAACGTACTCAAGAAGGGTTTAAATTAGGAGTTCATATTGCGGATGTTTCTTATTATGTCACGGAGAATTCCCCTTTGGACAATGAAGCGAGAAGAAGAGGAACTTCTGTTTATGTTGTAGATCGTGTCGTGCCGATGCTTCCACAACTTTTGTCCAATGGAATATGTAGTTTAAATCCGCATGTGGTTCGTTTAACATTAACGTGTGATATGGAAATTAACCAATCCGGTGAAGTGGCAAGCTATCAGATTTATCCATCTTACATCAAGAGTACGGAGAGAATGACTTACGAAAATGTAAATCGTATTTTAGATCAGGATCCTGAATTATGCAATCGATATCGTCGATTGGGAAGTTTATTTGAGGATATGCAAGAGTGTGCTTCTTTGATCAGAAAAAGAAGAGAGTCACTCGGTTCTATCAGCTTTGATAAAGAAGAGGCAGTGATTCAAGTGAATGAAAACGGAGATGTTCTTGATATTTTCCCAAGAGAAAGAGGAGAATCAGAAAGAATGATTGAAGATTTCATGGTATGTGCGAATGAATGTGTGGCCGCTCATATGAAGTGGATGGAAATACCCTCTTTGTATCGAATTCATGAACAACCGGAATTAAAGAAAGCAAAAGAATTGGCTCGTGTCGCTTTAATTATGGGATATCGAATTAAAGGTGGATTAGATGATTTAAAGCCAAATCAGATTCAAGAAATGTTAGAGGTGTTTAAAGATGAAGACTGTTATCCGGCCTTATCTTTAATTGCGTTACGGTCTATGCAGAAAGCAAAATATGACAGTCATTGTTTAGGGCATTTCGGATTAGCGCTAAAAGAGTATACACATTTTACATCGCCTATTCGTCGTTACCCTGATTTAATTGTTCACCGCATGTTAAGAAAATATTTTTTTGATTTGAATGCGGATAAAGAATCGATACATCAAGATGAAATTCTAATGGAAGAACTTGCGGATGAAACTTCGATTTGTGAAAGAATCGCTATTGAAGCGGAGCGAGAAGTGGAGGATATGAAAAAAGCAGAGTATATGCTTCGCTTTGTCGGAAAATATTTTGATGGTATCATTAGTGGGGTGACCAAGTTTGGATTTTTTGTTCAACTTGAAAATACAGTAGAAGGGCTTGTTCAACTCAGCACGCTAAAAGATGATTATTATAATTATGATCCTGCTAATTTCTCATTAATGGGAGAAAGAACACATAAGATATATAAATTAGGGCAAAAAGTCAGAATTAAAGTTTTAGCGGCAGATAAAGAAAAACAAATTATTGATTTTGTCGTTGCGGGAGCGAGAAAAAGAAGATGAATTGTGGTATACTAGAAAAGAGGTGAGATCGTGAGTGAAAAAGTAGTTTCTTATAATCGTAGAGCTTCACATGATTATTTTCTCGAGGAGTTTTATGAGGCAGGACTTGTTTTACAAGGAACAGAAATCAAATCAATTAGACTTGGTAAGGTTCAATTCAAAGATGCTTATATCAGTTTTATTGACAATGAAGCCTATATTAAGGAAATGCATATTTCTGCTTATGATTTCGGTAATCGGTTCAATCACGATGAAACTCGTGAGCGAAAACTCTTACTTCATAAGGAAGAAATCAGAAAACTTCAAAACAAAGTGAAGCTAAAAGGATATACGATCGTCCCGGTTAAGATGATCTTAAAAAATGGACGAGCCAAATTGGAAATTGCATTGGCAAAAGGAAAAGCGCTTTATGATAAGCGTGAGGATGCGAAGCTGAAAGATGCGAAAAGAGAGATGGAAAAAGCTCTAAAGCTTCGCTATTAATTAATGGGGCTGTAAAGGTTTCGACAGGTTTATGTTTGATTTAGACTGCAGTGGAGTGGTACCCTAAGTACCAAAATAAAATAACTGGAAACAGATTAAGTTTTGCTGCTTAATTAGCCTAACATTTGGCTTGCAGCTGTCGGCTATGATTTGCCTTTAGGTCAGACACCGGCATCACTTTATAAAGGATAAGGCGATTGTGATCCTGGCACAAAAGCACGAAAATCAAACAGGAAAACTCAAAGACTGTTTGTTCGTTTAGTGTCTTTGTTTTATTAAAAACGAAATAAACTGTAGAGGTCTAAATGGGAGGCAATTCTTGGACAGGGGTTCGATTCCCCTCAGCTCCACCATATTGATTAATTAATTTGGGTGCTATTGGGAAAATATAGATTTGATAAATATCGACAATTTCATGCCAAATTTTAAAAGTCTATTTAACATGCTGCTTCCTTTATATAAAGGAAATACATGGTATATGGACTTTTTTATTAAGTGTATGTTGAACTCTATGCACAGAAAATAAGAGAATGATGAGATTTTGGGAGGTGAGAAGATGACTCAATACACAGAAAAACAAATACAGGATACATTGGAAATTATTGAGTCTTCTATTGCGAATTGTGAGAAGGTTAGATTGAAATTAAAAGAAGGAACTTCTCCATTTTCTCTTAATACAAATAGAATCAAGGCTTTATATATTTCTAAAGCAATCTTAACCAATCCTGATAATGTAGTTTTGAAAGAAGATCTGGAAAAGGCAACTGTACAAATTGCCTCAATTAAAAGAAAATGTGTCACCGGTATCAATAATGCTAAGAAGGAAAGCGCAACATACACAAGATTTTCTAAATTGATAGAAGCGACGAGTGTGATTTTGGAATACTTACAAACTGCTATTGAAACTTATAGACCAAAAGTGGATCATACAAGCGATTTAAAGAATAAAGTGTAAAATATCAAGGCACGATTGAGAAATTAATCGTGCTTTTTCACAAATGAAGAAAATAGGGAAGAGTATTTTTATTGTTGTAAATCAAGATAAAAATCAAAAAAATTGTACTACAGTCTTATTTTTTATTAGTAATTAAAAATAATGATGAAAATTAATAAATAAAAAGTAAAAATGAAAGACATTATGAAAGAATTGTGATATTATAATCATTAGTAATAAAAATAAACAAGATTGAAGAAAAATGGATTGGGAAAGAAGTTTTTTGTTAGTAATCAATTTTGGGGTTATTTCTGATGATTGGCCTTCTTCATTCTTGCTTAGAAAGGAAGGAGTACGAAAATGAAACGTAAAGTTTTAAATGTCATGTTATGTATCGCGTTGGTCATGGGCTGTTTCATGAGCACAAAAGACAGTACCCAAGAAGTGCGTGCTGCAGCTAACGTTGGTACTAACCCGACACCGGTAGTTGATATTGCGGTTAATGTTCCTTCAGATTATCCGGGAACGTTCTTGGATTTCAAGCAGGAATTAACGCAAAAGTTAATTGACCAAGGAATGGATCCGTCGACATTCCGTATAACTAGTACGGCGGTTTCTATTGATGCTTCAAGTATGGATGGATGGCATGTATATGACCACTATCATAGTAATGCTCACTATCAGAGTTTAGTTGCGGCTGATCAGAGAGCTATGCAACCAGTCCGTATTGCTGATGCAGGTAGTATGGGTGCACCGGCAGGTGCTGATATTCAAAGTTATATCAATAAAACAACAAACAAATTTACAAATGGTGCATGTATTCAATTTAATAGACATATTGGTATTTATCAAAGTGAAAATGGTGCAACCAATATGGCTTTTGCAGGATATGGAAAACCGGCATATGCAGATTTCATGGTTTATCCAGCTCCTAGTTCAAGTACACGTACTTTCAGTTTCAATATTGATGCATCTGTCATTAATACGCATACATTGACAGGTTTTGGATTCTTTATGAATGCCGGAGTTGAAAATCAAGGAACAGAGACGGCAGCTGATGATAAGGTTTCCGGATATTTGCTTTATTTTGCGGCAGGATCAGCAGCAAGTGGAACAGGTGCTTGGGAAATCAGAAAAATTAACAATATTGCAGCAGATTCTTTGACAAATGCATTTGCAGGAACTTCAATAAAGAGCGGAAGTTTCTCTTTGGGAAGCCTTAAGAAAATTCGTCTTACTGTTGAATTGAAAAAAGAAAGTTTAACAATTCAGCAACAAGCTTATGATGCGAGCGGAAATCTTTCTGCACCGGTTGATGTAGTTCGTAATTTAGAGATTCCTCAGTTTACGGCAAATACCTTAAATGGATTTGGACCATGGGTTGGATATTCTTCACATGGTTGTAGCGGATTCTCTTCAATTATTTATACTGATTTGGAAATGACTTATGAAGCTTCAGCGTTTGATGCTTTGAAATATGTTCAATATTATGAAGGAGCAGAATATAAGTATTTCATTAACTTGGCAGGAGATAGCGGAAATCCGGGAATTCCTACTGAAGGAAAGCAGGATTATGCTGATGGAATCAATCGTATGAATGAAAACGAATTGTTCTATGTTTCTAATGCTCAAGATGGAAAAGTAGTTACTGATTCCGAATACGAAAAGAATCCGGATGGGTCTTTGAAGTTAGATGAATTGGGTAATCCGATTTTGAAAACAGATGCTGATGGAAACATTGTTCACCAAGGTCTTGGTTCTGCGAATGGTTGTATTGCAACAACAGATGACTATGTAGGACAAATGGCTGAATTCATTTCAAAGAATTACTTTGAGAAAAATCACTTCCAGAAAGCGAATATTTCCAGTGACCTTCCTTTGGCAAACTTCTTTGTAAGAAATCTTGAAGATGATTCACAGTTAATGACAATTCACCTTCAACACCTTGTTTTGACAAATAGTGAAGTTGCCGTTAATATTCATGATAAATCTTCTATCGGTCTTCTTTCTGGAGCAGATGGAAAAATTTCGCAATATAATTATACAGTATATGATCCGAAAGGTGCTGTAGCGGTAAGAACCGGATGGGTAGATGGATTGGATAAGATTCCGAATTATGTATTCACAAAAAATAGTACTTCAGGAACCTATGTATTTGAATTAACAGTTCGTGATCAAAATGGAAATGAATCAAAAACTTTCCAGACATATTTGACAGCTTATTTAGACAATGAGTATCCGTTTATCAAAGGAGAAAATACTTCAAGAAATCAAGCTAAGATTACTTTAACAGATACTGGTGAAGGAATTGATGAAGATGGTATTACCTTTATTAAAGATGGACGTGGTTCCGGTGTAGCAGCATATTGTGTTACAAATAATAAAGATTACAAGCCAACAGAAGATGACTGGATTTATCTTGAAAATATCAGTCATGAATACTCATTCCCGATTGAAGTTGAATCTACAGAACCAATCGTTGTATGGGTAAAAGATGAATGTGGAAACATTGGTAATGAAGCAGTATTCCAACCGGTACATGTCCGTGTTGAGGATCCTGATGGAAATCCAATTGAAGATTACTATGTTATCGGTGATAATCCGATTATCGTTTTACCGGAAGAGGACGATGTACCTGATTCTGGAGACGAAGATGAGTATTTCAGTGGATGGAAAGATAATGGAGATGAAGATGTAACTCCTGGAACAACACCAAAACCGGATGAAAATCATGAAATTATCATTCGTCCTTCTTATTCAAGAGACCAAAATGTCCTTGTTTATTTGGCAAATGGTGGAACTATTGATGGTAGAACAAGCTTTGAAGTTCCTGGTGGTTCTTCTGTAATTAAGAAAATTGATGATCAGCATGTGACACCAACTCGTTTGGGATATACATTTACCGGATGGAAATTATTGAAATCTCATGTGAAAGCGGATGCAGAAAATCCGGCATTTATCAGTAATGCTGCAAATGTTGAAGCTATTTCAACACAAGTTACTGTAGCTTCTTCTAATGCTGGTAAAGATTATGTTGAAAGCGACTACTATTATTTAGTTGCTCAGTGGGAAGTTTCTAAGTATACATTGAGATTTGATGCAAACGGCGGATCATTGGGAAATGTTCGTTCTTATGAAAACGTTCCTTATGAGCAAAACTTGCTTGCATCTGATATTAGTTCTGACAGCGGAGTACAGGCAATTCCTACTTCAGGTCGTGGTGTACCGACAAAGCCTGGATATATTTTCCAAGGTTGGTCTACATCAAAGAATGCTATGAATAATACAGATAATACATTTGTATTGGGTGCGGGAATTAGTGGTATTGTAACTGTTCCGGCAACAATGCCTGCAAGTGATTTAACTGTTTATGCTGTATGGAAAACAGACCCAAATAAGTTCGTTGTAAGTTTTGACTCCGACGGAGGATCTACCGTTAAGGATCATGCATATTCAAAAGCAACACCGGAAGCATATCAAGCTGAACCTGAACCGGTAAAACCTGGATATGATTTCCAAGGATGGAAGTTATTGGATGAGAATGGAGAAATGACTGAGACTTCTTATGCAGAAGCAGAAAATACAATTAGAACTCAAAAAGTAAATCGTACTTTCAAAGCTGTTTGGGAAGCTCGAAATGATACAAAATATACCGTAGATTACTATTATAATTCTGGTGAGAAGAATGCTGCAGGTGAATACATCTATAGAAAAGATGCTGCAAGCACAAAGACTAACCAAGGATCAACTGAACAAAAAGTTTCTGTAAGTGAAGGAGATAAAATCTCTGAGATTACAGTTAATGGTGTTAAATATTGGTTTAATGAAAATAACGTTCACAATGTTTATGAAGGTGTAGTAACCGGTAACCCGGTATTATCATTGAAATTATATTATGATAGATACTTCAATGTTCGAGTTATCACAAAAGGAAACGGTACAGGCGTAAGTGCATTGAATCAAAAAGAAGGATCTTCTCCGTATGTTTCATGGAAAGCAAATGAAGGATATCATGTATCCAGAGTTTTGGTAGATGGTGTTGTTCGTGATGACTTGTTGAGAAAAGATGGATTGACACTTGAAAATGTACATGAAAATCATACAGTTTATGTTGAATTTGCAGAAGGAAAGGGTCCATCAGGAAATACTCCTGTAGATGTTCCGAATGTTTATCAAATAGAAACAGCAATCGAGGGATGTGCTGATGGAAGCTGCACAATTACACCGACAACAAGAGTAAATGAGAACGAAGATGTTACAGTTACATGGACAATCGGTGAAGGTTACAAAGTCAGTGAAATCATAGTAGATGGTGAACAGTATGCAAATCTAGACGCTGCTGAAATTGCCTTTACTGGAGTTCAATCTAACCATAAGATTGTCGTTAAGGTTTCAAAATTACCTGCTGCCGGTGGTAACCAAACGGATGGATATTACACAGTAACTGTCAACCGTTATGGTGGAGATGGTACAATTAAAGTTAGTCCATCATCTGTTGTAGATCGTGGAAGCAGATATGAAGTACAGTGGGATGCTGAAAATGATAAGTATGTTCCATATAAGATTTTAGTTGATGGTGTAGAAGTTACAACAAGAACTAAAACTGTGGACGATGTATTAAAAGGATATACAATTTTAAATAACATCAAAGGTAACCATGTAGTAGATATTTATTACACAGAAAAGCCGGAAAATCCGGATGATGATGTTGTTGAACCGGATTATCCAGAGGATTCATTTATTAAAGTCAATACTCAGATTGTAGGCGGTCCGGGAACAATTACAGGTGGTGCTGTAATTAAGTCTGAAACTCCTTATGAAGTTGAATGGGATATTAATTCTAATGACGCTGATCCAACATCAGATGACTACACATACTATGAAGTTGAAAAAGTAACAATCAATGGTAATGAAGTAGATGTTAAAGATTTGAATTCTGTTGATTTGGGAAGTTTGACAGAAGATACAGATGTTATCGTAGAAGTTAAACCTGTATTATATGATGTTAACATTTATAAATATGGTAATGGTACTGCTTCTGCATCAAAGACATTGTATAAAGGTCAATACTACACAAAGATTGAAGCTACTCCAAATGCGAATAGTTATATCATTAAAATTGTTGTAGATGGTGAAGAACTTGAAGTAAATGGATTGGATGAAATTTTGATTCAAGAAGATGTTGTTGAACCAGAAACTTCTGAAAATACAGAGGAAGATCCTTCTCAAGTAAATGAATTACCGGTTGATTCAGAAGAAACACAACCGGAAGAATCTATGACTCCGGAAGAAAGCAATGCTCAAGTATCTGAAGAAGTAAATGAGGATCCAGTTCAAGGCGATGAACCTGAAGCTGATGAATCTTCTACAGAACCGGAAGTAACAGAAACTCTTCCTGAAGTATCAGAAGAGAATTCAGTAGAAAATACTGAATCTGAATCAAGTGAAGAAGTTGCTTCTGCAAATATCTTCGGCTTGTTGACAGTTTATGCAGAAGATGCAGTTGAAGAAAGTTTGATTAATACAAAGACAACAACAGGTTTCAACATGGCTGTTCAAAATATTTCTATGAATCATGAAATTGAAGTTTATTTCGCTGATCAGAAGAAAGATGAGGATGGTAATCCTGTTACCGATCCTGATACAGGTAAACCGGTAATTGATACTCTTCCTGAAACAACATTTAAAGTAAAAGGAAGTATTAAAGACATTAATAATCCAGATCAGTCAGTAGCTGGTACAGTTGAAGGAAAAGGTCTCTTCAAAGAAGGCGAAGAAACAACTGTAAGCTGGAGTGGAATTCCTAGCAATTACGAAATTGTTAAAGTAACTGTTGATGGTCAAGAAGTTGAAGTGACCGGAAACAATTATAAGTTGGAAAATATCACGAGTGATATGAATGTTGAAATTTTTGTTCAGAAAAAATTACCTAATGATAAAGAAGTTCCAACAGATAAAGAATTCCGTACAGAAAAATTCAACATTACAACAGAAATCAAAGGTGCTGCGGGAACAATCACATCTAGTGGTACAGTTTTAAGTGGTAAAGATTACAATGTTGAATGGAGTATGACAAAAGATGAAGAACATGAATATAAAGTAAAAGATGTTATTATTGATGGTAAATCTAGACCTGATTTAATCAGCAATGATGGGTCATTCAAGTTCGAAAATGTTACAGGTAATCATACAATTGTAGTCGTAATTGGTGAAACTTTGCCTACAAATATTGATGTAGATGGTGATGGAATCCCTGATATCAACATTGATACAGATGGTGATGGAAAACCGGATATCAACATTGATACAGATGGTGATGGAAAACCGGATATCAACATTGATACAGACAATACCGGAGATTGGAAACCTAGTGGGGAAGGTGGAAATAAAGACGGTATTTGGAAGCCGGATACAAATATTGACAAAGGTGATGGTGATCCAACCGGAACAGATTATCGTGATCCAATTGATGAAGATGGCGACGGTGTAGATGACAGATGGAAACCTGAAATCAGCGTTTATCCTAACGGTGAAATCAAACCGGGTTATGGTACAAGTTATTCAGAATATGAAGAACCAAAACCTGAAGAAGAAGTTAAAGAAGAAGTAAGAGTTGATTATAGTCCAAATACAGGAGATAATTCTATTACTTTCTATATGTGGATGATGATGCTTGGTTCTGCAATTATGATGGTATTGTTGAATAAGCGTAAAGAAATCAAAGCATAAAATTGAAAAATTGTTGTAAGAGTAGTGAATTCACTGCAATTACAGCAATTTTTTTATTGAATAATAGAGGTATTTAAGATAGAATAACTTTTAAATAAGAAGGTATCTAATAAATTATTAATAATTGATGAATATAGTATTAGGGAGGGTTAGCGTAATATGAAAGTAATCTCTGTTACTGAATTTCCGGAAATGAAGAAGCTTGCGATAGAGTATTTTCAGAGTAAATGGGCAAGTGAAGATAGCAAAATGGTTTATGAAGATTGTATTAATCATTGTTTTGATCAAAACAATTCATTACCGCGATGGTATTTATTGATGGATAAAGATAAAATAGCAGGGTGTGCCGGATTGATTACGAATGATTTTATTAGCCGTATGGATTTATATCCGTGGTTATGTGCACTATTTGTAGAAGAAGAGTATCGGCATCACGGGTATGGCGAGCTTTTGATCAATCAGGCAAAAAGCGATGCGATTCAAGGCGGATTTGATAAGTTATATCTTTGTACCGATCATATTGGTTATTATGAACACTATGGTTTTAGTTATATTGGACAAGGATATCATCCATGGAATGAGGAGTCAAGAATCTATTGTGCGAATTTAAAGCAAATCTGAAAATGATTTGTTTTTTAATTTGGAGATTCCAATAATGTATTGTATAATACATCTATTGTGTGAAAGGAGTAAAGTATGAAAAGATATTTTGGAGATAAAATGTTTTATAAAATGGTGATGGTCGTAGCATTGCCAATTATAATCCAAAATGGAATAACTAATTTTGTTGGACTCCTCGATAATATTATGATTGGTCAGGTTGGCACATTACAGATGAGTGGAGTTTCAATAACGAATCAACTTATAAATGTTTACAATACAACAATATTTGGGGCTATTAGCGGAGCCAGTATATTTAGTGCACAATTTGCCGGAAAAAAAGATGTGAAAGGGATGCAGGCATGCTTTCGATTTAAGTTATTGATCGGATGTTTGATTTTGACCGTTGCACTTTTGATTTTTGGCATTAAGGGTCAATCTTTAATTCAGATGTATCTTACTTCAGGGACAAATGAAGTTAAGGATGTAATGCTAACATTGGATTATGGTTGGTCTTACATGAAAATAATGATGGTTGGACTTATTCCATTTCTTCTTGTAACCGTGTATTCGTCCTCATTAAGAGAAAGTGGCGAAACCATTCTCCCAATGGTAGCGAGTCTTTTTGCGGTATTTACTAATTTTATCTTAAATTATATCCTAATATTCGGCCATTTCAATTTTCCTGCTTTAGGTATCCAAGGGGCAGCGATTGCAACGGTAATTTCCCGTTTTTGTGAATTATTTGTTATAGCATTCTTTTCTCATTCAAATAAAGAAATTCATGTATTTTTACAAGATATATACAAGGAAATCAAAGTCCCGTATTCTTTAGCGAAAGATATTTGTATAAAAGGAGCGCCGCTTTTATTTAATGAAATACTATGGTCAATAGGAATGGCTGCAATCGCACAATGTTATTCGACTCGTGGATTAGAAGCTGTTGCGGCAATGAATATAACGACAACAGTAACCAACCTTTTTATGATTATATGTTACGCGATGGGAAATTCAATTTCGATCATCGTGGGACAAAAATTAGGAGCCGGAAAAGAGGAAGAAGCAAAAGATACAGATATTAAGTTAATTGTCTTTAATTTCTTGTTGTGTGCCGGAACCGGTATTATTTTATTTTCCGTGGCACCGGCTATTCCTCAAATTTATAATACAACAGAGCAGATCAAGTATTTGGCAACGACACTTCTAAGAATTGCTGCTATGACAATTCCTCTTTATTCATTATATTATGGAAGTTATTTCACTCTAAGATGTGGCGGAAATACATTACTTACCTTTTTGTTTGATAGTTTTTATACATGTATTATTTCACTTCCGATAGCATATTGTTTGACAAGGTATACTTCATTTCATATTATTCTTGTTTATTTACTTGTACAATGTGTGGATATTCCCAAAGCTATCATTGGTTTAACTCTTGTGCATAAAGGGATTTGGATTAAAAATATTGTAAATAAAAATGAATTCAAAGCAATTTAAAAATTAATATTAAATAATTTCACAGAGTTTATCTGTGAAATTTATTTTAGTTTAATGATGAATGAAATTTGAGAAATAGGAAAAAGAAATAGGTAAAATGAAAATTTATGAAAATGTTTTCATTTTTATTGAAAAAAATAAAAAAATAAGAAAAAAGACTTTGAAAAATGTTGAAAATATTTGTGAATGACTGTATACTAAAAAACATATTAAAAAAAGGGAGGCGTAAATAAAATGTTTTCTAGTGAGAAAATCAAAAGAGCATTGCAAGCGCTGCAAGATAGAGATATTGATATGTGGATCGTTGCCGGCCAGGAAAGTGCTACGAATACAGAACCTGTATTAGAGTTGATTAGCGATGCAGAATTTATCGGCTATACAGCATTGATATTTTGTAAAGATCATTCAAGCTACGCAGTATGTACTCCTATAGATTACAATGGCTATGCGGTACTGAATATATTTGATGAAGTTGTTGCATTTCCGGTATCATTTGAAACAACTTTATCTGAAATTATCAAGAAGAAGAATCCTGATACTATTGCACTTAATTTTTCCGATAGAAATCCGGTTGCAAATGGATTATCAACAGGAACTTTTGAAAGATTAAAACGCGCTTTTGATTCAGCCGGATTTATAGGAAATATAATTTCTTCTGAAGATATTGTAGCTGATATACAAAGCGTAGAAACTTAAAAATAATTATAATGAATTATAGCTTATAAGGGTAAAGGAGAAACAGATATGTTGAAATATATAGTGAAAAGATTATTGATCGGAATGTTGACGCTGTTTATCTTGGCAACAATTACTTTCTTTGGTGTCAGAGCAATGCCTGGTGAACCATTCACTCAGGATAACAAGGTCATGTCCGCAGAAACTTATGCAGCATTGGAAAAGAAATACGGTTTAGATAAACCGGTTGGTGAGCAGTATGTGATTTATCTTAAAAATGCACTTCATGGTGATTTTGGTGAATCAATTTCTAAAAAAGGACAGCAGGTATCTGATATTATTATTCAAAGAGCACCGGTTACGGCTAAATTAGGTGTTGTTGCTTTCTTTATAGCAATCTTTGTTGGACTTGCACTGGGAATTGTTTCAGCTTTATCGAAAAGTCGATTTGTTAATGGTTTAATTACGACTCTTGCAACTTTGGGAGTTTCAATACCGGGTTTCTTATTTGCGATGATAACGATGATTTTCTTTGCGGTAAAGTTAGGTTGGCTTCCGATTGTTGGATTGGATTCGTGGAAACATTATATCTTACCGTCGATTGCGATGGCATTGAGTTCAATTTCTATGATTACCAGATTGTCCAGAAGTTCTTTGAAGGATGTTATGGATAAGGATTATATAACTTTAGCAAGAAGTAAAGGTACAAAAGAGATTTGGGTTATAATCAAGCATGGATTGAAAAATGCATTACTCCCAGTTATCACATATTGTGGACCGATGTTCGCTGGATTAATTACAGGATCTATGGTTATTGAAACACTTTTCACTATTCCGGGAATCGGTAAAGAGTTTACAAATAGTATCACTAATCGTGATTATACATTGGTTATGGGATTAACATTGTTCTTTGGTGCAATTGTTATTGTTATGAATTTAATATCGGATATTGTTGCAGCGTTGGTTGATCCACGTATTAAGATTGGAAAGTAGGTGATAAAATGAGTCAGATTCAATTAAATGATGAAATGTTTGATAAATTAGATGATAGTGAAAAAAACTCAGAATTTATTGCCGTTGAAAGTAAAACTTTTTTCAAAGATGCATGGGGAAGATTTAAAAAGAATAAACTTGCTTTGTTTGGATTGATATTCCTTGCAATTATGGTCTTGGGTGCAATTTTTGTTCCGATGCTTTCTCCTTACACATATGAAGGACAAGATTTAGCAAGTAAGAACTTACTTCCTTGTTTAGCTCATCCGTTTGGTACGGATAAGTTGGGAAGAGATATTATGGTAAGAGTTATGTACGGTGCCAGAATTTCTCTTTCTATCGGATTTTCAACTGCGGTTATCAATTTATTTATTGGTATTGTTTATGGTGGTATTTCCGGTTATTTAGGTGGTAAAGTTGATATGATCATGATGAGAATCATCGATGTCATCTATGCTGTTCCAAGCTTGTTGTATACAGTTTTGATTTTGATGATTTTTGGCGATAGTATTACTTCTATGATGTTGGCAATTTGTTTGACTTCGTGGATTCAAATGGCTCGTCAGGTAAGAACGCAAGTTATGTCGCTTAAAGAAATGGAATTTGCATTGGCTGCAAAAGTTCTTGGTGCCAGTGATATGAGAATTTTGATGAAGCATTTAATTGTAAATGCTTTAGGACCGATTGTAGTTTGTTTGACGATGATGGTTCCTTCTGCAATTTTCACAGAATCATTCCTATCCTTCGTCGGAATTGGTTTGAACCCTTCCATTCCGAGCTGGGGTAAATTGGCAAATGATTGTCGAGCATTAATTTTCGTAAATCAAATTCAAATTATATGGCCGGTTGCGGCAATCTGTCTTACAATTTTATCTTTGAATTTTATCGGAGATGGAATTGGAGAAGCATTAGAAATTAAAAGGTAGGTGAGAAAAGATGGCACTGCTTGAAGTAGAAAACTTGTGTACTGAATTTAAAACCGATCAAGGTCGGGTAAAGGCGGTAAGAGATGTTTCTTTCCATGTAGAACAAGGTGAAGTCTTGGGAATTGTAGGAGAATCCGGATCTGGAAAGAGTCAAACAATGTATTCGATCATCGGCCTTTTAGCGGCAAACGGAGAAGTTACAAATGGTAAAGTGACTTTTAATGGTAAAGATATTTCACGAGGAAAGTTCAAAAAGAAAAAAGAATACGAACAAGTGATGAGTGAGTTGCGTGGAAATACAATGGCAATGATTTTCCAAGATCCGATGACTTTCTTGAATCCGGTCTTGAAAATTGAAACTCAGCTTATTGAACCGCTCATGAATCATACAAAAATGACTAAAGCACAGGCTCGTGAACGAGCTTTGGAATTAATGCGATTGGTTGGAATTCCCTCTCCTGAAAAGCGAATTACTCAATATCCATTTGAATTCTCAGGAGGAATGAGACAGCGTATTGTTATTGCGATTGCATTAGCTTGTAATCCAAAGCTTATCATTGCGGATGAGCCGACAACAGCGTTGGATGTTACAATTCAAGCACAAGTATTAGAATTGATTGACACTTTAAAAAGAGAAAGTGATTCAGCTATTATCATGATTACACATGATTTGGGAGTTGTTGCAAAGTTATGTGACCGTGTTGCAATCATGTATGGTGGTAAAATTGTTGAAATCGGAACGGATCGAGAAATTTTCTATGATCCAAAACATCCTTATACAACAGGATTATTGAGCTGTATTGCCAATCCGGAGGATGATAGTGATCATGATTTGACCCCGATTGCCGGATCACCACCGGATTTGTTGAATCCACCGAAAGGATGTCCGTTTGTAGACAGATGTCCGCATGCAATGAAAGTTTGTAAAGAATATATGCCGGATGTAAAAACATTTTCACCAACTCATGAATGTGCATGCTGGCTGAATGATAGAAAGGCGGGTAAAGAATGAGTAACGTTCAAGATAAACCAATTTTAAGTGTTCGTGACTTAAAAACTCATTTTGATGTAACAAAAGGTCTTTTTGCCCCGAAACAGGTTGTTAAAGCGGTAGATGGTGTTAGCTTTGATGTCATGCCTAATGAAACATTTGGACTTGTAGGTGAATCCGGATGTGGAAAAAGTACTTTAGGAAGAACGATTGTGAAATTATACGATCCGGTAAGCGGAAGTATAACTTTTGAAGGAAAAGATATTTCAAAGATCAAAGGAAAGGAATTAAAATCTTTCCGAAAGGATATGCAGATGATTTTCCAAGATCCGTATGCTTCTTTGAATCCTCGTATGACTGTCGGTGAAATTATTAAAGAACCGATGATTATTCACAACATTTATGACAATGATGAACAACGTGAAAAAAGAGTTGTTGAATTGCTTGAAATTGTAGGATTGAAACCGGATCATATCCGTCGTTATCCGGCCGAATTTTCCGGAGGCCAAAGACAGCGCATCGGAATTGCACGTTCTTTGGCTGTTAATCCTAAGTTTATTGTTTGTGATGAACCGATTTCTGCGTTGGATGTTTCTATTCAAGCACAGGTTATTAACTTATTGAAAAGTATCCAAAAAGAAATGGGATTATCATATTTGTTTATTGCTCATGATTTGAGCATGGTTAAACATATCTCTGATAAAATCGGAGTTATGTATCTTGGTCATATGATGGAGGTTGGACCAAGCAATGATGTTTATCATCGTCCACTTCATCCGTATACCGTTGCCTTATTGTCGGCTATTCCGATTCCGGATCCAGATACAGCTAAGAATAAAGGACGAATTATTTTGGAAGGTGAAATACCAAGCCCAATTAATCCACCAAAAGGTTGTCCTTTCTCTACTCGTTGTTCTAAAGCAACAGATCGTTGTCGTCAGGAACGGCCTCAGCCGATTCAAGTAGGAAATAGATTAGTTTCATGTTTCTTATATGAAAAATAAAAATAGGAGGAAAGAAAAATGAAAAATTTAAGAAAACTACTTAGTGCTCTTCTAGTTTTATTCATCGTTCTTGCTACAGGATGCTCATCAAAAGAGAGTAGCAGCCAACAAAGCAGTGATGATAGCCAAGGAGAAACTACAGAGTATGCTACTACCTTCACTTATGCTGTAGGTGGAGAACCACAATATTTGGATCCTGCAATGGCTAATGACAGTGTTACTTCATTGGTTGTTAACCAGTTATATTTCCCATTGTTCTACATTGGAGAAGATGGATCTACACAGAACGGAGCTTGTACAAGCTATGATATCAGTGAAGATGGACTTGTTTACACACTTCATTTAGTAGAAAATAACTATTGGAGTGATGGACAAAAAGTGACTGCTGCTGATTATGTCTATGGTATGAAACACTCAGTAGGATTGGGTGCTGCTGATGCTTCTTATTCATATTTCATCACAGACTATGTTGTGAATGCTAAAGAACATGGTGAAAATATGGATGATGTTGCTGCTATGGATGATATGGGAATTGTTGCTTTGGATGACAATACAATCGAAATCACATTGAAAGAACCATGTCCGTATTTTATTTCATTGCTTCCATCAAACACATTTATGCCTATGCGTTCAGATTATGCAAAAGATCATGATTATACTTGGGCTAATGATCCTTCTGTTCCTACAAATGGACCATTCCATCCGGTTAAGATCGATACAGCTAGTGAAATTGTTATGGAAAAGAATGAACACTTCGTTTATGCTGATAAAGTAACAATTGAAACATTGATCGCAAAGATCATGCCTGATATGGATGCTCAATTAATGGCTTTCCAAACAGGAGAAATTGATTTCGCAACTTCTGTTAACAGTGATGTTACAAAAATTTATGCCGGACAAGAAGAATTGTATGAAACAAAGTCTGTTATTAGTTACTATTTGAATATTAACTGCTATTCTAAGACATTACCTGCATTACAAGATGTTCGCGTACGTCGTGCATTACAGTTAGGTGTTGACCGTTCTGTAATTGTTGAGGCTTTGGATGCCGGAGACTTATACTATCCTTTATATGGTTTAGTACCAATGGGATTTGAAGGTGCTAACGGTGATTTCCGTCAGGAACAAGACGAAAAAGATGCACTTGTTTACACAGATAAAGAAGAAGCAAAAGCATTGTTGAAAGAAGCTGGATTTGATGAGTCTAATCCTTTGAAGCTTACTTACTACTATAACCAAAATACTATGCATGATACTGTTGCAGAAGTATTGAAAGCTCAACTTGCTGAAGTAAATGTTGAAGTAACTTTGAAGACAGCTGAAATTCGTACCTTCTTTGATGATCGTACAAATGGATTGTATGATTTAGCAAGAAATGCGATGTCTGCAGACTATATGGATGCTACAAACTTTACAGATTTAGCTGCAACTTATAAGCAAACTGCTGCATTAACATGGGGCGATAAGAAGTATGATGAAATGATTACAGCAGCTCGTTCAATGGAAGGAACAGAGCGCTATGAAGCATTACATGAAGCAGAAGAATATTTAGTTCGTGAAATGGCTTATACATTACCTCTATTCGGATATAAAAATATCTGTTTGAAAAGAGCCGGTGTTGAAGGTGTTATTCCAAGCCCTCAATCTAACTACCTACTTTGGTATGTAAAAGCACCTGCAAAATAATAGTTAAAGTTTAAATTAGTTTGGAGTCCTTTTGGGCTCCAAACTATCAAATTATATAGTAATAAGGAGCAAGATATGAGATTTGATCAGGAAAAACTGCCTATTATTTATGAGGCAATCAAAAAGAATAATGTTGATGCATGGCTTATTGCCGGTAAATCGACTGCAATTAAAAGTGAACCGGTGCTTCCGGTATTGGGGGAAGTGGAGTTTAGTGCTGCAACATCCTTGATTTTTACCAAAGAATCAACGTGTCTTGCTGTTGTTTCTTCTTTAGATGGGGATACTTATCGAAACTGTGAAGGAATTGATGAAGTCATTGAATATGAATCGTCTATGGAAGAAACAATGCGAGAAGTCCTTAATAAATTAAAACCTGCAACATTAGCTTTGGATATTTGCAGTAGTGATGCGAGCAGTGATGGGTTGACATATGGGATGTATAGACATCTTCAAAATGTATTTGCCAGCTTGAATTTTTCAATGGAAACTGTAAGCGCATTCGGAATTATCAGTGAAGTAAGAGGAAGAAAAACTTCTTCACAAATTGAAAAGATTCGTGACTGTGCTATTAAGGCGGATGAGTATTTAAGAAGTGTTCCATCTATTTGTAAAAAAGGAACAACCTCTCTTGATATATTTAATTACCTTCATGATATTGCTTATTCAGAAGGATATGGAATGAGTTGGGCTGATTCACAATGTCCGTCTGTTGCTGTAGATCCGAATGTTCCGGCGGGGCATATGGGAATTATTTCTACACCGATCGTTCCGGGATATTTGATTAATATTGACTATGGTGTCAGTAAAGACGGATATTGCAGTGATTTACAACGTATGTATTATGTTTTGAAAGACGATGAAGAAGATGCTCCGCAAGAGGTTAAAGAAGCATTTTATCTGGTTCGAGATGCAATTGAAGCTGCTCGAAAATTTATGAAACCGGGAGTAACGGGATTTGAAGTGGATCAGATTGCTAGACATATGATTGTTGATATGGGTTTTGATTCATGGAATGCCGCTCTAGGGCATCAAGTTGGTCACCAAACCCATGATGGAGGAACAATTTTGGCTAACAGAAGACCTCGATATAATCGCCCTGAGTTAATTGATACACCGCTTCAATTAGGGAATGTTTTTACATTAGAGCCGGGTGTAAAAGTGGCAGCGGGAAAGATTGGTATCGAAGAAGATGTTGTTATTACTGAACATGGTGCTGAATTCTTAGTTGAACCGCAAAGAGAACTGATTTTAATCAGGATATAAGGAGAAACAATATGTTATCATTTATTAAACAAAATCAAATTAAAGATGAAATATTGAGGGAAAGATTGGAAACGGTTTTGCCTCAAGTTATGAAAGAAAGTGATGTCGATGCTTGGATCGTATTATCAAAAGAGTACAATGAAGATCCGATGTTTCATGCATTGACTCCGACATTGTTTCCTACCGCAAGAAGAATTACAATTTTAGTGTTAACACAAACGGAAAGAATTTGTGTTAATATGCATGATTCTGTTTTAGAGCAGTATTATACTCAGGATTATGATGTGAAGAACGAAACTCAAATGGAGGCTTTAACACGTGTCTTGACAAGATTGAATCCTAAAAATATCGCAATTGATATTTCTGATGATTATGCGTTTACTGATGGATTATCTGTTGGATTGTATCGCACAATGATGAAAGAATTACCAAAGGAGATTACAGATAAATTTATTAGCAGTGATGAAGTTGGACTTCGATTCTTAGAAACTCGTTGTGCGCGTGAGAAAGAAGTATATCCAATGGTCATGGATGAAGCAATGAAAATTATTGAAGACACATTCAGTAAGGAACAAATCCTACCTGGTGTTACAACATGTCGTGATTTAATGGATTATATGGCAGAAAGAGTGAATCAACTGGGAATTGAGACTTGGTTTGATCCGACTATCGATCTTCAAAGAAAAGATGGAATGCATGGAGAAGAGACTGTTATCATGCGTGGAGATCTCTTACACTGTGATTTCGGCATTCGTTATTTGAATTTATGCACAGATACTCAGCGTTTATGTTATGTGTTAAAAGAAGATGAAAAAGAGCTTCCGGAAGAATTAAAAGAAGCGATGAAGCGGAATAATCGCTTTCAAGATATCGTGATTGAAAATCTTCAAATCGGAAGAAGTGGAAATGATATATTTACGGCTAGTATTGAACAAGGTAAGAAAGAGGGACTTCGCCCTGTTCTTTATACTCATCCATTGGGATTTCATGGACATGGTGCCGGACCAACAATTGGATTATTTTCTAACCAAAATCCAATTCCGGTTAAGGGAGATCGGTTAGTCTATGATAATACAGGTTATGCATTGGAATTGAGTATTATTGAGAACTTGAAGATGTATGGAAGAGATACATTTATCTTCACTGAAGAAAGTATTCTTTTAGATAATGGAAAAGTGAGATTCTTAGCAGCAAATCGGGATCGTATCAAAACAGTATAGGAGAAAGTTATGAAACAGTTAAAGAGAGAAACTTTGTTTGATTACAGCTATTTATCTGATTTGAAAATCGATAGTAAGAAAGAAAAGCTCATTTACATTGAAACAAAAGCTGAAGTTCATAAAAATGATTATCAACAATTTCTTCATGTTTATGATTTAAAGCATGAAACTGATGCTGTGATTAAAAAAGATAAGAGAACCGCAAATTTCATGATCAATGATGTCTTGTATTTTGTAGGAAGTGATGAAAAGGATTCATCTGTTCATACATTAATCAGAAAAGTTGATTTAAATGGAAAAGAACTAGAGTGTTTTAAGCTTCCATGTGCACTTTCATCTCTTCGTGATTTTGATGAAGAAAATTTCTTGGCGCTAATAAGCATTGATCGTAATTATCCGAATTATCATCATGCTACAAATGAAGAAAGAAAACTTGTCGATGAGAAGAAACAAAGCGATGAGGATTATGTTGTTTTTGATGAATATCCGTTCTTTTTCAATGGAGCAGGGATTATTAATGGACAGAGAAATAGGCTCGTTCTTATAAATAAGAAAACATATCAGATTACAGATCTGACACCGGCTACGATGGATGTGGAAAGTTTTGATGTCAATGGAAGAAATATCATATATAGTGGTATTGATTTTGAAACTTTTAAAGGAAAATGGAGTTGGGTATATCAAGTCAATGCTGATACATTGAAAACTGAAGTGCTGTTTAAAGAAACTATGCAAATTAATCGTGTATTTGTATATCAGGAAAAAATCATGGTGATTGGTACCTTTGCCAAAGAATATGGGGCAATGGAAGCCGGAAAGTTCTATGAATTGAAAGATGGAAAAATGAACCTGGTATTGGATAATGAGTTTAGTTTTTATAACAGTGTCGGAAGTGATTGTCGTTATGGTAAACTCAAAAATTATGATAAAGTAAATGGAGAAGTTTATTTTATTGCAACAGAGAAAAGTAAAGCGGTTTTGTTGAAATATGATCCAAAGGGATTAACGCATGTGGTGGATTTTGAAGGAACAATTGATGATTTTGCATTAGGTCATGATTGTATATATGGAATTGCCATGAAGGATCAAAAGACTCAAGAAATTGTGAAAATCGTGAAGGATGAAGTAATTCCATTGACTTCTTTCAGTAAATTGCTTGGTGAATATTATGTGGCGAAGCCGGAAAAGTTAGTTTTGAAGAAAGAATCTCCGATTGACGGTTGGGTATTGAAACCGAAAGATTTTGATCCAAATAAGAAATATCCTGCTATTTTGGATATTCATGGAGGACCGAAAACAGCTTATGGAGAATTGTTCTACCATGAAATGCAAGTGTGGGCAAACGAGGGATACTTTGTGATGTATTGTAATCCACGTGGGTCTGATGGAAAGGGCAATGAATTTGCCGATTTGCGTAAGAATTTCGGTAAAATAGATTATGAAGATATTATGGATTTTGTGGATCTTGTATTAAGCGAATATCCGAATATCGATTCTGATCGCTTGGGAGTTACCGGTGGGAGCTACGGTGGTTATATGACAAACTGGATTATTGGTCATACTGATCGATTTAAAGCCGCAGCATCACAACGTTCTATTTCTAACTGGATCACAGAAGTATGTGCCAGTGATTATGGAATTGATTTTCCGATTGAACAAGAATTTGATGATTTGTATCATTGTGAAAAAGAACTATGGGAGATGTCACCATTGAAATATTCAAATGAGGCAGTAACGCCGACTTTGTTTATTCATTCAATTGAAGATTATCGATGTCCGATTGATGAAGCCATTCAATATTATACGGTACTCAAATGCCGAGGTATTGAAACAAGACTCGTTGGATTCAAAGGTGAGAACCATGAACTATCAAGAAGTGGAAAGCCACTTCACCGCTTGAGAAGATTAAATGAGATTACCAATTGGATGGATTCTCATTTAAAATAGGAGGAGAAAACTATGGAATTTGATTTGACTAAACGGCATTGTTACTACTTCAATGAAACAACCAAGATCCCACATGGATCAAGAAATGAAAAGGCAATTAGCGATTATATCATGCAATTTGCAAAAGAACATGGTTTAAAGGCGATTCAAGATGAAGTATATAATGTAATTGTATACAAAGATGCTTCTGAGGGGTATGAAAATGCGGCACCTTTGATTTTGCAGGCACATGTCGACATGGTATGTGAAAAAAATAAAGATGTTGATCATGACTTTATGAAAGATGCACTAAAATTGAGAGTGGAAGATGGAATTCTTAAAGCGACAGGAACAACACTCGGTGCAGATGATTGTACAGGGGTTGCTTATATGTTGGCAATTTTAGAGGATGATAGCTTGAAGCATCCACCGCTTGAATGTATTTTTACAACTATGGAAGAAATCGGATTGCTTGGGGCTATGGAACTTGATGCGAAAAACATTCACAGTCATCGTATGATTTCTTTAGATGGTGGTGGAGAAACATCGACGATGCTTTCCAGTGCAGGAGGTTGTCGTGTGGATGTTAGAAAAGCTTTGAAATATGAGAAGAATGAAGATGCAACATATTCTTTAGTTGTAAAGGGCTTAAAAGGCGGACATTCCGGTGGAGAAATCAATAAAGAAAGAGGTAATGCCAATCAGCTTGTAATAAGAATTTTAAAGGAAGCTGAAATTGCCGGCGTTGATCTTCAACTTGTTGAATACAGTGGTGGATTAAAGGAAAATGCAATTCCTCGTGAAGCTGAAGCTTTATTTACATCAAGTGCAACAGAAGAACAAATTCGTGAGGTTGTAGAAAAAACAAGAAAAGATGTTTGGACAGAACTTGAATTCAGTGATGCAGGATTTACGGTAGAACTAATTAAAGTAGAGCCGGCAGCACAAAAAATTGTGAAAGAAATCAGTGAACAAATTATTAACTATGCTTATTTGATGCCAAATGGTTTCCAACATCGTTCTATGGCAATTGAAGGGTTGACTTTAACTTCTCTTAACTTAGGTGTGGTAGAGATGGAAGAAAATTCAATTGTATTCCATGTTTCTTTGAGAAGTGCTTTAGAGAGTGGAATTGATAATTTAGTTCGCATCCTGTCATCTTTAGCTGAAATTCTAAAATTTGAAGTATCTTGCTCAGCTCGTTATCCGGGATGGAATTATAACGAAGTTTCACCGATGAGAGATACGTATGCTAAGGTAGTTCAAGAGTTATATGGTAAAGAGTTAGTTACTCTTGCCGGTCATGGTGGAAATGAATGCGGTGTATTTAAAGGAATGATTCCGGATATTGATATTATTTCAATGGGACCGATTTCAAGATTTATTCATACTCCACAAGAAGAGTTGGATTTAGCATCATTTGATCGTGCATATAAATTGCTTTGCAGAGTAGTAGAAGAATGTAAATAGGAGGCACATATGGGAAAAGGATTAGTTGTAATTTTGAGCGGTGCAAGTTCAGTAGGAAAAGGACCACTTCGTGAACGTTTATTGGCAGATAAAGATTTGAACTTGTCTTATTCTATTTCAATGACAACTCGTCAGCCAAAGGCAAATGAAGTGGAAGGAAAGGATTATTTCTTTGTTTCTCATCGTGATTTTGCAGAAGCTGTTAAAAATCGTGAGTTCTTGGAATATACAGAATTTAATGGGTATTATTATGGAACACCACGCAAACAGGTTGAAGACCTTGTGGTGGATGGAAAAAATGTTTTGATTGAGGTAGAAGCTCAAGGTGTAGGTGCTTTGAAGTTAAATTTACCTGAAGCTGTAGCTTTCTTTGTTATGCCGGAAAGTTTTGAAGAGTTGGAAAAACAAATTCAAGAATTGTATCATGATGATCAGGCTTCGGTAGAGAGACGTTTAAATAAGGCTAAAATGGAGATGGAATTAGCTGCATTATTTAATCATGTTGTTTCCAATAATGATCCTGAACAATCAGAAAAGCAAATTAAAGAAGTCTTATTAAAAGAAATGGAGAAAAACAGATGAATCAGGTTCGATTAGAAAAATATGCTCGTGTCTTGTTAAAAATGGGTGTGAATCTTCAAAAAGGACAAATTCTTTTATTGCAAGTTTCAACAGATGGATTAGAGTTAGCACGAGAGGTTGCAAAGCAAGCATTTGAAATGGGGGCAAAAGATGTCGTTATGCACATTGAAGATCCACAGTTAGAACATTTAAGAGCACTCTATTGTGATGAAGCAACTTTAAGAGATGTTCCAGAATGGAAGAAAGAATCCTTGGATTACTATCTTCGTCAAGATTGTGTTCAAATGGGCTTTAGAGCAAGCTATCCAACCTTGAATAATGATGTTGAGATCAATAAACTGTTAGCACAAGGCTATAGTAGCAATGAAGTTCGAAATGTTGTCAGACATTATATTCATGCAGGAACATTGAAATGGACCGGATCTGTTGTTGCCGGAATGGATTGGGCAAGAACTTTATATCCGGAATGTTCGGATGAAGAGGCTTTTGCTAAATTGGAAGATGATCTATGTGCAATGATGCGTGTGGATGATAAGAGTGATCCGGTAGAAAACTGGGAGAAACATTGTGAAGAAATGTCAATTATTTCTTCTAAATTGAATGAGTATAATTTTAAATCACTTCATATTACAAGTGAATTAGGTACAGATATTACGATGGATTTGGTCAAGAATCATATTTGGACCAGTGCAGGAGATATGGGAGACAGCAATTTGGATCCATATGTTGCCAATATGCCAACGGAAGAAATTTTTACAGATCCTGATTTCCGTACTGTAAATGGTGTTGCTTATGCATCATTCCCACTCATGATGTCAGGAAAACTTGTAACAGATTTCGGTATCCGTTTTGAAAATGGAAAAGCTGTTGATTGCTTTGCTTCCCAAAATGTTGAATTATTAAGAGATGCATTATTTAAAAATGAACAGACAAGATGTTTGGGAGAAGTCGCCCTTGTTTCTAAACGTTCTCCGATTCGTTTGATGAACCGTGTGTTCTTTAACGGATTAATTGATGAAAACGCAGCTTGTCATTTGGCATTTGGAACAAGCTTCCCAAGTAATATCAAAGGCGGTGCCAAGATGAGCACAGAAGAACTTTTGGCACAGGGTGTCAATGTGGCGACAAGTCATAATGATTTCATGATCGGAACTCCTGAAACAAAGATTGTCGGAACAACATTTGATGGTCAGGAAGTCGTTATCATGGAACATGGTGATTTTGTAATAGGAGGATAGAAAATGAGAATTTCGACAGAAGATTTCATGGTTAGAAGCAGCAGTACAGATGAATTGTTGCCAAAGATTTATTCTTACCGTGAGCAAGAACGTATTTTAGATGGATGGCTTGTGAAGAGATTGGATACAATTTTACCGGAAGTCATGAAGAGAAGCGGAATTGATTGTTGGGTCGTAGCATGTAAAGAATACAATGAAGATCCGGTTTTGAAAACATTGGTACCATGTGCAATGATGACAGCAAGAAGAACAACAATCTTAATGTTCTATCTTAATAAAGAAGGAAAAGTGGAACGTTATGCACTGACAAGACCGAATGTTGGTTTAGATGGTATTTATACTTCAGTATGGTTGAATCCGAAAGGATCAAAATGGGGAAGTAATTCAGATGCTCCATGCGAAACACAGATGGAATGTTTACATCGTATGATCAAACAGTGTAATCCTGAAAAGATTGGATTAAATATATCTAGAACATTTGCGTTTGCGGATGGTTTATCTTCTACGATGTATGCTGATATTATGGATGCATTGGATGAAGATCAAAAGAGTCGTGTTGTAAATGCTGAAAATGTTTGTGTTGGATGGTTAGAAACACGCTCTGAAGAAGAGATGGCTGCTTATACAGGAATCATGCAGATAGCTCATGCGATGATCGATGAAGCTTTCTCCAGTAAAGTAATCACACCGGGTGTAACAACAAATGATGATGTAAAGTATTTCATGTTGCAAAAGGTTATTGATTTGGGATTACAACCGTGGTTTGATTTTGAAGTTTCTGTTCGCAGAAAAGATGTTAACGAAGTAGAAGGAACAACTGTTATTATGCCTGGAGATCTTTTGCATTGTGATGTGGGTTTACGTTATTTGAATCTTTGTACGGATACTCAGGAAAACTGTTATGTATGTAAGTTGGATGAAACCGATGCACCGGAAGAATTAAAAGCAGTCATGAAGACTGTAAATCGTTTGCAAGATATCACGATTAGTCACTTTAAAGCAGGAAGATCCGGAAATGAAATTTTGGCACTTGCTTTAAAACAAGCCAAGGAAGAGGGCATCAACCCATGCATTTATACACATCCAATTGGATTCCATGGACATGCCGCAGGACCAACGATTGGATTGTGGGATATGCAGGATGGTGTACCGGGAACAGGTGATTATCTCATGTATGATAATACAGCTTATTCGCTTGAATTGAATTGTCGCTGTGAAGTTAAGAGTTGGAATCTCACATTGACTTTCGGAGCAGAAACAGATGTATTGTTTACAAACGGTAAGGTTCATTATATTGCCGGCCGTCAAGAAAAATTCCATTTAGTAAAATAAAAGAATACAAATATAAATTAAAAGCAAGGAGGATGTCCCTTGCTTTTTTAATTGTTGGAATTATTGTGCTTGTTTTTTGAAGTTTTGTTTAAAAGAAAAATAAATAGGAAACATACGAATAGAGAAAGACTTACTATTAATAGAGAATCCGATAAAAAAGAAGAATTTGATTGTGGCGGATCGGATAGTTCGATTTGAACATCTGTGGTATAGAGCAGGCTATCTTGAAAGGTAAGATTGAGAGATGCCGATATCAATTGTGGATTATTTGGATTTTTAATTGTAAGATTTATTGTCAGATCTTCGAAGGGAATTGAGGTAGGATAAAGAAAAGAAATATCTTCATTCAGTGTAAAAGAAGCAATCGCTATGACTTCATTTTCTTTTGTTAATTCTGTATGCGGAAAAATAAAATCGTTTGCAGAATAGGTATTTTGAACCATTTTGAATCCATAATCAAATAAAGTGCGAGTATCATTGTATCGTTTTTGAATATCTTCACATCCCATAATGACGGCAATCAATATTCTATTATTTTGTCTGCATACAGTGACTAAAGTAAGCTTTGCATCCGGAGTCCATCCGGTTTTGCCACCAAGAACATTCGGATAATAATTATCAGATGTTGAAAGAGCCATTTCATTTCCTATAATGAAGGTTCGCTCACTACTTAGATTCGTTGCGGGCATAGTATATGATTCAGTTGTAAATAACTCCATCCATTTTTCACTTTTCATTGCATACTTTGTGATCATAGCCATGTCATAAGCAGTTGTTACATGATTTTCATCGGGTAATCCGTTTGTGTTAGAAAAATGAGTATGATTCGCTCCTGCAAGATGAGCAGTTTCGTTCATTAAATCAACGAAATTGTCAGTGGAACCACTAATGGCCTCGGCTAGAACATTGCAAGCATCATTGGCACTGATCAAATAAGCACCATAGACAGCATCTTTAAAATTGAGTATCTCTCCTACTTGAAGAGCCATATTAGAAGCATTTTTACCAATGGAGTCAACGGCTTCTTTAGAAACAGTAAGAGATTCATTTAAATCACCATAGGTAATAGCGAGATAGGTAGTCATGATTTTTGTGATACTGGCAGGATAACGCTGTTCATAAGCATTTTTTTCATATAATATCTGTCCCGATTCTGCATCAATCAAGATAGCTGAAGGAGATTTGATTTCAATTTCTTCTGCAAGAACTTTTTGAATCTGTATATCTACAAGAAAAAGGAAACAGCAGATCAAATAAATAATATTTCTTTTCAAAGTAATCACATCCTTTAATTTCATATTAATCATATCATAGAATTCAGAGATTCCCTTTGATATTGACGTTTAATTTACAAAATATGAAGTCCGGATTCATTCATGACAAGTATTTGTGTGGCAACTTCTTCTAAGAGAAGTCGATCATGGCTGACGAAAAGAATCGTTCCGGGATAATCATGAAGGGCTTTTCTGATGATGGGATTTGTGAGCGGAGAAAGGTTTCTCGTCGGTTCATCTAAAATCAGGAAAGTTTTTTTATCAAACATAAGTTTGATAAGATAAAGTTTAGCTTTTTGGCCTTCCGAACATTCTTTGCATGTCTGATTCATCTCATCCGCAGTAAATTTTAAAGAACCTAAAAATGTTTGTAACATTGATTGAGTTGCTTTATCTCTATCTTTACATAAAAAGTCCAATACGGTACTATTCGGATCTAAGTAATCTTCATAGTTTTGAGGCATATATCCAACATTTTCTTGGCTTTCTATTTGATTGATGATTAACTTGAGAAGTGTTGATTTACCACATCCGTTTTTACCGACAATAGCGACTTTTTGTTTAGAATAAATTTGTAGATCAATATTTTTACATAACTCTTTCCCATTTATTGTGAGAGAGTTTGTTTGATAATCTAATACTTTTTTTGATGATGGAATATTAAAATCTTGAAAGAAGAAGTTAATTTCTTCTTCGCCATCAAATCGCTTGGTCAAATCTTCTTGTTCTTTATCCATTCTTTTTTCTAAAGCTTTCACAGATTTCATTTTCTTTTTTAGTAAGTATCCGGTATGAGGATCTTGTCTTGATACGGTATTCAGAGCATGATTTACTTTTTGATAGAGGCGATTATAACGATCCATTTTTGCCCTGTATTCTGCATGTTGTTTGTCAGAAATTTGATTCTGGCGATTTTTCAGTAAATTTCTTTTTTCAAGATATTCATCATATTCAATATTTTCAAAAGTCCATCGCGATTGTGTCTTGCGGTGAATTTGTTCTAAATGCAGAATTCCGGTTGCAACATTTCTCAGCAATGTTTCATCATGAGAAATAAATAAAATGGTTGTATTTCATCGGACATGAATTCTTCTAAAAAGGTTAAGGTATCAATATCTAAATCATTTGTAGGTTCGTCTAAAAGATAGAGATCCGGATTTTGCATTTGAAGTTTGATTAATTGAATTTTAACTTGTTCTCCTCCTGAACATTCTCCGCACTTTTTATCATATAAATCCTCTTCATTCAATTGATATGTCGATAAAAGAGAATAACAATTGTTAATGTTTTGATAATCACAATCCGAGTTTGGATCTTTTTTAAAGAAATACTCCCAAACAGAAATATCTTTCCATATTTCCGGCATTCTTTGCGGTAAATATCCCAATACGAGATTTTCATGTTGGACAAATCCTTGAACATTACAATAATTTTCAATCAGTTTTGGATCAAGGATTGCTTTTAGTAAGGTACTTTTTCCATTGCCTTCTTCTCCGATAATTCCGATTTTTTGGTGGGGAAGAACAGAAAATGTACAGTCTCTTAAAAGTTCACGCATATCTAGTTTTTTTAATATTGTAAGTTTATTTATATATAACATAGTAATTTTCCTCCTATAATAAAAAAGCCGTTTGTGAACGACAAAAAAGGAGTCTTTTAATAATTATTTTAAAAGATGCACCTTACTTCACTTCGTTCAACAAAAATCTGCATTCCTTGCAGCTAATTAATTTTTTTGCTTAACTTAAAGTGAATTAATTGTACATCTTCTCATCTTCTTTCCAGGGGTAGTCTAGCATATTTATAACATTTTGTCCATAGGTATTTTTGTTTAGTAAAGGTTATTTACTAAGAGGAAAAGCTTGATTTTGACTAATTGAGATGCTATGTTTTTAATAAATGAAAGGATTGTAATGGAATGAATATTATAGATAACACTAAGAATGTAAAAAAACAATATGAGAATAGTGATAACTTAAATATCAGAACAAATTTTCATGAAAAATATAGTTCTAATCAAAAAAGTTTTTTTGATTTCTTATTTGAAAAATATGATTTATTTGAAAATGCGAGAATAATTGAATTGGGGTGTGGAAGTGCCAGTCAGTGGAACAACCATTTGAATTCCTTGCCGGATAATTCTAATTTAATTTTATCGGACTTTTCTGAAAGTATGATTAAATCAATAGGTTCTAATATTAAAGAAAAAGCGAATGTTAAAACTGAGGTACTTAATATTGAAAATATTCCCTATTCAAATCAAAGCTTTGATATCGCTATTGCAAATCACATGCTGTACCATGTACCGGATATTGACAAAGCACTATCAGAAGTAAGTAGAATCTTAAAAAAGAAGGGTGTTTTTTATGCCTCCACAAATAGCAACTATGGAATCAGATATTTCTTAAATCAAATTTTAAAGAAACAAAATCCACTTACTGAATCTTTTTATGAAAGTTATGGTTTTTCTATGCAAAATGGAGAAGAGTATTTAAAAAAGTTTTTTTCTCAGGTAAATTGTTATGAATATAAAGACACACTTGTGTTTACAGAAGTAGAACCATTAATGACTTGGGTTAAATCGATTAGGACAATCGCAACGATTGAAGATTGTGAGCTTGAGTTCTTAAGAAATTATTTGGAAAATGACTTGGCAAAAAATGGGAAAATCATTGTTCCTAAAGAAGCATGTCTTTTTGTGGCAGTTAAGTAGTAGATAACTAATTATTATATAGGATTTAAAAATCACAATATCTATTTTAACCATTGTAAAGAATCAAAGTTTTTGGATTTTAGAAAAAATAAAAAGCCGAAAACACCGTGCTTCCGACAAAATTTATGGCGCCCCCAACAGGACTCGAACCTGTAGCTAGGTCTTAGGAGGACCTCGTTTTATCCCTTGAACTATAGGGGCATATGGGATATTTTAACGCAAAATCTTGACCCTGTCAATTTGATAGAAGGATAGGGACTAATAGGTTGATTTTCGATATATTTCTGTTTTAAAATAAAAATGGAAGGAATGTTTTATAATTTATGAAATTGGTATATAAAGGAAAATTTAATGGGAATGAAGAATCAATTCCCCATGGAGAACATATTGAAGGAGCAGTGAAGTTTAAAGAACCAAAGACGGTGAAAGAATTAAGCCTTATTGCGAATGGACTAGCATTAGCCGTGACTGTTTTTTGTTTTGTGATTTTCTTTTTTCGGGCAGCTGACGGATTGAGAGGATTTAGCTTTTTAGCTTGTATAGGATCAGTGTTGGTTTTATTTCCTCATGAAATTTTACATGCATTGTGCTTTAAAAAAGAAGTGTACTTGTATACAAATTTTAAACAGGGAATACTTTTTGTTACCGGACCGGAGACGATGAGTAAAGGTCGTTTTATCTTTATGTCCATGCTACCTAATTTAGTTTTTGGATTTATTCCTTTTATTTTGTTTCTGATTTTTCCTGAATGGGGATTTTTAGGAACATTTGGTGCAATAAATATAGGGAGTGGATGTGGGGATTATCTTAATGTATTTAATGCTGTAATACAGATGCCAAAAGGGGCAAGAACATATCTTTATCAATTTAATTCTTATTGGTATATGCCCTGATATATAAAATAATTTAAGTATTACTAATATAAAGTGACATACTTTTTATTTAGAAGTATGTTTTTTTTAGTTATAATACAACAGGAATTGATTTCATAATGCCATGTTTATAGTTTAATTATCTATGATTGAAAAATTTACAAAATGACATGATTTGTTGAATTTATCATTCTTGACAATTAAAAGATTGTGAATAAAATTAAGTAGTATGCTACATTTTGTGTACAAAGGAGAAACTGAAATATGGAAGAATATCCTTTAGGTGTAATGATGAGAGTAATCTGTAATCATTTGGAAACACAGGCAAATAATTTGCTATGTAAGCATGATTTGACTTTGCCACAAATGCTGATTCTTAATTATTTGGTTACGCATCCGAATAAAGATATCAGTCAAAAGGAATTGGAAACACGCTTTCATTTAAAGCATTCGACAATTTCCGGATTGCTTCAAAGACTAGAGAAAAAGAAAATGATATTACGATTTAACAGTTCCTCAGATGGACGTTTAAAGTTTATTGAGCCGACTGATAAAGCGAAAAAAATGTATGAGAATTTAAAAGATTTTATGAAAGAGCAAGATACAAAGATGATTAGTATTTGTTCTGAGGAAGAAATTGAAAGTTTAAATCGAATACTAATGAAATTGACAGATAACTGTCTTTTAAGTAAAACGATGCATCACGATTGAGGGGATGAATATGGAGAAAATAGAAAAAAGAAATCGATTGGGAATTGATATTGGATCTACTACCGTGAAAGTTCTGATATTGGATCATGAAGGAAAAATTTTATTTTCGGATTATCAAAGACATTATGCAAATATACAGGAAACAGTAAAGAATATATTAGTTAATGCAAAGAAGGCATGTGGTGAATGTGAATTTATGTCATCGATTACCGGATCTGGTGGATTAGCTTTGGCAAATGTATTGGATATTCCTTTTAATCAAGAGGTTGTTTGTGTGTCAACGTCTTTGAAAAAAGTAGCACCACAGACTGATGTTGCGATTGAATTAGGTGGAGAAGATGCGAAGATTATTTATTTTACCGGTGGAATCGATCAAAGAATGAATGGGGTTTGTGCAGGAGGAACGGGATCATTTATTGATCAAATGGCAAGTTTGCTACAAACAGATGCAACCGGTTTAAATGAATACGCAAAAGGATATGATACAATTTATCCGATAGCGGCAAGATGCGGTGTTTTTGCGAAAAGTGATATTCAACCATTAATTAATGAAGGAGCAGGAAAAGAGAATTTAGCTGCATCTATTTTTCAGGCAGTTGTTAATCAAACAATCAGTGGTCTTGCTTGCGGAAAACCGATTCGAGGGCATGTTGCTTTTTTAGGGGGACCATTACACTTTCTTACAGAGCTGAAACAGAGTTTTATTCGTACTTTGAATTTGACAGATGAGGAAATCATTGACCCGCAAAATAGTCATTTGTTTGCGGCGATGGGGGCGGCTTTATTGGCAGATGAGAAGAATTTCAAAACTTTTGATGAGATATTGAATGATTTGAATGGACCCTTGCAATTACAAAGTGAAATTACACATTTGGAGCCTTTGTTTTGTAATAAGGAAGAATATGAAGTATTTAAAAAACGTCACCATGAACACATTGTTGATCATAAGGAAATTAGTACTTACTGTGGAAATGCATACTTAGGCATTGATGCCGGTAGTACAACTACAAAAGTTGTTTTATTGGATGAGGATGCAAATTTATTATATGAAATGTATAGTTCTAATGAAGGAAGTCCGCTGAATATTGCGAAAAAAGCATTATGCGAGATTTATGAGCAGAAAAACGAAAATTGTCATTTGGTTTCTTCTTGTAGTACCGGATATGGTGAAGCACTGATCAAGGCGGCTTTGAAATTAGATTATGGAGAAGTAGAAACGATTGCTCATTATCATGCAGCGGCTCATTTTGAACCGGAAGTTGATTGCATATTGGATATTGGTGGGCAAGATATGAAATGTATTCGCATTAAAGATCAAGTTGTAGATAGTGTGTTATTGAATGAAGCTTGTTCATCCGGTTGTGGATCTTTTATTGAAACATTTGCGAAGTCATTGAATTACAGTGTTCAAGATTTCGCAAAAGCAGCTTTATTTGCCCAAAACCCAATTGATTTGGGAAGTCGTTGTACTGTATTTATGAATTCAAAGGTTAAGCAAGCACAAAAAGAAGGGGCCAGTGTTGCCGATATCTCAGCAGGATTATCTTATTCTGTGATTAAGAATGCTTTATTTAAGGTAATCAAGCTGGCAGATGCAAAAGAATTGGGAAAGCGAGTTGTTGTACAAGGTGGAACATTTTTAAATGATGCAATTTTAAGGGCATTTGAAAATATCTCCGGGATTCAACCAATACGACCGGAATTGGCAGGATTAATGGGGGCATTTGGAGCTGCGTTGATTGCAAAAAAACATTATCATGGACAGAGTACAGATTTAATTTCCTATGAAGAATGTAAGAATTTGACAATTAAAACAAACATGGCTCGTTGTGGACGATGTACTAATAATTGTCTTTTAACTGTTAATTTATTTTCAAATGGACAACGGTTTATCAGTGGAAATCGTTGTGAAAGAGGATTGGGAAAAGAATTGAGTCATCAAGATCTTCCTAATTTATATAAGTATAAATTGGATAGAATTTTTAATTATACCCCACTAAATGAAGAACTGGCTGAAAGAGGGGTTATTGGAATTCCGAGAGTTTTAAATCAATATGAGAATTATCCGTTTTGGTTTACTTTTTTAACGGCTTTAAAGTTTCGTGTTACTCTTTCTCCTTTCTCATCAAGGAGTATGTATGAATTGGGGATTGAATCCATTCCGAGTGAATCGGAATGTTATCCGGCAAAACTTGTTCATGGACATATTCAGTGGCTGATTAATCATGGAATTAAGACAATTTTTTATCCATGCGTTGCTTATGAACAAAATGAAACAAAAGATGCATTTAATCACTACAATTGTCCTATTGTTACTTCTTATCCGGAGAATATCAAAAATAATGTAGAGGAAATTCGAAAAGAAAATATTCGTTTTTTCCATCCGTTCATTGGATTAGATAATAAGAAGAAATTGGCAGAAAGGTTATATGCTGTATTTAAAAAAGAATTTGATATTTCTAAAAAGGAAATTGAGCAAGCATTAGATCTTGCTTATTGTGAAGCCGATGCAGTACGTCAAGCAATCTGTAAAAAAGGAGAAGAAACACTTGAGTATTTAAAAAGAACAGGAGAAAGCGGAATTGTTTTGGCAGGAAGACCTTACCACTTGGATCCGGAAATCAATCATGGAATTCCGGAAATGATTACATCTTATGGTTTTGCGGTATTGACTGAAGATTCCATTTCTCATTTGGCAACAGTGGAGAGACCGTTACTTGTTTCGGATCAGTGGATGTATCATTCACGCCTTTACCGAGCTGCCCAAGTTGTAAAGGGAAACGAGCATTTGGAATTGATTCAACTGAATTCATTTGGGTGTGGATTGGATGCAGTAACAACAGATCAGGTAAAAGATATTTTAAATAAATCCGGAAAAATCTATACATCGCTTAAGATTGATGAAGTTAGTAATCTTGGTGCAGCTCGAATTCGTGTTCGTTCATTGATTAGTGCAGTAAATGAAAGAAAAGAAATGAAACGACAGCTCTATCCTACAAGCAGTGCTTTTGAAAGGGTAGAATTTACAAAAGAAATGAAGGAAGGCTATACAATACTTGCACCGAATATGTCTCCGATTCATTTTGATCTTGTTGAGCAAGCAATTCTTGATTGTGGATATCATGTTGTTGTTTTACCTGAAGCAACGAAAGAGGATGTGGATACAGGGTTGAAGTATGTCAACAATGATGCTTGTTATCCTTCTTTGATTGTAGTTGGACAGATGATCCGAGCACTTCAATCTGGAAAATATGATTTAAATAAGACGGCATTGTTTATTACTCAGACCGGTGGTGGATGCCGTGCAACAAACTATATCGGGTTTATAAGACGAGCTTTAGATAAAGCACAAATGGGTCACATTCCGGTTATTTCTATCAGTACCAGCGGGATCGAAAAAAACAGTGGATTCAGTTATACCCCAATTATGATCAGAAGGCTTATGCAAGCAGTTTTGTATGGAGATCTTTTGATGCGTTGTTTATACCGTGTTCGTCCTTATGAAATGAAAAAAGGAAGTGCAAATGAACTTTATAATTTTTATTCTAAGAAATGTAAGGATAGTTTAAAGGAAGCGGAATTTAAAGATTTTAAAATGAATGTACAAGAAATTGTAAATGCATTTGATGAGCTTGAAATTACGAATGAAAAGAAACCAAGAGTGGGGGTTGTCGGAGAAATATTGGTGAAATTCTTGCCTTCCGCAAATAACCATGTCGTTGATTTGTTGGAATCAGAAGGTGCTGAAGCGGTTATGCCGGATTTATTTGATTTTGCTTTGTATTGTGTTTATAACGGAACGATCAAAGCAAAGAAATTCGGAAAATCTTCTTTTAACATATGGGTTGAAAAGATTTTTGATGGATACGTTAATCGTTATCGCAATGTCATGAATGAAGCATTAAAAAATAGTAAAAGATTTGATTCATTAAGCAATCTTCATGAACTGATGAAAGAAGTTTCAGATATTATTGATACGGGGAATCAAACAGGAGAAGGATGGCTGTTGACAGCGGAAATGATTGAGTTAAATAAAAATGGTGTAGGAAATATTATATGTGCCCAACCGTTTGCTTGTTTGCCGAACCATGTAGTAGGTAAGGGTGTCATTAAGGAAATGGGAAGAGTTTATCCAAATTCAAATATTGTGGCCATTGATTATGATCCGGGAGCCAGTGAAGTCAACCAAATCAATCGCATTAAGTTGATGCTTGCAAAAGCAAAAGAAAACTTATAAAAATTAAAAATCTTCTACATAAATGATTAAAAAGTAGAAGATTTTTTACTTGATATAAGAATGTTGAAGGTTAAGATTATTTGTTATGGATAACTTGTATGATTTTTTGAGCTGCTTGTTTACTTCCTTGACATTGTGAAAAGCTCTCTGCAATCTTTTTTGCATTTTCTTTATATTGTGGATTATTTAGAACTTCTAAAACAGTTTCAAAAATGATATTGGGTTTATTTTCTTTTAAATAGGTTCCGGCTTTTAATTCATTGACTCGATAGGCTACTCCGCTTTGTTCATCAGTTTGCGGGAAAAGAATTAGGGGAACATGAAAGAACAAGGCTTCATTGACACTGTTCATGCCACAATGAGTAATGAAGACAGAAGTATGCTGAAGAATTTCAAGTTGGTTGACATGTTCATAAATTTCTATATTTTCATAAGGACTGTGTAAATCTTGAAATTTTCCAACAGAGAGAATAACTTTAAATGAAGTGTTTTTAAAAGCTTCAATACAATTTTTATAGAAAGAAGTTACTTGATTATTTACAGTTCCCAGTGAGATATAAATGACTTGAGATAAATTTTCAGAATTTGAAATTCTCGGTGGGTTAAGTGATGGACCTACAAATGAATACTTATCACTAAATGTTTCACTGCATGGTTGAAAGTATGGTGAGGTGTAGACAATTGTATCTGTATCATTATCATTTTGAATGATATCCATAACATTTTTTATTGGATATCCTTTATCTTGAAGTAATTGAATGTGTTTTTTACATTTATTCATTTGCCAAAGAGAAAGAATCATTTTTTTGAAATCTTGCTTCATAATTTTTGCAGAGTATCGATTAAAGGCAAATGTTGTGCAAGAGGATATAAAAGGAATGTTTAGTTTCTTTGCTAAAAGTTTACCCCATAAAGCCATAGAATCTGCAACAATACAATCGGATTCCAATTTTTTAAATCTTGTAATAAATATGTGTCTAGATTCAGCGTTGTATCAACTAAAACTTTGATAGAAAATTCAATGTCTTTTCCAAAACGGTCAATATCTTTTTCAGATAATTGTTTTTGTGAATCATATGTGTCACAGGAAATATATTCTGCACCGGTAGATGCTATTTTATCTTTCATAATATCATAAGAGTAATAACGAACTTGATTATTGTATCGAATTAATTCTTCAACAACTTCTAATGTTGGATTGGTATGCCCATGTGCAGGGATACAGAAAAAAGCTATTTTACTCATAAAAATCTCCCTGTTTCATATGCTCGATCATATTTAAAAAAGATTCTTCTTTAATGAGTGCTAGTCCTTGTTTTTCATCTCCTAAAAGGATGAGTTGATCTTTTGCATGTAGTTGAAATATTTCTTTTGCTTGATCCGGAATTTTTATAGTTCCATCTTCATTTAATTGAATTAATCCAAATACATATTTTCCCTTTGGGGGAATAGGATATTTTTCTTTTTCTTGAGAATAATGAACTAAATTATCCAAAGATACATTGTAAAGATCTGCTAAAGCAGAACATTTCTCTATATCGGGAAGTGTTTCTCCATTTTCCCACTTAGCCAAGGCTTGACGAGAGACTCCTATTTTTTCGGCTACTTCTTCTTGTGTTAATTTATTGATTTTTCTTAATGTATAAAGATTTTCATGAATCATAATTTTTTCTCCTGTTTTTATTATACAAAATAAAAAAAGGAAACACCACCAACGAAGAATAACAAAACCAGATTAAAAATGTTAATAAAAGTGGCATTTTTAAGTCTATAAAGAATTATGTACTAAAAAAACTGTAAAATTGCAGTTATTTTTTAGTAAAAGGGGTGTTGGTGGAATCATTACCGTGAATTTATTTGATTTTTTTACTTGATAAAAACATTTTAAACTATTAAAGAAATGTACTTAATATTTTATAAGTAATTAAAAATTGTTCATAAAAATGTACAGGGTATCTGTTAAAATAAATAAAAGAAGGTGAATGAATGGCAGAGAAAAAGAAGAGTTTATTAGGATGCTTGAAAATATTAGAAAAATATAGTGATGAAGAACATCCTCTAAGTGCGACACAGATTCAAAAATACCTTAAAGATGAATATGATATTGAAATTGAAAGAAGAACGGTTTATGCCAATTTAGAAGCACTTAGAAATTATGATTATGATATCAGTAATTATCAAGATAATCATCAAGGATATTATTTGATGAATCGTACTTTTGAGGAATCAGAGATTATCTTGTTGGCTAATGCAATTCATGCATCGAAGTCTGTTTCACCTAATCATACCAAAGATTTAATTAAAAGACTTTTGATGACACAAGGCGAGAATTATTATAAGAAGAAAAAGGAATTATATTGGAAAGATAATCATAAATTACATGATAATGAATTCTTTTTTAGAATTGAAATGATTAATAATGCAATATATCAACAAAATTGTATTGAATTTGATTATATGCATTTTGATTTGAATAAAAATTTAATTCAAAGAAGAGATACAAAATATCGATTACATCCATATAAAATTGTATATTCAGATGAGAAATCATATCTTGTGGCAAAAAGCGATAATCATTTAGGTGAATTTGAATTTAGTAATTATAGAATTGATAAGATACGAAATTGTAGAATAATTAAAAAAAGAGTAAATCCTTTAACATCACAAGAAAGAGATATGTTAGAACAGTATTCACAAGATCGACCTTATATGTTTAGTGGAACTTTTATTCGAGCTACACTTCGCTGTGATTATTCTATTTTAGATCAAGTTATTGATACTTTTGGAACTTCGGTTAGTTTATCGCCGGATATCAACCAAAAGTTTTTAGCTAGAATTACTGCAACTGAAAATGAAATTATGATATTTTCATTTCAATATGCAAGAAATATAGAATTATTAGATCCTCTATCACTTAGAGAGGATTATATTAAACAAGTGAAGGAATTGTTGGGAAAGTATTGAGTGGAGGGATTTTTGTACAACGATTAATGTGGTATGAAAATAAATAAAATATGTGTTCAATTTATTGTACAGAGTATAAATGGACTATTGACAATCATTTTGAAATGTGTAAAAATTTAATTACAAAGAGTTGCTTAAGCACCAATTCTTTGTAAGCACAATTCAATTTTGCAAGACTCTTTATCAGAGTCCTACCGTAAGGTAGACTGCAGAGCTTTGGCCCAACATACTCGTTATGATTGGGCCATGCTCTTTTTATAGGTAGGAGGAACATTTATGGAAGAAAATAAGTATATTCTAGGCTTAGATCCAGGAGTTGGATCTGTGGGATGGGCGTGTATGCTCGTGGATGAAAATAACGAACCTTATCGAATCTTAGATTTGGGGTCACGTATTTTTGAACCACAAGGGGAATCAATGGAAGATAGAAGGATTGCCCGTGGAACAAGAAGAGTTTTACGCAGAAGAAAAGCAAGAGTAAGCAGAACAAGAAATTTATTTGTTCGTTTTGGATATCTTTCAAAAGAAGAAGCATGGAAAGTACATGCGGAATTATCTGATCCTTATACATTGAGATTAAAAGGAAAGAAAGATCCTCTAACTATGCTTGAATTAGAGGCTATTTT
>CATJXY010000051.1 GCA_949744505.1 uncultured Erysipelotrichaceae bacterium | reverse complement strand
TCAAGATTTAGAAGATAGAAAAGAAGAAATTTTTGCATTTTTACAAGATTAAAGAAAACTCATCTTTAATGCTTATAGCATCGAAGATGAGTTTTTATTTAGAATTGATTTTGCATGGAAATTGAAATTTGATATAATAAATACCATAATAAGAACTCAAATTAAATTGTTATAATTTGTTGAAATTAGAGGTATATTTGCATGGGAAAAAAGAAAAATAAATTAAAATCCAGCTATTCAATGACAAAAAGTTTGATCGCATTAGCGGGATTAATTATACTTGTTTTTGCATTTATTGCAGTTTTTGTCAAAAATAAAAGTGCAGAAACCATTGAGAGTGTAGGACAGATTTATATGACTGGCATGAGTGAGGAAATCTCGCTTCATTATGAAACAATTGTTGATCTTCGGATTTCCATGGTACAGGCAATCGTTGATACTCATTCATCAGAAGATATTTCATATGAAAGTTTTTTGGAAGATCTTACTTACAATGCCAAAGCAAGAGAATTTGAGTATTTAGCATTCTACTCTTATGATGGAGAGTTTGAAATGATTTATGGAGAAGAAATCCGGTTGACAGATCCACAGCCTTTTTTAAATAGTTTGCGAAATCATGAGAAGAAGATTGCAGTTGGAACAGATAAAAGTGGGAATAGAATTGTTTTATTAGGCGTTCCATGTGATTATGAAATGGCAAGTAGAGAAAAGGCAATTGCATTGATTGCGGCAATGCCGATAGAATACATGCAAAAGGCATTGTTTTTGGATACTGAGAATCCACTTGTATTACCCTATATTATAAGAAAAGATGGCAGTTATGTTATTCGAAGCAATAGTTTTTTTAATGAAAGCTCTTTTGATCAGATTTATGAAGTTTTTGATGAATCCGATGAGCAAAGAATGAATCAATATATTCAAGAGTTTATTAATGCGATGGAAGAGAATAAAGATTACTCCGTTATTTTAGAAGGTAAATCGGCTCGTCGTCATATGTATTGTACAAAGCTTCCTTATAGTGAATGGTATTTGATTTTGATTCTTCCATTTGATACTTTGGATGAAGTTGTTCTTACGATGGGAGTACAATGGGTTTATCTGGTTTATGCTATGATAGCCGTTGTTTTGTTTGCATTAGTTCTTTTGTTTGTACAATATTATAAAATGACTCATCAACAAATGCATAAATTAGAGCAATTAAATGAAGAGGCGGTACAGGCAAGAAAAGAAGCGGAGCATGCAAATAAGGCAAAAAGTGAATTTCTTTCCAATATGAGTCATGATATTCGTACACCGATGAATGCGATTGTTGGGATGACTGCGATTGCCAGTACAGAGTTAGATAATAAAGAGCATGTACAAAACTGTCTTCGTAAGATTTCTTTGTCCAGTAAGCATTTGTTGGGACTGATTAATGATATTTTGGATATGTCTAAAATAGAGAGTGGAAAAATGGTACTCAATACGGATCAAATATCTTTGCGTGAAACAATGGAAAGTATTGTAAATATCATACAACCACAGGTAAAAGAAAAGAATCAGCAATTTGATATTTCAATAAAAGATATATACACTGAAAATGTATGTTGTGATGGTTTAAGATTAAACCAAGTATTGATTAATTTATTAGGAAATGCAGTGAAATTCACCCCGGAAAAAGGGAAAATACATGTCTCTGTATATGAGGAGAATTCTTTGAAAGGGGCAGAATATGTCCAAGTTCATTTGATAGTTAAAGATAATGGAATTGGAATGTCACAAGAATATCAGAAAAAGATTTTTGATTCATTTAGTCGTGAAGATACTGCACGAGTTCAAAAAACTGAAGGTACCGGTTTGGGAATGGCGATTACTAAATATATTCTTGATGCAATGAACGGAACGATAAGTGTTAAATCCAAATTGGGAGAAGGAAGCGAATTCCATGTAACTTTAGATTTGAAGAAGGCCGATATGAAAGAAGAGGAAATGATACTTCCAAATTGGAATATGTTGATTATCGATGATGATTTGCAGCTATGTGAAAGTGCAGGGATATCTTTGAAATCTATTGGAATTCAACCGGAATGGCGGACCAGTGCAGAAAGTGCATTAAGTCTTATTGCGGAAAGGCATAAAAGCAATCATGATTTTGATGTCATTTTGTTGGATTGGAAACTCTCGGATATGAATGGAATTGAAGTAGCACGTGAAATACGAAAGCTGTATGGTGAAAATATTCCGATTCTGTTGATTTCAGCATATGATTGGAGTGAGATAGAAGAGGAAGCAAAATCTGTAGGAATAAATAATTTCATTTCAAAACCACTTTTTAAGTCTACACTATATCATGGCTTGAAAACTTATGTAAAGGTTGATGATTCTGCTACTGAGGAAGGGCAAAAAGATTTTGGCGGAAAGTATGTTTTGATTGCGGAAGATAATGATTTGAACTGGGAAATTGCCGAAGATCTTCTTTCTGAATTAGGTTTATGTCTTGAAAGAGCGGAAAATGGAAAGCAGGCAGTTGAAATGTTTGAAGCCTCCTCTATAGGATACTATGATGCAATTCTGATGGATCTTCGTATGCCGATTATGAATGGCTATGAGGCAACAGAAGTGATTAGAAAGTTAAATCGAGAAGATGCCAATTTACCGATATTTGCCATGACTGCGGATGCATTTTATGAGGATATTCGAAAATGTCTAGATGTTGGTATGAATGCACATATTGCCAAACCAATTGACATACAGGAAATTTCCAAATTGCTAGATAAATATTTAAATTAATTGAAATAAACGGATTTTCAAAAAGTAAACAATAATGCTGCTTAGAATTTAAAGATTACGAAGTGAGAAGATTAATGAAAGCAAACTTGTTAGTGGACGAGGTCAATGAAAATCTATATACTTATATAATAAGAACTGTTAAAGAGGTTGAAGAAAAATGATGAAAGAAAAAGTATTGATTAATACACCAATACACTATTGGACGAATGAATCTGAATCTACAAAAGCTATAATATTTATTCATCCGGCATTTGCAGATCATACTTGTTTTGATGAACAGATTCATTATTTTAATTGTTATAAAATTATTACATTTGATTTGATTGGTCATGGCAAATCACTTGGTAAGGGAACAATGGAAGAGACAGCGAATTATATAAATCAAATGTTGGAAGTTGAGAAGATTGATAAAATTAATTTGGTGGGTGTTTCGATTGGGGCAGTATTTGCTCAAGATTTTGCGAACAAATATGGAAATCGAGTTTCTTCTTTAGTGTGTATCGGTGGATATGATATAAATAATTTTGATAGGAAATTGCAAAAAGATAATTCCACTCATCAAATGAAAATGATGATAAAAGCAATGATTTCTATAAAAATGTTTGCTGAGGATAATAAAAAAATATCTGCCTTTACAAAAGAAGCACAGGAAAAATTCTATGCGATGAATTTGAAGTTTAAAAAAAGTTCTTTCAAATATTTTGCAACATTGCATAAGCTGATAAATAAATATCATATTGATAAAAGAGAATATCCGCTTTTGATTGGGGTTGGAGAACATGATGTAGAAATAGCCAAACAGGCCTCTCTTATATGGCATCATTCATATCCAAAAAGTCAATTTGTGGAATTTCTTAATGCCGGTCATATCGTAAATATGGATGTTCCGAAAGAATTTAATGAAGTAATTTCGAAAATAATCAGATAACTTCAATAAAAAAGGTAATAATTGTTGAGAATTGTTTAATGATGAATGAATTCCTGCTTATGTGATCTGTTTGTAACATTTTTTATTAAAGTATTGATATTTCATATATATTATTTATTATATTGATTTTTCAATATTCTTGTCTGGGTTATTAAGTATGTGATAAAATTACATTCAATAAAGAAACAGATATTAAGATGAAAAAAATGAATCGAGTTTTTGATGATTGCTTACCTTTTAATACTTGTTCGGTTCATCTTCAACTAAAATTCTTTAATCTTGAATAAAGAAAAGATTGTACTAACATTGATATTTGAAATTAGGCTTGTGAAGGATAGGCTCATCAGCATAATAATGTAATTCATTATGTAAAAGAAAAATTTTAAAAAAGTTACAAGTTTTAGTTTGATTGATATTGTGATTCTAAAGAAGAAAGGAATCTGAGTTTATGGAAAATGCTGAACAGAAAAAGAAGATTTTAATAGTTGATGATTCAGAGCTAAATCGTTCTTTGCTTTCGGATATGCTTTTAAGTGAATTTGACATTTTGGAAGCAGAAAACGGAAAGGAAGCAATAGCACTTTTACATAACAACGAAGATAGAATTGCCCTTGTACTTTTGGATGTTGTTATGCCAATCATGGATGGGTTTGAAACACTTGAACTCATGAATAAAAATGGATGGGTCAAGAGTATTCCCGTAATTATGATTTCGGCAGAAATACATCCTGAATATGTGGATAGAGCTTTTGATTTAGGTGCTCAGGATTTTATTAATCGTCCATTCGATGAGAAAATTGTGCGCCGAAGAGTTGTTAATACTTTGATGCTTTTTGCGAAGCAAAAAGAACTTCTCCATTTGGCCGCAAATCAAATTTTGGAAAAAGAAAAAGGAAATGCAGTCATGATTGAGATTCTTTCCAATATTGTGGAATTTAGAAATGGCGAAAGTGGATTGCATGTCTTGCATATCAAAGCTTTTACAGATTTGATTTTGAGAAAGCTTTTGACAAAAACTGAGAAATATGCTCTCTTGAAAAAAGATATACCTTTGATTTGCAATGCTTCAGCTCTTCATGATATTGGGAAAATCAGTATCCCGGAAGAAATTTTAAATAAGCCCGGATCTTTAACAAATGAGGAATATGAATTGATGAAAACACATAGTATGGAAGGTGCACGAATCCTTGAAAACATTTCCATGAGAGAGGACGATTCTTTGATTAAATATGCATATCAAATTTGTCGTTGGCACCATGAACGCTATGATGGGAAAGGATATCCGGATGGTTTGATAAAGGATGAAATACCAATTGCAGCACAAGTGGTTTCTTTAGCAGACGTATATGATGCGTTGACAAGCAAACGGGTATATAAACGTGCTTATACCCATGAAGAGTCACTAAAAATGATCTTGGATGGAGAATGCGGAAAATTTAATCCATTACTTATTGAATGTTTAATGGAAATATCAGATTCTTTAAAAGAAGCATTGAACAATTTTTCCTCAAAACATGAAATACATCACGAAGTGCGACAAATTGTTGATCAAATCATGGAGAAAAATGATTTGGATATTTCCGACCGCTCTTTGCGATTATTGGAGATAGAGCGGATGAAATATCAATTTTTTGCCGGTTTATCACATGAAATTCAGTTTGAATATACAGAAATTCCCGAAGTTATAGAATTATCTGAATGGGGAGCAAATTATTTGAATTTACCGCAAACGATTTTAAATCCTCGTGAACATAGATTTGGTACAGAAATTTTTAAAATATCAGATTTTGAACAATTATTAGATAAATTGAAGAAAACCACTCCGAAAGAACCCCTTGTTGAAGAAGTGTATCGTATGAATATTCGTGGCGTACAAAGGTGGGAAAAAGTAATTGCCCGCTCTTTATGGAAAGATATAGAAAATGCAGAATTTATCGGTGCGATCGGAAAAATTGTTGATTTCCATGAAGAAATGGAGAAAATAAATCAATTGGAAAAAATGGCAACACATGATTCTTTGACACAGCTATTGAATCAACAAGTGGCTAAAACAAGAATTTCATCAATCTTATCACAAGAAGGGGAGAAACGATATCTTTTATTATTTTTTGATATAGATCATTTTAAGCAAATTAATGATACATATGGTCATTTGTTTGGAGATGAGATATTGAGGCATGTAGCAAATACATTAATAAACGGTACACGGAGTGAGGATATTTTAGCCCGTATGGGTGGTGACGAATTTATGGTATTTATGCCATATAAGGTGGAAAAGGAGCCACAAGTAAAAAGAATTTTTAATTTGTTGTGTAGTACATATAAAGATTATGAAATAAGTGTAAGTATGGGTGTTGCAAGTGTAGAAGATTGTAATCGGGATTATGAGGTATTATTCAAAATGGCTGATGATACGATGTATGAAGTTAAAAGAGAGGGTGGAGGAGCATACCGCTTTTATAAGGAGAAAAAATAATGACAATTGAAGAATGCTATGCTGC
>CATJXY010000050.1 GCA_949744505.1 uncultured Erysipelotrichaceae bacterium | reverse complement strand
TGGTGACGATAGCAAGGTTTGCCCTTGTGAAAATAGCGCGTTGCCGGGTCCCCCACCTATTTAGATTCCCCTTTCCTAAGGTGAGTCTTTTTTTTAACCTTTTTTCGTGATATAATGTTTGCTGGATTGGAAGTGAAATAGATGCTGGTAAAAAAAATATGTAACAGTGCTATAGAAACAAAAATGTTAGGCGAAAAATTAGGTTCTATCGTAGAAGAAAATATGGTTATTACTTTGGCCGGCGATTTGGGTGCAGGTAAAACTACTTTTACACAAGGAATTGCGAAAGGACTGGGAATTAAAAAAACAGTAAGTAGTCCTACTTTTACAATATTAAAAGTTTATAGAGGAAGAATGCCTCTTTATCATATTGATGCATATCGTTTAGAAGGTGGATATCAAGATTTGGGATTTGATGAATTAATGGAAGATCAAGGTCTTACCGTTATTGAATGGCCTGATTTTATGAGAGAAGATATCACGGATGAAAGATTGGAAATTGAAGTTTATATACATGATCATGATGTTCGCGAATTTATTTTTAAGCCCTATGGAAAAGTCTATGAGAAACTTTTGGAGGAATTGGTATGATTACATTATGTATGGATACAAGTAATAAATTTTTAATTCTTTCTCTTATTCGAGATGATAAAATTGTTTCGTACCGTAATATAAACAGTTGGAAAAGACAAAGCGAATTGATTTTTCCTGAATTAATAAAGTGCTTGGAAGAAGCACACATTTCTTCTCATGAAATCAATCAGGTTGTTGTTACGAAAGGCCCGGGAAGCTATACCGGAGTACGTATTGCCATGACTGTTGCAAAAGTAATGTGCAAAATGGGAAATATTCCGCTTTATACATTATCATCGTTACAATTAATTGCTTCAAATAAAGAAGAAGTGGCAGTTGTAATGGATGCAAGAGGAAAAAGAGGTTATTTTGCAATATACAAAAAAGGTGTTCTTATTGGTAAGGAAAGTGCTTTATCAGTTGATGAAATAAAATCGATTTTAGATACACATGTGGATTTAGAAGTATTGGGAGATGCTTCTATTCTTGGATTAGAAGATAATTATCCTAATTTATGTCAAAGTTTCCTAGATTTAAAGAGTCATTGGCAACTACAAGAAAATGTTGATTTGCTTGTTCCTGAATATCTTAAATCAAATGAAGAATATTTGGTGAAAAAGTCATGATTCGAGAAATGAAAAAATCAGATATTGAAGAAGTGTTTGAATTAGAAAAGAAATTGTTTTCATCGCCGTGGAAAAAAGAAGATTTTGTCTATCAAGTTGAAAATAATGAGTTTTCTCATGATTATGTTCTGGTAGAAAATGAAGAAATTTTAGGTTATATTGGCTTTTTAATTTTATTTGAACATGCACAAATTACGACTCTTGGAGTTGCTGAGAAGTATCAAGGAAAAGGGTTAAGTAAATTATTAATGAATCATGTGATTCGTATGGCTGAAGAAAACGGCTGTGAAGATATATCTTTAGAAGTTCGGATTTCTAATAAAAAAGCTATCAATTTGTATGAGAAATATGGATTCATTCAAATTAATGTTAGAAAAAGTTATTATGCGAATCCGATAGAAGATGCTTATTTGATGATGAAGCCATTAGGAGGAATGTTATGAAATCGACATATATATTAGGAATTGAGAGTAGTTGTGATGAAACTGCGGTAGCCATTGTTAAAAACGGTAATGAAATTTTGTCTAATGTAGTTTCTTCTCAGATCAATATTCATAAAAAATATGGAGGAGTAGTTCCGGAAGTTGCATCTCGTATCCATGTTGAAAATATTTCGGTGGTTATTGATGAAGCATTAAAAAAATCAGAACTATCAATGGATGATATTGATGGCGTTGCATTCACACAAGGGCCAGGCTTAATAGGGAGTCTTCACATCGGTGTGCAGGCAGCAAAGACTTTATCTTGGTATTTTAATAAACCGTTAATTCCTGTCCATCATATTATAGGACACATCTATGCGAATCAGTTTGTAGAACCATTAGAATTTCCTCTTATTGCACTTGTTGTATCAGGGGGACATACAGAATTAGTATGGATGAAAGATGAATGGTCTTTTGAAATTTTGGGAACTACTCAAGATGATGCAATCGGTGAAGCATATGATAAAGTGGCCAGGGTTGTTGGGCTGCCATATCCGGGTGGACCCGAAATTGACAAGCTTGCCAAAGATGGAAAAGAGCATTATAAACTTCCTGTTCCGAAAACAGAAAAAGAATTGGATTTTTCATTTAGTGGTTTAAAATCAGCTGTTATTCAATTGATCGATAGAGAGAAAAGAAATGGCAATGAAATTAATAATGCAGATTTAGTTTATTGTTTTCAAGAAACAGCTCTTAATATATTAATTTCAAAAACATTGAAGGCAGTTAATGAATGGAAACCAAAACAACTTGTATTGGCTGGAGGAGTTTCTGCAAATTCAAGATTGCGTTATTTAATATCTGAAAAAATGAAAGAGTATCCTGAAACGAAGTGTATAATTCCACCGTTATGGTGTACAACAGATAATGCAGCTATGATTGCGGCTGCTGGAACTGTTGCGTTTAAAAGAGGACTATTTGGAACTTTGGATATTGCGGCAGATCCTTCTTTAGAAATGAATGAAGAATAAGATGAAAATTTTGTGAAAATCACATCAAAATTGACATGTTAACCATTATTCAATCTTCACAAAAGATTAAAAAAGGTGTATAATCCCTACTAGAGTAGGTGATGAGTGCATGAATAACAATAGAACAGTGCCAAGGGTAACATTACAGCGTTATCCAGTTTATTTGAAAGCGTTAAGAAAATTGAAGTCGATGGGAATTACTAGAATTATGTCAAAAGAGCTTTCTGAATATGTCGGTATAGAATCTACTACGATAAGACGTGATTTTAGTTTTATTGGTTCCCTTGGAAAACAAGGTTATGGATATGATGTTGAAAAATTGATTGAAATTTTCTCTGACGAGTTGGGAATTGGGTATGATGAAAAGATTATTTTAGTCGGTGCTGGTAATTTGGGAAAGGCATTAATGAACTATAACCGATGGAATCATGTTGTTGGTGAAATTGTATGTGCTTTTGATATAAATCCGGATGGAGTCGGAAAAACATCAATTCCTGTTTATCCAATGGATAAGCTTGAAGAGATGATGCCAAAGAATTGTCATATTGCTATTCTATGTATTTCAGATCATGTACAAGAGACCGCAGATAAATTAATCGAAGCTGGAATTACCGGAATTGTTGATTTTACACATGATCATATTAAGGCACCAAAAAATATTCGAATCAAATCAGTCGATGTTGTTTCGTCGATTCAAGAGATTATTTTTGAAACAAATTCAAATAACACAAAATAGTGATGATAAGAGAACTAGCCGCGGATTTTTCACAGAGAGCTTAGGGGGCTGAAACTAAGCAAAAGGAAGCGGAATAGGAACACTCTTTGAACTGGGTTGAAGAAATTAGAGTAGGCAATCCCGTAGAAAGGCGTTAACTTAACCAGAGATATCCATTGGATATGAATTAGGATGGTACCACGTAAATAACGTTCCTTGTAAGGAACGTTTTATTTTTTTAGGAGGAAAGAAATTATGTTTACATTTATGACAGTGCGTGAATGCTATGAGCTTGTTCAAGAAGGTACAACGATTGAGAAAGACCAGATTGAATATGTACAGCTTCAAGGATGGATCCGCACAAATCGCAACAACGGAAGTATCGGATTTATTGAGCTGAATGATGGAACTTATTTTAGAAATTGTCAGTTAGTCTATACTTCTTCTTTGCCAAATCAAGATGAAGTTTCCAAATACCTTGTTGGAACGGCAATTACTGTGACCGGTAAATTTAAATTGACACCGGAAAATAAGCAACCATTTGAAGTTGAAGTTACAGAAGTAGTATTGGAAGGAGCATGTGATAATACTTATCCTTTGCAGAAAAAACGCCATAGCTTTGAATATCTTCGTGATTTAGGACATCTTCGTCCAAGAACAAATACATTTTCAGCTGTATTCCGTGTTCGTTCAGCTTTGGCGATGGCTATTCATGAATTCTTCCAAGATCAGGGCTTTATATATGTGAATACACCGCTTATTACGGGAAATGATGCAGAAGGAGCAGGAGAAGTATTTACTGTTACAACTAGAAATGATGGAAAATATGAAGATGACTTTTTCGGAAAGCATGCATGTTTAACTGTATCCGGTCAACTACAAGCAGAAGCATATGCATTAGCATTCAGAGATGTGTATACATTCGGGCCGACTTTCAGGGCTGAGAATTCAAATACACCACGTCATGCTGCTGAATTTTGGATGATTGAACCGGAAATTGCATTTGCTGATTTAGAAGATGATTGTGATTTGATTGAGGATATGGTTAAGTACTGTATTGAGTATGTATTGGATAATTGTCCGGAAGAGATGAAATTTTTTAATCAGTTTGTTGATAAGACATTACTGGAAAGATTAAATCATGTTAAAAACAGTGATTTTGTTCGTATGCCTTATACTGAAGCTATTGAAAAATTAAAAGAATCGAAAGTTAATTTCACTGTACCGGTTGAATGGGGAATGGATCTTCAATCTGAACATGAGCGATATATTTGCGAAGAAGTTGTTAAAGGGCCTGTCTTTTTAACTGATTATCCAAAAGATATTAAAGCATTTTATATGCGGTTAAATGATGATGGAAAGACAGTGGCTGCTGCGGACTTACTTGTACCATATGTTGGAGAACTGGTTGGAGGATCTCAAAGAGAAGAGCGCTTGGATGTCTTAAAACAGCGTATGGAGGAAATGCATGTTCCGGAAAAAGGATTGGAATGGTATATGGATCTTCGTAAATACGGTGGAGTTAAACATGCAGGATTTGGTCTCGGATTTGAAAGAATGGTCATGTATTGTACCGGAATGCAGAATATAAGAGATGTTATTCCATTTGCTCGTACACCTAAAAATTTACAGTTTTAAAAGAGGTGAAAACCTCTTTTTCTTGTGTTTAAAGGTGTTTTCTCCTATAATTAGATAGGAAAATGCAAAGGAGGAAACCGCAATGAATTATCAAATAAGCAAAGGGTCAAAATCCTTTGGTACAAATACAGTATTTGAAGATATTCAATTTGAGATAAAAGGAAACGAAAAAATCGCTGTTGTCGGAAGAAACGGTTGCGGAAAGTCCACGTTGCTTAAAGTAATTATGCAGGAAGAAGAATTAGACAGTGGAGTAATTCATAAAAATAAAGACTTAAGTATTGGATATTTAACGCAAACAACGTTTGAGGATGATATGATTACAGTTGAAGAAGAATTTATGAAGTTGTTTGCACCCGTATTTGAACTTAAAGAGCGTTTAGAGGAAGTTTCTTTGAAAATGGCAGAAGATTATAATGATTCGCTTTTGGAGAAATATTCTGTTTTACAAGAGCAATTTGAAGCAATGAATGGCTACAATTATAAGCAAGAACTTATGACTGTTTTTACTAAATTTGGATTTAAAGAAGAGGATATGAAAAGACCAATCAATACTTTTTCCGGCGGACAGAGGACAAGACTTGCGTTTGTTCGTCTTTTGATGAGTAAGCCGGATGTGCTATTGTTGGATGAACCGACTAATCATTTGGATTTGAATACAATTGAATGGTTAGAAGGATACTTGAAGTATTACAATAAGGCAATTGTTCTTGTATCTCATGATCGAATGTTTATGGATCATATTTGTGAAGTTATTTATGAGATCGAATATGGAACAATGAAGAAGTATACAGGGAATTATTCTTCCTTTGTTGAGCAGAAGAAACAAGACCAACAACGTCAAGCACAGGCATATGCTCGACAACAAAAAGATATCGAAAGACTTGAAGGGTTGATTGAAAAGTTTCGCTATAAGAAAAATAAAGCGGCTTTTGCGCAATCTAAGATTAAATATCTTGAACGTATGGAAAGAGTCGAAGCTCCTACAAAAAGTGATACGAAGGCCTTTTCTGCTCATTTTACGCCAAGATTAAAAGGTGGGAAAACAGTATTAACGGTGCAAGATTTGATCATTGGGTATGATCATCCACTGTGTTCAATAAATCTTGAAATAATGAATGGTGAGAAAGTTGCGATCATTGGAGGTAATGGACAAGGAAAATCAACCTTCGTGAAAACAATTATGGGATTAGTAAAACCTCTTTCCGGTTCATATTTACTTGGACATCAGATTGAGCCTGGGTATTTTGATCAACAAATTGCTCAAATCAATAGCACAAAAACAGTATTGGAAGAATTATGGGATGAATATCCGGACTTAGACAGAACTCAGATTCGTTCTGTTTTGGGCAGATTTTTGTTTTCGTCAGATGATGTTTTCAAAACGGTAGATGTGCTATCAGGAGGGGAAAAAGTAAGACTTTCTTTAGCTAAGTTAATGATGAAGCAATCAAATTTGCTGCTTTTGGATGAACCTACCAATCATTTGGATATTGTAGGAAAAGAAGCCTTAGAAGATGCTCTTAACGGATATAGTGGAACGTTACTTCTTGTCAGTCATGACCGATATTTTATCAGAAAAATTGCAACTTCTATTTTAGTGATTGAAGAAGGTAAGGCGGTTTATTATCCTTATGGATATGATGAATATATGGAGAATAGTTCACAAAAACAGAGTTTGCCAAAAAAAGAAGACAAGAAAAATGAAATCGTCGAAACAAAACCGAAAAAAGTATTGAGTCCTGACGGGTTAAGGCGAGAAATTGCCAAGGTAGAAAAGATGATTGATGAAAAAGAAAATGAGTTAGAAATGAATCGGCAATTAAGATTTGATCCGGAGTACTATCATGATTATCAAAAAATGCAAATTTTAGATGAAAAAATAGATGAAATTCATAATGAAATTGAACATTTAATGGAAAGATGGGAAGAATTGAATGCTGAAGCTGAAAAATAATTAATTTCTTCTTTTATAAATGAAAATTGACTATAAATAGAAAAATATCCAAATATTTGTTTAAATATATTTGGATATTTTCTTTTAATTTATTATCGGAATTAATTCTTGTTCTTCGCTGTCTATATAACCACATTCAATCATACGATTGAGTACGATTTTTTGTCTTTGTGATGCTAATTCTTTATCCGCCCCATATATTGAAGGAGCATTAGGAATTCCTGCTAACCAAGTTGCTTCATAATCGGTTAAGTCTTTAGGTTCTTTGTTGAAGTAGCCCAGTGAAGCTTCTTTTATGGAATTATATCCATTGCCATAATAAATTACATTAATATATAGTTCTAAAATATCATCTTTGGATAATTCTCTTTCAATTTCCAAGGCTACAAATGCCTCTACAATTTTTCTTTGAATTGTTTTTTCTTGAGAGAAGTATAGATTTTTAGCAAGTTGTTGTGTGATTGTACTTCCACCTTCTTCAAATGAGCGTGTGAGAAGATCATGAGTTAAAGCTCGAGTAAGTGCAATGAAATCAATACCAAAGTGTTCATAAAATCGTTTGTCTTCCACTGCGATAACTGCTTGTTTATATATTGCAGGAATATCTTCTATCTTGGTATAATTGTTTTGATTTTGTATTGATATGATTTTCTCTTTTAATGGGGTGTCTGTTAATACTTTTTGGGCTTCTGTATATCCATAGATGCAAATTACAGATGCTGAAATAAAAATCAAGATAGCAATTATTTTTATAATTTTTTTCATGATGAATCACTCCTTTGGGATGATTCAATAATAATTTAAAAAAGGTAGTTCATCCATAGAACCACCTATCATCTTTCTTACATTTGTGTAAGAAATGATTTTGTTTAATTTAAATTTTCAATATAGTCATCTATTCCGGTTTCAATGTATTCACTTTCTATTTGTAATGGATTGAAACAGAAGTTTTTAATCATTTTTTGTGCGATTTTAATATTTTTTATAATTGGAGTGATAAGAAGAGGATCATTATTTAACAATTCTTGATAGCCTTCCTCGTTTAAAAACCAGATAGTATGTTTCGTTTCATTAGTATTAAGTTTATAATATGATTTTACTTTTACATCCCCATCTTCATCGTAATCTAACATTGCCAGTTCGGTTTCTTTTAATTGTTCCCATATTTGAAGATTTTCTTCGTCTTCTTCCTCCTCTGGGTCAAATTCATAGCTCATGGTCATTAGAATTGCATTGAGATTGTGGGGGGCTTCATTAAGCATAAAATAATAAGGGAGAAGATCATGTTTGAAATCAATATGATCGAATTCTTTAATAAATTGATAACTGTTATTTTCATGGTTATATACAATAGCACCAAATTTTTGTATTTCTTTATTGAATTCTCTGATGAAATTATTTTGATCATCGCTATAATCAATAATTTTTGATAAATATTTTTTGTTCATTTTTACCTCCACATGTTCTAATGAATGATATTGACGACAAGTAAAATAAAGCCTAATGATAATGCGCTGCAAACAAGGGAATGACTTTGATTGTAAAGATATGAGCAATTTAAAGATAGAAGAAATATAAAGATAAATTGTCTTATATAAAATAAATAATCATATGTAGGAGAGTAGGATAAAATTGTGAAAAATATAGCTGAAATTATAGCGGAAATAACAATAATTGCTGCTTCATTTTTCCTTATCGGAAGTTTATCCGTTAACAATTTAAAGACTACCACAAAATTAATCGGAGCTAAAAAACAATAAACAATAATAAACAGAGGCAGTGCCAGGGGCATATTATTGATGATAAGATTAAAACTAAAATCAGGATATGCCGCTTGAATGATAAAATGGTTGAGAATAAAAATGAATCCATATGTAATCATTCCGATAATCGTAAATAATATACATTCATTTTTATTTGTAATAAATCTATTCCAATGAAGCATGTAATGTTCACTGTTAATCATACACAACAAAAAACCACTTGTTGAGATACATACCAAGTTAATCATGATTGGATTGATTGAAGTATCTTTTAAAATAATTGCTAATGCCAAGCATAATAGTTGAGTGAGTATAGATAAGGCTAATTGAATAGCTGATATTTTTTTTGTATTAGACATAAATTCCTCTTTTCATCTTTGTCTATTGTATCTTATTTTGATTGAAAATGATAGTGAAAGAGTAAGAATCGAGAAAAATCTCTTAAAAAATGAAAAATATTTTTTTTCAAAAATAAAGAAAAAATAGGAAATGTACTGAAAAAAATAAATAAATATAATAGATTGGGAGGAGTCATATGATAGGTAAAGATTGTGATATGACAAGTAAAGAAGAATTTGTTCAGTCCATCATAAAATGTTATTGCGATTTTCAAAGTGATTTGATGGTGCAGGAAGATAATATTGCTAATGATTTCTGTTGGGCGGTATATGAAGCTTTGAGCTCATTAAGTGAAAACAATCGAAAAATAATTGTTGACCATTTTTTTAAAAACAAAAGAGATATAAATGATGATAAATGTTTAAATGATAAGATAATTGCAATAGATAAGTTTGTTGAAAAATTAAAATTAAAAATGATAGTGCTTTCAAAAACTCGTTGATTCACTGTTTGAAAAATGATATGATATTAACAGAGGTGAAATGATGGATACTTTTGAATGTGTTAAAAGTGCTCTCTTGAAAAAAGTCAGAGGATTAAAGGAGATCACAATTGAAAGTTCCTTTGAAAGTTTAGGTCTTGATTCTATGGAGACTGTGGATTTTATTTTGACTTTGGAAGAAATATTTGACGTAACTTTTGATGATGAGGATTTTCTTAAAATTAATACTATTCAAGATGTCCTGAGTCTGATAGACAGTAAAAAACATTGAGGAGGAAGTCTATGTTAAAAGGTATTGCTGCATCGCAAGGAATTGCTATTGCAAAGGTTTACAAACTTGTTCAACCGGAATTGGTAATTGAACGTAAAGAAGCAGTTGCGGAAGAGGAAGTTGCCAAATTCGAAGCTGCTCTTGAAAAAACAAAATCAGATATCGAGTTGATTAAGGAAAGAGCATCCGGAAAGCTTTCAGAAGCTGAATTAGAAATTTTTGATGCTCATCTTATGATGGCAAATGACCCAGAACTGAGCGGTCAGATCATCGACATGATTAAAAATGAGAATTGTAATGCTGAATATGCAGTGGATTCAGTTGCTAACATGATGGTAGCTATGTTTGAATCCATGGATAATGATTATTTTAAAGAAAGAGCTGCGGATGTAAAAGACGTTACATTCCGTATGAAATGCAATGTTGTTGGAGCAGTCGTACCTGATTTGACAACCATCAATGAAAGAGTTGTTATTGTAGCAGAGGATCTTACACCTTCTGATACATCCCAGTTGGATAAAAAATATACAGTTGGATTTGCTACACAAATTGGTGGCAGAACATCACACTCAGCTATTATGGCAAGAAGCCTTGAAATTCCGGCAGTTGTTGGTATTCCTGGGTTGTTAGATGCTGTAAACCATGGGGATGAAATTATTTTAGATGCAATCGAAGGGGAAGTGATTTTAAATCCTACCGCAGAACAAGTTGCAGAGTATACTGAGAAAATGAAAAAGTTCAATGATGATAAAGAAGCTTTGAAAGTTCTTCTTCATTCAAAGAGTGTTACAAAAGATGGACATGAGGTTGAATTAGCAGCTAATATCGGTACACCGAAAGATGTGCAAGGTGTAATTGATAATGGTGGAGAAGGTGTTGGACTTTATCGTACAGAATTCTTATATATGAACTCAGAAACAGATTTCCCGAGCGAAGAAGAGCAATTTGAGGCATATAAGACGGTTCTAGAAAACATGAACGGTAAAAAAGTTGTTGTTCGTACATTAGACATCGGTGGAGATAAGAAATTAAAATATTTCACTTTCGATCCTGAAATGAATCCATTCTTGGGATATCGTGCAATTCGTTTATGCTTAGATAGAACTGATATTTTCAGAACACAATTGCGTGCTTTGATTCGTGCATCTGTATATGGTAAATTGTGTATCATGTTCCCAATGATTGCGACAATCAATGAATTCAATAATGCAAAAGCAATTTTTGAAGAAGAAAAGGCAAAATTAATTGCTGAAGGTGTTGCCGTTTCTGATAAAATTGAAGTAGGTATGATGGTTGAAATTCCGGCAGCAGCAGTATTGGCTGATCAATTCGCAAAAGTTGCAGATTTCTTCTCTATCGGAACTAACGATTTGATTCAGTATTCTATGGCAGCAGATCGTATGAGTGAAAAAGTATCATACTTGTACCAACCATTAAATCCATCTATTCTTCGTTTGATTAAAATGACAATTGATGGTGCACATAAAGAAGGTAAATGGACAGGAATGTGTGGAGAAATGGCTGGAGATCCAATGGCAGTTCCGGTATTGCTTGGATTAGGACTTGATGAATTCTCTATGAGTGCAACAAGTATTCTTCCGGCTAGAAAGCTTATTACAGAAATGTCATTAAGTGATGCTAAAGCCTTGGCAGAGGAAGCCTTGGCAAAGAACACTGCTGAAGAAGTCAGTGAACTTGTAAAAAAAGCTATCAATAAATAACTATAAACTGGTATAATAGAGAATGACAGAAAGTCATTCTCTTTTGTTATTGATGGAGGACTTATGAAAAAAGTATTATTTATTTCATCTACGGGTGGACATTTAACAGAACTTTTGCAACTCTCCGTGATGTTTGATCAAGTTGATTATCATATTGTTACAGAAAAAACAAAATCGAATTCGGATTTAGTGAAGAAATATCCGGGAAAAGTAGATTACCTTGTTTATGGGACAAAACAGCATCTATACCGTTATCTTTTTGTATTTGGGTTTAATATTTTTAAATCCTTGTATTTGTTTTTAAAAATTAAACCGGATGTAGTGATTACAACAGGAACTCACACGGCTGTTCCGATGTGTAAAATAGCTCATGTATTTAAGAAGAAAGTAATATGGATTGAAACTTTTGCGAACTCTAAAACTCCAACTCAAGCCGGTAAAATGATTTATCCGATTGCCGATTTATTTATTGTGCAATGGCCCAGTATGTTAGAGGTTTATCCAAATGCAGTGATGGGAGGGTGGATTTTCTAATGATATTAGTTATATTAGGTACACAAGATAAAGAATTTACACGACTTCTAAAGGCGGTAGAGAATTGGATCGAGACATATCAAATCAAAGAAAAAGTTGTAGTTCAAGCAGGGCAAACCCATTACCAATCAGATAAGATGGAAATTCTTGACTTTATCGATATGGATTCATTTGATAAACTGATAGAAGAGGCATCTGTCGTTTTGACGCATGGTGGTGTAGGAACGATTATCACGGCTTTGAATCACAATAAAATTGTCATTGCGACTCCTCGTTTAGCAAAGTATCATGAGCATCATAATGATCATCAGGTTCAGATCATTGAAACATTTGAGAAAAATGGTCATCTCATATATTTGAGAGATCTTGATCATTTACAAGAGGCAATAAATCAAGCTAAGGAATTTAAGCCTACAAAATATAAAAGTAATCGAGAGAATATGGTGAAATTATTAATGGATTATATCAATCAAATTTAAAGAATGGAGAAAAGGATAATGGGTTTATCAGAAATTTTAAGTATTTTAGTAATCGCATTGCTTTGTGTAGTTATCCTCTTACAAATTTTGGGACATAATAAAAAAGAAATTGAACAAATAAAAGATTTACTGAAAACGAATTCTGAAGAACAACGTAATGATGTTCAAAGGCAAATTGCCAGTAGTACAACTGAACAATTTGAACGATTCGGTTTGATTCAAAAAAATGTTCAGGAAACATTGACCGCAAATAGTGAACAAGTTAACCGTAGACTATTAGAATTTCAACAGTTAATTGAAGCGAAATTAACTGCTATCAATAGCGCAAGTTCTGAAAGTAACAGTCAAATTGGAAAAACAGTAAGAGATGCTTTACAAAAAAGTCGAGAGGAACAGAATAATCAGCTTCACACATTTGGTGAACAAGTAGAGGGACGCCTTACTTCTGTTCAAAGATCAAATTCTGAAAGTATTGAAAAGATGAATTCTACCCTTGAAAATAAGATGAAGGAATTGCAGGAAAGTAACGAAAAGCGATTGGAACAAATGCAAGGTGTAGTTGATGAAAAGTTACAGAAGACACTTGAAACTCGTTTGTCTCAATCTTTTGAATTAGTTAGTAAGCAACTTGAAAGTGTCGGCCAAGGGTTAGGAGAAATGAAGGCTCTTGCCGCAGATACAAAATCATTGAAAAATGCACTTACAAATGTAAAAGAGCGAGGAACATATGGAGAAGTCCGACTTGAAAAGTTACTTTCAGATATTCTTGCACCAAGCCAATATGAAACAAATGTTGAAATTGCAAATGGGAAGAGAGTAGAGTTTGTCATTAAGTTGCCGGGGAAAAGTGATACACCCTTACTTCTTCCGATTGACAGCAAATTTCCGATTGAGGATTACAATCGCCTGTTAGATGCGGAAGATAAACAAACAATTGATGAGGCAAGAAAAGCACTTACCATTAAAATTCGTGCTTTTGCAAAAGATATTCATGATAAATACATCATGCCACCAAAAACAACGGATTTTGCATTGATGTTTTTACCAACAGAGGGGTTATATGCTGAGGTTGTTCAAAATGTGGCTTTATTTGAAGAACTTCGTGATAAATATAAGATTACTGCTGTGGGGGCAACAACTCTTTCTGCTTATCTTGCTTCTTTACAAATGGGATTTAAAACACTTGCGATTGAACAACGATCACAAGAGGTATGGGATACACTTCGTGCGGTTAAATCCGAATTTGCAAAATTTGGAGGGATGCTTGATAAAGCTCATGAACAGATACAAAAAGCGGATAATACACTTAATGAAATTGTTGGAAAGCGGACAAGAGCAATTAATCGTACATTGCGAAGTGTAGAAGAATTGACAGATAAAACGAATGCTTCCATGATTTCATTTGAAGAAGATAGTGAGAATGAATAAAAATCAATTATAAAATGGTTGCCTCTTAATGAGACAACCATTTTATGATTTTATCCAAGAAAAGTAAAAATGATTTTTACATCCAAGTAATCTTTTTTTCTGTATTTGTTTTAATTCTTTCTATATTTTCTTTGTGTCGATAAATGACGAAAACTGCTAACATCATAATTGAAAGGGCGGTATAGAAATCATTTGTTACAAAACATGAAATTATTGCGGCTGAAACTACTGCACAAATCGAGGCAAGGGATACCATTTTTCTTAGGTATAAAACACCGAAGAAAATAAGAGCCGGAATCACAAACAACTGAAATGGAGTATGGGTAATAAAAATCGATACGCCAAGAAGGTAACCCATAGTTGTTGCAACGGCTTTTCCTCCTCTAAAATTAGCAAAGATAGGGAAGCAATGTCCGATAGCACACATACATCCACTTACAACTGCACTTGAAGGTCGAATAAGATAGACGATCCAAACAACAAAGAATGCTTTTAAAGCGTCTAAAACAGTAACAGCTACCCCTGCTTTTTTGCCAAGAACACGCCCGGCATTCGTTCCTCCTAAATTTCCTGAACCATGTTCACGAATGTCAATATGATAAAATTGTTTGCCTATAATTAAAGCCCAAGGAATAGAACCAAAAAAATAACCAAATAGAATGCACAATAAATCCATAACTACAATCCTCCTTTTTTATTGTATCACAAAATCACTTTTAAAACTTTAAAATTATGAATTTTTTGTGTATAATAGGAGAGCTAGAAAGAGGTGTATTAATGGCACAAAATAGAAATTACGATGCCAGCAGTATTCAAATTCTTGAAGGATTAGAAGCAGTCAGAAAAAGACCGGGTATGTATATCGGTTCAACCGATACAAGAGGATTACATCATCTTGTTTGGGAAATCGTAGATAATGCAATAGATGAAGCTTTAAATGGATTTGGTAAAAAAATTACAATTACTCTGCATAAAGATGGTTCCGTCAGTGTAATAGATGAAGGACGTGGAATGCCGGTTGGAATGCATTCATCAGGGGTATCTGCATTGCAAGTAATTTTTACTGTTCTGCATGCAGGTGGAAAGTTTTCTTCTGAAGGGGGTTATAAGACATCCGGTGGATTACATGGTGTAGGAGCCAGTGTTGTAAATGCTTTGAGTAGTTGGGTAGATGTTACTGTTTTCAAAGAAGGGACACAATATCATATTCGATTTGAAAAAGGTGGAACGATAATAGGAAATCTTGAAAAAGTTCAAAAAACATCAAAAACTGGTTCTATTGTTCGATTTATGCCGGATAGTACCATTTTTTCGACAACAGAATTTAATTTTTCTTCAATTGTTGAAAGAGCTCGTGAGGATGCTTTTTTATTAAATGAAATTACAATGGTGGTAAATGATGAAAAGAATAACAAAACAGAGTCTTTTCATTATGATAATGGTTTATTAGCATTTATTGATTACTTGAATGATGGAAGATCTTCTTTGATTGCCCCGATTTCATTTTCCGGAAATATAAATCAAATTGATGTAAATGTTGCCTTTCAATACACTGATGATTATCAGGAAAATATTGTTTCCTTTGTTAATCTTGTTAGAACAAAAGATGGTGGAACACATGAGGCCGGCTTTCGTTCAGCAATCACAAAATGTTTTAATGATTATGCAAGACGTAATGGAATCTTAAAAGAAAAAGATAAAAATTTTGAAGGGAATGATGTTCGCGAAGGATTGACTGCAATTGTTTCTGTTTCTATTCCGGAAAATTTATTACAGTTTGAAGGACAAACGAAAGGCAAATTAGGAACAGTTGAAGCAAGGACAGCAGTTGAAAGCATTGTCAGCGAAAAGCTAAATTATTATTTAGAAGAAAATAAAGAAAAGGCTACTAATTTAGTACGAAAAATGCAAAAGGCATTTTTGGCAAGAGAAGCAGCTAGAAAAGCTCGAGAAGAAGCTCGTAAAGGTAAAAAAGTTGGGAAGAACGAGAAAGTTCTTTCCGGAAAATTAGCTCCGGCACAGTCTAAAGATTCTAGTAAAAAAGAATTATTTTTGGTCGAAGGGGATTCAGCCGGAGGTTCGGCAAAACAAGGTCGAGACAGTAAATACCAAGCGATTTTGCCCCTTAGAGGAAAAGTGTTAAATACAGAAAAATGTTCATTGAGTGATGTTGAAAAGAATGAAGAATTAAATACAGTGATTCATGCCCTAGGAGCCGGAGTTGGCGATGATTTTGAAGCGGATGCGAGTAACTATAAAAAAGTTATTATCATGACTGATGCGGATACGGATGGAGCGCATATTCAATGTTTATTGTTGACATTCTTTTATCGTTATATGAGAGAGCTGATTGAAAAAGGAATGGTTTATATCGCATTGCCTCCACTTTTTAAATTGCAAAAAGGAAAAGAAATCATGTATGCTTATGACGAAAACGAACTGGAAGAGGCAAAATCAAAAATGGGGAAATGCGAGATTCAGCGTTATAAGGGATTGGGAGAGATGAATGCCTCTCAACTTTGGGAAACAACCATGAATCCTGAAAGTCGAACATTAATTTGTGTGACAATCGAAGATGGTGCTTTAGCTGAAAGAAGAGTCAGTGATTTAATGGGAGATAAAGCAAATGTTAGAAGAGAGTGGATTGAAGATAATGTTGCCTTTACATTAGAAGATTCATATAAGGTGGAGATCTGATATGAAAAAGAAACAAGAAGAAGTTATTGTACACAATGTATCTGTAAAAATGCCTCTTGAAGAAATTATGGGTGATCGCTTCGGTCGATATTCCAAATATATTATTCAAGATAGAGCTTTACCGGATGCGCGTGATGGTTTAAAACCGGTACAAAGAAGAATTTTATATTGTATGTATCATCATGGAAATACTTTTGATCATGCTTATCGAAAATCTGCAAAAACGGTAGGTCTTGTTATCGGTAATTATCATCCACATGGAGATAGTAGTGTTTATGATGCGATGGTACGATTAAGCCAAAATTGGAAGATGAGAATACCGCTTGTTGATATGCAAGGAAATAATGGTTCTATTGATGATGATCCGGCAGCAGCGATGCGTTATACAGAAGCGAGACTATCAGAAATTTCATCAACAATGTTGGAAGATATTGACAAAGATACGATTGAATGGGCACCTAATTTTGATGATACAGAAAATGAACCGACTGTTTTACCTGCTCGATTTCCTGTTCTTTTAGTCAATGGTGCAACCGGAATTGCAGCAGGGTATGCAACCAATATTGCTCCGCATAATTTAAATGAAGTTGTGGAAGCAACGATCTATCGTATCCAATTTCCAACCTGTTCTTTAGAAGAAATTATGCAAATCATGCCGGGACCTGATTTCCCTACCGGAGGAATTGTTCAAGGTAAACAAGGGATTATTGATGCTTTTACTACAGGGAAGGGAAGAGTTGTTGTACGAGCAAAAAGTGAAATTGTTGAAACTAAAACGATAAGACAGATTATTATTACTGAGATTCCATATGAGGTAATTAAATCCAATTTAGTAAAGAAAATGGATGAAATTCGATTAAACAAAGATATAGATGGAATTATTGATATTCGAGATGAAACGGACCGCAATGGATTGCGAATCGTTGTTGATCTAAAAAAGGATGTAGACCCTCAATTGGTTTTAAATTATTTTTATAAAAATACAGATTTACAGATTTACTATAACTATAATACAATTGCAATTGTTGATAAACGGCCGATGCAATTAGGTATTATTGCACTTTTAGATGCTTTTATCAATCATCGAGAAGAAGTTGTTATCAAGAGATCTCAATTCCTATTGGATAAAATGGAAAAACGATGTCATATATTAGAAGGCTTGATGAAAGCAGTTAGCATTATGGATGAAATTATTGAAATCATTCGATCTTCTAAAGACAAAGCTGATGCAAAAAGAGCATTGGAACAAGAATTTGGATTTAGTGAAGAACAATCTGAAGCTATTGTTACATTAAGACTATATCGTTTAACAAATACGGATGTATTTGCATTAAGAGAAGAGTTCGCTCAACTTGTAAATGAAATGGAATATTTGAATACGATATTAAGTGATCGGAATGTGTTAAAAAGTGTTATTGTAAAAGAGCTTAAAGAAATTATTAAGAAATATGGACAAACTCGTAAGACCGTTATCGAAGATGAAGTACAGGAAATTGTTATTGATAAATTAAGCATGATAACAAATGAAAGAGTCATGGTAACGTGTAGTCGTGATGGATATGTAAAACGTGTTTCAATGCGTTCATTTGGAAATAGTGCTTTGAATTCAACTACCATTAAAGAAGGAGATCAATTGGTCGGATGTAAAGAAGCAGATACACTAGATACCTTATTGTTGTTCACGAGCAAAGGGAATTATGCGTATTTACCGGTTTACCAAATTGAAGAAGCGAGATGGAAAGATCTTGGATCTCATTTAAATAAATATGTGAAAATTGATGGGGATGATAAGATCATTAACGCAATTCTTGTTAAAAACTTTAATACTTACGCATGGATTACAACTGTATCGAGAAAAGGTATGATTAAAAAGAGTCTGATCTCAAATTGGGTTGTACAACGCAACAATAAGCTTATGCCGGCAATGAACTTGAAAGCTCAAGATGAGATGATCTGTGCTTTAATTACATATGAAAAAGATGATGTAGCTGTTGCAACAAAAAATGGTTATGTAGCAAGATATAGTTGTTCTCAAATTCCTACGACCGGATTAAAATCACAAGGAGTTATTGCGATTAAGCTCAATAAAGATGATGAAGTTGTTTCAGCAAGTATGCTTCGGGAAGATAAAAATAGTTTATTGATCATCAGTGATAGCGGAAGTATGAAGCGGATTAAAATAAATGATCTTACTATTATGGGAAGACCGGTAAAAGGGGAAATGATTGTTAAGAAAATCAAGAGCAAACCTTATGTGATTGCTCATTGTGAAGCAGTTAATCCATATGACCAATTGTGCTTTTTTACCCCAGAATATGTACAAATTTCAGCTAAAGAAGTAACCATGATGTCAAAAGAATCAACTTTTTCTAATCCATTATCGATAAAGGATATGTGGTACGAAGTGAAAGGAATTGATGAAGTAGAAATTATTGATACTCCTCAAGTTTCAAATCAAGAGGAAGAATCTCATAATGATATTGAAATGATTCAATTTGAATTATAAGAACATTCAGGACAGTGAAAACTGTCCTGAAGTGTATTTACTTGGATTTTAAAGAATTTTTGAGTTTAATAGAAAGAAGGAAGTAAAATGAGTGAAAATAAAATTTATATAGCGATTGATTTGAAATCATTTTACGCTTCGGTTGAATGTGTGGCAAGAGGACTGGATCCACTGACTACAAATTTAGTTGTTGCCGATTCAAATAGAACAGAAAAGACAATTTGTCTGGCTGCCTCTCCTTCTTTAAAAGAATACGGAATTAAAGGAAGACCTCGACTTTTTGAAGTAGAACAAAAATTAAATGAAGTCAATCGGAAAAGAAAAGAAAAAATTTATAATCGTCAGTTTACTCACTCATCCTATAATGCGAATGAATTAAAAAATCATCCGGAATATTTCGTTGATTATTTGGTTGCAAAACCAAGAATGTCTTATTACATAGAAGTGAGTCGAAAAATTTATGAAATTTATCTTAAATACATAGCAGCGGAAGATATGCATGTTTACTCTATCGATGAAGTCTTTATGGATGTGACAGATTATTTAAAAGCGGCAAATCTTTCTGCATATGGTTTTGCGATGCAAATTATTAAAGATGTTTATTCTAAAACTGGAATTACCGCTACAGGAGGAATTGGTACGAATTTGTATTTATGTAAAGTGGCAATGGATATTGTAGCTAAGCATAAACCAGCGGATGAGCAAGGGGTTCGCATAGCGCAATTGGATGAAAAAACTTATCGTAAACTACTTTGGAATCATAAACCATTGATTGACTTTTGGCGAATCGGAAAAGGGTATGAAAAGAAATTAAATGAGTATGGTCTTTATACAATGGGAGATATTGCAAAGTGCAGTCTTCAACATGAAAATTTACTTTATAAAATGTTTGGTATAAATGCTGAACTTTTAATAGATCATGCATGGGGATGGGAACCATGTACAATGAAAATGATCAAAGAATATAAACCGGCTAGTAATTCGCTTGGGTCTGCTCAAATTCTTCATGAACCGTATAGTTATGAAAAATGTAGATTGGTAGTTAAAGAGATGGCGGAGTCTCTTTCTTTAGAATTATTTGAAAAATGCTTGGTAAGTGATCAAATTTCTTTGATTATTGGATATGATTCAAAAAATTTAAATGATGAGTCAATCAAAGAACAACTTCAAATAAAAAAAGATTTTTATGGAAGAGAAGTTCCGAAGTCTGCACATGGTACTATTCATATTAAAAGAAAGACTTCATCTACAAAATTGATTACAGAAGCGACACTGAGCTTGTATGATAAGATTGTTAATTCAAAATTATTGATGAGAAGAATCAGCATTACCGCACTTGATACGCAATCAGAAGCATCTTATTCATATATGGAACAAGTAGAACAAATTGATTTATTTACAGATCTTGAAAGATTGGAAAAGGAAAACAAAGAAGAAGATAGGTATTTAAAAAAAGAAAAAAAAGTTCAGGAAGCAATTTTAAAAATAAAGAAAAGATATGGTAAAAATTCCATTATTAAAGTGATGGATTTAGAAGAAGGTGCAACTGCAAAAGAACGAAATAATCAAATAGGAGGACACCGATCATAGTTTATGAAAGAGCAATATGAAGATATTATTGATTACCCTTACACCGGTACAAAGCGAAAAAATAAGATGTCTCTTTTAAATCGAGCCGCGCAATTTGCTCCATTTTCAGCTTTAAGCGGATATGAAGATGCAATTATTGAGGCATCAAGATCAACAAGTGATAAAAAAGAGTTAGAAGAACAAGAAATAGAAAAACTTAATTATGTTTTACAGATTATTTCAAATGAGATTCAGCAGTGTCCTTTGATTCAAATTACATATTTTGTTGCGGATAAATTAAAACAGGGTGGAGAATATAAAACAGTTGTTAAAAGAATCAAAAGAATTGATGAAATTAAGCAAGAATTAATTTTGATGGATGGAGCAAAAATTGGAATTTCTTATATATCAGATATTGTAATAGTTGAATGATTTTGTTACAACAGACATATATATTGAAACTTAAATAACTGTTGTAAATAAGGTGGATTTTCAGTATAATTATAAAAGTGAGGTAAAGTAAGTATGGCGTTTGAAAGTTTGAGTGAGCGTTTAAATAGAGCGTTTAAAAATATTGCCGGTAAAGGAAAATTGACAGAGAAAAATATGGAAGATATGCTGAAAGAAGTGCGAATGGCACTTTTGGAAGCAGATGTAAACTATAAAATTGTCAAAAACTTTCTTGAAAATGTAAAGCAAAAAGCAATAGGTCAAAATGTATATACAAGTTTGAATCCCGGACAGATGGTTGTTAAAATTGTTCATGATGAATTGGTTGTTTTATTAGGGGAAAATGATTCGCAACTAAATACAAATCCTGTCGGCATGACAAAAATTATGCTGGTAGGGTTGCAAGGAACAGGTAAGACAACAAGTATAGCTAAGATTGCAAATTTGTGTAAAAACAAATTGAATAAGAATCCAATGCTGATTGCAGCAGATGTTATCCGTCCTGCGGCTATAGAGCAACTTCAAACTTTAGGTCAAAGTATTGGTGTTGAAGTGTTTACTTTAGGTAGTGATCATAGCGCTGTGGAAGCAGTGGAAAAAGGAATGATTTATGCTCAGGAAAAAGGATATGATATGGTTTTGATCGATACAGCCGGACGACTCCATATTGATGAAGAGTTAATGAATGAGCTAGTTGTCATTAAAGATAAAGTGCATCCGGAAGAAATTCTGTTGACAGTTGATGCAATGACCGGACAAGATATTATTCATGTTGCCCAAACATTCCATGAACAGCTCCAAGTAACCGGACTTGTTGTGACAAAATTTGATGGCGATTCACGGGGTGGTGGTGTATTGTCTGTTCGAGCAATAACAAATGTACCTGTTAAATTTGTTGGTCAAGGAGAAAAAATCGAAGATTTAGATATTTTCTATCCTGAACGTATGGCTGATCGTCTTTTAGGTATGGGCGATATCATGACATTGATTGAACAAGCTGAGCAAAAGATGGATTATGAAAAATCAAAGCGTGCAGCTGATCGTATGATGAATGGCACATTTACTTTAGATGATATGCTTGAACAACTTGAACAAGTTTCTAAATTGGGTTCTATTTCCAAATTGTTAGGAATGATTCCCGGTATGAGTCAATTTACATCACAAATCAATGATGAAGATGCAGAAAAGAATATGAAAGTGACAAAGGCAATTATTTCCAGTATGACTATGAAGGAACGAGAAAATCCATCCATGATGAGAAATTCTCATAAAAACAGAGTTGCAAAAGGTTCAGGAACTTCGGTACAGGAAATAAATAAATTGATCAATCAGTTTGAAAAAATGAAGAAAATGATGAAGCAAATGAGTGCGATACAAAAAAGTGGTCGAATGCCAAACATGAATCAGATGATGCAACAACAAAATCAAATGAGAGGCTTTATGCCAAAAGGAAGAAAAAGATAAAAGAGTTTTTACTCTAGTTCTTAACTGATAAGGACTAGAGTTTTTTTATTATAGTTCTGGTGATTTAGGGAAATTGATTTTTTTTCGTAAATAATTTATAGGAGGGGATATTTATGAAAGGAACGATTCTGACATTATGTATAATTTGTTTTGGTTGTGCCATATTTTGTGCCGGGTTGTTTATACATTCAGATGCACTTCAACTTGATCGTATTAATCAGGCTGTAAAAAGATCAATCAATACATCTATGAATGTATTGATTCAAAAAGAAATTGATCAAAGAACTAAAGAAAAGGCTATGGAAGAGTTTATTGATTCATTTGAAGTACTTGCACCTAAAAATATTCATTATGCAATAGAAATGCTTGGCTTTAATAATCATCCACTGCTGATTAGAATACGAGTGAATACATCGGAAGGTTTAAAGAAAGTTTATTCATTTGAAGAGACAATGATCGAAGAGGTGATGGAAAATGAAGAATAAAAAAATAGCAATTTCTTGTACCGGATTGTTATTGTTGGCAGCTGTAAATTTTTTTCTTTTCAAAATAGCTTTAAAAAATTCGTTAGATTTAATGGAGGTTTATGTGGCACGATCATCAATTGGTCCACGTGTTCAAGTGACAGAAGATATGATTCAAACCATTTTAATTCCAAGTGCATATTTAAACTTTAATACTTTTTTAAATAAAGAAGAAATTGTTGGAAAGTGGACAGATATTCAAGGAATGATTCCGGAAGGTTCTCTTTTTTATAAAACAATGCTATATGATGAAAAAACACTTCCCGATATGCCTTCTCTTTTGTTAAAAGAGAATCAAGTTGTATATTCTATGGCAACAGATTTAATAAGTAGTGCCGGGAATTCTTTGATTCCACATCAAAAAGTAGATATATACTGTACAATAGAACCGCAACGAAATAAACCTATTGTTGATCTCCTAATAAGTAATGTGAGGATTTTGTCATTGAAAGACCGTAATGGTGTCGATATGCAAAGTGAAAAAAGTCAACCCGTTCCTTATGTGATTACGATTGCTTTGGATCAAGATCAAATTTCTATTTTATCCAATGCAGTGAAGCTTGGTTCTATTCAAATGTATGCTTCCTCATCAAGCTATGAATATGGAGAAGAGTCAGTTTTGAATACAGATTCCTTAGTTTTGGAGTATTTGATCCATGGATTTGAGTAAATTGGACTTTGGAGAGTTAGAAAAATATGTTCAAGATAAACAAGTCACAGATATTAATTTTAATGGTCATCATTTGTGGATTGATCATCTTGTTAAAGGAAGATTTCTCGTTGAAGATTTTCAAAATATTAGTTTTATAAATCAATTGTGTAGTCGCATTGCCAATATGGCAAATCTACCTTTTAATGCATCTAATTGTGTTGTAGAGACAGAGACTCACGATCTTAGGATCAGTATTCTTCATCACTCGGTTTGTTCGTTGGGGAATAGCTTATCAATTCGTAAGACACCGGCCATACAAAGATTAAATGACAAATTGCTTATCAAACAAAAAATGGCTCCACTAGCCATTTTGAAGATGTTGAAGAATTGTGTGAAGAAGAAATACAATATTATGATTTCCGGTTTGCCCGGTGCCGGAAAAACCGAATTTTTGAAGTATTTAATGGAAAATATTAGTCCTTTTGAAAGAGTAATCACGATTGAAGACACAATGGAAATTCGCTATGGTGCAATTCATCCAAAAAGAGATTGTGTCATGTTAAAAGTATCAGATCAATTCACTTACGAACATGCAATCAAAGCAAGTCTTAGACAACGACCGGATTGGATTTTACTTTCTGAGGTTCGGGGAAAAGAAGTTGTTTCTTTGATGCAATGTATTTCGGCAGGAACAAAACTGATTTCAACGATACATGCTCCAAAGGCTTCACAAATTCCCGAACGAATGCTCCAAATTTACCCTAATAATTATTCTTTTAATGAAAATCTCAGAAAAATGATTTATGAAACAATTGATATTGGAATTCATTTAGAATCATATCATGATTCAAAGGGAATTCATCGTTTTATTAAAGAGATAGTTTCATTTTCATTAAATGAAAAAAATAATCCTATTGTTTCTGTATTATACGATAAACAAGATGCTTCTGTAATTGATATTCAAAAATTTCTTGAATTATCTCGAAGCTTGGAGGAAAAAGATGATATGGATTGAAATTTTATTTTATACTATTGTTTTAGTTACTTTTCTTTTTACATATAAAGAGTCGAAGTCTATTTCAATCTTTTCAAAAAATGGTTTAAATCAATTACATTTAAAAAGTAAAATGTATGGAAAAGAAATATCTACTCAAATGCAAATAACTTTTTATTTTATTATTTCTATGATGTTGATCTTTTGTGTTTATCTGTTTGAACTCAATTTTGTTTCTGCGTTTTGTATTTTGACCATGGCTTTGTTTTTGTTTCCTACATTGCTTTTATGGAATGCAATATTTTATTATCGTCAAAAGCAATTCTTGGATTATTCTAACTATATTCAGCAATTCATTAATTTTTTCAAAAATACCGGTAAAATTTATTTTAGTTTACAGGAATGTTCCAAACTTCCGCTAGGAGATTTTAATGAAAAAATTGAGAAAGCAATTATTAAACTAGAACAAGGAAAATCATTTCATGAGGGACTAGCTTGTATCGAAGCAGGTTTTACACATTTCATTTTGTTAAATCTTCATTCTTTAGTTATTGCTTATGAAGAATATGGAGCGTTTGATATGGAACGTGGACTCGATATAATTAATGAAGATATAGAAGACTTAATTGAGGATTGTTTTCAGTTTAAAAGAAATCAAATTGAAATAAAGAATAAAATATGTGTTCTAGCCTTAATGGCACTTGTGGTTGCTTTTTTATCCAAAAATATGCTTATAAGAATTGATGATGCTCTAAATAATGAACTCTATCAATGTGCTTTATCTATTTTCATAATGACTTTGATTTTAACAATTATCATGGCATATCGTGTTTATACGGAACCTTGGATTGATAAGGAGGAATTTTTCTGATTCAATTTATACTTACATTACTTGCATTGGTTTGTGGGGCGATGTTTGAAAAAAAATATAAGAACACTTTATTAAAAATGATTGAGGAGGGTGAACTTCGTGAATTTCAAAAAAGTATCCATGATTTCAATATTGAAAAATTTATGGTGTCCAGATTAAAATGCATGAATATCATTTTGGTTAACATTCTTTGGATTCCTATGACAAGAAAACCTCTTCGATATCTGATAGTTTTGATTTCTTTATCCTTTTTTGTGTATAAAATCCCATACTTTAAAGTGAAGAGAAAAATAAAGAAAATGATAGATGAAATTGAAATGAGTTTTCCAATTTGGATCAGACAACTACAAATCTTATTACAATCAAACACGGTAGTGGTATCACTAAATAAAAGCCTAAAAACCGCTCCTGAATTGATGAAAAAAGAACTGGAAATATTAATTGATCATTTAGAGGCGGAACCGCTGTGCTATCAATATTATGCGGAGTTTTTAAATCAATATGAACTTGTTCAAATTTCAAGAGCGATGAAATGCTTGTATCGATGCTCAATTGAAGGGAAAAAGAGTTCATACAGAGAGTTAGAGCAATTATCACACAGTACTTCTTCATGGATAAGAAATAAAAGAAAAAGTAGAAAAGAAACACAATTGTTGATATATCAATGGTGGGGTATTGTTCCTTTGATTGGGGTCACAATTGTATTTCTTGTGATTATGATCAATGTTATAGGAAATTTAATGGGAAAGGAGGTGATGATGTGAAAGCTTTTTTTGAAGAATATGGATTGGTTCTTGTAGTGACGGTTATTGCAACGGGTATGATTCTTTTTTCCGAAAACTTCAAAGCAACGATGCAAACAACCATTGAATCTCAATGGCAAAAAATGACGGAGCAATATTGAGATGAAAGGTGCATTTGAAACAATGGGATTGTTTTATTTCGGAATGATGTTCATATGTCTTTTGGCTTATGGAGGAATTAACCTTGCAATTTATCAACAAGCAAGATGTTATCAGGAAGTGATTGTTGGTGTGATTGAGCATAATTGTGACTTCAATGAGGATATTAAGAGACAACTTGATTTCTCATCAAAATTATGCAAACAATGTGAGTATGTTGTTACAAATTCTGATCAAGAATCTTTTGAATATCGAATAGAAGTTAATTATCCGATTATCATTCCGGTAATTAACTATCAATCACAATTAAAACTTGTTACCTATGCATTAACAAGAAATAAAACGGAATAATAAAAACTCCCATACGGGAGTTTTATTTTTAAAATCAGTAATCGCCTAATTCGAAATAATCCATTGTATTTGCTAGTTGAACTCGTTCAATACCCGGAACTTCATCCATAAGCCATGCTTCGATTCCTTCAGAAAAGGTGATATCCATACTCATGCAATTCATACAGGCTCCGGTAAGCTGTACTGTAACGACTCCATCCTCAATACTGACTAATTCTACATCGCCACCTTCTCTTTGCAGATAGGGGCGGATCTTATCAAGAACCGCAAGAACTTGTTCTTTCATATTCTCCATAAATTACCTCTCATAATATAAATAAATAATAAATAATTCCACCAACGACTAAACCATGAGCTATTCCGCCAAAAACCTCAATCCATCGATGACCCAGTACTTGTTTAACTTTAGCCGAATAAATTGGGTCGCTTAGTTTTGTTTGTGTTAATTCCTGAATATCCTGTATTAACTGCTGGGTAATCTGAATATTTTTCCCAGCATAATAACGAACATTGGCCGCATCATAAATGATGATCAACATTACAATAAATGCAATCGCAAAAACAGAAGAGTCAAGTCCTTCTTCAAGACCGACAATTAATGTCAATGCAGAAACCATAGATGAATGGGAACTGGGAAATCCACCACTTGAAAAGACTAAGGAAAAATCCCATTTACGTGTAGTCAGGAAGGAATAGAAAGGTTTTAATCCCTGAGCCGCTAAGTTAGCAATTACAGCAGCAATCAGTGGCCAAAACGAATGGTACATAATAGAACTCTCTCCTTCGTTAATTAGTATAACACAAATTTTAAAGATGTGTTATAATATAATTAGTTTGGAGGCTGATCCATGATTAATATAGGACAAATTACAACAGGTAAAATTACCGGTATACAGCCCTATGGGGCTTTTGTTTTGTTAGAAGAGGATTGGACCGGATTGATTCATATATCTGAAATATCGGATGGATTTGTAAAAGATGTGGAAAATTTTATTCACATTGCGGATGTAGTTCAAGTGAAAGTATTAGATATTGATGAAAAAAATCATCAATGTCGGCTTTCATTGAAGGCATGTCAAAATCGCTCTCGAAGATCAGATAAGAGAAAAAAAATTGATTATTTACCTGAGATGAAATTAGGGTTTAAATCAATCCAGGACTCAATGGATCAATGGATAGAAAAAGCAAAAAAAGGAGACAACATATGATTAAATTAAATACAGACCATGCATTTTTAACAGAAGATTTTAATGATTATCAGTATGAAGTATCACGAATTCACAAAATGATTCATGAGAAAACAGGTGCCGGAAATGATTTCCTTGGTTGGGTAAATTGGGCAGAAACTTATGATAAAGAAGAGTTTGAGAGAATGAAAAAAGTTGCTGCTAAAGTCCGCAATAAAGCCGAAGTTTTATTGGTTTGCGGTATTGGTGGATCTTATCTCGGTGCTCGTGCTGCCTTAGAAGCAATTCAAGGATTATACAGTGACAGTAAGACAGAAGTAATCTTTATCGGAAATACTTTTTCCAGTACATACCATTTACAAGTGTTGAAACATATTGAAAACAAAAGTGTTGTAATGAATGTAATTTCTAAATCAGGAACAACTACTGAGACGGCTATTGCATTTAGAATGTTTAAAGAGTTTATGGAAAATAAGTATGGTAAAGAAGAGTGTCGTGAAAGAATTATTGCGACAACCGATAAAGCACGTGGTACTTTGAAAGAGCTTGCAACCATTGAAGGATATGAAACATTTGTTATTCCTGATGATATCGGTGGACGATATAGTGTTATCACACCGGTTGGACTTTTACCTTTGGCTATTGCAGGAGTTGATATTGATGAAATGATGGCCGGTTATAAACAAGCATATCAAGATTTGAATTCTGATGATATCTTAACAAATCAAGCGTATCGTTATGCTATCGCAAGACGTATGTTACAAAATAAAGGCTATAATGTAGAGATGCTTGTGACATATGAGCCATCATTAAGTATGACTGCTGAATGGTGGAAGCAATTATTCGGTGAATCAGAAGGAAAAGAAGGAAAAGGAATTCTTCCTGATTCCGCAACTTTCTCGACCGATCTTCATTCATTAGGACAGTTTATTCAAGAAGGAAATAAAGTTTTATATGAAACATTGCTTCTTGTAGAAAAGCCAATGATAGACGGTATTGTTCCTCATGATGAAGCCGATTTAGATGGCTTGAATTATTTAGAAGGAAAGAGCTTGGATTGGGTAAACAAAATGGCTTGTCAAGGTACTTTACAAGCCCATGAAGAAACAGGTGGAGTACCAAATTTAATGATTACATTACCTGATTGTTCTTCAAGAACATTCGGCTATATGTGTTATTTCTTCTTTATTTCATGTGCAATGACTTGTTATATGCTTAATATTAATCCGTTTAATCAGCCTGGTGTGGAAGTTTATAAGAAAAACATGTTCCACTTGTTAGGTAAGAAAGGTTATTAAAAAATCCTCTTATGAGGATTTTTTTGATGCTTTAAATAATGAATTTTCTAGCATAAAAGAAATTACTAAATAACTTATGAAGAAAATAAAAGCAATTATAAACGAAAATTTAATCGTAAATTTGTCAAAATTAATGATTAAGGTTTGAAAAAGACTTCTCGGATGAAGAATATCCCATGTATTTAATCGTAAAAATCGTCCTATATATACTCCATATCCAACTAAAGAACTAATAATCGTTAAATAGCATCCTGTCCAAAAACGATGTGATTTTTCCGGAACTATAATTAAGTGAATTATATAAGTTGAATATAATCCTAAGAAAACTCCTATTAGTATTCCTGTTGCAATATAAAGCATTCGAACCCATTGTGATAAATCTGAAGAATACAGTCCAATTGAAGTATCAATTACAAGATGAGAAGCATCCAGATGTATAAGATCTGTTAACAAGTAAAAAGAATTTGGTAAAAATAAGAGCCATCCTAATAGTAATATAGGAACAATGATATATTTGAGATATTTTATCTTAGATAAAAGCAAAGCAATTAAAGCAAGATAAAATGGAATAATTGCTAAGAAAAGATTCCAATATAACCATTTTATAGGAACTCCATATTTTTTTGTATAGAATCCTATAAACAAATAAAGTAATAAAATTCCACTTAATAAAATATTGATTTTTTTTATGTGTCTCATATTGTTGCTCCAATCAAAATTAACTATATTATATATTTTATTTTGATAGAGTTGTTTAATATTTCCTTAAAATCAAGTGATTTTGCATTCAATTGGCAGAATTTGGTCCCATTCTACACGCAATTTTCACATAATACACAAATTTATCCCATAATTCATCGGTATAGTTTAAAGGGTAAAGGAGTGAAATAGTGAATAAAAAAAGAAGAAATCAAGTGATTGGGTTAATGATCTCATTTTTTTTAATGCATGTAAATGAGGTGCCGGTTTTTGCATCCCAGGAAATCCCAAGGGATTCAAAAAATTCAGATGAATTAATAGAAGATAGAAAAATATTTCAAAAAATGAATTTAGAAGGAACAATGGATGGAACACTTGTCGATGGAGAACATGAGACATTAAAAAGGATGACATTAGAGTTTCTTGAGCAGCGTAGTGATAAACTGCCAAATGATTTCTGCTTGCCTATTAAATCGGGTTTTAATATATCATCCGGTACTTGGCATTATGGGTCTTCTTATTATGGGAGATATCATTTGGGAGTAGATTTTGCTGCACCGATTTCAACAGAGGTAGTAGCTGTAGCTGATGGGGTTATTATCGGTAAATCTAATGCATGTCCTACGGTGGGAAAGTTGAGAAATATGTGTGGATATCCGGGGACAGAAGGAGGAGGAAATCAATTATATTTATTGACTAAAGTAGAAAATACTTGTTATGTGGTTAAATATCTTCATCTTAAACAAGATTCATTATTATCAATCGGATCTTTAGTGAAACAAGGTGAGAAGATTGCAGAAGTAGGATCTTCCGGAAATTCATCGGGGCCGCATGTTCATGTTGAAATTTTCAGGCTGAAAGAAGAAACAATGAGTGATTTTTTAAATGAATGGGATGGAAACCTTTCTTTTCATATTGGATTTGGTAAAGAAGGGTTTGAGAACAGATGCAGTGTTAAAAAGGATGCACCATGTCGTGAAAAACCGGAAGATATTTTGAATTTAAAATAAGAAGTGATATCCCTTATATGAAGAAAAAGATGCAAAGAAATCAGAAAAGAAGTAAAATAGAAAATATCTATATAAGAAATAATCTTAATAAATTCTTAAAGAGAACTAAGAGGCATCTTAAAAATCAAATGGTAAAATAAAGAAGAAATGAGGGATAAACATGTTTAATATATTGATTTGTGATGATGATCGTGATATTGTAAACGCTCTAAAAATTTATTTAAAAAATGACGATTATCAAATTTATGAAGCTTATACAGGAAAAGAAGCTTTAGATCTTATTGAAAAAAATGAAATTCATTGTGTATTGATGGATATCATGATGCCTTTAATGGATGGAATTACGGCAACTTCCAAAATTAGAGAAATATCCAATACCCCGATAATTCTTCTTACAGCTAAAAGTGAAGATTATGATAAAGTATTGGGTTTGGAAATAGGGGCGGATGATTATATCACAAAACCATTTAATCCGCTTGAGGTCAAAGCAAGGGTCAAGAGTCAGTTGAGAAGATATGCAAAATTAGGTGGCATGAAAAAAGAAGAATCTTCAATTTTATCAATTGGGGGAATCGAAATAGATGATGATCAAAAGAAGGTCATAGTAGATGGAGAAGAAGTTTCTCTCACACCAAGTGAATTCAATATTCTAAAGTTTTTGATGATCAATAAAGATAAGGTATATTCTTCCGCTCAGATCTATGAAAATGTATGGAATGAATCTTCCTATGGAGCAGAAAATACGGTTGCGGTTCATATTCGACATTTACGTGAAAAAATTGAGGTTAACCCGGCAGATCCTCGATATTTAAAGGTAGTATGGGGTTTGGGTTATAAGTTTGAAGGGGGACGACGAAATGATTAAGTTGAAAAAACATGTTTTAATTTTTTTGATGGGACTTTCGTTATTCTTAACAATTATTTGCGGATTTGGGGTCCTTTACAATGCTGTAGAAGGATATTATTCACGAAATACGTTTGATTATAAAGAAACTCCATTTAGTCGTATCATTGCTTATAACTATGCTCAGGAAACAATTGATTATATTGACGGATGGACTAACAGTTATGATGTTCAATCACGTCTTGAGAATAATTCAACCAATGCAAATATTATTGTCTATGATGAAGATGACAACCAAATCTATAATAATCGGCAGAGAATCGGCTCAAATGTAAGCGAATTTATGTTTAATTTCGTGTCACATAGTCAAAATTATTATGTAAAGGTAACCATTCCAAGGGATATTAAAATAGAAGATGATTTTTATTTTACAAGTATTTTGCTTGAAAATACTTATCGTTATCGCAATTTGGAAATTTTGGGTTGTATTGTTTTCTTTATTCTTTTCTTGATGCAATTGATCTATTTTATTAAAAAGGGAGATAACTATGATGAAGAGGGAAAGATACAATGTAGCAAATTAAATTGTGTACCCATCGATTTTTTAAGTGCTGTAATTGCAGGAGTTGATATTTGTATACTTATCGTCTTTTTAGAAATGATGTATAATGTTCCGTTTCAAAGTGGAAAATTTCATGTTTTATTTGTTTTAGCATTATTCTGGTTAGTATATTATGTGAATATTTATTATTTCTATTCTGTTTATGTTCAAATTAGGAATCGAATATTAATTAAAAATTCTTTAATTATACAGATTGCACATTTTTTGTTTGAAAAATCAAAAATTTTATTTGAAAATTATAAAATTGGATTAAACAAAATCATTGGGATGATTCCATTAGTTTGGAAAGTAATTGTTTCCATTGCGTTTGTTTTCTTCTTCAATTTATTTTGTATATTTATGATTTTGATTGGGAATGATTTTTTCGTAATAGTATTCCTGATTTTATGGATTTTGGTAGATTTGAGTATACTTGTCTTTTTATGCAAACAATCTTTGGATTGGTTAAAACTAAAAGATACCGCAAAACAACTTGCACAAGGCGATTTGAATCAACAAATGGATACAAGTGATATGATTATGGATATCAAGGAGTTTGGAGAAAATTTGAATCAAATTAAAATTGGATTGAACGAAGAAGTCGAAAAGCGGATGAAAAGTGAACTTCTTAAAACAGAATTGGTTACGAATGTTTCTCATGATTTAAAAACACCTCTTACTTCTATTATCAACTATATTGATTTATTAAAGAAAGAGGAGTCGGAAGAAAAAAGAAAAGAATATATTGAAATCTTAGAACGCCATTCTTTGCGTTTGAAAAAATTAACAGAAGATTTAATTGAAGCATCTAAGGCTTCTACAGGAAATGTGAAGGTAAATCTCATTACAACGAATCTTTGTGAAATGATTACGCAAACAACGGCTGAGTTTGCAGATAGATTTGATAAAAATCAATTGTCTTTAGAAGTGAATTCATCAAATAATGATCTTCATATTTTGGCAGATGGAAAATTGCTATATCGAATCTTTGACAATATCCTTTCAAATGCATGTAAATACAGTTTGCCTCAGACAAGAGTTTATATGGATGTAATTGAAAGTGATAAAACAGTAGAATTAGCAATCAAAAACATTTCTAAAGAGAGACTGAACATTAATGCCGAGGATTTAATGGAACGGTTTGTAAGAGGGGATAGTTCACGAAATACTGAAGGAAGTGGACTGGGATTATCTATTGCTAAGAGTCTGACAGAGCTCTTAGGAGGCACTATGAATATAATTATAGATGGAGATTTGTTTAAAGTGATTTTGAAGTTTAATAAAGTAGAAGAATAAGATTTTACAATAGAAATAAGACAGTGTTTTTCAATGAAAATTCTGTCTTATTTTTTTATGGTATTCATAATTGTTTCTTTGATAAAAGAATATCTGCGAACATAATCATTTTTAATAGTTATCAAAGCAAGGTTATGATTTTTACATATTAATTGTTTTTTCTTATCTCTTTCGATTACTTTTTGATGACTGTAATGTTCAGCACCCATCACTTCGATAGCAACAAGAGGTGCTTGCTCAAGGTCATAAATAACAAAGTCAAAGTGAGCCTGATTTCCGTATTTAAATAATTGATGTTGTTGAGGATCTAATTGTAATACATCACTTACTTTGACTTTTGCATGGACATTTAATTGACCGTAAATCGACTTTAAATGCATTAATGTTTTCAAAAATTCTTCCTCAGCTTGGGTATTGAAATATTTGAAGTTTTTAACTTTTGAAGTAAATAAATCATTTTGATGAGATTGAATTTGAACTTCACCGTCTTTTTGAATATAATGAACTAAATCTAAAAAATCATTTGGCTCTTTCGAAAGTTTTTCAACAACATCCGTGTCTGTTACCAAGACTAGATTTTCTTTCGCCCTTGTTGTGGCTACATTTAAAAGCTCTTGATTGTTTTTTAACCAATGATAGCTAGATGGATGTGTTGCTTTACTGATGCCACTACTAAGAATAACTTTAGTATTTTCATTTCCTTGAAAAGTGTGAACCGTTCCAACCTTCACATGATTCAAATGATTTTTTTCCAATTCTTCTTCCAATAGTGAGGCCTGTTTATAAAAGGGGGATATCACCGCAATGTCTGGATTAGAAGACTGTTTGATTTCCTCAATAATTGCTTGAACTTCTTCTTTACTTGTATTCTTATCATTATTCTTTGATGAATCTACTTGTATTAGTTTTAAAGCATCTCTATTCTTTAAAGCACTACATAACTCTAATTCATTCCCATAATATTTTTTGTTGGAAAAACCGATGATTTTATTATGACAACGGTAGTGTTGATGGAGAAGAATAAACTTTGAAATCGGATCTATTTTCAGTAGAGTACTTAATATAGAATTTTTCTTATAATTATAATGTTCGGGAATATCATAAGATCGAATCAGCATTTCATTCTTGGTTTCACTTATCACCGAAACAGGTTGCAATTGATTTTGATCTCCGACAAATAGCGCACGTTTACATCTTGCCATGGCTAGTAAAGCAACCGAATTTGAACACTGAGAGGCTTCATCCATAATTAGGAGATCAAAAGAAGGATTTGCAGGACCTAATTTGGCACATGAAATATTTGTTGAAATAATAAAAGGGAAACAATCAAGCAATTTTTTTAAATTTGTTTCTTGCCCAATATAATGTCTGAAACTTTGTAATTGTTCCTCTGTATCGTTTATTTCTAGAATGGCTTTTAAATCCTGTTTGGAACTTGTGTTCAGTTTTTGATAAGATTCCATAGAACGAAGATAAATATAACGCATTATTTTTTCTTGATTTAGATTTAGAGAATTGTTATCCCATTTGAAATTTGGTAATTTTTTTAACTGTGATTCAATTTGAAAAATCTGGTCTTTAATGCCTAAAAGTGCCATGCTTTGTGAAACTTCATCACTGTTTTTATTTCCTTCAATCTCATGAATGACTTCATTTAATGAATCCAGTTGCTCTTTTAATTCAGCTGCTTGCTCATAGTTTTCAATTGAGGATTGAATAAAAGAAAACCAATTCATAAATTCCGATTCCAAGTTTTTGATCTCATTTTTTTCAATTTTAATATTTTGCTTTTGGAACTCATCTAGGCTTTGCTTTAAAAATTTGAGTGTTTCTTTAATGTGCCGATTACTTCCTAAACGAAGTAGATTGAATGGAATCTTTCTTCCTTGATACGTGAAAGAAAAACATTTTCTGACAATGTTATTTATTGCTTCGTTGTTATTTGATGTAATAAGGCAGGTGGAGTGGTTGAGCAAAGAAGAAAGGATGACATTTATGATTGTTTGTGTTTTTCCGGTTCCCGGTGGACCTTGAACAAAGGTAATGTCATTGACCATAGCATTGAAGATTGTACGTATTTGATCAAGATTGATATTTGAGTTTTCTATTAGAATACTTTTTCCTTTTCTTTTTCTCTTTTTTTCAATCATGCCAAAAAATGTTTTTAGGGGCGCACAGAGCGTTCCATCAGTAAAATGTTTTTCAATTTGATTATATTCATTACGAATATTGATAGGTAAATATCGTTCAAACTTAAACACATAAGGTCTCTCATCGACTTTTTGATCTCTTTTTAGATTGATGATTAAATCAGATATGTATAATTCTTTATTTTTATCATAATTAATAATGAAATCATTTATATCTCCGTCATAAATATTTTTTAAATCAAACTTAGTAGAATCATTCATATCTTTTATACGTAAATTAAAGTGATTTTCTGTAGATACAGTGAGTTCTTTTTTTCGAATGTCTAATAAAAGATCTTTGTAAACAAGCGGATAAAGTCCTTTAGAATCAGTTATTGAGAGTACATTTATTGCCATGGTGATGAGTTGAGCCTGAGAGGAGATGTTACTTTTTTTATGTTTGAGCTTCAAATACTTTACGAATTGTTCAAATTGCTCAGGATTTAAAGGGAAATTCTGCCCCTTAAATATATCTGCGTCTATCCCATTGACTAAAGTATATTTTTTTATAATTCCATCACGATCATTTTCGTAGCATTCACGGTAATAATGCAGAATCCTTTCATTAATTCCTGAGTATTCTAGAAAATCAAATTGAGTATAATTATGAATAATCTTGTTAATCAATTCTTTTTGAATTGTATAGTGTGTTCCTTCAATGACTTCTGCTTTTAGTATTTGAGTGAAATATAATGTTCCGGTTAATACATCCCATCCTTTGTCTTGATTGAAAAGATCTACTTTTAATTTTTTATTATTGGGATCAATGTCTAAAACAGCAGCCCAAAAATATGTGATTCGCTTTTCAGAAGTATTGTTATATTCAATATATAACCACTTTCCTTCTTTAATTGAACGTGATATTTCTGAAGCAACTGAATACATTAAACCATCTCCTAAAAACAATTATATATTATTAAGTCAAATAAATCTTGGCTTTTAATGAAAAAAGGGAACTTTTTATCAAAGATCCCTTTAATAACCTAAAACTCCTTCAAGAGATTCATCGTCTTGAATCCATTCATCAACTGACACAATACGATAATCTTGCTTTGTATCCCGTATATAGACTGTGGAAATTCCGGCATTGATAATCATTCGTTTACACATGGAACAACTGTTGGAGTTTGTTACATAATTTTTTGTAGCACAATCGATACCCACCAAGTATAGAGAACTGCCTAACATTTTATCTCTTGGAGCACTGATAATAGCGTTTGCCTCAGCATGGACACTCCTACACAATTCATATCGTTCGCCTCTAGGAATGCACATTTTCTCGCGAATGCAAATTCCCATATCTGTACAGTTCTTTCTACCACGAGGGGCACCAACGTATCCAGTTGAAATTACTTCATCGTTTTTAACAATAACAGCCCCGTAATTTCTTCGCAAGCAAGTTCCTCTTTGAGATACAATTTCTGCTAAATCAAGATAGTAATTTATTTTGTCTCTTCTTTCCATAAACCTTCTCCTAATATATGTATTTATTATATCTAAATTGATGATAAAAGTAAAATCGGACATTCAAAAAATGAAATTTAAGAATAATATCAAACATACTTCATTGATAATGATCAAAACAAACAAAAAAGCCTCAAGAAAGGCTTTTTTGAATATATAAGGTATAGACCTAATTTGAAAATATGGGGCGATTGACGAGACTTGAACTCGCGAATGCCGGAGCCACAATCCGGTGCGTTAACCAACTTCGCCACAACCGCCATAATTAAGTGCTTAATTATTTTATCGTATTATTATGGATTTGTAAAGCCTTTTTTAAAAAACTATGTTATAATGGTAGTCGCGGGGTGAGAGAAATGAAAAAAATTGCTTTAATGACTGATTCATCAGCTGATATTTCTGTTGAAGATGCCGAAAGAAAAGGATTGTTTGTCATCCGCCTACCTTTAACGATTAATGATGAAGAAGAATTTATTGAAGAAGAAACTATAACCAAAAAGGAATTAGCTCAGAGAATGAGAAACGGTGATGTTATAAAAACATCTCAAGCGGTATTGGGAACGTTGATTTCTACTTGGGAAAAAGTATTAGAGGAATATGATGAAATTTTATATGTACCGATTTCTTCCGGTTTGAGTGGTTCCTATGAGGTTGCTGCAACTTTATCTAAAAATTATAATGGACGGGTTACGGTTGTTGATGCAAAATTTGCATGTTATCCGCTTCAAGGAATGCTTGAAGAAGTTAAACTACTTATAGAAAAAGGATATGATTGCCAAACATTAAAAGATAAAATTGAAAATGAAACTTATATGTGGGCAGCATTACTTCCTAAAGATCTTGTTTATTTAAAGCGAGGAGGACGGATTTCTCCGGCAGCGGCGGCACTTGGAAATTTATTAAAGATAGTACCGATTTTAAAAGTGGAAAACGGTAGTATAACAGTTCATGATAAAGTACGCACATTTAAGAAAGCAATTCAAATCGCAATGGATGTGGTATGCCAAATAGAAAATCCGGATGATTTCAATTTTTATATTGTAGAAGCGGAAATGGAAGATGAGGCAAAAGAATATGCAAAAGAAATGGAAGCGAGATTGCATAGAGAAGTTAAAGTAGTTCCTATGTATTCTACCATTATGGCGCATACAGGACCGGATACAATTGCTTTTGGTTATGCAAAAAAATTGAAAGGATAAATCAGCGTAAGCTGATTTTTTATGTCATGATGAAAGTAATTGAAATCAATGGAAAAAAATATCCGTTAATTATTGAGCGAAAAGCTATTAAAAATATGTACATGCGCATTAATGAAGATTTGTGTTTGTATATTACATGTAACTATCGAATTTCCGATAAGCAGATAGAAGACTTTATTTACTCTAAGCAGAAATGGATTGAAAATAAAATTAAAAATCGTGAAGAAAAAACAAAAAAAGGAAACTTTGTGAAAATACTTGGAAAAGAGTATGTTCTTATCATAAACCAAGGTATAAAAGATTCATGCTCGGTTAAAGAAAATAGTGTACTCATTACTGTAACAGCCATGCAGGATCAGCGAATTCAGGCAGTTTTTTATAAAAAATTGGCAGGGATGATGATGCAAATTGTTGATGAAAAAAAGAATCGATGGAATCAAATGTTGGATGATTATCATTTACCTTATCCAAATTTTCAAATCAAAAAAATGAAAAGCCGATGGGGATCGTGTACACCGGCTAAAAAATTGATCGTATTAAATGTGATGCTAATGCATTATCCGATAGAGTGCATCGATGCAGTGTTACTTCATGAATATGTGCATTTGATTGTGCCAAATCATTCTGGGCGATTCTATCAAATTATAGAAAACCATATGCCAAACTACAAACAAATACATGCTTTGTTAAAATAATTAAGTAAGGATGGTACTTAAAAAAGGCTGACTTCTATATAATGTAGAAGTCAACCTTTTTTTGGTAAATGAATTCAGAGTGTTTTAATCCGTTTTCTATTTAAGATTATTAAAGACTCTCAATAATGCTATCCCATGTGTTTGATCCGATTCGCCCATCTTGGATCAAATTATTTAATTTTTGATAATAAACAACTTTAGCGTGTGTTGCTGCTCCATATTGGCCATCAACTTTAACAGGGGTAGTCGGAGCTGTTAATTGATTTAAATAACCTTGCATTTTCTGAACATCAAGTCCGCTTGAACCATATTCTAATGGGGATTGATATCTTGACGGAAAACTTGGAGTTGGTTTACTGATTGTTTTGTATTTGGATAGAATTTTATCCCAAGTTAAAGTACCGATGATACCATCTGATGTTAATCCGGTATTCTGTTGAAAAATACGAACTGCTTCCTCTGTTCTACCACCAAATATTCCATCCTCAGAAAGAACAGGGATAGAACTATATAAAGAGCGAAGATTGTTAAGATAATTTTGTAATTTTGCCACAGCAATTCCGGTATATCCTCTTCTAATAACATATGCCATAATATAGCCCTCCTTACTTGAGTAGTATATGGATGAAATATTTTTGGAATCGGGTAGATGCCCTGAAAGAATTTAAGGTTTCTTTCATAGAATAAAGTGGGAGGTAAATTATGAAATTACTTGTAATTGATGAAGAATTAAAGAAAACAGAAACTTTTGAATTAGAAGATTCAATGGATATGCCTTATACGACGAACAGAAAACTGACAGTTCAAGATTTTAATACAAGAAGAAGTAATGATTTTGCATGGACATCAAAAAAGTTTTTGAAAGATTATGAATGCTTTGCATCACATTTTAAAAGAAAAATCCCAATTCATTCCGGATTTTCAAGGTCATGGGAAAGAGTTGCAGATGGTTTTTTGCATCATCAATTAGGAACAGCATTAGATATCGGAATCTCTTTAAATCCTGTCGCTTTGAATAATATTGCCAAAGCTGCTGAGAATTCGGAATTATTTGATTTTGTTAGTCAACTTGCTTTGATATCAAGATTTATTCATATTCATCAATCACGTCCTTCTAGTGGAGATCTGCTTCCGTTTTCTGAAGTGAAAAAAGGAATGGTACTCACGGATGTGGCTGTTTTACAAGATGCTATGAAATTTATTGGATATCCAATTGATGAAATAACCGGAGTTTTTGATCAAGAATTAGAAAACTCTATTAAAAAATTTCAACGGAGAAACGCGTTGAAGGAAAATGGAATAGCTGATCGAGAAACTTGGATAAAATTATATGAGAAAATTTTTCAAACTGTTCCGCTTGTATAAATAAATGAAAACGTTTTCATTTTGGCGAAAAAAAATTGACTTTTCTCCTTTTTTATTTCGAAAAGGACTTGTCAATTTCTTCAGTTAGGTTAAAATTATAATATAAGTTAACCCAAAGGAGTGAGTATAATGAAAGCAGGAGTAATCCAAATCCCAAACCAAAATGGGGTATCTCGTGGGGATGTTCCAGCTTTGAACTGCGTTTTCGGGTTAAATATGTTGAATTTTTAAGATGGAGCGAATGTGCGCCATCTTTTTTTCAACATTATATTGTCAAGGAGGAGGACATAAATATGAACCAGACAAACAAAGAATTTTTCGATGCAGCGGCAGCCGGAGATTTCGCAAAGGTATGTTCGGCTGTAAACCGAGGGGCAGATGTAAATATTGCCAATGGTGATGAAAGAACAGCATTGATGAGAGCCAGTAAAAGAGGACATAAAGAAATTGTTCAATTTTTGTTGGATAATGGCGCAGATGTTAGAGCACGAGATTTCAATAATAAAACAGCCCTAATGGGAGCTGCAAAAAAAGGACATTTGGAGATTGTTAAGATGCTTGTCGAAGCAAACTCAAATGTAAATGCAAAAGATAATAATGGTAGGACAGCATTGATGAGAGCTGCATTTTTAGGACAAAGTGACGTAGTAGAATATTTAATTCAAAATAAAGTGGATTTGAATATGAAAGATAGCAAAGGAAGGACGGCTTTAATGGAAGCAGTTAATGCTTATAAGGCTGATGTGGTAAAGCTTTTGGTAGAAGCAGGTGCGGATGTCAATGCCCAAGATAATGAAGGGTGTACAGCACTGATGAGAGCTGCATACAGCGGTCATAGAGAATTAATTGAATATCTTCTTTCAAATGGAGCTGATAAAGAAATTTTAGATAATAATGCTAATAAAGCAATCCATTATGTAATTCAGTATAATTTTGAAGGCTTGAAGGACCTTTTGAAGTAGGGTGATATTATGAGAGACTATTTAGCAAGTGAAGTTAGAAATATCGTATTGTTAGGGCATAGCCAAGCAGGTAAAACAAGTGTTGTAGAATCTATGCTTTATTTTACTAAAGTTACAGATCGAATGGGAAAAACGGTAGATGGAAATAGTTCATTGGATTTCGATGCAGAAGAAATCAAACGTGGAATGTCTGTATATACAGCAATTGAACCGATAGAATGGAAAGATTGCAAAATTAATTTTATTGATACTCCGGGATATCTTGACTTTGAAGGAGAAATGGTCAGTGGATTTGCGGTTGGAGATAATGCATTGATTGTCGTTGATGCAAAAGAAGGGATTCAGCCAACAACAGAAAAAGCATGGAAACTTGTTACACAAAGAAAAATGCCGACGATTTTCTTTATTAATAAAATGGATGATGAAAACGCTGTATTCCAGTCAACTTATGAAAGCCTTCATGAACGATTCGGAAAATCTGTAATTCCATTTGAAGTACCGATTATGGAAGGTAGAAAAGTAGTGGGGTCAGTAAATATTTTACGTAATAAAGCATGGTATTATAATGATCGTACGACTGCAAAAGAAGTTCCTGATTCTATGAAAGATGAAGTTGCGATGTATTATGATCAAATAGCTGAAGCAATTGCAATGACAGATGATGAACTTATGGAGAAATATTTCAGTGGTGAACCATTTGATGAAAAAGAAATGGCTAAAGGATTACGTATTGGTGTAAGAAATGGTGAGATTCGTCCTGTATATTGTGGAAGTGCAGTACAACAAACAGGTGTTGAGCGTCTAATGGACTTGATAACGGAATACTTCCCGAGTTATGGTGAAAAAGGTGTTGTTGAAGCGTTAGATGCGAATAATGAGCCTGTGTTATTGGAGACAAATGAAAAAGAAGAATTTTCAGCACAAGTGTTTAAAACCATCGTTGACCCATTTGTCGGAAAGATTTCATATTTGAAAGTTATGACTGGGGTGTTGACTTCTGATTCTCAGGTAATTAATGTTCGTGAAGATAAACCTGAAAAAATCAATCAAGTTTATATCGTTAAAGGAAAATATCAGGAAGCGGTTGGAAAACTGTTTACCGGAGATATTGGTGCAATTGTAAAACTCCAATATACAGAAACCAATGATACTTTAGCCACTAAGGTAAAACCGGTTCATTATGAAGAAATTGCTTATCCACGTCCAATGTTAGGTGTTGCGATTTGGCCGAAGAGTAAAAATGACGAAGATAAGATGAGTTTTGGTCTACAAAAAATCCTTGAAGAAGATTATACATTAAAATTAATCAAAAATACCGAAACAAGAGAAAGCGTTCTTTATGGATTGGGAGATCAACATATCGATGTTACCTTGAACAAGTTGAAAGCAAAATATAAAGTTGAAGTTACGACAACTGTTCCGAAAGTTCAGTATCGTGAAACGATCAAAAAGACTGTTGAGGCACAAGGACGTCATAAAAAACAAACCGGTGGTGCCGGGCAGTTTGGAGATGTATGGGTAAGATTTGAACCGGCGGAAACAGAAGAAATGATTTTTGAAGAAGATGTATTCGGTGGTGCAGTACCAAGAAATTTCTTCCCGGCTGTTGAAGCAGGATTAAGAGAATGCATGGAAAAAGGTGTATTGGCCGGATATAAAGTTGTTGGCGTCAAAGCAACACTTTATGATGGATCATACCATCCGGTTGATTCTAAAGAAATCGCATTTAAAGCAGCTGCTCGTTTAGCTTATAAAGCAGCAATGCCAAAAGCATCTCCGGTATTATTAGAGCCAATCGGAAAGGTTGAAGTAGTGATTCCGGAAGAGTATACAGGAACGATTATCGGTGATTTCAATAAGCGACGTGGTATTATCATGGGCATGGATCTTCATGAGAATGAACAAAAGATTTCTGCGGAAGTTCCAATGGCTGAAATGCAGAAATATGCTACTGAACTTCGCTCAATGACACAGGGAAGAGGTCAATTCATTATTGAATTTGATCGTTATGAACAAGCACCGGGACATGTTGCTGATAAGGTAATCAAAGAGGCTGTGAAAGAAGAGGAAGAAGACTAATTGTCTAACAGATAGTTTTATAATTAGAATTGATAGCTAAAAAATAAGAGAGGGCTTTCTCATTGAGTCCTCTCTATGTAGTTATTTAATAATTTAATGTTTTTTAATGAGTCTGAATCTTTTGATTTTTAATTTGTATCAAAAAGGGAGTGGAAATAATGTCATCATTTAAATGCAAAATATGTGGTGGGAAATTGGAATTCAAAGAAGGAGAAACAATCGGAGTTTGTGACAGTTGCGGAACAAAGCAAACTCTTCCTAAATTAAATGATAATGAAAGAAAAACAAATCTACTTGATCGAGCGAATCACTTTTTTAGACATCATGAATATGATCGAGCCATGAATCTGTATGAACAGATCTTGAGTGAAGATACAGAAGATGCAGAAATCTATTGGTCACTTGTCTTATGTCGATATGGAGTAGAATATGTAGAAGATCCGGATACAAAAAGAAGGATACCGACAATCCACCGATTGCAAGCAGAATCGCTCTTGGAAGATCATGATTATCAAAAGGCAATAGAAAAAGCAGATGAGAGATCCAAAGAGCTGTATGAAGAATCAGGGAAAGAGATAGAAGAAATCAGAAGACAGATATGGAGCTTATCGCAAAAAGAAGAACCGTATGATGTGTTTATCTGTTATAAAGAGACAGATAAAGAAGGAAAAAGGACAAGAGATTCGGTCTTGGCAAATGAGCTGTATCATGAGTTAAAAGAAGAAGGGTATAAAGTATTTTTCTCACGGATCAGCTTAGAAAATAAGTTAGGAGAGAACTATGAATCCTGTATCTTTTCAGCATTGCATACATCAAAAGTAATGGTCGTCATCGGAACAAAAGCAGAATACTTAAATTCAGTATGGGTAAAGAATGAATGGAGCCGATACTTAGAGTTAATTAAGCAAGGGGAGAAGAAAGTATTGATCCCTGCATATAGTGAGATGGATCCATATGATTTGCCTGAGGAGTTCTCGCATTTACAAGCACAAGACATGAGCAAGTTAGGATTCATGCAAGATTTGGTAAGAGGGATCAAGAAGATAGCGAGTGAAGAGAAAGAGGAAGGTAAGGAAGTCAAGGTAGTACAATCAACGACAGTAGTAGAGGACAGTAATATATCAGTGGAGGCACTGATGAAGAGGATCGAAATCTTTTTAGAGTATGAAGAGTGGAAAGAGGCTAATGAATATTGTGAAAAGATACTAGATCGAGATCCGGAAAATGCTCAGGTCTATCTTTATAAATTAATGATAGAAATGAAATGTCGAAAAATTGATGATTTAAAAAATCTAGATAGGCCTTTTGATAATAAAAAAAATTATCTTAAAGCAATTCGTTTTGGTGATGAACAATTCAAAAAGAAATTAGATAGGTATATAGAATATATTAATGATCGTAATGAAAAAACTCGTCAAATAAAAATTTATAAAGATGCTACAAAGCAAATGCAATCTGCCACCACAGAAGAAGATTTTAAAACACTTGCTGAAATCTTTAAAAGTATCAACGATTTTGAAGATGCAAATATAAAAATGAAAGAATGTCTTGAAAAAGCTGAAATCATTCGAAAAGATGCACTTTATTCATTGGCAATAGAAAACCAAGAAAAGGATACAATTGCTTCATTAGAAGGCGCAATTGAAATCTACTCGTCTATTTCAGAGTGGAAAGATTCTGAGGATGGAATTACTATTTGTAAGAACCGTATTGAGGAATTAAAAATTGAAGAACAACTTAAAGCTGAAAAAGCACAGGTTGCTTTAAAACGAAAGAAAAAAATCATTTTCATTTGTACGATATTTATAGTAGTAATGATTATATCTTCATTGGGATTGAATGAAATAATCAAGAATGACAGATATAATAAAGCCGTTGCTATGATAAGTGAAGGAAATAATATTGTGACTGGATATGAAGAACTTATCGCTTTAGGGAATTATCGCGATAGTGCGGAAAAAGCAAAGCAAGTTTTTGAAGAGTATAAAATTGAAAAGTTCAAGGTTGCAAAAGTAGGAGAGTGTATTTATTTTGGTTCTTATGAGCAAGATGGTTATCGATATGCTGATAAAGAAGATATTGAATGGATTGTGTTAGATGAACGAGATGGGAAATTGTTAATTATTAGTAAATATGCACTGGATTACAAAGAATACGCTTTAAAAGAAAGTACATGGGAGCAGTGTAATCTTCGTACATGGTTAAACAAAACATTTTTGGATACTGCATTTTCTGAAGAAGAACAGAAAAAAATAGCATTAACATTAGTTTATAATGATAAAAATCCAAAATATGAGACTGATCCGGGTAATGCAACTTATGATAAAATATTTTTGCTCAGCGAAACAGAAGTGCGACAATATTTTGATTCAATTTCATCAAGAAAATGTAAAGCTACCCCATATTGTAATGAATTGAGGATAAGTGACGATTTATATTGTGATTGGTGGTTACGAACACCTGGTTATGATCAAGAATATGCAATAGATGTTGATAAAGATGGTCAAATCGATTATTGGGGAGAAAGTTTTAGATATGCTTTTCGAGCAGTTCGTCCTGCATTATGGATAATTCGAGAGCCATAGATTAAAGATTGGTTTATTTATCTTTTTGATAAATAGTATATCAAAATGAAAAAGGAAGATGAAACTTCCTTTTTTACTTTAATGATTTAATTAATGCTTCTGCACATCTAATTCCATCAATGGCACTAGATACGATTCCCCCGGCATATCCTGCACCTTCTCCGGCAGGAAACAATCCTTTAACATTTGTGCTTTGACAATTCTCATTACGATTGATACGGATTGGAGAACTGCTTCGTGATTCAATTGCGGTCATAACTGCATCTTTGCTGGCAAAGCCGGGGATTTTTTTATCAAAGTTTTTTAATCCTTCTTCCAAACTGAGACAGATGTCTTTGCTGAAACAAGTATGTAAATCTACAAATTTTGTACCTAATGAATAGGTTGGCTTAATATTTCCTAAATGATCTGAGCAACGATGATCTAAAAAATCAGAAACAGTTTGAATAGGTGCTACGAAATTTCCACCACCTAACTCGTAAGCTTTTTTCTCTAAAGATCTTTGATAATTCAGTCCATCTAAAACACCATTACCAAAGTCATCAGTTGTTACTTGTACTAGGATGGCACTATTAGCATTTTCTTTATCTCTAGCTTTATAGCTCATACCATTAATCACAAGATGATTCTTTTCTGAACTGCTTGGAACAACGAGGCCTCCTGGACACATACAAAATGAATAAACACCACGACCTTTAGACGAAGTATGACTCAAGTGATATTCGGCAGATTTTAAACGAGGATGATCTGCAAATTCTCCATACTGACTTTTATTGATTAATGTTTGATGATGTTCTACACGGACACCTACTGCAAAATTTTTTGCTTGCATATTGACATGGCGATTGTTCAAAGTGATAAATGTATCTTGAGCACTATGGCCGATTGCTAAAATAACATGATTGCTATAGATGAGTTGATCTTTAACTTTTATAGCCATAATTTCATCATGACTGATAACAAAATCTTCTACAGGAGTATCAAAAATAATTTCACCACCAAGCAATTCGATTTTTCTACGCAGGTTCTTTACAATTCTACGCAGATGATCCGTTCCAATATGGGGGTAAGCACTATAACGAATTTCTTCATCAGCACCGGCTTCGATTAATTCTTCATTTACTTTAATGATTCGTGGATCTTTGACTCGTGTGGTCAGTTTTCCATCTGAAAAAGTTCCTGCACCCCCTTCACCAAATTGAACATTACATTCTTCATTCAATATCCCTGTTTTCCAAAACTCTTCTACTTGTTCAATACGTTTATCCATAGAAGAGCCGCGTTCGAAAATTAAAGGGCTTAATCCGGCTTCGGCAAGAATCAATGCGGCAAAAATTCCACAAGGACCAAATCCGACAACGATAGGCCGATTAGTAAACTGTGTGGCATTTACTGTTGGTAATTCATAAGTTTGTGGAATATAGCGAGAAACATTCGCGATTTTTTTTCTTAAAATCTTTTCTTCATTTTTTATTTCACAAGCAATTGAATAAACAAAAAAACAATTTTCTTTTCTGGCATCAATTGACTCTTTTAATATAATTAACCTTTGGATTTCTTGAATACTTATTTTTAATTTCTTTGCAACAAGAGTATTCAATTCACTCGTTGGTGTATCTAAAGGACATTTTAATTGCGTAATTTTAATCATTTTTATCACCGCATTTATTATAACAAAGAACTTATATTTTGAACCATAAAACTTTATAATTGTAAAAAAAGACTCCTTCCACTATAATAAAGAAGAATAAATGAAGAGAAAGAAATGGTTTGGTTGATTTGATTTTATCAAACAAAACTAGAGGAAAATATGAAAAAATGTATTGGTTGTGGTGTGGAACTACAATATGATGAACCAAAAAAAATAGGATATACCCCAAAAGAAAATAGTGATTATTGTCAAAGATGTTATAGAATTACACATTATGATGATTTAACAATTTCAATGACACAGGGAATAGACGATGAAACGAGCTTGAATGAGATTGATAAACTCGAAAATGCTTTGATTGTTTGGGTAGTAGATTTATTTGATTTCGAATCCAATATGATAGTAGCATTGCAAGAAAAATTGAAAAAGTATCCTGTATTAATGGTGGGAACAAAAAGAGATATTTTACCAGATACGATGTCTTTACAAAAAATTAAGGAATTTGTCTTAAGAAGATGTGATGAATTGAATATTCGGATTCAAGATTTAGTAATTACAGGATCATTTGGAAAAGATGGAAGAGAACAAGTATTGGATTCCATCACCAAATATAAAAAAGGAAATCATGTTGTTTTTGTTGGAAAAGCGAATGCAGGGAAAAGTACTTTAATAAATGCATTGTTGGGGAATGAACGAATTCTAACTGTTTCTCGTTATCCCGGTACAACATTGAACTTAAATAAAATTGAGTCTAGTGAATATGTATTTTATGACACACCAGGGCTTGAAAATAAAGGCAGTATGTTGAATGAAGTGGCAGATAAAGATTTAAAAACGATTATTTGCGCTAAGAGTGTGAAACCTATTATTTTTCAAGTTTATGGTAATCAAAGTTTTGCAATTGGGGGATTGGCAAGGATTGATCTTGAAAGAATCAAAGGAAGTGCTGTATTCTTTATGAGCAATCAGCTTCAAATTCATCGTGGTAAAATAGAAAATGCCGATTTATTATGGGAGAATCATTATGGAGAAATGCTGAAACCATGTTCAAAATCTGATTTTCATCATTTTAGAAAAGTAACATTCAAACCAATGAAAGAAAAATTTGATCTTGTTATTCATGGTTTGGGATGGTGTTCGATAAGTGGAACAGTAAAATCAATTGAACTATATGTTCCTGAAAATGTAAGGGTAGAAATTAGAAAGGCGATGATATAATATGTTAACAAATAAACAAAAAAAATATTTAAGAGCTATCGGAAATAAGAAGAAATCGTTATTTCAAATCGGAAAAGATGGACTTTCTTATAATTTATTTAACACAGTGAGTGATTCATTGGAAGCACACGAATTAGTAAAGGTAAATGTTTTAAAGTCATGCGTTGAAGATTTTGAAGAGTTAACCTTTGATTTGGCAGCAAATACGCATAGTGAAGTTGTTCAAGTAATCGGAAGAACCATTCTTCTATATCGTCCAAGTAAAAAGCATCATGTCATTGAGGTACCAAATGATTAAAGCGGTTTGTTTAAAGGGTTCTTTCGATCCAATTACAAATCAGCATATAGAACTTGCGAAAAAATTTTTAAAAAATAAAAAGTTTCAAATTGTTTTTTTTAGAGTGGATGAAAAAGGAATTGCTTCTTATAAAGATCGTGTTGAAATGGTTAAACTGGCAATTAAACCGTATCGAAAAATGAAACTTTTATGTGATTGTAAATTTAATAAAGATGAAATACAAATCATTCCTATTGAAGAAAATGATGAAAAGTTGGTGCGTGAGGGTCACTTTAATAAAACTTGTAACAGTGTGAATTTTTATTTAAATAATCATATTTTATATTTAGATCAGATTGTTGATGCTTGGTGTATTGAAAAAAGAGCAGCACATGTACGTTCTATGACTAAGTTAGCTAAAGAATTAGCCGTTATTCATCATGTAGACGAGAAAAAAGCAGAGCAAGCCGGAATGCTTCATGATTTATGTAAGAATATGGAGGAAGAAGCTGCAAAACAAATTATGAAATTCTTTTATCCGCAATATATTTCGCTTTCCCCGAAGATTTGGCACCAATTTACAGCTGAATATGTATTAAAGCATATCATGCGATTGAGAGATAAAAAAGTTATCAATGCGGTAAGACATCATGTATTGGGAGATCATAAAGGAAATTTAAGCAGAATTATTTTTATTGCGGATAAGATTGATCCGGGCAGAGGGTATAATATTGATGATCAACTTGCGATTGCCAAAAGAAGTTTAAAAGAAGGTGCAATCGATGTTAAAAGCAATCAACAAAAATTTTTAAAAGGAGAAAAAGTGTGAACGAATTATTACAAATTATTTTAAGTAATTTAAATTCAAAGCAAGAAGAAGATATTGTTGTTTTAGATTTCGAAAATAAAAATCCAATAACAGACTATTTTGTTATTGCAACTGCGAGCAATTTAAGACTGAATAATGCCTTGGCTGAATATATTGAAGAAGCTGTTTATAAAGCTGGATATAAATTAAAAAGTATAGAAGGAAAAGATTCTCGTTGGATCTTACTTGATTGTTATGATGTCATTGTTCATTTATTTGTGGCAGAAGAGAGAAGTATTTATGATTTAGAAACTTTATGGGGCGATGTCAAAAGAATTAGGGGATTACAATGAGTCGATATGATGCACTTGCCAAGTATTATGAAACTTTGATTCAAGAAGAAGAAGCGGTTTTAAGATGGTTTGACTTTACAATGGAACATTGTAGAGGAAATGAATTCTTAGAATTAGCTTGTGGTTGCGGAGATCTTGCTTATAAACTTGCTGAGAATGGTAAAAATGTTATGGCAACGGATTTATCTGAAAAGATGATTGAAGAAGCAAACAAGAGACCTGTATTACCGAATCTTTCTTTTGAAGTCATGAATATGTTAAATTTTACGACAGATAAAAAATTTGATACAATTTGTTGTTATTGCGATAGTTTTAATTATCTCGAAAGCTATGAAGAAGTGGCTCTTTTATTTGAAAATGTTTACAGTCATCTTCATGAAAAAGGTGTATTTTTATTTGATATGCATTCATTAGATAGACTGAAAGAATTTGAAGATGAATATATTGAAGAAGGGATGCTTGATGATGAAGTCGGCTATCAATGGACAATAAATAGTGAAGATAATAAAATTTATCAGCATCTTGCATTTTATACACCGAATGGTCTTGAGGAAGAAGAACATCTTCAAATGGTTTTTGATCCGTTAGAAATCATCAAAATGATGGAAAAAATCGGTTTTGCCGTGGAATGTAAAACAGATTTTGATAAAGAAGGGATTACTAGCGGAGAAAAGATTTTTATAGTAGGGAGGAAAAAATAATGATCGGAATAATAGGCGCCATGGATGAAGAAATTCAGGAAATACTGAATGTTACAAAGAATGTGAAGCATAATCGATACCACAACATTGATTTTTATGAAGGAATTATGAATCATACCCCGGTTGTAATTATGAAAAGCGGAGTCGCTAAAGTCGCTGCTGCGATGACGACAACCGTACTGTGTGAACATTATGATGTAAAGGGATTGATTAATATCGGTACAGCGGGAGGATTAAAAGATGATGAGGAAGTTTTGGATGTTGTTGTATCCACGAAAGTAGCTCATCATGATGTAGATGTGACTCCGTTTAATTGGCCAAGAGGGTTTGATCAAACGAAGACATGTTATTGTGCTGATGAACGATATGTGAAAGCAATTAAAAGTGTTATAAATAGTAAAGACAGAGTTTGGGTGGGGCCGATGGTATCCGGAGATAGTTTTATTTATAATGAAAAACAAGTTTCAGAAATTTTAAAATATTATCCTGAGGCACTTTGTGCGGAAATGGAAGCGGCAGCAGTGGCTCAAGTAGCTACACACTTTAATAAACCGTTTGTTATTATACGATCTCTTTCTGATATCACACTCAGAGAAAATAATGATTTGGCTTTTGATGAATATGTTGTTATTGCGTCAAAGAGAAGTGCGGAATGGTGCTATAAAGTTGTTGATCAATTAGAGGGATTTGATACTATTTAATGAGAGATTTGTTGATGGATATAAGCTCAATTGAATTTTGGCTTAATGTCCTTGAACAACTTAGAAGTTTTGGCTTGTTGGCACCATTATGTCTTGCATGTCTTGAATCTTTTTTTCCGGTATTACCATTGTTGGCTATTATTACATTTAATTTAGCGGTTTACGGGATTGTAAAAGGAACGATTGCTTCATGGATTGGAACAACGCTTGGAAACTTATTGGTATTTGTGATTGTTAGAAAAATTATTAAACCTATATTTTTAAAAACTAAAAAGTCTACTCAAATTTCTAAAAAACGTATTCCTGTTTTAAATGAATTTAATGTTTTTCTGATTTATTGTTGTCCGTTTGCACCGGGAAATTTATTTAATGTTATACTAGGTTTTTCGGATTTTAAAATATCTTCATTTTTTAAACTTATTCCTGTTGCAAAAATAATTTTTATTTTTATCATTGTTTTTTTCAATGTTATGGGATATCGTTTTAGCAATAGTTGGCAGGGATGGATTTTTATAGGAATTATGCTTGCTATTTTTCTTTTGATAAAAAGAAATTTTGATTTTCAATTTAAGATAAAGGAGTAAAAACTCCTTTTTTTATACATTTATCTTGTAAAAAGTGATAAAATTTATAAAACAAAGAGAGGTTTTTTATGAGAGTTTGTGAATTATCAGAAAAATTAAGAAATAATGTAAGCCAAGTGATGGTTGGATGCGAACAAGCAAGTGATTTAATTTTTATGTGTCTTTTGTCAGAAGGGCATGTTTTATTGGAAGATGTTCCGGGTACAGGAAAAACAATGTTGGCAAAAACAATTGCTAAAAGTTTGAATGTGGAATTTAAGCGAATTCAATTTACACCTGATTTAATACCAAGTGATTTAATTGGAATAAATTTTTATAACCAAGTTAAGGGAGATTTTGAATTTAGAAAAGGACCGCTTTTTTCTCAAATGATTTTAGCAGATGAAATTAACCGTGCAGCTCCTCGTACCCAATCTGCACTTCTTGAAGCAATGGAAGAAAGACAAATAAGTATTGACGGAACAACATTAAAATTGAATTCACCGTTTTTTGTTATGGCAACAGAAAATCCGGTAGAAAATACAGGGACTTTTCCTCTTCCGGAAGCACAACTTGATCGTTTTATGATCAAAATGAGTTTGGGGTATCAAAGCAAAGAGGATGAAATTCGCCTTTTGAAAAATCATAGTTCAAGAAATGTGATTGATGAAATTCAATGTGTTATTGAAGTGAACGATTTAGAAATGTTGAAAAAAGAAGTAGAAAACGTGATTGTGAGTGATGCAATTTATTCATATGTTGTTGATCTTGCCCAGGCAACAAGAAATCATTCCGCTGTTTCATTGGGAGTCAGTGCACGTGCTTCGCTACAAATGGTTAAATGCTTGAAAGCATATGCAGCAATCAAAGGACGTTCTTATATACTTCCGGATGATGTTAAATTGTTGGCACCGTATGTGTTTTCTCATCGCATTGTCTTAAATCATTTAACTTTTTCTGATGAAAATAATCCTTCTTCAATTATAGAGGAAATTTTAAAGGATGTTAAAGCTCCTACAGAAGACTTTAAAGGGCAATAAGGATGCAAATATTTAGTACAGCACTTTTATTTCTTGGCGCAGTGCTTTTATTCGCAAACTATTTTACTAAGCATTGTTGTGATAAAGTTGAAGTAAAAAGCAGTATTGACAAACAAAGAGTCAGCATAGAAAATCCGCTTGTTTATTCTTTTGAGATTACGAATAAAAAATTGTTGATTCTTCCCGTTATCAAAATTATTTTTACTTTACCTACATCTTTTGAAATTGAAACAGATAAAAAAATAGTACAAGCCGAGAAAATTGATCAAACAACATATGTTTATACAATTACAACGTCTCTTTTGAGTTATCAAAAAGTGAAAAAAAGAATTAAGTTTATTCCCCGAAAAAGAGGTTATTATCTTTTGCGTGTTAGTGTTCGACTTTTAGATTTCGTTGGAATAAGAAATGTTTCTTTGATTGAAAATCAAGAAACAGTGATCCTTGTACATCCAAGAGGAAATAAAGAAGTATCTTCTTTTGTTGATTCCAATTCTTTTCAAGGAAATCAAATTATATCTCGTTGGATACTTCAAGACCCAATATTTTATTCGGGAGTTCGTGAATATGATCAAAGAGATAGCATGAAGGATATTGATTGGAAAGCCAGTGCAAAGTCTAATCGATTATTAGTTAAAAAATATGATGCTACTTCAGATACGGAAATTGTTGCATTTCTTTTTGCTGAATATAAAGATCGTTTTCAGCATGATTATGATGAATTTGTTGAAAATTCTATTGAAATGATTGCGTTTATGATAAAGGAAGCATATCGTTATCAAATTCCTTTTGGTATGGCAACAAATCTGACAATGAAGAACAAAATGAATGATTTATGTGAAGTGACGTCCGGAAAACTTCATATGATCCAACTTTTTGATTTTCTAAGTTGTATCTCTGATTATGCGGGATATTCCCCGATAGATTATATGAAGACTAATTTTTCTTCATTTGAAAAGAAAAATCGAATTTTTATAATGTTCATTTACGAAATTAATGAGCCGTATAGTAAAATGCTTAATCAATTAGCTAAATTTGGATATAAAATAAAAATTTTTGTATATCGGTCTTGTACAGTTTTGCTTCATAGTTCAATCGAATTATACAAATTGAAAGGGGAGAAGAATACAAATGAATCATATCAATAATATCTTAGGAATTTTGATAGAATCTATTTATGAGTCTTTGACACTTTATTTTGTTTTTATTGTATGTATGTTGAACTTTTTCTGTGGCAGATTATTAAATATTTTCCTTCCGGTAACAATTATTTACATCTTAGTTCTTAAGATATTCTTTTTCAGAACTAAGATGCATCAACAAGCTAAAGCTATATTCTTTTTTATTATTTTTATGATATCCGGAATCCTTTCTTATACGCTTCTTTATGGAGAAGATATCGTTTTTATTTTATTAGGAAGTGTTTATTTTACAGGGTGTGGGTTTTATGCTTGGATCAAATCGGAAAAAGAGAGCTATTTACCGGAAGAATTAAAGAAACTTCTTATCATTCTTTTTCTAAGCGGGTTTATAACCATGTATTTAAGAAATGGGGAATATCTTGAAGCAATCAATAGTACTGCAACTTTTTACTGTATATTTTCTCTTATTTATCTTGTAAGAATGAATCTGATAAGAGAATATAAAGTTTCGTCAGTAGAAGTAAATAGTCATTCCAATATTGTTTTTGTAAATTTACTTTCCCTTTTTATTGCTTTAATTTTTATCTTCTTACAAAAGAATATTGTTACATGGCTTCCGTATCTGTTTTTAGGAGCTATGATGGGATTAATAGAATTACTAAAGCATATTTGGACAGTGATTAATTGGGGCTTGCAAGCAATTTTGTCAATTTCATTGAAAATTCATCCTACCGGTTACACGAAAGATGGAGAAGAAGCTTTAAAGAGCTCAGTTGAAGAACTGATTCTCGAAGAAGAATCTTTACCGACTGATTTGGAAAATATTCAAGGCGCCGTGGAGCATTATGAAGAAATAAAAATATTGGTAGTTATTTTAATATTATGTTGCTTTGCTGGGATGGCTTATTTGAGTTACAGAAAAATAAAAACAGTATTATATGAAAATGTGGGAGATTTTGAAGAGAAAACATTTGTTTTTTCCAAAGAGGAATGGAAAGATTCCATGAAGAAAAAAATTAATAAATTATTAGGCAGAGATTTATTAGATCCAATTAGAAAAAAATATTTGAAAACTGTCAATGGGTTGATTCATAAAGGATATGAAATGGAAAAGGGGATGACTCCTAACGAATATTTAAAGTTCGTTTCAATGCAGAATCAAAAATTATCAAAGGAACACGGTTTAGATGAATTGACCGAAGAATATAATATTACTAGATATAAAAAAGGAAATTAGAAAAGTGTGTTTTCAAAAAAAGAAAATGCACTTTTTTGAAAGTTCAAGAAAAACATAGTATACTTAAACAAGGGTTGAGGTGATGGAATGAAAACGATACTTACATATTTAAAACCCTTTATTAAAAGTATGAGTTTAGGCTTTTGTATTAAAGCATGCGGAACGATTATGGAACTATGTCTTCCCTATATTTTGGCAATGATGATTGATGATATTGTCCCTCAATAAGATAAATCTTTGATATTATTTTGGGGCGGAATGATGATTATTTGTTCGATAATAGGAGTTTGGGGGAACATTACTGCGAATCGTATGGCTAGTAAAGTAGCTAAAGATAGTTCTGAAAAAATCCGGCATGATCTTTTTGAAAAAATATCGTATCTTTCCTCTAAACAGGTTGATAGGGTCACAATTCCGAGTTTAGAGTCTCGTTTGACTACGGATACATATAATGTTCATCGGATGATCGGAATGATTCAACGAATGGGTGTTCGAGCGCCAATTTTATTATTAGGTGGAATTATCATTACTTTTATAATGGAACCTTATCTTACATTAGTACTTGTAGCAACACTTCCATTTATTACAGCGATTGTATATCGTAAGGCGACAAAAGGAATCCCGCTTTATACAAAGGTTCAAACTGCCACAGATGATATGATACGTGTTGTTAGGGAGAATGTGGCAGGTATACGTGTAATCAAAGCTTTATCAAAAGTAGATTATGAAAAAAATCGCTATGATAGGATTAATAGAAAACTTGTGGATAAAGAGAAACAGGCCGGTATTGCGATGGCAGTAACCAATCCATTGATGAATTTATTTTTAAATTTGGGTTTGACGGGAGTTATTTTAGCAGGAGCATATCGTGTTAATATGGGACTTAGTGAAACAGGTAAAATAATTGCATTTATGACATATTTTACCCTTATTTCTAATGCGATGATGTCTATTTCAAGAATTTTTGTTGAAATATCAAAAGGAATTGCAAGTGCTGATCGTATTGGTGAAATTTTAAATATTCCTGCTGATCTTATTGTTTTGGATGAAAAAGAATTTAAACGGGAAGAAGGAAGCATTATATTTGATCATGTTTCATTTAGCTATAATGGTGTGAAAAATAACTTAGAAAATATAAATTTCAGAATTGATAAAGGACAGACTTTAGGTATTCTTGGAGCGACCGGGTGTGGCAAAACCACAATTTTACAATTGCTATTGCGGTTTTACGATGTGAAGGAAGGATCGATTCGTATCAATGGTAAAGATATTCGATCTATGAACAATAAAGAACTTCGTAAACTTTTTGGAATTGTGATGCAAAATGATTTTTTATATGCTGATTCAATCAAGGAAAACATTCGATTTGGGCGGGATTTATCAGATGAACAAATTAATCAGGCGATTAAAGTTGCACAAGCAGAAGAATTTATATCGAATCTTGAAAAAGGAACAGATCATATTTTGACATCTAGGGGAACAAATATTTCTGGAGGGCAAAAGCAAAGAATTCTCTTATCAAGAGCATTTGCTGCTAATCCTGAAATATTAATCTTAGATGATTCAAGCAGTGCCTTGGACTATAAAACTGATGCGAATCTTCGTAAAGCAATCAAAGAGTGTTTTAAAGATACGACAACAATTATCGTAGCTCAAAGAATCAGTTCGATCATGCATGCGGATCGTATCCTTGTATTAGAAGAGGGAAAAATTATCGGTGATGGAACTCATGATGAACTAATTAAAAATTGTGAATTATATAAGATGATTGAAAGTACACAGATGGGAGGTGCTTTCGTTGACTAAACCAAAATTAATAAAAGAAAAAAGAGGAACTTTATTAAGGCTTACAAAAATATTATTTGAGCATAAAATTCATCTTATAATTGCACTTGTTTTGATGATTGGCGCTAATACATTAGCACTTATTGGACCAAAACTTTCCGGGCAGGCTATTGATGCAATTGGGGAAAATATTGGACAAGTCAATTTTTCAGAAGTATATAAGTATTGTCTCTTAATGATTGGAGTTTATGTTATTTCTTCTATATTGAGCTATACGCTTAGTGTCAGCATGATTCGTTTGAGTCAAAAGATTACCTATAAAATGAGACAGTCGGTATTTGATCATTTGTTAGATCTTCCTGTTGGATATTTTAATGATACTCAGATTGGAGAACTGATTTCCAGAATTTCTTATGATATTGATACAATTAATACTTCATTATCGAATGATCTTTTACAGATTATAACCGGTTCCATTACAGTGATCGGATCATTGTGGATGATGATTACTTTATCATGGCAATTAACTTTAGTATTTGTCATTACTGTGCCGATTTCTATTGCATTTGCTCGTTATAAAACAACTAAAATTCGTCCGTTGTTTCGAAATCGATCAAAAAAATTGGGGGAGTTAAATGGATTTAGTGAAGAAATGCTATCTGGACAGAAAACAATTAAAGCATACAACCAGGAAGAAGAAATTCTTCGCCGTTTTGATGAAAAAAATAAAGATGCGATGCAAGCTTATTATGAAGCCGACTATCAAGGAAGTATGATTGGTCCATCTGTGAATTTTGTCAATAATCTTTCTCTTTCTTTGGTAAGTGTTTTTGGTGCTTTGCTATATTTGGCTTCTTCCATCTCACTTGGAAATATTTCTTCATTTGTTTTGTACTCAAGAAAGTTTTCCGGTCCCATTAATGAAACGGCTAATATTATGAGTGAACTACAATCTGCACTTGCAGCTGCTGAACGTGTATTTAAATTATTGGATGAACCGATAGAAATTAAAGATAAAGAATCTGCAATAAATCTTGAAAATACAAAAGGAAATGTCACGGCAGAGCATGTTCAATTTGGATATGATGTCGATAAACTGATAATTCATGATTTAAATTTTGAAGCATTATCCGGAAAAACTGTTGCTATTGTTGGACCGACCGGTGCAGGAAAAACGACGATTATTAATTTATTGATGAGATTCTATGATGTTAATAGTGGGGTAATTTGTGTTGATAAGCATGATGTTCGTAATCTGACACGTAAAAGTCTTCGTAAGTCCTATGCAATGGTCTTACAAGATACATGGTTATTTGGTGGAACGATTTATGAAAATATTTCTTATGGAAGTAATAATGCCACCTATGAACAAGTTATAGAATGTGCTAAAGCTGCACATATTCACAATTATATTGAACAGCTTCCACAAGGATATGATACAGCGCTTAATGATGATGGGGTTAATATTTCAAAAGGACAAAAGCAACTTTTAACCATCGCTCGGGCTATGCTGGCAGATGCCAATATGTTGATTTTAGATGAAGCAACATCAAACGTAGACAGTCGAACAGAAATGTTGATACAAAATGCAATGCTTAAGTTGATGGAAGGGAAAACTTGTTTTGTAATTGCCCATCGTTTGTCTACAATTCAACATGCTGATTTGATTTTAGTGTTAAAAGACGGTGATATTATTGAACAAGGAAATCACGAATCACTTCTAAAAAAGAAGGGATTTTATGCATCTCTATATAATAGTCAATTTGAAAATTAATGCAAAAATGTCGGAGTAATTCCGGCTTTTTTATAACATGATGGTCGATAAAAAAGGAAAGTTAATTGAATTTTACTACTAGATATGATATATTTGAAAAAGTTTATTAATGAGCGGGGAAAGCTATGAAAATATATCTATTATTGATGCATACAAATACAATTCCATCGAAATTAGTAAAATTATTTACTAGGTATGAATACAGTCATGTAGGAATTTCATTAAATAGAAATTGCGATATTATATACAGTTTTGGTAGAAGACATGTTAATACAATCTTAAATGGTGGATTATCTATTGAACACAAGCATGGAGAATTTTTTAATAAGTTTAATAAAACGGTTTGTTGTATTTTTGAAACTGAAGTCAATAAAGAGGCATATGATTTCATCAAAAAAACTCTTGATGAAATGGAAAAGACTATTGATGATTATAAATATGATTTTATCGGAATCATTCCTCGCTTTTTTCACATTCCTTTTACCTTAAAAAATAGATATGTTTGCAGTTATTTCATAGCGGAATTATTGGATAAAGCCAATATTTATCATTTTGATAAGCCAAATTGTTTGATTAAACCAAAAGACTTTGAAAATTTAAATGGATTTCATGAAATCTATAAAGGAAGTTATTTATCTTATGAAGATAATTGAATCAGATATTTATTATATATAAAAAGGAATCTAGAGATTCCTTAAAATTTTTGTATTTTGGCAAGATAATAGTTTTTGTAATTTAGAATATCGGATACATCTTTGATGATGTGGATGAAATCAGGAAGACTTATTTTTTCTTTATTGTCAGGAACTTGAACACCTAAAAGAGCTTTTGATGTATCAAAATCGAATATATCCAGTTTGAAAAATAAACCATTATAGTAGAAGCTATAGCGTTTTTTATCAATTACATGAAGATTTGGATCGACTTCTGAGCTGTAATCCCCATATTGTCCGCTTGAGATAATGCGGTCTTTTTTTATGCGTGTAGAAGGGGTAAGCATGGTGGCTTCTGAATAATAGTAAAGTGTATTTCCATTTTTTTCTTTTTTTCTGATCCTTCGTTCAGTTCCTGATTGGCTTTTTAAATAGTGTTGAAAAATTCTTGTTTCAGAAGCATTGATAGATTTGAGGTTATTGATAAGTTGAGGGTCTACTTCAATGAGGTATTTCTTAAATACTTCAATTGGTTTTTCTTCCCCCAAATAAGTGAAAATAGCTTGAATTGATTTGCGAATTTTGGTCTCAAAGTCATAGTCGTTACCAATAATAATGCGATTCGGATGATCTTTCCAACTCTCTAAAATGGTATCATCAACATGTCGAGCTTCCTCTATTCCTTCATATCGAGCGGCATTATTTGAAAGGGTATAAGCTTCCTCTGCACCTTTTGCAGCCGTAACCATATGAATGACCATATCATATTTATTTCTAGCTTCCTCCTCAGTAATATCAAATTGGCTTAACAACTCAGTAAATTCGTCAGGACTGACATAACCTTTGTCGTCGAGAATACCACGATCATAGAAAATAAGAACATTGTTTGCGTTGATTTGATTTGCAGCCATTTCATATAATTCTTCTTTTCTTAATTGTAATCCGATTGCATATTTTTGAAATTCATACATCCCCATATTATCCGGAGCCGGACTTATTCCTCCTGTTATTAATTCAGTCGCTGTTTCATGAACAATCATGACCTTATAGCCTCTTTCTTGAAAAATTTCTTCAGCCCTAGACATAAAAGTACTTTTTCCGGCACATGGACCACCGGTACATACAATTCTTTTAATTTGCTTGTTTATGCTCATAGTTCCTCTTTCCAAATCTTTTATATAAGTTTATTTTAGATAATTTATTCAATAAATGCAACTGCTAAAAAAGTTTCTATTGTATTTATGGAGTTTTAATTATTATGATATTTGATATTATAATCTAAGGTGAATATAGATTAGGAAAAAGAGAAATAGAGATGTATTAAGAACTGCATAAATATTTATTGCTTGAAAAGATAAAAACTTATTTTACTTAATAAAGCTTGCGTGATAAAATTAAAAATAAAGTAGAAGGGAAATTAACAATGCAAGAGTTAGATAATTTGACAGGGGTATTAAGTAAAAATTCTGTAGAAAAAAGAATTTCTAATGTTCTTATGAATGGTGGAGCATTGTTTGTATGTGATATTGACCATTTTCGACGAGTAAATGATCAGTTTGGTCATTTGGCCGGAGATGAGTGCTTAAAACAGACTGCGCGCACGCTTGGATTTATGATACGAAAAAATGATATTTTAGGAAGAATAGGGGGAGATGAATTCGTTATTTTCATGCCGGGAGCAATTGAGCTGAATCATGCAGAAAACTTCAAGTTACGAATTGAAGAACGGTTCCATAGTGATCGACGAAAAGAAAATAAAGGTATTGGATTATCTGTCTCTATAGGCTATTCTGTGTATGAAAGAGGAGATAATTATAATGATCTTTTAAAAAAAGCATGGGATAATCTTCGGCTTAGTAAAAATGAACTTCATAATTTCCACAAATTGTCAGAAGAAGTAAAAGATAATTATTGGAAAGATGCAAAGCAGGTTAAAAATGATTTGATGGAACAAATTCGAAAACCCGGTGCATATTGTCAGAATTATGAAACATTTAAGAGTATATATCGATTTCTTGAAAGAGGAATGATACGCAGTAATCAAAAAGTTTGTGTGATTTTATTGACTATCGTAGATTCTATTGGAAATATGGTTTTGCCTGATGAGAAAGATTCGCAGATGGAACATCTTGGAGAAGTTATTCAGAATACACTTCGTATGGGAGATGTTTATACGCGTTATACGAGTTGTCAATATTTGATTCTAGCAATTGATACAACTGAAATTTTGGCAGAGCGAATTGCAGAACGAATAAAAAATTATTATTTGACAACAGGAGGAAATCAGCACAATTTATTGGTTTATAATTGTTATGAACTCCAATCTGCAAAAATTATTGAAAAATAATTGAAAGGGGTATAAAATATGCAGTCAAAATTAAATGTCAATCTTTTCGGAGGATTCAGTGCTTATTATGGTGAAACAGCTTTGACATTTGGTAAACAAAATAATTCGAAATTCAGTCAGCTTTTTCAATTGTTGATGACAAGACCAAAACAAGATTTCAGCAAGCGAACACTTATCCATAATATGTATGAGGCAGATGAAATTGAAAATCCGAATGATAGTTTAAATAGTACAATTTTTCGACTTCGTCAATATCTTAAAAAATCACCTCTTCCTAAAGGTGAATATTTTATTGTGAAAGGTGGAACGATTCGTTTTGATGGACCGGTAGAAGTGATTTCTGATGTTTGGGAATTTGATTGTTTAGAGAAGGATTTTGAGAAAGAACAGGATCTCTATAAGAGAGCGGAATGCTGTAAACAAGCTTGTGATTTATATAAAGGAGAGTTTCTTCCTCAATTAGCTAGTGAACAATGGGTAATGCGTAGGGCAAATGAATATAAAGAAAAATACAAAAAAATGCTGATATTTTTACTTGAGTATTTTAAAGGTAAAAAGGCGTATGGTCAAATTGAACAGTATGCTTCACGTGCAATGAGAATGTATCCTTTGGAGGGCTGGGAAATTTGGGTTATTGATAGTATGGTTGCACAAGGACATTTTCAAGAAGTTGGGAATCTTTATCAGGATTTGGTAAAGAAAGTTAATCAAATCGAAAATTTCTCTTCAATCGAAACAATACAATGGCTTAAAGAAATTGAAGATCATGTGTTGGTTAATGGAGAAAGCCCTGAAAAAATTTATCAAAATTTGAATGAAGAAGAAGGAGCCTTGGGGGCATATTGTTGTTCTTTTCTTGGATTTACAGACTATTTTAGAATTTTGAAACGCTTAAGTGACAGAGAAAATATTCAATTTTGTGTATTGGTATGTAATCTTGTAAAAGTAGATGGAAGCCCGATTGAAAATAAGAGCAGTTGTCTTCGTTTAGGAGAAAAGCTTAAAGAAACTTTTAAGTCACATTTAAGAATTGGAGATGTTTATACAAAATATAATATAAATCAGTATCTTGTACTTTGTGTTAGTGCGAATGAAGAAAATATACGAGATATCGGGGCACGCATTGATATTGATTTTCAAAAAAGATGTAATAGAAGATATGGTATTAGCTATTATAGTATTAATCCTTTTTTATAGAATTTATGAAAAGAAAGATTTTTAATTTTTGGGGAATGAAACTGCTTTAATAATGCTTTAAAAAAAGTTTAAAGAATTAAAGCGGTTACAATCAAATTGTTCTATACAAATCCCTTTTTTATAGGTAAAATAATATTGAATTAAGTTTACTAAAAGGGAGAACTCATATGGAATTATCTAATATTCTGACATTGGCAGGAGGACTAGGGTGCTTTCTGTTTGGAATGAAGTATATGGGTGAGGGATTGGAACAGGCAGCCGGACAAAAGATGCGTGATCTTTTGGAAGCATTAACTCGAAATAGGTTTATTGGGTTTTTATTAGGAATGTTGGTTACCTGTGTTATTCAGTCTTCATCTGCGACAACAGTTATGGTTATGGGCTTTATCAATGCATCGATTATGGATCTTGCACAAGCAACGGGTGTTATTTTTGGAGCAAACCTGGGTACAACAATTACTTCGATTTTAATTGCTTTGGATGTTTCGGAAATTGCTCCGGCATGTATCTTTATCGGAGCTGTGATGATGCTTTATGCTAAAAAGAACAGAACAAAAAGAATAGGTCAAGTAATTTTGGGATTTGGAATTCTTTTTCAAGGATTACATACAATGAGTGGAGCGATGGCATTTTTGAAAGAATATGAACCTTTTCAAAACTTTATCATTTCGGCTTCAAATCCATTTTTAGGTTTAATTATCGGTATTTTGATGGCAGCGATTATTCAGTCATCGTCTGCAGCTGTTGGTGTTCTTCAAGCATTGGCAATGCAAGGATTAATGCCAATCTATTTTGCTAGTTTTTTGGTTTGCGGAATAAATATCGGATCCAGCATGCCTCCGATTTTATCGGCTCTTAATGCTCGAAACAATGCGAAGAGAGCAGCAAGTATCTACACTATCTTCAATGTAGTTGGAGCGCTGATTTTTGTTCCGATAACTATGTTTACTCCGTATACAAGTTTAATTAGTCAATATATTCCAAATCCAGCTTTTCAGATATCATTTTTACATATTTTCTTTAAAGTGATAGCAGCAATCATTCTTCTACCATTAACTCAAAAAGTAGTTGATCTTGCTTATGTAGTTATTCCTAAGCAGGAGCATGAGAGTGAATTCAGATTTCTATATATTGATAAAAACCTAAATGCTAAGCCTGAAGTAGAGTGGTTACAGTTGGGGAAAGAAATGGAACGAATGGCACAATTAGTAAGAGCTAATTATGTAGCAGCTGTAGATAGTTTATTAAATCATGACTTAAGTAAAGCGGAGCAAATAAAGGAAGATGAGAAGTTGATTGATTATCTGAATCATGCGATGACAGATTATCTTGTAGAACTGACAAAGAAAGCAATTCATACAACAACATCAAAGTATTTAAACAAAGCAATGCATGTAATTTCAGATTTAGAAAGAATTGGTGATTATTCTGTTTTTATGATAGAAAAAGCAGAATTTTGTACAGATAATGACCTTGTTTACTCTGAAGAGGCAAAAAGTGAGCTGGCGGAGATTTACCAAGTAGATCTTGACTTGTTTGATCGAGCAACAAAAGCATTTTTTAATCGCGAACCGATTATTCAAGAAGAATATGAAAATATTAAATCAGGTTTCAGACATGTTCGTGAATTATCTGAATTATCGGAAAAAAATCATGTTATTCGTCTTCAAAACAATAAGTGTTCGACAGAATCCGGACTGGTTTATGTTAAAGCGTTAACAGATATGGAAAAAGTAGGCGATCACTGTTATCAAATTGCAAGAGCAGCGAAAGCAGATTTTAATTAAGTTTTATTTAATAAACATTGATATAGTATTAAAAAATGGGTATAATTAATCTTGTAGAGATATTTATTATCTCGCATTTAATGAATTTAAAAAGTTAGATGATTTAATCTAATTGAGAATGCTGTTTGACACTTTGGTTTTTTCAACAAAAGTATTGCGTAATCAATAAATCAATGATTAAACATATTTCTTTTTAAATCAAATGCAGAAAGTGAGGAAAAAATGAAAAAACTTTTAATGATTTTGTGTGCTATGCTTTTGATGGCAGGATGCTCAAACACAACCACTTCAACAAATGAAACAAATCCTGTTTCAATTGAACCTTTAACATTTGAACAGCAAGTTAAGTTAGCAGGAATTGAATACTCTTATACAAATCCGAATGAAAAAAATTATGAATTTGAATCAACAGATCCAACCCTTGATATTCAAACTGGTGCCAGTGGAGATCCACTTTATGTGAATGACAGTATTGCTCCTACAATTCGTACAGCACAAGACTTAGTTAATCGAAAGGTAGAAAAATATTGGATTTATGAATGGGTTGAAGATGAAGCAGGTGTTAGCACTCTAGAAGAAGCTGTAAAGCTTGAGAAAGCTGAATTTGTTTCTGATTTATTTCCAAATGATGGAAAAAAATATAGTATAAAAGAATCTAAAAATTCATTAGGGACGACAACATTAGTTACTGTAAATGCTGAGGGTGAACCAAATGTAGCAGTTTTTGGCTTGAATTTTGTTAATGATGAAAATGATGCAAGCAAAGTATTATTGTCTGGAACCGTTATGGCTTATACAGAAACTGTATCCAATATTTTAAATGGTAGTCCAATTTTAGTTAGTTATTATGAATATGATCCAACTAATTCTTTAAAGATGGGGGTTGGCTCTAGAAATGCTGGTGCACGTGTTGAGTGTGAAATAGATAAAGATTTAACAAAAGTTAATGGTACTAAAAAAGATGGCGAAGAAACAGCTCCTTCTATGACTTTAGCTGAGTATGAGGCATTAAGTGAGGCTGATAAAGAAGCCTTTGGTATAAATTCTATGGCTATTCGTGCAAAAGTTGTAGCTGTTTATTCTATTGGATAGAAATACCTATAGTTATTGTAATTGATGAAAGTCTAAATTGATATAAGATATTACATCATGAGAGTTCAATTAATGAGGATAATATTCCTCAATTCAGTTGGACTCTTTTATATTTATAAAAACATATGAGAACTTTATGGGATAAACTAATAAATATTTTAATTTTAGAATGCTTACTACTCATTCTATAGAGAGGATAGAATAGTGTGTTAGAATAACTAAAAGATTCAATGATTCTATGTGATTAAGATATCTATGTTTTTTAAGAAAATTTTTATTTGAAAGGTCTTGAAAAATATTGAATTTTATTGTTTCTAAACATATAGATTATAAAATTCTGATTTCGTAGCAAAATCTGATTTTCTCTCATTTTCTCTTTACAAAGAAAAAGTTAAATGATAAAATAATTAATATCAAATAGTATGTAAATACATGAATAATTTCATGTGTTTTTTTATGTATAAGGCAGTTTTATACTGTCTTTTTATTTTGAAAGAGGTGATGCTTAATGAATGTAGAGTATTAATAGCCTTAAATTGAAAAAGATTACATTGCTTGAATTATTGCTTGATTAGAAACTAATCAAGTTTTTTATTTGGAATATAGAAAAATTTTCAGTTACTAGGAGGAAAATATGTTGAAGAAAAAAATGGTGAATTATGTGCTGGGGAATATTGTTGCAATGACAGTGGTAGGAAATACGGGAATTAATGCTTTTGCTCAAACACTTGGAGAACATTATTTGGGTGATGAAAATAATTCAACTCCAAGTGAGTCGTGGGATGGAAATTCTATTGATGACAGTCTTCATGAAGTGGAATTAGAAGGAACAGATGAATTTCAAGATAAAAAAGCTACACAAATTGTTAATATTTCAGAGTATCAAGAATCTTATGAAGTCGAGGTTTATGCTTCTTTGGCGTCGGAATTTACTGTCAGTATACCAAAAATTATCACATTAGATGCAACAGGAGAAAAAGAAAGTGGATTTATAGTAGGTGTAAAAGGAGCACTGGTTCCTAATTATGCAGTCACATCGACTCCAAGTTCAAATTTTGAACTTATCAATACCCGAGACGAGCGGCAGAAGTTTAATGCAAGCATTAGTTCGTATACGGATTCATTGACTTTATTTTATGGATGGAATCTTATTTCGCAAGATGTATACAATGGTGATGGAATGGGATATTACATAATTGAAAATGAAAAGGCACCGATGCCTGGAGCATATACGGGAACATTCAATATTTGTTTCGATTTGATAGATTTAAGTTTAGAAATGGATTAGAAAATCGCCTTTATAATTGAAGTTATTAAAAGGATTGAGGTCAATGAAGATTTCAATCCTTCTATTTTTAAAAAAAGAGGTAAGGAAATGAAAAAGAGTTTAGTGATTTTTTTGTTTATTTTGATTTGTTCGGGTATTTTATTAATAAAAATCAATGCCGAAGAGGAAACGTCTTATCAAGAAGAAATATGTTTAATTCAATTTCATTTGGCAGAAATGCTTGATTACGTGCAGTGGGGGAATGGATATACAAAAGAAACGGATATAGGAACTCTTGAGTTTGAAACATATCTCGTTCCTGAAAATGAACGTGAAAAACTTGTGACAGAGGATATTTTTCCACAAATCTTATTTACAGAGGAAGAGATAGAAAATGGATGGAAAGTTGTTGGGTATGGTTATTGGAATACTGATTGGATCTTTGTTCCAATAGGTGGATTTGATGATATACTTATGTCATTACCGCCATTATCATTAGTGGGAAGTGGATACGAAGGAATTAGCGGGTTGGTAATTTATATCATCCAAGATAAGATTGGTGAAGGAGAAGCAAATAGAATTGATGTTCCTGATGGAAACGATGATCGTCTTGAAGTTGTTATCCGATTTATCGATTGGGATGGCAGTTTGATAGATGCGCAAATACTTGAAACAACTTCTCGGTTGAAGTGGGTTTGTGCAGAAGATATGTCATGGTGTGACAATGTAGAACTTGCAAAATTGTATTTAGATGTACCGAAACAACCAAGCAGAATGGGATGGACATTTGATTGTTGGGATAGAGAATTTGAAAATATAAGATTTTATGAAGACGCAGAAATACAGGCAGTTTATATTAAAAATAATGAGTTTTATATTAGTATTCCAAAAATAATCACTTTAGATGGCAAAGGGGAAAAAGATTCACATTTTGTTGTTGCATTTAAAGGCTCAATTCCGAGAGGACAATTGTTACATGTTTCGATAAAGGGAATTAATGAGTTTGGTTTCTTTGACTTATTTCATACACAACATCAAGATATTTATACTTCTACAAATGTTTTTTTTCTTGATGGAGAGAATTGGTTGGAACATGAATTTTTAAACATGTTTGAAGTTTATATAGATGGAAGGCAGTTGTCGGAAGAAACATATAACGTTCAATTAAATGGAATTGTGAAGCGATGTAAATTTCCGATTGCAGGTAGTTATACCGGAGAATTCCTATTTTCAATTGAATTAGAAGGGAGCTAATTATGAATAAGCAATGCAAAGTGATATCATTTGGAAATAAAAAAGTCAGAAAACAAAAAGAAAGTATATACTTTATTTCTAAAAGAGAAATGAATCAAGTGATGAAAAAATATTCAAAAATTGTTGTTGTGGGTGGAACACAATTAAAAAAAGTGACAGAAGGCAATGAATATAAAGCCGATTTTTTAATTGAATTACCGTTTTCTGACTGTAAAAATAAAAATGAATTTTATCTTGGTAAAGTAAAAGAAAAAGGATTTTTAAAAGGCTATTTTCAATTAAATGAACATGAATTTATTGAATATCGTTCATGGAATTTTTTGTTTGTTATTTTTCTTGGAGTCCTATTTCTTAGTTGCCTGATTTTTTTTGTGATTGGTGATTGGGAAGCAACATGCTTTACTCAAAAAGAACATGCCGATTTTGTTGTTGAAGATGAAGATAATTGGAATGGAGTAATACATCAAGAAGGAAATGTTAATGATTTTGAGGATGATCGAATCGAAATTCCAGGGTATCATGAATTGTATGTTACGGAAAGTGAACCATCAATAGTATTGGGAAACCCAAATGGAAATACGGTTCTTTTTAAATATGAAATAATGAAGGAAGATATATTGATTTATGAGACAGGGTATATAAAGCCTGCGAATAAAGTAAACTGGGATGCATATCATGATTTATCTAATGGAGACCATGCATTAACTTTTGTAGTATCTACAATTGATGAGAGTGAGTACTTTCCATGTAATGGGGCAACTTTATCTGTCATAATACATGTTAAATAACATAAAAAAACTTTGATGAATATTACACCAAAGTACTTTACTTTTATATATAAATAGAATATATCTTTTTTAATGGCAGGGGTGGAGAGGATCGAACTCCCATTAACGGTTTTGGAGACCGCCGCACTACCATTGTACTACACCCCTAATTTTCCTTGCTTAAATAGTTTATCACAATAAGATGTTATTGTAAAGAAAAAGATAGAATTTAAAATAGATGAATAAGGTTATTGAATTTAATGTCAAAAGGTGTAAGAGCTTACATAATATACTTTAAAAAAATAAAAAACTGTGTTAGAATATTCTCTTACAAAAAGAACATAAGAATTTTAATATCAGATAGGAGGAAATTTATGATTGATTATACAGAAGGATCAGGAAAGCAGTATCATATTGGTGTTGGTAAAGGAGAAGTTGGGCGATATGTTATTCTTCCTGGGGATCCAAAGCGCTGTAAGCTGATTGCCAGTTATTTTGATAATCCTGTATTTGTTGCTGATTCGAGAGAATATGTTACTTATACAGGAGAATTAGATGGAGTAAAGGTTTCTGTTACTTCGACCGGTATTGGAGGTCCTTCTGCTTCTATTGCTATGGAAGAATTAGTACAATGCGGTGCTGATACATTCATTCGTGTTGGAACATGTGGGGGAATGGATATAGAGGTTTTAGGTGGAGATGCGGTTATTGCGACCGGTGCAATTCGCTTTGAAGGAACAAGTAAAGAATATGCACCTATTGAGTTTCCGGCTGTTGCAAATTTAGACGTAGTGAATGCACTTGTTCATGCTGCTGATAAATTAGAAAGACGGTATCATACTGGAATTGTTCAATGTAAAGATGCCTTTTATGGACAACACAAACCAGAAGAACTTCCAAATCATTCCGAACTTTTAAGAAAATGGGATGCATGGCTTCGTTGTGGGGCTATTGCCTCTGAAATGGAAAGCGCTGCTTTGTTTGTGGTAGCAAGTTATTTGCGAGTTCGCTGTGGTTCTGTATTTTTAGCTGTTGCAAATCAAGAAAGGGCAAAAGCTGGACTTAGTAATGATCAAGTACATGATACAAGCGGAGCAATTGAAATCGCGATTGAAGCATTAAGGGAATTGATCAAAAATGATAAAAAGAAAGCACGGTAGGAAATCTGCCGTGTTTTAAGACATAAAAAGGAGTGTAAATATGATAAAAATAATGACAGAATCAAAAGAAATTGAAAAAGAAGGACCAGTAAAGATCTTGGATCTTGCTGAAGAACTGAATTTTACCGCAGATACGGTCGGTGCTATTTTTAATGGGAAAATACGTGATTTGAATTATCAAATAAAAGAATCCGGGAAACTTAGATTAATTGAAAGAGAGGAAGATGTTGCAAAACAAATGCTTGAAAGAAGCTTAAGTTTTTTATTTATCAGTGCTGTCAAACAACTTTATTCTAATGCAGAGGTAAAAATTGATCATTCTTATGCTGCCGGTTTGTTCTGTACGGTTGAAAATGTACAAGTGACTGAAGAAGTTGTTGATAATATTGGTCGGAAAATGCAAAAAATGATTGAGGACAAAGAGCCAATTATACGACATGTAGTAAGTAAGGAAGAGGCGGTAAAACACTTTGAGAATCTTAAGATGAATGATAAAGCTGAATTGTTAAAAATACGTGATAAAAAGCTGTGTAGTATTTATACTCTTGCAAAAATAGATGATTATTTTTATGGAGTCATGGTTATTGACTGTTCTTATATAAAAAAGTTTAATTTAAAGAAGGTTGAAGATGGAATATGGCTTTCTGATGCAAAAGAATTTAAGCCTCAACCTAAATTGTTAAAAGTTTGCCGAGAATTTGAACGCTGGGGAAAGATGATTGGTGTTTCTACTGTATCTGAGCTAAATAAAAGAGTGCTTGAAAGTGATAGAGATGAAATGATTTTAATGAGCGAAGCAATGATTGAGAAGAAGTTGTCGGAACTTGCAAAAATTATTGTTGATTCTAGACCGAAAAAGAAAATGGTTCTTATTTCAGGTCCGAGTTCTGCGGGAAAAACAACTTTTTCCAAGCGCTTATCGGTTCACTTGAAAATATTGGGAATAAGTCCGTTTGTAATCTCATTAGATGATTTTTATGTGGATCGTGTTAAAACTCCTCTTCTTCCGGATGGAAGTTATGACTATGAAAATGTCGAAGCAATTGATTTAAAGTTTTTTAATGAGACAATGAATAAACTGTTAAATGGAGAAAGCGTATTGATGCCGATTTATGATTTCAAGGAAGGAATCAGAAAATGGGAAAGCAAACCCAAGTCACTTAAAGAAAATGAAGTTCTTGTAGTAGAAGGGATTCATGGTTTGAATCCAAGATGCTCGGAATTGATTGCAGATGAATTTAAATTCAAAGTGTATATCAATGCTTTGACACATTTGAACTATGATAATCACAATCGGATTCCAACTTCTGACTACCGTATGATTCGAAGGATGGTAAGGGATTATCAATTCAGAAATCGTAGCGCAAGAGAAACAATTGACACTTGGAAAAAAGTAAGAGAGGGAGAAGATAAATATATCTATCCATACCAAGAGGAAGCAGACTATATTTTCAATACGAGCATGTTGTATGAAATGACGGTTTTGAAAAAAATCGCGTTACCTCTTTTAGAAGACATACGGATTGATGAAAAAGAATATTTAGAGGCAAATAGACTGAAACATTTATTAGAGTACTTTGTTGATGGAGATATCAGCCATGTTCCGAATAATTCGATTTTAGCAGAATTTGTTGGAAACAGTATTTTCTTTTGATATAATCATTTTGTGAAATGAGGTGTTGTGAATGAAGGAAATTATGGATGAAAGTGCCATGAAGCGTTCTTTGACAAGAATGGCACATGAAATTATAGAGAAGAATAAAGGGACAAAAGATCTTGTGTTAGTTGGAATTAAAACAAGAGGTGCTTTTTTGGCTCAGCGATTGGCTACTTTTATTTCTATGTTTGAAGAAGAAGTTCCATATGGAGCGATTGATATTCATTTTTGGCGTGATGATATTCCGCTTTCAAATGAAAATATTCCGCAAATTGATGTGAATGTTCAAGATAAAGTTGTTGTTTTGGTTGATGATGTATTGCATAAAGGGAGAACGGTTCGTGCAGCAATGGATGGTATTATGTATTATGGGCGAGCAAAAGAAATTCATTTGGCGGTTTTGATTGATCGTGGACATCGTGAATTACCGATTCGAGCTGATTATGTAGGAAAAAACATTCCGACTTCTACCAACGAATCAGTGGAAGTACAGACAAAAGAAATAGATGAAAAAGATGGGGTATTTTTATTACAAGAAGGAGAACGGCTATGAGTTTGAATATGGAATATGTTTATGAGTTTTTGAAGAAAATCATGGCCATTGATAGTCCAAGTGGGTATACTCATTTTGCGATTGATTTCCTTCAAAATGAAGCGGAGAATTTGGGATATCAATGTTCTCGAAATGTCAAAGGGAATCTAATTGTAGAAGTTGCAGGAAAAAATAATGATCAAGTGCTAGGTGTGTGCGCTCATGTCGATACACTTGGATTAATGGTGAGATCAATCAAATCAAATGGATATCTTGCAATAACTAAGCTTGGTGGACCGCTTATGCCAACTTTAGATGGAGAATATTGCACAATTATTACTCGTGATAACAAAAGATATTCCGGAACAATCTTAAGTATTCAACCGGCTGCACATGTTTATAAAGAGGCATCAACACTTGCTCGAAATGATGAAACAATGGAAGTTCGACTGGATGAGATTGTTAAAAGTGTTGAAGATGTAAAAGCATTAGGAATTCAAAATGGGGATATCATTGCATATGATTCCAAAACACTTATAACTGAATCTGGATTTATTAAGAGTCGCTTTCTGGATGATAAGATGAGTGTCGCTATTTTATTTGGAATATTAGAAATGTTTAAAAGAGAAAATATTCTACCGAATTATAAAACATATTTTATGTTTTCTACTTATGAAGAAGTAGGGCATGGAATGAGCTCAATTCCGGAAGATATAACTGAGCTTTTAGCAGTAGATATGGGATGTATCGGAACCGATTTATCGTGTACGGAATATGATGTTTCAATTTGTGCGAAAGATTCAAGAGGACCGTATGATTATCAAATGACTTCTCGATTGATCGAGTTGGCAAAAAAACATGAACTTCAATATGCAGTGGATATCTATCCTTATTATGGAAGTGATGTCGGTGCAGCGCTTTCTGGAGGAAATAATATTAAAGGAGCTTTGATTGGACCGGGTGTTTGTGCGAGCCATGGTATGGAAAGAACACACAAGCAAGCAGTTGAAAATACATTAAAGCTATTAAAGGCATATTTGACGGAATAAGAAATTATACTTCAATGAGAGTTTACTCAAATGAGTGAAATTCTTGTTGGGGTATTTTTAATTTTATATGAATTATTCCAAAAGTTAGGAAAAAAGAGAAGAAAGACCTAATTAAATTGGATAAAATTAAGTAATTTTTGTTTCAAAATAAAAGAATATGGGCTATAATTAGAATGGTTAAAAGAAAACTAGGAGGGATTTTTAATCATGGCAAAAAATTTTATGTCAATGGATGGTAATACTGCTGCCGCTACAGTTGCCTATATGTTTACTGAAGTTGCTGCAATCTATCCAATTACACCATCTTCTCCGATGGCTGAAGTTGTCGATCAGTGGTCTACTCAGGGTCGCAAAAATGTGTTTGGTACAACTGTAAAAGTTGCTGAATTACAGGCTGAAGGAGGAGCTGCCGGTGCAGTTCATGGTGCCTTGCAGGGAGGGGCTTTATCAACTACATTTACTGCTTCTCAGGGATTATTGTTGATGATTCCAAATATTTATAAAATGGCTGGAGAATTATTGCCGGGAGTGATTCATGTTGCTGCCCGTTCATTAGCAAAGCGTTCTTTAAATATTTTTGGTGATCATCAAGATGTTTATGCAGCACGTCAAACAGGTGTATGCATGTTGAGTTCACATTCTGTACAAGAAGCAATGGATCTTGCTGGAGTTGCTCATTTAGTAGCAATCGAAGGTTCAGTTCCATTTATGCATTTCTTTGATGGATTCCGTACTTCTCATGAAGTTCAGAAAATTGAAGTAATGGATCAAGAATTTATGGCAAGCCTTTTGGATTGGAAGGCTGTAGAAAGATTTAAAGCAAATGCAATGAATCCACATACAAACCCAATTACTCGTGGTGGAAACGAAAACGATGATATCTTCTTCCAAGGAGTTGAAGCCCAGAATAAACATTATGAAGCAATTCCGGATATCGTTGCAAAATATATGAAAGCAATTAGCGAACATACAGGCCGTGAGTATGCTCCATTTACTTATTATGGTGCTAAAGATGCTGAACGTGTTGTTATTGCAATGGGTTCTGTTACTGAAACAATTAAAGAAACTGTAGATGATCTAGTTGCAAAAGGAGAAAAAGTCGGTGTTATCAAAGTTCATTTGTTCCGTCCTTTCTCTGTTAAATATTTGACAGCAGTTCTTCCTGAAACAGTTAAGAAGATTGCTGTATTGGATCGTTCTAAAGAAATGGGTGCAAGAGAACCATTATATCTTGATGTTGTTGATGCATTAAAAGATAGAGAGATCACAGTTATCGGTGGACGTTATGGATTGGGTTCTCATGATACACAACCAAAGCATATCAAAGCCGTTTATGATGAACTTGCTAAAGATGCTCCAAAGAATGAATTTACAATTGGTATTGAAGATGATATGACAGGTTTAAGCCTAGCAGCGGATCCTGATTATCAGTTGAATTATGATTATTCTTCATGCTTGTTCTATGGTCTTGGTTCAGATGGTACAGTATCTGCAAATAAGTCATCAATTAAGATTATCGGTGATAATACAGACCTTTATGCACAAGGATATTATGCATACGACTCTAAGAAGGCCGGTGGTGTTACTCGTTCACACTTGAGATTCGGACCTTCACCAATTCGTTCTACTTATTACATTGATCAAGCAGACTTCGTTTCTTGTTCATTAGATAGCTATTGCTATAAATTTGATATGGTTCGCAATTTGAAGAAGGGTGGAACATTCCTTTTGAATACAACAATTGCACCGGAAGAAATTGAAAAGCATTTGCCAAACAGAATGTTGAAGGGCTTAGCTGAAAAAGAAGCTAAATTCTATGTTATCAATGCTACAAAGATTGCTGCTGAAGTTGGTATGGGACGTCGTACAAATACAATTTTACAGTCTGCATTCTTTGCGTTGAATGAACAGATTATGCCTCTTTCTCAATCAGTGGAATTGATGAAGTATATGGCTAAGAAATCATATTCTAAGAAGGGTGATGAAATCGTACAGCTTAACTACAAAGCTATCGATGCAGGTAAGGATGGATATGTACAAGTTGAAGTTAAACCTGAGTGGAAGAATTTAACAATTAATGCAAGTAAGAAAACAGGAGATGCTTACTTTGATGAACATTTGATGGAAATCAATAATTTGAATGGCTATGATTTGCCTGTTTCTCACTTTACAAAATATGGAATTCTTGATGGATCTATTCACAATGATGTTTCCTTTAGAGAAAAGAGAAATATTGCAACAGCAGTTCCTCAATGGAATCCTGATAACTGTATCCAGTGTGGTCAGTGTGTCATGGTATGTCCTCATGCAACAGTTCGTTCATTCTTATTGACAGAAGAAGAGGTTGCTGCTGCACCGGCTGAACTTACAACAATTAAAGCTTTGGGACCTCAAAGCGTTGCCGGACTTCAATATCGTGTACAAGTTTCTCCAATGAACTGTGTTGGATGTGGTCTATGTGTAACTGAATGCTTAGGTAAAGCCGGACAAAAAGCATTGAAGATGGTTCCGAATGTTGAAGAAGAAGCTGAAAAAGAAGAAGTATTGGCAGATTATCTATATAAAAATGTCGAATATAAGACTCAGTACTTCAATACTGATATGGTCAAGGGTGCTCAGTTCATGATGCCTTACTTTGAAGTATCAGGAAGCTGTCCGGGATGTGGTGAAACACCATATTATCGTTTGGCTTCACAGTTGTTTGGTAAAGATATGATGGTTGCTAATGCAACTGGATGTTCTATGATTTATTGTTCGGCAGTTCCGTCAACACCATTTGTTACAGATAAAGATGGAAATGGTGTGACATGGGCTAACAGCTTATTTGAAGATAATGCTGAATACGGTTATGGTATGGCATTAGCTCAAAACTTTAAAGAAGCACGTATCTTAAGTATCATGGAAGCTAATTTAGAAGGTGATTGCAAAGAAGCATTCACAAAATATTTAGCAGCTGGAAATGATCGTGATGCTCAACGTGCATGCAAAGATGAAGTTGTTGCTGCTGTAAAAGCAAGCAGCAATGAAGCTGTAAAAGAACTTTTGGATTATGAAAGAGATCTTGTCGGTAAATCAGTATGGATCGTTGGTGGTGACGGATGGGCTTATGATATCGGTTACGGTGGATTAGATCATGTTATCGCAAATGACTTGAATGTTAATATTCTTGTTTTGGATACAGAAATGTATTCTAATACAGGAGGACAAGCTTCTAAGGCTTCTCAATCTGCTGCTATCGCTAAATTTGCAGCTGGTGGTAAGACAACTGCTAAGAAGGACTTAGGACAGATTGCAATGGCTTATGGTCATGTTTATGTGGCTAGTGTTTCTATGGGAGCAAATCCTGCACAAACAATTAAGGCTATGAAAGAGGCTGAAAGCTATAACGGACCATCCTTGATCTTGGCTTATGCACCATGTGATCAGCATGGTATCAAAGGTGGTTTGAGCAATCATCAGAAAGTTCAAAAAGCTGCTGTTGAATGTGGTTATACAACACTATATCGTTTTGATCCACGTAAAGAACAACCACTTACAATTGATTCTAAAGAACCAAATTGGGATAATTTCCATGCATTCTTGATGAACGAAAACCGTTATAGTCAATTGATTAAACTAAAAGGTGAAGAAGCGGCAGAAGCTGCTTATGCTAAGACATTGAAAGATGCTCAAAAGCGTTATGCACGTTTAGTTAAATTAGCTCAAGACTAAGAATTTAATATTAGAACAAATTGAGAGAGGTTTAATCCTCTCTCTTTTTTTAGTTCAATTTATAATGTGAGAAGAAGTAAAGAAATCTTTAATTGAGCGAATTCTAAAAATATTGTTTTCATCTAGGGAAGAAAACGATATAATTTAGTTGTTGTTTAAGTTTTGCTTAAAAAAAATTTAAGGTTTGTGTGTTAAAATGATTATTAGTGAAAGCTACGCAAAATGACAAAATACATGTGCTGTTTTTGCTTAAATTAAGTTGAAATCTGTAAGGAGTAATAATATGAAGGTTTGTTTATATTTTGAAGGAGAAAAAATGATTGCTACTTCGGGAATTGGAAGAGCATTGAAACATCAAATCGCAGCATTGAATACACAAGGGATTGAAACAACGACTGATCCTGATGATGATTATGACATTTTGCATATCAATACGATTTATGTTGGAAGTGAAGCTGTTATCAAGCATGCTCGTTCTAGAAATATTCCAGTCGTGTACCATGCTCATTCAACAGAAGAGGATTTTAAAAACAGTTTTATATTATCCAATCAGTTGGCACCTTTATTCAAGCAACGTTTAATTTCTCTTTATTCAAGTGCAGATGAGATCATTACGCCAACACCATATTCAAAAAAAATTTTAGAAAGTTATGGGATAACTGTACCGATTACAGCTATTTCAAATGGAGTGGATTTAAGTCGATTTAGCCCGGATGAAGAAAAAATTAAGGCTTTTCGTGATTATTTTTCTTTGAAAGAAGAGGATAAAGTAGTTTTGTCAGTTGGGCTTTTTTTCAAAAGAAAAGGAATTCTTGATTTCATAGAAGTTGCAAAGAGATGCCCTCAGTACAAATTCATTTGGTTTGGGCATACACCGTCTCTTTCTATTCCCAAAGAGATAAGAGATGCTACAATAAATTATCCGGCTAATGTGATTTTCCCGGGGTATGTCAGTGGTCCGATCATACAAGGAGCGTATGCTGGATCAGATGCATTCTTTTTCCCGAGTTATGAGGAAACAGAAGGTATTGTTGTTTTAGAAGCCTTAGCTTCTTATCAAAATATTCTTATTAGAGACATTGGTGCATTTGATCCGTGGATGATTCATGGGGTGAATTGTTATAAAGGTAAAAATATTGACGAATTTGTTTCATTACTTGAAGATATAGTGGAAAAAAGATGCCCTGAAACAAAGATTGAAGGGAGAAAAACTGCTGAACAGCGAAGCTTTGAAAAAGTGGGAGAGCAGTTAAAAAAAGTTTATGACAGAGTTCTTGCGATTAATGAAAAAACTATTTAATAATTATGTGTTTAACTTTGCTTTAGTCATGTTGATTAGTTACTTAGTATCGCGAATTGTATTGAAAGACAATGGACCACAGATTCTTTTGATGATTAAGCGACTAGACACTTTTTCAGTTTTTGTCATGATTTTTTGTGCAATCTTTTACCAATTAATTATTGGAAAAATCATAACAGAGTTAAGTAGAACAGTAAAGAAGGATTATAGTTTGTTTCAAGGGTTTGTTAATGCAACTGTTGCCGGATTATTTCAAGGAATTACACCGAGTGCAACAGGGGGGCAATTTGCCCAAGTCTATGTATTCAAGAAGCATGGAATTGATTTTAGTGATTCGGCCGGAATACTGTGGTTAGATTTTATTGTTTATCAATCAACTTTTGTAGCATTTACATTACTCATGATCTTATTTAAATTTCAATATTTTATCGGAACATATCGAGAATACATGGGACTTGTGATTATTGGATTTATTATTAATGGTTCTGTAATCGTTTCATTAATGTTAATGGTTCTTGTTCCATCAGTTTATAGATGGATTTCACACCAAGGAATAGATTTGCTTGTAAAAATGAGAATTGTTAAAGACAAGGAAAATTCTATTAAAAAATTAGATGGTAAATTGGCAGAATTTGAAAAAGGAATCAATCGATTAAAATCAAATGGAAAATTAATTCTTCGTTTGATAATTTTAAATGTGTTACGTTTGTTATTTTATTATAGCATTCCTGCTATATGCGCTCTGTTACTTAAAATTGATTTAACATTTGAATTATATATAGATATGATTGTATTAGCATCTTTCGTATCTCTTATCAATGCATTTAACCCACTTCCCGGAGCAAGTGGAGGAATGGAAGCGATGTATCTTGTTATGTTTTCATATCCACTTGGAAACTATCAAGCTGTCAGCACAATGTTTCTATGGCGATTGATCTCTTTCTATTTTGTACTAATACTTGGCATTGTTAGCTTTATTGGTGTAAAATATGGTAAGAAAAAAAATAAAGGAGATTCATTATGCGAGTAGGATTATTTTCTGATTGTTATGTTCCTGATATAAATGGTGTTGTTTCATCTATAGTAACTTTGAAGTCCGAGCTTGAAAAACTCGGACATGAAGTTTATGTTGTGGCTACGATGCCCAATAAACCGGTTGAGGAAGATTCTACGCACATTATGAGATTGTCGGGAGTAGAACTGAAAAATTTTTATGGTTATGTTATTACACAACCGATTCATCTTATTGCTTTAAATCAAATTAAAGAATGGAATCTTGATGTAATTCATGTACAGACAGAGTTCGGTGTGGGAATGTTTGCTCGCATTGTGGCAAAAACATTGGGAATACCGCTTGTATCAACATATCATACCCAGTATGAAGATTATACACACTACATTAATTTTTTAGATTTGAAAGCGATTGATACAGTAAGTAAAAAAGCAATAGCTCAATTTTCAAAACTTTTAGCGGATACTTCTGTGGAAGTAATTGCACCGAGTTCAAAAACAAAAGAGTTATTGTTGAAATATGGCTCAAAAGGAAGAATTCATGTTATTCCAACCGGGTTAGACCTAGATCGCTTTGATAAATCGCATTCATCTAAAGAAGATATATTAAAATGTCGTGAAGAATGTCATGTAAAAGAAGATGAAGCTATGATTGTCTTTGTTGGCAGGATAGCGAAAGAAAAAAGTATTGATCTAGTAATCGATGGATTTAATGTGTTAAAGAAAAGAAATGCAAATGCAAAATTTGTCATAGTTGGTGATGGTCCGGGTATCCATGAATTAAAAAAACAAGTACAAGATTTGGATTTGAATGATTGGGTTTATTTTATGGGTAAAAAGCCTGCTTCAGAAGTTCCACTTTATTATCATGCAGCAGATGGATTTGTTTCTGCTTCTTTAAGTGAGACACAGGGGATGACTTTTGTTGAGGCTTTAGCTTCCAGTACACCGGTATTCGCAAGGCCGGATGATGTTTTGGATGATTTGGTATACGAAGGAAAAACAGGTTTTTATTTCAATGATGCAGAAGAGTTTGCTCAAAAAGTTGAAAGTTTTTTATCTTTAAATCAAGATCAAAAAGAGGAAATTGCTCAATGTGCCAGAGTTACCGCAATGAAATATGATTCGGCTGCTTTCGGAAAAAGTGTAGAACAAGTTTATGAATCTGCGATACATCATTTTGCAAAATTGTTTTCAATTGAAAAAATTAAAACCAAAGAAGATTGTGTTGAACTAACGGTAGAGTCTAAAATAGAAACGATTAAAGTTCTTGTGGATTTAGATACTTATGTTGAGTATGGTTTAAGAAAAGGATCTAAGATAACACAGGAATGTCTAGATGAATTATTACAAAAGCAGAAAGTAATGCTTGCGTATTTAGGATGTATTAAGAAGCTTGTTACGAAAGATCGCACAAAGAAAGAAATGTACGATTGGCTTACTATGAAAACGGATTGTAGCATAGGAGAAATTAATGATTTAATTCTTAAATTGGAAAAAAGAGGTCTTTTAGATGATGAAAGATATGCATATAGCTATCTTGATAGTGTAAAAGGTTTGTTAATGGGAAGGAATAAAATCATATATAATCTTAGAAAAAAAGGTGTTCCTTATGAAATTATAGAGCATTTATTTGATACGATGGATAGTGATGATGAAGTATCGAATGCTTTAAAGTGGGCTTTAAAGATTCAACCTACTATTAAAGACAAATCCGTAAAGATGAAAAAATATGCAATGCGAAATAAATTGAGTGCACAAGGATACAATTATGATATAATAAATCAAGTTATGGAACAGCTAAGCTTTTCCGCAGAAGAAAGTGCAGAATTAGATAATCTTCGTAAAGTGGCCAATAAAGCTAAGAAAAGATACATGAACCGTTATTCCGGAACGAAATTAAGGAATACAGTTTATCGTTATTGTGCTTCGCAAGGGTTCAAGCAGGAAGATATTTACTTCGTACTGAGTGAAATGGAGTGGGAAGATGAATAAAAAATATATTTCAGAGTTTAAAGAAAAAGAATCAATAAAAACTGAGCTTTTGATTAAAGCAGTGACAAACGGAGTGACTACAACGGGAGCTCCATACCTGTCTATTACATTGCAAGATAAAAGTGGAACAATTGAGGGGAAAATCTGGGATGTAAAACCTGAGCAAGCGGAGCAAATCAGTTGTGGTAGAATTGGACTGGTAAATGCGGAAGTGCTGATGTATAGAAATTCGCTCCAACTTCGAATTCACAGTATCTCATTGGTTGATGAAAAAGGAATTGATTATGGTGATTTTGTTCCAGAGAGTCCGATACCAAAAAATAAATTGAAAGATAAAATTGAATTAACGATTAAATCATTGGATAATGAGGTTTTATATCAACTTGTCTCTACCATTATAAATGAAATAGGGGATATGTTTTACCAATATCCAGCTGCCGCAAAAAATCATCATAATATGGTTGCGGGACTAGCAACTCATACATGTGGTATGCTTGATATCGGTGCTGCACTTTGTGAGTTGTATCCGCAATTAAATCGTGATTTGTTGTTTGCGGGAATTATTTTACATGATGTCGGAAAACTTGAAGAACTTTCCGGGCCTATCATCACTGAATATACATTAAAAGGAAAGCTGATTGGTCATATTTCGTTAGTTCAAGCTATGATAGCAAGTACCGCGGAAAAATTAAATCTTCAAGATGAAGAATATACAATCTTATTGAGACATATGGTTCTTTCGCACCATGGTGAATATGAATACGGATCACCGGTTTTGCCGATGATTCAAGAAGCGGAAGTTTTAAATTTTATTGATAACTTAGATGCTCGATTAAATATGCTTGATAAAAGTTTATCTCAAACAGAAGCGGGGAAGTTTACATCAAGGATTTTCTCGTTGGAAAACAGAGCTTTTTATAAGCCATCACATTAAATGCGAAAAGAATGAAAAAATTAGCACTTATTTGTTGACAGTGCTAATTTTTTATCGTATACTATTAGCAGACATAGAAACAGAGTGCTAAGGAGGTGGAAGGATGCTGACAGAAAGAAGAGTAAGAATATTTAAGGCAATCGTGGATGAGTTTATAAAAACTGCGGAGCCGGTTGGATCAATTACTTTGATGAAAAAGTACGACCTTCCATATTCGAGTGCTACTATCAGAAATGATATGGTTGTATTGGAAGAAATGGGGTTTCTTGAAAAAACACATACTTCTAGCGGAAGAGTTCCGAGTACTACCGGATATAAGTTTTATGTCGAACATCTTTTAGAAAATAAACTAGATGAACAATTGGAAATTGCACTGAAACAAACCTTTGAAACTTCATCTATGAATTTAAATGAAGTAATTAAACATAGCTGTGATGTTTTAGCAAAGATGACAAATCTTGCTTCGGGAGCTTTAGGCCCGGATGCTTCAGATCAAAGATTGGAACATGTAAAATTATTTCCGATCAACGAAAGAAGTGCGGTGGCGGTCTTTATTACTAATACGGGTTATACCGAAAATAGTATTTTTAATTTTGATACGGATTGTACAGTTGAAGATATTGAAAACTGTTGCGTAATCCTTAATGACCGTTTAAAAGGAACTTTAATTAAAGATGTGGTTGAAAAGATGAATCAGATTCGCCCAATCTTAGAAAATGCAGTCGTTCATCATGAAATGTTATTTAGAGCGTTTGTTCAAGCTTTTGTCAAGTTTGCCAGTGATAATGTTTATTTTAGTGGACAAAATAAAATGTTGTATCAACCGGAATTTGCCGATATTGAAAAATTGAGAGCGTTTATGAATCTCTTGGAAAATCACTCCGTATGGCGAGATTTTCAGAATAACAAGAATGATACCGCAATTAAGGTCGGTAATAAAGGTGAATTGATGTGGATTGATGATATGGCAGTTGTTACTAGCAAATTTACAATTCGCCAAGGAGAGGAAGGACAATTGATGGTTGTCGGTCCATCTAGGATGAATTATGATAAGGTAGTATCAATACTTGACTATATGTCAGAAGCTATTGAAAATTTATATAAAAAAGGAGGATCATGATGAACGAGAACGAAGTTAAAGATGAATTAGAAAAAAATCCATTGGAAGAAACTGAGGAAAAAGAAGAGTTAACTGAAAAAACCGAAGTGGAACTTCTCAAAGAAAAAATTGAAGAATTAGAAACTTCTAATTTGAAATTAAAAAATGATTATTTGAAAGCATATGCAGATACAGAAAATATGAAAAAAAGACTCCAAAGCGAATTTGAAATGAATAAGAAATATCGAATTCAAAGTTTCGCTTTAGATATCCTTCCGGTACTTGATAATCTTGAAAGAGCACTTGCTGCTCCATCAGAGGAAGAGAATTCATACCGAAAAGGAGTTGAAATGATTTATGCTCAGCTTGTCCATGCCCTGAATAAAGAGGGGGTTGAGGAAGTGGAAGCAGAAGGAAAAGAGTTTGATGCCAATTTCCATCAAGCAATTATGAGTGAGGCTGTTGATGGTGTGGAATCAAATCAAGTATTGCAAGTATTCCAAAAGGGATATAAGCTTAAAGATCGTTTATTAAGAGCTGCCATGGTTAAGGTCAGCGAGTAAAATAAGGAGGAAAAAATATGAGTAAAATTATTGGTATTGATTTAGGTACAACAAATTCATGCGTTGCTGTAATGGAAGGAAATGATGTTAAAGTTATTACGAATCCGGAAGGAAATCGTACAACTCCAAGTGTTGTTTCATTTAAGAATGGAGAAAGAATTGTCGGTGATGCAGCGAAACGTCAAGTAGTTACAAATAAGAATTCATGCATTTCTATTAAACGTTTAATGGGAACAAATGAAAAAGTAAATTTAGAAGGAAAAGATTATACACCACAAGAGATTTCAGCTATGATTCTTCAATATTTAAAGGATTATGCTGAAGCATACTTGGGGGAAAAAGTAGATAAAGCAATTATTACAGTTCCGGCGTATTTTAACGATGCTCAGCGTCAAGCTACAAAAGATGCAGGGAAGATTGCAGGGCTTGAAGTAGAAAGAATTATCAACGAACCAACAGCTGCTGCACTTGCATTCGGTATTGATAAAACGGATGTAGATCAACGTGTACTTGTTTATGACTTGGGTGGTGGAACATTTGATGTCAGCATTTTGGATCTTGCAGATGGAACGTTTGAAGTATTAGCCACTGCCGGGAACAACCGTTTAGGTGGAGATGACTTCGACAATGTCATTGTAGATTATATGGTAGAACAATTCCAAAAGGAAAATGGTATTAACTTAAGAAATGACAAGATGGCTATGCAGCGTATGAAAGAGGCTGCTGAAAAAGCGAAGAAGGATTTATCAGGAATGGTTAGCACACAAATCAGTTTGCCATTTATTTCAGCCGGTCCGGAAGGTCCGTTGCATTTTGAAACAACTTTGACAAGAGCTCAATTTGATAAAATGACAAAGTTCTTGGTTGATAAAACCATTGAACCGGTTCGTCAGGCTTTGCGTGATGCCGGATTAACAAAAAATGATATTCACCAAGTATTATTAGTTGGTGGATCAACAAGAATTCCGGCTGTTCAAGAAGTGATTCGTCAAGAATTGGGTAAAGAACCTAATCGTTCTGTTAACCCGGATGAAGTTGTGGCAATGGGTGCTGCAATTCAAGGTGGAGTTATTACTGGTGATGTTAAAGACGTATTGTTGTTGGATGTTACACCACTTAGCTTAGGTATTGAAACAATGGGCGGTGTTATGACCGTATTAATTCCACGTAATACAACAATTCCAACAAGTAAGAGCCAAGTATTCTCAACTGCTGCGGATAACCAACCTGCTGTAGATATTCATGTATTACAAGGTGAAAGACCGATGGCAGCTGACAACAAGACATTGGGTAACTTCCAATTGAGTGGAATTGCTCCGGCAAGAAGAGGAGTTCCACAGATTGAGGTAACATTTGATATTGATGTTAATGGTATTGTTCATGTATCTGCTTTGGATAAGGGAACAAATCAGAAACAGTCAATCACAATTTCTAACTCTTCCGGATTAAGTGATGCTGAAATTGATAGAATGGTTAGAGAAGCCGAAGAACACAAAGCTGAAGATGACCGTAAGAAAGAAGAAGCAGAAGTTAAGAATAAAGCTGAACAGTTTATCTCTCAAATTGATGAAACTTTGAATAACAAAGATGCGAATGTAACTGATCAGCAGAAAGAAGAAGTAAAGAAATTAAGAGATGAACTTCAGGCAGCAATTGACAGCAATGATATCCCAACTTTGAAGAATAAACTTGAAGAGCTTGAAAAAGCTGCACAAGCAATGGCACAAGCTATGTATCAGCAACAAGAGGGAGCACAAGGATCCGCTAATGATGCTCAATCAAATAATGATGATGTAATGGATGCTGATTTCACAGAAAAGAACTAAAATTGAATTTGCCGCAAGTCCTAGAAATTTCTAGGATTTGTGTGCGATTGACCTATGCTGAACCAGAATCCGATTTTTGGTAAGGTAAACTGTGAATTGGATAGAAGGGATATAACATGAGCAATAAAAGAGATTATTATGAAGTATTAGGAATTAGTAAAAGCGCTGATGAAGCAGCAATCAAAAAAGCTTATCGTCAGATGGCAAAAAAATATCATCCGGATGTAAATAAAGAACCGGATGCAGCTGATAAATTCAAAGAAATTAACGAAGCTTACGAAGTGTTAAGTGATCCACAGAAAAAAGCGGCTTATGATCAATATGGTTTTGCCGGTGTTGATCCGAATTCCGGATTTGGTTCCGGGTTCCAAGGAACAGGCGGTTTTGATGATTTGAGTGATTTATTCGGATCGTTTTTTGGCGGTGGCTTTGGTGGATTTAGCGGTAGCAGTCGTCAAAGCAATGGCCCTAGAAAAGGTCAGGATCGCTATATGCAGCTTCGAATAGATTTCATGGATGCAATATTTGGTAAAAAAGAAGATATTGTAATCGATGTCGATGAACAATGTTCAAGTTGTGGTGGAACAGGGGCGTACAGCAAAGATGATATCAAAGTTTGCACACGATGTAATGGTACCGGTAGGGTAACTACACAGCAAAGAACTGCTTTTGGAGTATTTCAAAGCCAAAGTGTATGTTCTGAGTGTCATGGGACAGGTAAAAAGGTTACACGAAAATGTACAAAGTGTAATGGACAGGGATATGAGCATAAACGTGTTAATTTAACAGTCAGTATCCCGGCAGGAATTTTATCGGGTCAACAAATTCGAGTGAGTGGCAAAGGAGAACGGGGAAGTAATGGTGGACCTAATGGTGATTTGATTATTGAAGTACTAGTGTTAAAACATGAGTATTTCAGAAGAGAAAACAACAATATCTATATTGATGTTCCGATTTCTGATGTCGATGCGGCACTTGGATGTAAAGTGGATGTACCAACTGTATATGGGGATGCAGAATTAACGATCCCAGCAGGAATACAATCTGGTCAAAAACTTCGTATGCGATCAAAAGGAGTAAAAGGAAGTCGAGATTCACTGGATGGGGATCAGATTGTTACCGTAACAGTCGAGATTCCTAAGAAGCTTTCTAAAGAAGAGAAAGAATTGTATGAAAAACTAAAGAAGATTCAATCAAAACAAAATGAATCTGTATTTGGAAAATTTAAAAAAGCATTTAAGTAACAGTTTTCTGTTACTTTTAAAAAAAACATGTATTAGCACTCAAACTATTTAAGTGCTAAAAAGGAGGGCGTTTATGAATTTTGATAAAATGAGTGAGCGATTACAAAATGTGATCCAAAAGGCAGTGATGTTGACAAAAGATCAAAATAATCCTGAAATAACATCTGCGCATTGTTTAAAAATACTTTTTGAAGATGATGGATGTGATGGATTATTTAAACGTTGTGGAATTAATAAGAAAGAATGCTTATTTCTTATTAATAAAGAATTGGAAAGATTACCTAAAGTTTCGAATCATGATGAACCCAATTTGAGTCGTTATGTAGTAAAAGCATTTCAAGATGCAACTTCATGGTCACAAGTTCATGAAGAAACCTACATGACTTCGGTTGCTTTCTTGATTGGACTTTTATTTAATCAAGATTCGATATGTAATGAATTGCTGAAAGTAACAAATATCACAAAAAAACAGCTTGAAAAAGCAGAAATGGAAAGAAGGGGTGATAAGAAGATGAATGAAGCAAATTCAGAAAATCAATTAGATGCATTAGAAAAATACGGTCGAGATTTAGTCGAAGATGTTAAAAACAATAAGATTGACCCGGTAATTGGAAGGGATGATGAAATCCGGCGTGTCATTGAAATCTTATCTCGTAAAACAAAAAATAACCCGATATTAATTGGTGATCCGGGAGTGGGAAAAACGGCCATTGCAGAGGGTTTGGCGTGGCGTATCATGAAAGGGGATGTTCCTTTCGGATTAAAAGAGAAACGTCTTATAGAATTAGATATGGGGGCTTTAATTGCCGGGGCAAAATATCGTGGGGAATTTGAAGAACGATTAAAGACAGTTTTGAATGAAGTGAAAGAAGCTGATGGGAATATTATTCTTTTTATCGATGAGATTCACAACCTTGTTGGTGCAGGAAAAACAGAAGGTTCTATGGATGCGGCAAATTTATTAAAACCGATGTTGGCAAGAGGAGAACTAAAATGTATCGGTGCTACAACTTATGATGAATATCGTTTATATATAGAAAAAGATAAAGCGTTGGAAAGAAGATTCCAAAAAATTTTGGTAGATGAGCCGAGTGTAGAAGAAACGATTTCTATTTTACGAGGATTGAAGGACCGTTTTGAAACTCATCATGGTGTTCAGATTAAAGATGAGGCTATCATCGCAGCGGCTGTGCTTAGCAACAGATATATTACGGATCGTTTTCTTCCTGATAAAGCAATTGATTTAATCGATGAAGCATGTGCAATGATTCGAGTTGAAATTGACTCTATGCCGGAGGCGTTAGATGAATTAAAGAGAAAAATCATGCAATTGGAAATTGAAGAAGTTTCATTGAAAAAGGAAACCGATTCAAAAACAAAAGAACGATTAAATGAAATACAGAAGGAACTTGCGAATTTGAAAGAGGAAAATGAGATTTTAACTTCAAAGTGGCAAGAAGAAAAACAAAAAGTTGAATCTTCTAAAAACTATAAAAAACAATTAGAAGAAGCCAGATTGGAATTTACAAGAGCTCAGAATGAAGCAAGATATGAAGCGGCAGCAAAGCTTCAATATGATACGATTCCTTCTTTAGAGAAAAAAATTCGGGAATCAGAAGAAACTAAAAATACAATTCTACAGGAAGTTGTTGATGAAGAGAGAATCGCAAAAATTGTTTCAAGGTGGACTCATATTGAAGTAACCAAATTAATTGCAACAGAAAGGCAGAAATTAATTCATTTGAATGAAATTCTTTCTCAAAGAGTTATGGGGCAAGACGAAGCATTGAAGATGGTTTCAGATGCGATTCTTCGTTCTAAAGCACAAATTCAAGATGAGAATAGACCTATTGGATCTTTCTTGTTCTTAGGTCCTACCGGTGTTGGTAAAACTGAGGTTGCAAAAGCTCTTGCCGAACAATTGTTTGATAGTGAAAATAAGATCATTCGTATAGATATGAGTGAATATATGGAAAAACATAGTGTGGCAAGATTGATAGGAGCTCCTCCGGGATATGTTGGATTTGAAGAAGGCGGACAATTAACAGAAGCTGTAAGAAAGAAACCATATTCTATAGTTCTCCTTGATGAGGTGGAAAAGGCACATCCCGATGTATTCAATGTTCTTTTACAAATCTTAGATGATGGTCGTATTACTGATTCAAAAGGAGTTACTGTAGATTTTAAAAATACATTGATAATCATGACAAGCAATTTGGGATCTCAATATGCATTTGAAAAAAATACTGTTGAAAGAGATAAACATTATCGAGAAGAAGTAGGTAAATACTTTAAACCGGAATTTGTTAATCGTATTGATGAAATTATTGTATTCAATTCTTTGGATGAGGCTGTATTTAAGAAGATTGCGAATAAATTTATTTCACAGTTGGCAACAAGACTGGAAAAGAAAGATATTCATTTATCAGTATCAGATTTGGCAATGAATCAAATTATTGCTGAAGGTTCTGATTCGGTATTTGGGGCACGACCAATGAAAAGAATGATACAAAGAAGTATAGAAACATTAATTGCTAAAAAGTTGATTGAAGAAGATGTACCAACAGGAAGTACAATTTATGTAGATTGTGATGAGAATAAACAGTTTACTATTCTTGTTAAGTAAAAAATAGTCACTTCATATTTGAAGTGACTATTTTCATTTTAAAAACAGGTTCTTGATTCTTTTTAAATTGTATAAAAAACCTTTTTGGAAATTAAAGAATTTGACTTTTATTTAAAAATAATAAATTTGTTGTTGATTTTTTCTAAACTCAGTGCTATTATTATATAGCGCTGTCAAGGTGATAGCAAAATATGCGCCCATAGCTCAACTGGATAGAGCGTTTGACTACGGATCAAAAGGTTGCGGGTTCGATTCCTACTGGGCGCGCCAATATTTTACGGGATGTAGCACAGCTTGGTAGTGCACTTGATTTGGGATCAAGGGGTCACAGGTTCGAATCCTGCCATCCCGACCATATTAAATTTGGCTAGGTAGCTTAGTTGGCTAGAGCATTCGGTTCATACCCGAAAGGTCGTGGGTTCGAGTCCCACCCTCGCCACCATTTAATCAATCTTGTAGAATTCGTTTGGACCCTTAGCGCAGTTGG
>CATJXY010000049.1 GCA_949744505.1 uncultured Erysipelotrichaceae bacterium | reverse complement strand
TATGATTTGGAGCATGTTGTTTTGCATTTTCTATATTGCCGTCATGTTGTCATAGTAGAAAAAATAAGCCAATACGAGAGTATCGACTTATTTTTTATTTTATTTGATAAATTAATCTTCAATTCCGGCAATGACTTTGGCAACTTTCATACCGTATGTCAATGTTCTACCGCAAGCGATACCTGGCATTAAACATGGATAGTTGTTTGCGAACATACCACCTGATGCATCTCCGATGACATACAGACCATTAATTACATTTGAATTTTCATCAAGAGCTTGACCTTTGCCATTGATCATAATTCCTTGTTCAGTTGTAAGAAGGGAAGCACCTAACCAGAAACCATAATAAGGAGCTACATTTAATCTTGAAAGACGAGAAGCCGGTTTTCCGAAATCATCATCATTTCCTTTTGCGGCAAGTTCATCATAGCGTTTGCATGTTGCAACAAAGTTTTCTAAAGCTTCGTTTTCAAATCCTAATTGTGTTCCTAATTCTTCAATTGTGTCAGCTTTAAATGCTAATCCTGATTCGATATAACCATCTAATGCTTTTTGCTGACCTTGAGGATTAGAACGAGTTTGTGCTGAACATCCGATTGTATGGAAACGTCCGACTTGATCTGCCCAGTCACCTGCCAAGATTGAAGCATAGACACCACCCGGTTGTCCGGCAGCGGCATAAGACATATCGTTATAAGGACCAGATTCATTTGTGAAACGTAATCCGTTTCTGTTAACTTTTAAGAATGGTTGTGTTCCTAAGTTGAACTGTCTTACAGTACCTGGGAATACGCGATCTCCGGTTGAAGTTGTAACTAATCCGGCATCCACTCCCGGTGCAACGATTCCTCTGTCAAATAGCATTGGAGCAGGTTCTTCTTGTAGTTTAGCTCCAACCCAACAAGCAGCTTTGATTCCCATACCGGTATCTTGAGGAGCATAAGAACAAGCAGTTGTGACAGATGTTCCAAGAGGATCAAGCTGTTCCATCATATCCGGGTTTCCAGGATATCCACCTGTTGCGATAACAACGTTAGAAGCTTTGATTCTCATGTATTCTTCTGTTTGATTATTTTGAGCGATGATTCCGCAAATCTTTCCGTTTTCATCTCTTTCGATTTTTATTAAATCAGTATTGTAATAGATCTCGGCATCACTATGATCATGGATGTATTGGGCAAGCATATCGTTTCTTGCCATTTCTCTTCCCCAAACATGCTCCTGTTCTGGGAACATATAGCCATCACGGCAATCTTCAGGCCAGAAAGCTTCTTCTCCTGATGTGAAAGTGCAAACTGATTCAGGACAGTATTCAGCATACAATTCATCGATAAAATCAGACATTTGAGCTGATTCATTGATCCATGTATTTAAAACTTCTTTTGAGTTCTTTCCGGATGCATAACGAGAAACTTCTCTTTTTAAGCGGTTGACATCAACAGTAACTCCGGCAGCTTTTGCATGCTTAGAGCCAATAGCACCATACCAATGACGAGTATCTCCGTTAGTTGGAAGTGTTTCAATCATGGCAAATTTTAAGTTAAGTTTTGCAGCATAAGCACCACACATTAATCCACCGTTTCCGGCACCGACGATAACAGTATCCGTTTCAATGGTTTGGCTTACTTCCGGTGTTTCCGGTTCTTTACCAAGCCAATCCGTAACAACTTTCGTGTTTGGATCTTGGTCGATTACAGTAACGGTTGCTTCTCCTTTTGCTTGAGCAATACAGTTTTTTACCGCTTTGCTTACAGCGTTGGATGTAACGGTTGCAGAAGCGACAGCATCAATTTCATCTGACTGCTTCTCTAAGATTTGCGCAATAAGATCTTCTGCGGCAGCTTGACCGATAGAAGGTGTTTCTGCGGAAAGGTCCAAAACAACATCTGTGATTTTATCACTGTCAAAAGTAAGAGTCGCTTTAACTGTTCCCATTCCTTTTGCTGTGGCTGTGTAAGTACCAGGAGTATAGATTCCTGTTGTAGAGGAAGAGTTTTCATTAGAACAAGCACTTAATAATCCACCGACAGCGACTGATGCGGCAGTGAATCCGGCTGTTTTTAAGAAGTCTCTTCTTGATATATTTTTCGACATATTTCTGTCCTCCTTAAAACATCATAAATGTAATATACGGTCAAACACCGAGTCAAGGGGATTTTGATATAAAAATCACAAACAAAATTGCTGAATTGAGTAAAAAAACATGATAAAATAAGAAAAAGAGAGTGTGAAATCTAAATGAAACAATATAAAATCGGAGAATTTTCCAAATATCTCGGTGTAACACCGGATTTTATCAAATATTATGAACAGTTTGATTTGATTTTTCCGAATATCAATGAAGGAAAAGTAAAAACATATGATTTTAATAATGCTTCAAAAGTAATAGAATGTATGAGATTGAAAAATCTAGGACTTTCCGTCAAAGAAATTCGCCAACATTTAACCAAGGAGTCTCTTATTTGTGCTAATGAAGACCTTTCAAAAAAAATGGAGGAAATGAAACAGAAGATAGAATATGAAGTAGCATGTGTGAAGAATTATGAAGAGATGCAGAAATGGATACAAGATCATAATAAAGATGAAAAAAATTCTTGGACTATTTTTAAAAGATCGGAACAAGTTTTTTTGAAACATACAATATTTGATGAGTTTGTTGCGGGGGATCATGTACAAGAAGCAATGAAATCTTGGATAAAATGGCTTCCAATGGTTCATTCATGCCGATATATTCGTTTGCAGGATCAAAATGTAGAAGAGTTAAATTGGGGATTTATGGTCAGTAGAGACTTTCTTGATGAACATCATCTGATATTAAATGATGCTTGTGTAAAAGTGGAAAGTTGCCGTGTATTTTGTTATTCATTTTATGATGCTAAAATTGAAGGATTGGAAAAAAATCTTGAGGACGCATTAAAAATTATACATGCTTTGAAACTTGAAATTACCGGGGATGTGTATGAAGAAGTATTTGCCTATACAAATGTAGCAGGAAATGCAAAGAAAAGCAGTGAATTTTATTTTATTTTGAAATAAAGATTTGTATTATTAGTTTTAGATAATTAATACGAAGAAATTGTAAAGTATATTTAATGTGGAAGGAAATGATAATATGATAAAAAAATTAAACAGTCTAAACGAGTATTTGAATTTTGCAATTGAAATCAATAGCAATCCTAATTTCAGTAATCCTATGTTTAAGAATGAGAAAGAACTATGTAATTATTTGTTGGAAGCAATCGATAAACCTAATAATCATCTTTATGGTGTGTTTGAACATGAGAAAATTATCGGTTTATTTGTATTTTTGGTGTTAAAAGAAGAGTCATATCTTGAGATGTTGGTGGGTCTTGCTTGTGTCGAACAAGCTTATTTTGAAATGTTTGCTTTTTTAAAAGAAAATTATTCTGAGTTTCAGTCTGATTTTGTTTATAATCCGCATAATATGTTACTTCATGAGAAACTTCTCAATATCAATGCAAAGTTTTATACTCCACAATATAAAATGGTGTTAAAACAAGTGAATTCTTATCCAAGTAATCGGCGCGTGGAAGAATACAGTCCTAAGTATGAAAAACAGTATATTGCCATACATTCAAAAGACGGGTATTGGACAGCGGAAAAGATGTTAACTGCTTTAGATCGATTTCGGATTATTTTAGCTCTTGATGAAGAAACGGTTGTCGGTTATATTGATGTGACATGTAATCATCAAGAAAATGAACCTTTTGATGTATTTGTAAAAAAGGAGTATCGACGAATGGGGTATGCAAGAGCGATGCTTGCCAAAGCAATTGAACTCAATCATCCTAAAGGAATGGAACTTCATGTTGATATGGATAATATGGCAGCGATTGCCTTGTATAAATCAATGGGGTTTGTCATACAGGAAGGTGCTGATAGCATTACAGGACATGTGTTATTATGATGGAAAGAATGCTTCTAACAGATTCTAAGAGTATCTTTTTAAATTTTATGTTATAATATAAAAAGAGGGTTGAGATATGAAAGATAATTGGATGTTAATTGCAGTGATCGTTCTAGCGGGGTTTACAATCATAACTCCGTTTGTGGAAGGAAGAATGAGAAAAAAGTTGTTGGATGAACTGGCTGAGCTGTTGATGAGTGGCAGGCTTGATGAATTTGACCAAATCGCAAATACGAAGAAAGCAAAAAGATTGATACGACCGTTTAATTTAGATTTTATGAAGTTGAATGGTGCTATCATGAAAGGAAATAAGGAAGAAATTGAAGCGTGTTTGGATCGTTTTGAAAATGTACGACTAAATACGGAACAGAAGAGTGCGGTATATAATAGGGCATTCTATTATTATTTAACAAATGCCGAAACTGAAAAAGCAGAAACATATTATAAGAGGATTGCCGAAAACAGAAAAGAAGATTTGAATGATGAAGTAGAACGGCTATATGATACGTATGTGCTTGGTGGATTTAAGTATCTGCAACAAACAGAAGAAGCATGGGAACAGGCATCTGAGAACATGAAGCCGACACTAGAAGCGCTGCTTGCAAAGATGTATGAAAATAAAGGGGATATAAAGCAAGCTGAGAAATATACAGAGCTTTTAAAAAAACATTTTGAACAAAAATAAAAGAAAACGAGATATTCGTTTTCTTTTTTGTAATATAAGTTATTGCGCCTGAATTTTTGCTTTATCTCTTTTTTTATGATAAATATTGGCAACAACGATTTGAATGATGGGACAAAGAGAAACAAGAACTGTTGTACAAGCGACTGCTGTATCTTGATCAAAGAATCGAGCAAATAAGAAGACTGTACACATTCCGACAATTCTGCCAATACTTGTTAGATATTCACGGGCGACTACAAATCCAACTAAGTTTGTATCTTGCTGATAATCTTGAAGGGCATTCATACAAATGATCGTATAAGGAGTACCGAAGAATGGATAGGCAAAAGCATTGACCATTCCATAATAGAGAGCTCCGTATATATTTGGTACAAGCGCCAAAATCATTGTAGAAGAACAAAGGAAAATACCACCTAAAGAATAATAAATCATTCTGTTTTTTCTGGTTATGATTTTGCCACAAATCATATATGAGAAGATGCTCAAAACTGCAAACATACTTAATAGTTGTGAATATAAAGAACCACTTCCGCTTGTTGCCCGATAAATAAGAAGTCCTGCTAAAGTTAGCGGAACAGAATCACGCAACCCGTTGAAAAGGGTACAGAATGAAACATATGTCCATTGTTTATCCACTTTGCAAAGAAGTTTATCCATAAGAGTAAATGGCATCGGTGTTGCCTTTGTTTGAATTTTAAGAGAAATCAAAGCAATGACAATGTAAAGTATGATGACAACTTTGAATATTGTTAAATAACCTTCTGTATCTGTAATTGAATGAGAAATTAAAATGGAAGCAGTAACCGGAGCGATAATATTCGCTAAACCATTAACAATTCCTTGAATTGAAACGAAGATGCCACGAGATTTTTTTGTGGTAGCAAGTTGGTTTAAACTGTTGAGAGTAAACCAATACGATCCTTCTCCTGCTCCGAAAATGACGGCAATCAGATAAATCAGCATTGGATTTTCCGCAAAAGAGTTTTGCATGCTCAAAAGCAGAATATAAGAACAAGTCATCATGATTAATCCTGCGGCAAGAGGATAACCAAGTTTAGCTTTTTTGAATAGTTTTCCATTTAATGTAAACATGATAGGAAACATAGCAATACGGAAAATCGTAAAGGTAGTCATACCGATCAAGGATTCGGTAAAGCTGTAGAGATAGACATTCATGAAAACGGTTGCCATGCCGCTTGCTAAAGTATAAATTGTTCCTACAATAAGCAACAATATCTCATCTTTTGATAAATTTTTCATAATTTAGTTCTCTTAAATTTTATAGGATTCCTTTCAGTTGTGAGTTGTATCATTCATCTTATTGAATTTGTAATTTTGCTTTATCTCTTGTTTTGTGATAAATATTTGCTACGATTGTTTGAATGATCGGACAGATTGAAGTAAGAATAGTCGTGATGACAACCGCAGTGTCTTGATCAAAAAATCGGGCAAAAAGAAGTACTGTACTCATACCTAAAATGCGGGAAATGCTGATTAGGCATTCACGTGCGACAACAAATCCCACCAGATTATGACTGCTTTGATAATCTTGTAAGGCATTCATTGCAATAATTGTGTAAGGATTGCTGTAAAATGGAGCCGCAAAGGCATTGACTAATCCGAAATAAAGAGCTCCGTAAATATTGGGGACAAGAGCAAGAACAATGGTAGAGGAACTGAGTAATAAAGCTCCTAAAGAATAATAGAACATACGATTATGTCTGGTTATTACTTTTCCTGCTATTGTATAAGCAATAATACTTAAAATTGCGAATAATGTTAAGAGTTGTGAGTATAAAGAGCCACTTCCACTTGTTGCACGATAAACCAAAAGACCGGTCAAACATAAAGAAACACAATCACGAAAGCTGTTAAAAATTGTTGAGAAAGCAATATAATTCCATTGCTTATCAATTTTAAATAAGAATTTATCCATGAGTGTGAAAGGAATCGGTTTTGCTTTGGTTTGAAGTTTTAAAGCAAGAATAGAAATTGTAATGTATAAAACAATAACAATTTTGAAAATAGCTAAATATCCATCAATATCTGTGACTGAATAAGAAATTAATAGAGTTGAAACAAATGGGGCAATAATATTAGCCATTGCTGCCAAAGTTCCGGAAAGTGGAACATAAGTGCTTCTGGATTCCATCGTTGTTGCAAGTTGGTTAAGATTATTAATTGTAAAATAATAAGAGGCTTCCCCAGCTCCGAATATCACTGCAATCAGATAAATTAATATCGGATTTGCCGCAATAGCATTTTGCATATTCAAAAGAATTACATAGGATAAAGTCATCATGCATAAACCTGCGGCTAATGGATATCCGAGTTTTGTTTTTTTGAATAATTTTCCGTTTAAGATAAACATGATCGGAAACATTCCGATACGGAACATGGTAAATGTTGTCATACCGACTAAAGATTCGGTAAAGTTGTAAAGATAAACGTTCATAAAAACAGTTGCCATACCGCTTGCTAAGGTAAATGTAGCTGTGATTACCAGTAGCAAGAGTTCATCTCTTGATAATTTTTTCATAATTTATTTCTCTTCAATTTTTTTCATAATTCCTTTCAAGTTTGTTTCACTGACGGCAACATAGCTTGCGCTGTTTTCATCAGCAGTTGAATGATAGTGAAGAATTGAAGAATCTAATTTCATTTCTTTGGCTGTCATATGAATTTGAGTACATCCGGAAACATTTAAGATTTCCTGTACATTGTGTTCTCTGACTCCTCCTCCGGCGAGAATTTGAATTTTAGAGCCATATTTCTTTTGAAGTGCATTCAATGTTTTTGCTCCTTTGACAATATCTTTTCCGGCACTTGTCAATACCCGGTCGATACCGCAGTCAATTAAAATCTGCATCCCTTCATCAAAGTCAGGACAGCTGTCAAATGCTTTGTGGAAAACTTTTTCTTTATCGCCGATAACTTCGACCATTTTCTTTGTTCGCTCAATATCAATGGTTCCGTCTTCATGTAAAAAACCGAATACGATCCCATCTGCACCATTGTCAATCAAGTTTTTGGCATCTAGAAGCATTGCTTCAAATTCTAATTCAGTGTAACAAAATCCTTTCCCACGATGACGAACCATACAGGCAATCGGAAGCGTTACAAGTTCTTTTGCTTTTTTGAGTGTTCCTACACTTGGAGTTAATCCGCCAAGCTCTAAACCGTGATTCAATTCGATACGGTCCGCATGACATTTTTGTGCGATAAGGCAGTCTTCAACAGAACCGCAGCACACTTCTACTTTAATGTTTCCAATCATAAATTCCCTTTCTTTTTTCTCTCCTTGTTATCCTATTTTAGTCAATATTTTTATAATTGCAAGCTTTATTGAAAAACTTAAAGAATTAATTTTATTGTTGAATAAATTATTCGTAAATTGTGTTAAGGAAATGAAAAAAATAATTCTTTGCTTGTAATTGGATAGAAACATGGTATGATTAAATTAAGAACATGAGGAGGAGAATTATGTTAAACGGTCATATGTTTTTTGACGCAGTGAAGAATAAGCTTGATGCTGTGGCAGTAAGCCAAAAAGAAGCGATTCTTCAAGCGGCTGCAATGATGAGTGAATGCATGATGGATGACGGTGTTGTTCAAATTTACGGAAGCTCTCATAATGCAGCATTCACCATGGAGCTATTCTATCGTGCCGGTGGATTGGTTCCTTTCCATAAGTTGGTAGATGAAGATTTAGTTTACAACAAAGTGATTTCTCATACGGAATTGACAGATCCGAATTATGAAAATCGTCTTGATTTGGCTGAAAAGTTGATCGGAATGTATGAGATTCATGATAATGACATGGCTTTGTTGGTATCCACTGCCGGAAATCAAGCCTTGATCATTGAATTGGCTAAGATTTTCAAGAGCCAAGGAAGAAAATTGATCGTCGTTACATCAAAGGCACAATCTGCTAAAAACACTAGCAAACATCCGGATGGAAAAATGTTGGAAGATTATGCGGATTTAGTTATTGATAACTGTGCTGATGTAATCGATACTGTGCTTCCGTTGGATGAAAAGGTAAAAGTAAATCAGTTTGCTTCTATTACCGGAAATGTCATTGCACAGATGCTAACAGGGGAAATTTATCATAACTTTGAAAAAGCAGGAAAAGAATGCCCGGTTTTATTGAGTGCTAACTTAGCCGGATCAGATGTTCACAACAATAAATTGTGTGAAAAATACGGCAAGCGTGTTCGTGGATAGGAGGAAAAAATATGCCTGAAATTACAATGAATTATTTTTATGATCAGCTTACTGATATCTTGAATACTCTTGAAGAAAAAGAGATGGGGCACATTCACGAAGCTGCTGAAATTATGTATGAAACAATGCGCAAGGGTGGTGTTGTTCAAGTATTCGGATCAGGACACAGTGTTGGATTTGGAATGGAAATTACAAATCGTGCCGGATGTTTAGTTCCGATTCATACGATGCAGACAAGTGACTTTGTCATGAAAGGTGCTGTTTCTATTGAAGAGTTCAGAAGCAAAGATGTTGTTTTTGAAAGAAGGCCGGGAATGGCAGATAAATTCTTCTCTCTTTACGGAATCAAAGAAGAGGATTGCTTTATTATCATTTCAAATTCCGGAATTAACGGTGTTGTTATTGATACGGCAATTAAAGCAAGAGAAGAAGGTCATAAAGTTATTATTTTGACTAGCTGGCAGCATACAACCGCTGAGGCAAGCCGTCATCCAAGCGGAAAGAAACTGTATGAGATGGGTCATGTTGTCATTGATAACTGCGGTCCTCAGGGAGATGCCTTGCTTCAAACAGATGGTGTTGCAAAAATCTGCTCTATTTCATCTATTACCGGAGCTATTATTGCTCAGGCATTGGTGGATGAAGTTTGTGCTATGTATCAAAGAGACGGATTGGAACCACCGGTACTTTGGTCTGAAGATGTTGAAGGATACGAAGAACACAATCAAGAATTGTTAAAGAAATACGAAGGGAGAATTTAACTATGTCAAGCTTTGAATATTCAAATAAAATCATTGCACTTCTTGAAGAAGTTGCAAACAAAAACGAAGAAGAAATCAAAAAATGTGCAAGAATGTTTGCTGATACAGTAAAAAATAATCATATTATTCATACATTCGGTACAGGACATTCTCATATGATCGGTATTGAAATGTTTGCTCGTGCCGGTGGATTGGCTAATGTAAATGCTATGTTGGATCCGGATTGCTTAACAAGTAACGGTGCTCAAAGAAGCGGAGCTATGGAAAAGGTTTCCGGTGTTGCTGATGTTATCTATGATAGCTATATCGTTTCTAAAGGAGATATCATGATCATTACTTCCAACTCAGGAAGAAATGCTATGCCGATTGAAATGGCTATGCGTTGTCAAAAGGAAGGAATTCCTGTTATCGCTTTGACAAACTTGAATCAATCAAAGAACACAACAAGCAGACATGCAAGCGGAAAGCGCTTGTTTGAATGTGCTGATGTTATCCTTGATAACTGTGTACCATCAGGGGACAGCATGATGACAATCGGTGGTGTTAAAACAGGACCTGGTTCAACAATGACAAGTGTGTTCCTATTGGATACAATTTTGTGTGAAGCACTTCAACTTTTGGCTGATGAAGGATGTGAACTTCCTGTATTCCAGTCACAGAATGTTGATGGATTCAATAACGATGCACTTTATGCTAAATACGGCGATCGTGTAAAACACTTTTAATTGAAATTAAATAAAGTTATGAAAGAGAATGAGATGTCGTTTGGTAGATTCATTCTCTTTTTTTTGTGAAATATGAAAGAGTTTGTGAAAGTGATTTGTTTTACAATATTTGTTAAAAAAGGTAAGAAAAAAAGGAAATATTTAATGAAAATGGCTTTAAAAAAGCCAATTATTATTGCTAAATTAAGCTTGAAATAATATAATAAAGTTGGTGTATAAAATTATTATCGGAAAGGAGATGCAAAATGAAAAATAAAGTCATAAGCATCATTATTGCTTCTTTCATGCTTGTTTCTAATCAGAATTTTTCTGTTCATGCATTGACAGATGAAAATGTTGATTCAGAAGGAAATGCAAGAACTGAAGAAATATTAGATACTGAAACAGAGCAAGAAGATGAAACTGAGCAAATAGAAGAAATTGAAAACTCTGAATTAAATGAAGAGGAAGAAAATTCAGAAGTTGAATCATCAGTTGATGAAGAAGAAACTGAAAATGAAGAGCCGGTCTTCGACGAAATGGTCCCTGATTTCTTTTCTAATTCATTCTCAGAAGATGAAAATAAGCCTGTAGTATTAGATAATGAGGGGTCAGTTACTGTAACGATCGGAGGATTGACATTGACATCTATGGATGGAAATCCTTTGGTTGAGGGAACGGACTATACTGAAATTTCACAAACATTAAAGAGCTTTGATACGAGTGGATCATTGTCGAAGAGTGTTGCAATTAAAATGATTGGGATTAATACATCCAGACGGATTTCAATCAGCGGAACATCGACGACCCATGGAATTCGAATCATGCCGGGAGTTAAAGCAGATGTTATTTTAGATGGAGTGACAATAAATACTCCGGCTCCTTTTGATGTGGCAACCAATATGTATGGCACTGCAAGTGGTGCAAAAGCTACAAAGGGAACGGATATTATTGACCGTACAACATTATATTTAACTATAGCAGATGGCTCTGTGAATGAATTGACTGCAAACACTGCATATAGTTTTGCCGGTTTACATTGCGGAGAAGGTTCTGAATTGGTTATTGATGATGGTGTTCGTAATCGTACTAATGATGGTAAAGAAATTGTGCCTTTGCAAGGACGTATTCCATTTGATCTGACACTTGAAAACGGAACAGTTCTAAAAAAAGATGATCCTTCTTGGAAAATGGATAGTGATAATCCAGGTTCTCTTGTTGTAAATGGTGGAATGTTCAGTGCTGCAATCGGTGGTGAAAATGCCGAAGAGAGCGGAAAGATGACCATTAATGGTGGAACGATTACAGCAACACCCTATAGCTACAATGTATCAATTAGTGGCATTGCTTCAGCTGGTACGGGAATTGGTGGTGGATGTAACGGTGGTGTTGGATTTAAGAGCCAAAATAGTGGATTGACAATTAATGGTGGTAATATTAAAGCCTATGGAAGTTATCATGGTGCTGCAATCGGTGCCGGATATGGAAATAGTACAGCAACTAAAAATACTTCAGCCAACGGTTTGACTTTAGTTAGTACAAATCGTGGAAGAAGGGATTCTACTTATACAACTTCCCCGATTCCGGGAGATATTACAATTAATGGTGGATATACGGAAGCCTTTGGTGGAACTCATGGAAATGCGTTTGGTGGTGCTTGTGTTAGTGCTACAAATGCCGGACATACAATTGAGATTAACGGTGGAACTCTAAAGCCGGTTTCTTATAAAACGACAACCTCTTACAATGTCGGAGCTTTTGGCGGAACGGTTGTTGTAACGGGAGGTTCTTTCCCGATTGAATCACAGTCTTCAGGTGGTTATAAAGGCTTAAGCTTTGAAGGAACCGGAGTTTATGCGGCGGATAGAAAAACAGAGTTGACGATGGTTACAATAGCAATCGGTTCAATGGAAGGTGTTAAAGAAGGATACAGAATTAATTCCTTTACAGTTATGGTTGACGGAAAACCGCTTTCTGATGCTGATGGTAACTTTATTGATTATGGATTAGCTAATAAGGTAGACAATACTCAAACTTTGTATTTCTGGCTCCCGGCATCCGCTGTTGGAAAATCAGTAACAATTTCAAATGTATCTTTGATGGATGATGATGGAAATATTATCAAAGCCGATTATCCATTTTCATTGCCGGAAGTTGGAACCGGAGATAATACGACAAAGCGTTGGGTAACATTTAAAGTCGATACATCAAAGTTTGATGAAGAATTAATGGGCTATTTATATAAGAAATATGATGGACTTGGATGGGATCCGGAAATTTTGGCAGATAGCATTATTTCACAGAATATCGAAGTGCCTGAACCGGCCGGAGAAACAATTTCTGAGAAAGATCAATTGGATTTTACTTCAGTTCGTGTAAAAGACTGGTTCGGAAATGCAACATCGGATTCCAGTACAAGTGGGGAAATCAGTACAACCGGAACTTATACAATTACTATCAATTATAATGAGTTTGTAAAAGATGGTTCTGATTTCGCAAATTCTTTCTGGGGACATCAGACAACATTGGAGTCTATCATTTCTCCGGCAGAGAGCCGTATCATAAACCTTAGTGCAGAGTCAACTTGGCAAGATGATGATCATACAAAGTTTGCGACAATTACTTTGAATGCAGATGTTCTTCCGGCAATCGGAGAGGCAAAGACATGTGCTGCGCCGGATGGGACAGTACAATTCTATATCAATGGTGTTAAAGTTGGTAAACCTGTCGCATTGAATACTGTAAAAACCAGAACAGCTGCGTTGGCAGAGGAAGATTATGATGGTTATGCTCATTCTAATGCAACGATTACATTAGACTTTACAAAAGATCAGAAAAAGTATCCGATTCCTGAACTTCAAGATGGTTCATTTAAAATTGAAGCCGAATATCTTGGTGGAACAAACTTTAGATTGGCTGAAAAGAAGGCAACGGTAACTGAGGAAAGTGCACCGGAGGAATTCCCATTTGCAACACCTCCTACACCGACACCGGATGGAACGGGTGAAAATGCGTTAATTCCGGATCACTATGAAATTGATGAAGAAGGGGAAAATCCGATTCTTCATGCCTATGTAAAAGATACAATGTGGGTGCCTGTTACAGCGGAATCTCATGAAATGACTTCAGATGATTTGAAAGAAATGTTTGCGGATCGTTACGATTATATTAATATAAAATCAGATGGAACAGTAGATGCAGAATTATCTGAATTCAAGGTTACGGATGAGGATGGAAATGAAGTAGATAAATTTGATTCATCTGTTGCAGGTAAATATATTATTGTGGCAACGGTTTATGATAAAGACAATAACTTTAAAACAACGGTTACATTAGAATATAATTTATTGAGAATGAATATTGACACAGATGGCGATGGAAAACCGGATGTGAACGTGGATACAGACGGTGATGGTGAGCCGGATGTCAACATTGACACCGATGGTGATAACAAACCGGATATCAACATAGTCGATAAAGATGGTGATGGAAAACCGGATAATATTGATCCGGATGATAAAGACCAAGATAAGACACCGGATGTGAATATTGATACAGATGGTGACGGGAAACCGGATGTCAACGTTGATACAGATGATGATGGAAAACCGGATGTCAATGTTGATACCGATGACGATGGCAAACCGGATATTAACATTGTTGATAAAGATGGTGATGGAAAACCGGATAACATCGATCCAAAAGATCCGGAACAAGATAAGACCCCAGATGTAAATATCGTTGATAAAGACGGCGACGGGAAACCGGATGACTTAGATGATTTGACAGAAGAAGAGAAAAAGGAGCTCACTCCGGATGTCAATGTGGATACCGATGGTGATGGTAAGCCGGATACAAATGTCGATACAGATAAAGATGGCAAACCGGATGTCAATATTGACAAAGACGGTGATGGTAAGCCTGATTTGAATATTGTTGATAAAGATAAAGATGGAAAACCGGATAACATCAATCCAAATGATCCAAATCAAGATAAGACCCCGGATGTGAATATTGTCGATAAAGACGGTGACGGGAAACCGGATGATTTAGATGATCTAACTAAAGAAGAATTGGAAAAAACGGAACCAACAACAAATATCGATAAAGATGGTGATGGCAAGCCGGATCTAAATGTGGACACAAACGGTGACGGAAAGCCTGATATCAATATTGATACCGATGGCGATGGTAAACCGGATAAAAACATTGATGCAGATGGGGATGGTATTGCGGATGTAATCATAACTGAAATACCGGTTGTGAATACGGGAGATGAAAGCAAAACCGGAATCGCATTGGCAACAATGATGGTAGCTCTTGTGGGAATGATCTTAATTTTTATCAAGAGAAAAAGGTTGAATAGAATATAAATATTATAAAAATAAGTAGGAGAGGCATAACAAGCCTCTTCTTTTTAATAAAAAAGATAAAAAACATTGATTTTGATAAAAAATAGAAGTATAATATAATCAATAAGAAAAATAAGAGGTGAAATGAATTGAAAAAAATTTGGATTTGGGTTGTTTATGTTTTG
>CATJXY010000048.1 GCA_949744505.1 uncultured Erysipelotrichaceae bacterium | reverse complement strand
TCGATTCTGACCAGCGGCACCAGATTGATAAAAAACTCGGGCATTTTAAAAGCCGAGTTTTATTATTTTTTCTACATATAAAGCAGATATTTTCAGGAGGAACAATGGATTCTTATAATAAAATATTAAATAATAAATTTTATTTAGAAACTGTAGATAAAATAGAAAAAAAACATTTTATAACAAATGGAAAATGGGATTGGGATCACGGATTAGGACACTATAAACGTGTTGCTAATTATGCAGAAAATATTTTAAAGCAATTAAATGCTGATAGCAGAACTATAGAATTAGCAAAAATTGCTGCATTATTACATGATATCGGTTTAAGTGAAAGTAACATAAATAAAACAGAACACGCTTTACTAAGTGCCAACATATTTAGGAATTATTTAGATGGAATCGATGTCAATAAAAATGAACAAGAAATTCTAGAACAAGCAATTCGTGATCATTCAAATGGAAATGATATAAAAACTTTAGTTGGATTGTCATTAGTACTTGCTGACAAATTAGATGTCACATACCATAGAACAATAAATTCAAGTATTCAAGATAAACTAAATACAGAAATACAAAAAATAAAAAAAGTAGATATAAATATATCAAGTAAAGATTTGGCATTAAATTATACAACTGAAAATAAGTTCGACTTGAATATATTAAAAGATTGGCGCAAGGCAATACTTATACCCTATAAAATATCATCCTATTTAAATATAAGTTTTATATTTTCAATTAATAACGAAATAAAAGATATATCCTCATTTAAATAAAATTCCTTATTTATATAAGCATAAAGAAACTCGGATTTAATATATTAAGACCGAGTTTCTTTTTTAATTGGTAAATTATTTTTGATGTAAAGTATCCTTTGATTGTACTCTTCTAACAGAATCTTAAAACTTATTTTATTTTCAAATGATTTAATTCTTCTTTAGAAATTTCTTTATTTATTTGATTACATATTGAACAAGTTAAATAATATTTTTTGAATCCTAGTTTTGTACTTGCCGGTTGTAAAACAAATCCAAAAGCAGGTCCTGTAAGACATCCCAAAACATAATGATCACATGTGTTTCCACAGTGATTACATTTTAGTTTTACTTCCTTAGTATTTTTTACTTTCCATTGATTACTACTGTTTGAAAAAATCATAAATCCTCCTTATTTTGGCCTATCATCATCAAGATAAAATTGTAAATATTTTTCAACAATTTCTTGAATATAAGTTTTATCATCTATTTCTTTATTAATCTCTCCTGCACATTTTTCAATTAGTCTTTGATACCAATCGTCACCATACATTTCAATGTATTCTGTCACATATTCTTTTACTATTTTACTTGCCTTACCCCAAATAACTTGAGTTGTTTCTGGTGATAATGAATTGATAGATTTTTCTAGCATTTTATCTTTTATATCATTAGATAATTCCCATGCAGTTTCACACACCGGACAAACTAGAAATGTTTTTTTATTAAATTTAGCTATAGGAATGAAATATGCATTGATAGTATCTGAGTATTCATATAGCCTAAAATGTACATAATTTTTACAATTGGGACATTTATCTACTCCTATGTACCCGACTTGTTTTCCTTTCTTACCAATACCTACAATCATAAATAATCACCTCTTAAATAATTACTTTCTTTTCTCTTAATAGCTTCATTCATAATTTCTCCTTAACTATCTACATTATATATCTAGGTAAAAACGAATATCGTTGTTTACTAATTAAAACATACCAAAAAGTACTTACATTGCAGTCAATAAGCCTAAGACAAAAAAATCTTCATATTTTTTTAAATTATGGATAAGTATAACTTCTATCATGATTCTTCTAAGGATGTTTAATTCATAGTAAAAATATCCCAATTAATAATTGAGATATTTATTTAATCAATCGTAAATAAATCTAAGATTTCCTGTGTGTTCATCGAAGTAAGCGATCCTTCATTGCTGCTTACAAATGCATCCGCAAGATTCATTTTCTTACGTTGCAAATCTAAAATTTTTTCTTCAATACTATCTTTCATGATCAATTTGAATACTTGGACATTTTTTTCTTGACCGATTCGATAGGCTCTGTCTGTTGCTTGGTTTTGAGCTGACATATTCCACCATGGATCAAAATGAATAACAACTTCTGCTGCCGTCAAATTAAGTCCTGTTCCTCCGGCTTTTAAAGATATCAAAAATACATCTGTTTTATCTGACTGAAAGTTATCTACCATTTGATGTCTTTCTTCTTTGTTTGTAGACCCGGTCAGTTTGTAATAAGTGATCCCCTCTTTTAATAACTCTTGTTCAATCAGAGAAAGACAGCTTGTAAAAGCACTAAATAATAATACTTTTTTATTACCAGATTTAGCTGAACGGATCAAATCCAAACAACCAACCAGTTTAGATGATAGTCCTTCTGTATTTTCGTATACAAGTCTTTTATCACAACATATCTGACGAAGCCTTGTCATCATGGAAAGAACTTGGAATCGGTCCAAAGATTCCGTTTTCAATTTGGCTTGAAGTTCATTATTGATCAATGCCAAATTAGCAAGATAAATTTTTCTTTCCTCTTCATTAAATTCCAAAAGGATTTCTTGCTCAATTTTGTCCGGAAGTTCTTTTAATACATCTTTTTTATTCCTTCTCAAAATAAATGGTTCAACAATCTTTTTTAATTTTTCCTGCTTTTTTTCATCTTGTTCTTTTATAATAGGTTTTTCATATTCATTTCTAAAATAATTATAATTATAAAGATAATTCGGCATTAAAAAATCAAATATTGACCACAATTCTGCCAAAGAATTTTCAATTGGCGTTCCCGTTAAAACAATGCGATTTAAGCCTTTCAATGTTTTAACCGCATGAGCATTTTTGGTAAGATGATTTTTAATAAATTGAGCTTCATCTAAAATGATATTTTCAAATGTTATATCCGCATACAATTCAAAATCTTTTCGTAAATAGTCATACGACGTAATAATTACATCATATTGTGAAATTTCACTGATAAGGTATTCTCTTGATGAAAGATTTCCTTGAATACACAAACAATTTAAATTCTCAGAAAATTTTTCAATTTCATCTTTCCAATTCAAAATCAAAGAAGCCGGAGTTATAACAATACTACAACTATTTTTATTTGATTGTTTATCTTCCTCCAATAGCGCAATAACCTGAATTGTTTTACCTAAACCCATATCATCTGCAAGAATACTTCCCAAATGATAATCTTTCATCGTCTTTAACCATTTATACCCCATCACTTGATACTCTCTTAAAATCGGTTTAAGGCAAGTAGGTATCGAATAATCTTTCTTTTGAACATCTTTTACATTTTGTACTAATTCTTTAAATAATTGATTCCGTTCAAATTTAACAGATTTAAAATCTTTATCTACCTGATCCAAATAAAACATTCGATTGGAGTCAACTGTGAATTCATTTCCTTCTGTAAGATGAACTTTCAAATCATTTAAAAAATCATTCACTTCTTGAATGCCTTCTGATTCCAAACTGATTGTCTCTCCGTTTTTTAATCGATGATATTTCTTTTTTCTTCGATAAGAACGTAATACCTCACTGATTTCTTCTTCCGGGATATCAATGCTCGAAACTTCCACTGCTAAAAGATCATTTGATAATTTAACTCCCACTTGCATTGTAACAGGCTTTGGATTACGTAATCCTTTAATTACATCCGACACATATACTGTGCACAATTTTTGTAAGTACGGAAGAATTTTATCTAAAAAATAACTGATTGAAATTTCATCTGTGATAATTCCTCTTTGATTTTCTAAGTCGATTTCATTGAAACAACCGGCAAGCGTTTCTTTTATTTTATCCAGTACAGGATTTTGAAAGCTTTCATGATTAATCATTGAATTCTTTTTATCCTCTTTATCAACTGCATATTCTTGAATGGAAAGACTTCCGTCTTTTATCATATCTACATAGACCTCACAGCGGTATCTTTCCGGTAGTACAAACTCAAAATCGCCTTTTTCAAGTTCAATATAAGGCAAAACAGATGATAGAATATACTTGTTAAAATCTTGAATATGACTTGGATCAACAACCAATTGTGAATCTTTACTAAAATAGTGGAAAAGCCCCAAGCAACTCTTTGAAAATTCTTTAGAACAGCGACTCAATGTCTTTTCATTTAAAAGGTAGACATACTCTTTTCCTATTAAGATTTTATTTGATCCCGTATCCAACTTAAAAATATTTAACTCTGAATCTTGTGACATCATCAATCGAATATTCGGTTCATCACAAAGCATAAAATTGTAATTGGTATACTCATCAGCACCATAATATAAATCAAACAAGTCATCCATAAATTGTTCATTAACTTTTAAAGATTTCAAAATATTTCCTTCACTTCGATAAACGATTTTACGAATTAATGCAATTGTTCTTTTTGAAACCTCATCAAAACAATTCTCATGATGAGAAAAATTCAGTTCTTTTCCATATTCCACAAAATAGTTTCCATCAATATTATCTAAAAACTGACGGCAATTTTTAATTACATACTTTTTATTTTTACCTACTTTAAAATCAAGACTTAACCCATCCAATTCCGAGTCGATATTGGTGATGATGGAAATATCTGTTTGTTCTTCCTCCATCTTCAATTGTTTTTCAATATTTTTTTTATAACCTTGAATTAAAGCACCGGTATCATCCATGAAACCTTTCAATTTTTGTGCTCGCATAATTCTTTCATGCTCAACGGCATAATCAAACTCATACGGAAAACGAATTGGATTGACTTCTCGCAACATCAACATCACTGCTCCGATATGAGGACATGCAACTCGATTTGGCATACTATTGCGGCAGACACAATGAAAAGAAGGGAAATATCCACTTCTCTTTAATTCTAAATAAACAGGATAACTTTCAGAACGAACCTCAACTTTAGCATGGATAAGATAAACATCCACAATCGGATCATAATCAATTCTTACAGATTTCACAGCTCCGTTTTCATAATAATAACGGGCAAGAGTCCATGACTGATAATTAAAATATCGTTGAATCCCGGCATTAATGTTCATAAATTCCCTCACTTTATTACCTCTTATTATACCACAATAAAAAGAGTTCTTAAAATTGAAATCACTTTTTGAAAAAATAAAAATTCAACTCTCTTCTTATCCCTCTTTATCAATCGCAATATTTTCCATTCCATATTCAAGCACAGAAAAAAGAAGCCTGATTTTTACAAGCTTCTCATAGAATTTTCTGCTTTTTTCATGCAATAAATATAGCTTGCAAATAAAACAAAATCTGCCCCAAGCCATGCGGTAATCTCTGCATAAAAAATTCCGCTTGAACCAATTATCATAGGTAACATAAATGCTGAAAAAGTACGCATTACAAATTCAACAATTCCCGATACCATTGGTAATACTGTATTTCCCAAACCTTGTATGGTTGATCTTGTAACATGCAAATAATATAAGATTGGCAAACATACGGCCATAATAGATAAATACCGATAAGCAATTTCTAATGTCTGAGATACGATTTGACTTTCTCCATTAATAAATAGAAGTAAAATCTGTTTCCCAAAAACAATCATTGCAGCACTAATCACAACAGAGGTTATCAAAGCAATAAATAAAGCTCCCCAATAGCCTTTCTTGACTCGTTTAAATTGATGGGCTCCAACATTCTGTCCGACATAAGTAACCATTGCATAACCATAAGAAGTTGCAGCCACTTCCAATAGACCATAGAGCTTATTCGCAGCAGTAAAGCCTGCCAAGAAAATAACTCCAAAACCATTGATAACAGATTGTAAAATCATTCCCCCGATACTGATGACTGCATTTTGAAAAGCCATCGGCATCCCCAATTTCATAAGATAGAGACTCAATACTTTATCAAACTTTCTGTCTTCTTCAAAAAATCTCAAATAAGAGATGCTCATACATTTAATCAAACAAATTACAGCTGAAAAACATTGTGCAATCATTGTTGCAAATGCGGCTCCAAATACACCCATTTTAAAATTATAGACAAAAAGGATGTCCAGAATAATATTGACAATACTCGCTACGATCATCGCAATAAGCGGTGTTTTACTATCCCCCAAAGAGCGTAAAATAGCTGCCGTTAAATTGTAAACCATCACGATCGGCAAAGCAAAAATCATTGTCTTCAAATAGATACTTGCATCACCTAAAACATCTGTTGGTGTATTTAACATACTCAGCATTGCTTTCATTGAAACAAAACAAAGAATAACTAGGATCAATGTCGAAACAATCGACAGAACAAGTGAATGAACGACATCTTTTCTTAGTGATGAATAATCTTCTGCCCCATAATCTTGTGCCATTTTAATAGAAAACCCTTGAGTAAATCCTTGTACAAGTCCTTGCATCATCCATATGATCCACTCCGTTGCCCCCACCGCAGCAATTGCCGATACGCCTAATATCTGTCCAACAATTGCAGCATCCACCATGATATAAAACTGTTGACATAAATTTCCCAACATTAGAGGAAATGAAAAAGCTAAAATTAATTTCCAAGGGGATCCCTTTGTCATTTGTTGTGTTGCTCTCATAATTTCCTCCTTTTTTCGCATTCCATAATACTATATGTTAAGTACATATTTATTGCAAGAAAAAATTTCTTCTAATATTGCCTTTTATACATTAGAAGAAATTCTATTTTTATATTCCCGCAAAATTAAACAGGATTCCCACAAGAGCCGATATAGCTAAAAATATGACCGGATGAAGTCCTTTTGTTTTTTTAACAAATTGGGTAAATATAAATAATATAGCTGCAAGAAGAATTGCTTTTAAATCAAATAATTGAAGTAAATCTTTACTTTGTTCATACAAATCAACATGAATTAAAGAAATCAACACGACTGACCATCCAGCCGCAGCAATCAAACCGGTAGATGCAGGGCGAAGACCGTAAAATGTAGCCTTAACAAGTTTACTATCCTTAAAACTTGCTAAAATACGCGCAACAATGACAATGATAATTACAGACGGTGCAATCAATCCGAATGTAGCTGCAAAAGAACCAAAAAATCCTCCGGCCGTAAACCCAACATAGGTTGCGGTATTCACTCCGATTGGACCGGGAGTTGATTCACTTATTGCAATCATGTCAGCCAGTTGAGCTTGAGTGTACCATCCGGTTTTAACTGCCAAATCATTTAAGAAAGGTAACGTTGCAAGTCCTCCCCCTATGGCAAATAATCCAATCTTGAAGAACTCATAAAACAATTGTAAATAAATCATGATCATTTCCCCTCCCTTGCTCTGCCTTTAAAAAGAATTCCGCATACACCTGCAAGTACGACCAAAACAATGGGTGATAAATCCGTAAAAACAGATAACAGTGCCACAGAAACAAATAAAACACATGTGACTTTATCAATTACTGAAGTTTTTAAAAGTTTAATAACTGCATTCAATATCAAAACACAAACACAAACCCGCACTCCTGCAAAGGCATTCTTAACAATTTCCAACTCTGCAAAATTACGAATAAATGCAGCAATTGTCATGATAATGACAAGAGATGGAAATACAACTCCCAGTGTAGCAATTATTCCGCCTAAAATTCCCCGATTCTTATACCCAATAAAAGTTGCGGTATTGACGGCAATAACTCCCGGAGTACATTGACCTATCGCATAATAATCCATTAATTCTTCTTCCGTTGCCCATCCTCTTTTTTCAACAACTTCTTTTTGTAACATCGGAAGCATCGCATAACCACCCCCAAAAGTTAATCCTCCGATTCGGGCAAAGGTAAAAAATAAATCCAAATATTCTTTCATAATTTCCTCCTTGCACTATTCTATCGCGCATAAATACGCATGGAACATCCAGTTGCTTTAAGTACAGAACTTTCTTCCTGCTCTTTAACAAAACCAAATTCATCGAATATCAAACAGAAGCGTTCTTGCGCCTCCCAAACATACTCATTTAAGCCCCCATTAAATAAAACCCATATTTCATGATAATCGCAATATTCTTCGATATTCTGCAATTTATAAATCAAAATTTCATTCTCATGAACTTCAAACGAAACATGATGTAAAATTTCTTCACTGCTTTTCATTTTGAAAACCGGATTTCTTTTACGCAATTGAATACACGCTTTTGTATAGTCAACTGTATCTGCAAATCGACATCTTCTCAACCAGTCAATTTGATTTATCTGATCGGCACTTCGATATGTGTTATGCAATCCGTTTTTTGTTCGACAGAATTCCTGACCACACTGTAAAAAAGGAACTCCCTGTGCCACCATCAGCATGCCGATCATCAGCTTTTGCCTTTTGATTTTTATTTCATCGCTTTCTTCTTGACAACAATCACAAATTTTATCATAACATGTTTGATTATCATGACATTCTACATAGTTAATACTTTGAAAAGGATGTTGATAAACTTTTGCATGAATATGATCAACACAATTCGCCATTAAAGCATCTTGTACATCATAAATATCAAATACATTTCCTGTCGCAAAGCCTTTGATCATTGAATCATATTCTGAAGACTTCCCCTTTATCTTATCTCTGAAAATATCATTAAAATGGGCAATCAAGGGCATCTTTGAATTATTCGCTTGAATTGCTTTATCTTCATCTTTCAAAGCAGTCGGCATATTCCATCCTTCTCCATAACAGATAAATGACGGATTTAATTGACGGCACTCGGCTACGATTCGATTCATTGTTTCTACATCTAAAATACCCATTAAATCAAATCTAAATCCGTCAATACCATATTCTTTAGTAAAAAATTTACAACTGTCTAAAATATGCTTTCTCATCATTTTTCTTGTAGAATCCAAATCATTACCACAAAATGACCCATTTGAAACATATCCTGTTTCACTAACTCTGAAATAATATAATGGAACGATTTTTTCAAAATTTGAACTTACCATATCATACACATGATTGAATACAACATCCAAGCATACACGAATATTGCTTTGATGAAGCTTTTTAACAAGTTCTTTAAATTCTTTAATACGGGCATATGGATCCTTCGCATCAGAACTATAACTTCCCTCTAAAGAAAGATAGTGATTCGGATCATATCCCCAATTATAAAATTCTTCCGGATTTTCCTCATCCACTGTTACATATTCCATAACGGGTTGTAATTGAACATGTGTAATTTCCAATTCCTTGAGATAATCTATTCCCACTGTATATCCATTTAAACGTAGCCCGTTCTCTGCCATTGCCTTAAATGTACCACGTTTATTTTTCAATTCAAGATTCCTAAAACTGGTAAAATCCCGAACATTGGCTTCCATGATAATTGCATCAGTCATAGAAAGAAAAGGTGTGCAACTATTTTGACATAAATCTGTTTTTTTCAATGACAAATCAATCACGGCAGAGCGAAGTCCATTACATGTTAAAGAATAAGAATACGGATCACAAGCCTCATTATAATGTCCGTTAACCTTTACTAAATATGTATAACTTGCGTTCTTTAAATCTCCTTTAACTTCAACACGGTATATACCTTTCTCTTCTCTTTTCATAGGTAAAAGCAAAACTTCCCCACCCTTTTCAAGATTTAATAAAACAGATGTTGATGTAGGTGCCCAAAGAGTAAAAACGGTACTTTCTTTACTATATACTGCTCCAAGATCATTTCCATCATAATAAAACTCTTCATCAAATCGTTGTGTTTTAACAATCCGACCGATTTGCAATGGAAATTGACGAGCATGTTCCTCAACCATGATATATTCTCGACCAAATTCAAGTGAAAAAGGAACATCCAGTTCATATTTTGTATATTGCGAGTGATTTTCAATACTGCGTATAGAACATGATTGCAATACTCCTTTTGTATCTTTCAAAAAAAACAAATTGCTTTTTCCGAAATAAAAATTTGTGGAGACATAAGCAACAATCTTATCATAATCATCTAAATGTGCTTTTACTTGCCAGTCTTTTTCCATTAAAATCACCTCATACCATTTGCAAATTATACCAAAAAAAAAGGGAGTTGAACACTCCCATTTATGCGACAAAGAATAATATTGCCAGAATATGAAACAAGCTTCCTCCTAATATGCATACATGAAACAATTCATGAAATCCCCACTGAGACGAAATGTTTGGTCTTTTCAATATATACATAATTGCCCCTAAGGTATAAAGAATTCCACCTAATGCAATCATGGCAAAACATAAACCCGGCATCGTTGAAAAAGCTTGCCATTTAAACACAACTGCCCACCCCATCATTAAATACAAAACCGTATATAATACCCGTGGTGCATTCAACCAACATATTTTAAGTACAATTCCGATTAATGCAATAGTCCAAAGTATAGCTAAGAATCTGATATTCTCCCCCGATGGTAAAAACATATACGCAAGTGGTGTATACGTTCCGGCAATAAGGCAATATATCATGGAATGATCTAATTTTCTAAACCACTTTTTCTTTTTACATGTGTTTGAAAGAGTATGATAATAAGCACTGGCACTATATAAAGCAATCAACGAACACCCAAATATAATCAAAGAAAGTGTTACAGCAAGCGGGTTTCTATGAAGGATTGACACTAAAATAAAAACAACCAAGAAAGCAGCTGAAACAACTGCACCCCAAAAATGAGTCAAATAACTAATAGGATCTTGAATATACATGAAATTCTTTTTCATAATTTTCCTCCTTGTTATGTAGTTTTGAAAACTACTTTATATTTATATTATACTCCTTTATCGTTTCTTATCAACTCTTTTGTTTCAATTTTAAAAAAAATAGTGTAGAATAGCTCTATAAGAGGTATTAGTAATGAATAAAGAATTAAACACAATTATCAAGGATGCATTAAATACGAATGAAATTACACTCCATGACATTCCCGGTTTGGATTTATATGTTGATCAAATTATCACTCTTGTCGATAATCTATTAAAAGAAAACAAACGATTTCCGGACGAAAAATTGTTGACTAAAACCATGATCAACAATTACAGTAAAGCCAGAGTTATTAAACCTATTAAAGGAAAAAAATATTCAAAGCTCCAAATCATTCAAATTCTGATTACTTATTACATGAAGAATACACTGACAATCGATGAAATAAAGCGTGTTCTCAATGATCATGAATTTACTGCTGAAGAAATAAGTGAATACTATCAAAACTATTTAGATAAAAAAAATATAATCAAAGCATCATTACCTGATTATTTAATGACAAATGATCTTATTAACGATAACAGCGATCCAATGGAAACACTTTTAATCATGACTGCGATAAGCGATCAAGCAAAAAAAATCAGTGAAGCAATCCTTGATAATTGTTATCCTGAAAATACAAAGAAAAAAGAGAAAAACCATGAATAGAAATGTTTATGATCAAATTAATCAAATGCTTCCTGAGAACTGTCAACTTCTGATAGTATCAAAATTCAGATCTAAAGAGCAGATATTAGATTATTACAAAATAGGTCATCAAGCATTTGCGGAAAATCGTGTACAGGAACTTTGTGAGAAACAGCAAAAACTACCAAAAGATATTAGATGGCATTTTATTGGCCATCTGCAAAAAAATAAAGCAAAATATATCGTTCCGTTTATTGAAATGATTCATTCTGTAGAAAATTTACAGTTAGTTCAAATTTTGGAGAAAGAAGCCGCAAAATGCAATAGGCAGCTTCCTATCTTAATTCAATTAAATTTGGCAAAAGAAGAAACGAAATCAGGAATCGCTAAAGAAGAGGCCGATTCTTTTATCGAGGCATGTAACCAATATCCCCACATTTTGGTAAAAGGAATCATGTGTATGGGACCCCATTGCGATGAGCCAGAGAGAATCAGAGAAGTGTTTCATGAGGCAAAACTTCTTTTATCAACATTACAAAATAAATATCCAAGTATGACAGAATGCTCTATGGGAATGAGCCAAGATTATCCTATCGCTATCAAAGAAGGTTCTACAATGCTTCGCATAGGAAGTGCACTTTTTAATGAAGAGTAAAAGGCAATGAAATTTGCCTTTTTTATTTTCAGTTCTATTTACATATTTTCCACATAATATAAATAAGAAAAGTGAGGATGAAAATGAAAGAAATCAGTGTACACGAATTAAGCAAATTTAATCCATTTACCGGCTGTATGGACGATTGGTTTATCGTTAGTGCAGAAAAAGATGGGAAAATAAATGCTTTAACTGCATCTTGGGGCGGATTTGGTCGAGTATGGAATAAAAATACAGTCACTTTGTATATACGACCACAGCGATATACAAGAGAATTTATCGATTCACAAAATCAATTCACAATCAGTTTCTTAAAACCGGGTTATAAACAGGCCTTACAATACTTGGGAACACATTCCGGAAAAGAGGAAGCAGATAAAATCAATCAATCCGGGTTGCATGATTGTTTTATAGGTAGCATTCATACATTTCAAGAAGCCTCTTTGGTTATGTCATGCAAAGTTCTTTATCGTCAAACAATTGATCCTACTTGTTTAATTAATGATACAAATATTGACCAATCCTTTTATCCAAACAAAGATTATTCTCTTATATATGTCGGAGAAATATTGAATATTTATAGTGAATAAATTTAAGCTCTAATAGAATATTTAACTTATTTATATTAAGAAGCTAAAGATTTATTTTTCATCACAGGATGAGTTTTATTTCATAGACTCATCTTTTTGATTTCTTCCATACAGATTTCCAATTGTTTCTTTTCTAATGGTGTGTATTTTCCTTTTAAATTAATTTCAAAGTTATTTAAATAATCTGATGAAAATACCACTTTTTCTTTATCGGACTTAGAAAAAGACTTAATCGCATATTCTAATTTCGCTGCTTCACTTCTTGTTTCACACATCCAACATGCCTCTAAATTTTTTGCAGGATGGCTTCTGGTATATTTTGCACATTCAGAAGTTTTATAAAAATGCTCTTTCATTCTTTTATTCAAATTATTAGTTATTCCGGTATACAGTGAATCATCTTCACACCGAATCATGTAAATATAATACATTATTATCTTAATCCTCTATATAACATTTCAATGTTTTCTCAATCCAATATGTAAAGTTAATTTTTGGATAACGACCTTCTAAACTTTTTAATTTCCTGTACATTTCTAATCCATCCCCAACATCATGCCAAAGATCCCAAAAAACAAAATCAATATTTTCCATATTATCATTCTTTTCAAAATATACAAATGCATCCGAACAATGAATCTTAATCTTATTTTGATGCGGAATTTGAGGAAGAATTACTGTTTCAAACAACGAAATTAATTCAGGATCTCTTTCAATAATATCTATGGATTCAACTTCTTCTTTTTCGCTACATAAATATGCAAAGTAGCCTAACCCCAACCCTGAAGTCAAAACTCTCCCTCTTGCCTGTAAAATTGCGTCTTTCATTGTTTCTATTTCATTTGGTGTGATAAGCATCCATTCTCTTTTGGACTGCAAAACTACAGGAAAAGAAAATTCTTCTTTGAAAAATCCCAATTGTGGGATAATTCTTCCATCTTCCTTTTTGACCATATCATTCATCACAAATAACTCATAAGGTTGATACTTCTCTTTTTTAAATTCCCATGCCCCTATTTTTCGTTCAGGTATTTCAATTGTAGCGTAATAAAGATCTTCTTTATAAATATCCGAATTTAGTTCATGAATCATTTCATCAAAATAGTGATCATAAAGATAACGATCTTCTTCATTTTCATCAAAATCAATTCCTAATTCAATGGCCAACAAAATAGAAAATGCCTCTTTATCTGATATCGCACAACTTTCTTTTAACCTTTTAACCATATTCACATCGATCCGGGTCGAACACTCATTCAAATAATAGCTAAGCAAAGACAGGATTCTTTCATTCATTATTTCAATCTTATCCATAATATACCCACTATTTCAAATCAAACATTTTATCCAGTCGTTCAAATAATGAATCAATTCGCTTCAACTCTGCCTCATCTGTAACTTTTTCTTTAGAGTAATAGAATTCAATACTTTGTCGATTATTTTCAAGTAATCCATTTTCTTGCAGCTTGCGGTATAATTGATTTACCGTTCCCTCATTCCCATCTACAAATTTTACCGAATCAGGCAACAATTTTCGAAAACTATCTTTAAAATAATTAAAATGAGTACACCCTAATACAAGAGATGATTCTTTTGTCAAATCAAATCGAGATAACTCCTCGCTTAAATATGAAGTCACAGCTTTTGAATCAAATTCACCTGTCTCTGCAAATCGCACCAATTGCGGCAAAGGCAAAAGATCTACTAAATGGTGATTATCAACTCTTTCAATTAATTGTTTTAACTTTTTCCCTCGTACGGTAATTGGTGTGGCACACACAAGAACACGCATTGTGTCATTTTCATCTAATGCTTTTTTCACTGCCGGTTCCATTCCGATAATAGGTAGATCATATTTTTCTCGAAGTGTAGTTATCGCAACACTTGTTGCCGTATTGCAAGCAATCACGATAGCTTTAACATCATTCTCAATCATAAATTCAACAGCTTCGCTTGTATATTCTAATACCTGTTCAGATGTTTTTTCACCATATGGAACATGTTTTTTATCTGCAAAAAAAAGAAACTGTTCATTCGGAAATACTTTTAGTGCATGATGCAATACAGATAATCCCCCTATCCCGGAATCAAAAAAACCAATTTTCATACAAGATTCATCCCCTTTGCTTTTTCATTATACTTTTATCTTAATCAAAATACCAGTATCAAATCAAATTGTTCACTTCTCCATCATAGAAAATACAAATTGGTTCATGTATAATTATATTAAGGAGATTTCATATGGAATTTAATAAAGATGCTATTTTTATACTACAAAGACTAAATCAGTATGGACATGAAGCATATCTTGTGGGCGGATGTGTGAGAGATGCTCTAATGGGATGGAGTAACCACGATATGGATATCACAACCTCAGCTCTCCCCAATGAAGTAAAACAATGCTTTATGAATTATCCGATTATAGATACCGGAATCAAACATGGTACCGTCACTTTATTACTAAATACGATTCCTTATGAAATCACAACATTTCGAATTGAAAAAGACTATAATGATTATCGCCATCCATCAACGATTCGATTCACAAAGAATCTTGAAGAGGATCTCAAAAGACGTGATTTTACAATCAATGCTTTATGCTGGCATCCAAGCTTTGGGATCATAGATTTAAATAACGGACAAATTGATTTAAACCACAAAGTTATACGGGCAATCGGAAATGCTAATGACCGATTGCAAGAGGACTCATTAAGAATTCTTCGTGCATTACGATTTGCTTCATGTTTAGGATTTACCATAGAAAAAGAAACTGAGCTTAGTATGATTCAAAACAAAGAGCTTTTAGCCGATATCGCAATTGAAAGAATCAATCAAGAATTCAGTAAATTGTTAACCGGAAAATCCGCTTATGAAATTGTTGAAAAATATACAGAGATTCTAAGTGTATTTATACCCAATTTAAACCAGTTAAAAAGAAGCAATGCATTTCAAGAAACTCTTAATTCACTTAAAAATGCGCCGTTGATCCTAACTCTCCGTCTTGCTTTATTTATAAAAAATTTTCAAGATTTCTCACTTCTTCAAGACTTGAAATATTCCAATCAAATCATAAATCGTGTAACCACTTTGATTTCATTGAATAAACTCCCATTAGAATCAAAAGTTGATCTCAAAAAAATTATGTCAAAATGTTCAGATGATTCTTTGATTGAAGAATTCCTATTTATGAAATACGCTCTTTCAAATCGATTTCCGATAGAATTATACAGAAATTTAATTATAGATATTAAAAAGAATCATGAATGCTTAACTCTGCATGATTGTTGCGTTAATGGATATGATTGTTTAAGACTTAATGTTCCAAAAAAAGAGATTCACAAAGTCTTAAATACGATTTTAAATGAAATTTTGGAAGAAAAATTGAATAACGAAAAATCCGAATGTATTAATAGAATAAAAGAACTAGCAAATCGCTAGTTTTCTTTTACATTATCCAGAATCATTTTCATTTTTTTCGCTAAGCCTTTACAGTGTTTCACTGATAAACTACATACCGCAACACGAATTCCTTTGTTTACACAAACCGTATAAATATGCTCTTGCATTAAAGCTTCATGATACTTATTTCTTAACTCATTATTTTCAATCATCACTGTTACAAAGAAACCTTCATGATATGGATAAACATTTAATCCAACCTCTTTTGCTTCTGTTAAAAATATAGTACTTCTTTCTTTCAACAAAGAAATATACTTATCCTTTTCATTCATATATTCATTTAAATGAGTTGTTGTCACTTCAGTAAAATTATCCATAGCTGAATTAGATACATTGCTCCAAATAGCACGAGCTGTTTTTTCAAATACAATCTCCACTTCTCTAACTTTAAGCGAATCTTTAGCTAAAAGTACAGCAGCACCACAACGTAACCCATAAGAAGTCAGTGTTTTAGAACAACTGAATGCTACTACAACCATTACATTTTCTGAAATATTATTAAATGTTTCCATATATTTATGGTTATATTCCAAATCATATGAATAATCAATATAGGCTATATCATCTAAAATTACACATGGAACTTTTTTTGCACATTCATTGATAAATGAAATGACTTCTTTCCACTCTTCATGTGTCATACTATATCCGGTCGGATTATGGCAAGGATCATTAATTACTACTAATAATTTATCTTGTTTCTCCATCACTTTTAAGCATGTATCTTTGAAACTCTTTAAATTAAATGAATCGCCATCAAACATTTGATAGGTTACATAATCTAAGCCTGAATCCGATGCCATTAAAGCATAAGACCCCCATGCAATATCCGGCAAAACTAAAGTTTCTCCTTTATCCAAAATATCTTTAATTGTTAGACTGACTGCACCGCTTCCACCCGGTGTTGCAATAACAGAATGGTTCAATTTAAGATTTGCATTTCCTTTAACCCATTTATAAACTTGTTCTCGATAAGAAGGATTTCCGGTAAAAGAAACCGCATACGCTGCTTTTGTTTCTTTATCAATCGCATTATAATTTGTAAAAACAGAATCAAATGCAACAATCTTTCCTTCCTCTGAATAAAGAGACCCAATCGTTGCATCAACCACATTTTCTTGTCCCACTTTCTGTTTCGCTTCTTTTGCTTTCTTCACTACCGCAAATACAGTATCTTCAATCGGTGTTAAATTTGCACTTTTCCTTGTAAAACTCATTGTTACCCTCCATGTCACTTAATTATTCTGTATATTATGATATGCTTAATTGATTATTCTTTCAACAAAAATTAATCTTCATTATAAAGAAAAAAGAATAATTCGACAAAGTTTGACAAAGTTTACTTTACAGATTTGATAAACTATTCCCAGCAAGATCAATAATCTTGCAATTCTTCATACAGGTCACTGTAATTTGAAGAGTTAACCATTCTATCCCCTTAGAGAAGGCCTTCCCAAACGGAAGGCTTTCTCGCTTTTTAAAATCACATAATTTTCCATATTTTCACGATATTTTTCCCATTGAAATTTAATATACTTATCTCGTAGTTAATAATCTACCTCTCTCTTTCTTATGAATATGAATTAAAAAAAGAAGTGATTCGGTATTGATCGGATTACTTCTTTTTTCTTTTGAAAAACAAAATAATCAAAAACAGAAAAAAATGCTTGCATTCATAAATGACCTATGCTATTATAATTAAGCAAGTTGCCTGAATAGCTCAGTCGGCAGAGCACGCGGCTGTTAACCGCGGTGTCGTAGGTTCGAGCCCTACTTCAGGCGCCATTCTTAGATGGCTCGTTGGTGAAGCGGCTGAACACAGCGCCCTTTCACGGCGCCATTCACGAGTTCGAATCTCGTACGAGTCACCATTTTACAAATCAAGTTCAGAAATGAACTTTTTTTGTTTGTAACCAATCAACTTCTTAAAATTTATATTGCATTTTATCATAACATGAGCTATAATTATTTAGCAATCGCAATGGATCCTTAGCTCAGTTGGTAGAGCAACTGACTCTTAATCAGTGGGTCTGGGGTTCGAACCCCCAAGGATCCACCATTGTTAAAACAAAATTGGAAATTTCCAATTTTTTTATTTGAAAAAGACACTGACTAATTAAGTCTAGTGTCTTTTTTCATTATTACTTCATTCATTTCATAATCAACTTCAAATGTTCTTCTATGTTCATTAATAATTTCAGTATAAAAACAATTATATCTACTTAATTCCGGAGATCTTTTTCTAATTTCTTTTTTGCACAATCCGCTATCAAACACCAACATATCAACATAAAGTTTTTCTTCGGAAACCTCATAGCCGAACATTAGGACAAGTCCTTGACTTCTCAAATCGGCAACAATATCATTAAATACTATCCTCATCATTTTCTCATCTGCTTCCGAATCTTTGAATATATCCATTTCCAAAGTAGCACAAAGAATATTCATATGAGATAAAAAATAATCAATCTGACTTACTTCATCATATAGAGCTAATTTAAAAGTTAGTTCCCTACATGAAGTAAAAGACTTCTGATATCCTCCTCTCATAATAGAGCCTGCTTTCGGAGTAAATTGATAAGAATAAAAGTTTAATCCCTCTGAAAATCTTTTAATTACCATCGGAATATAAATTCGGAAAATTTCTTCCTTAAATTCTTCGACACTGATGATTTTGCTGAAATTTTCTTTTTTATAACTAAAGTTCATATCACAAGCCAAATTTAACAAAAGATTTTCTCCAATAATACTACAAATATAGTGATAATTTTCAATATTCATGATGTAATACTCTTCTTCTTTTATTTCTTCTTGACAACAAAAAGTCAAATCATATCGTGTCCGATCCACTTCTTTTAATTCCTGATAAATCTTAGGTGGATTTTTTGATACATCATAATTTCCTATCGGTTCATATTTATAAATATCTTTTGGAATATAACTATAAAATTCCCACTTCTCTTTTAAAGTATCCAAAGCAAATTCAATCACATAATCCGCCAACAAATGTGCTAAAGAATTTCCTTGTCCACTTATGATAAACACAACTTTTTTATTGTTTATCCCAAAGAGTAAATCTCCATAGGCATTTATGTGTCGATTATAAATTTCCTGAACAAGCTTAATTGCTTCTTTATATCGCTCCTTCTTCACAAGCATCCGAAGCTTTTTCTCTATTTTTTCAAACTTCTTCCAAAACGCTTCCACACCTTTTTTAAAATTATATTTCTGTGAATCTACTCTTTGAAAACACATACCATCCAATGTAAGTTCAGTATCATTCCCTGTCAAATTATTTGAGTCATTATCATACCGTAAACATCCGGAACATTTCTCAATCACTTGCTTACGAAGCTTTCTATCATATTCTTCTTTTGAAAGCAGAACAGCCTCAGTTTCTATGATTCTTTCCGGTTCATCAATTTCCAATAAAACAGTTTGAGTTTCTTCCTTAATAAAATACGGAGCCATACAGTGATCTTCTTTATATAAACGCAAGGCAACAATCGGATTTTCTTTTATTTCTTCTATAAATATTTGTCTTGGTTTTTCTTCAGGCATTTCATATATATTCGCTTTGTAATAAAATGTTTTCATATTACACCTCTGATCTTGTATGGACTGAATATTCTTATTTTACCATTTACATTATTAAAAAGATATACTTTCACTTTCTTTATTGTTCTTTCATATTTGGTATCTCAATCAATGAATTTGTCAATATCACTTCCACTTCATCAGTTAAGAAATCCGGATTCAATACAATTGATATTTCCTCTTCTTGCTTTAGATAACCGGAAGGTGCTTCATTTTCATAAAGAATATACTCTTTGCCTGCATTAAGATTATGAAATACGGTTACACCTTTTTCAATCTTCACTTGTTGAACATCGCTCATCATCTCTGATATTGTCTGAAGATAATAAGTTCCTTCCGGAAGATTTTCTAGTATCTCATTAAATTGATTCGGATGAAGAATAGAAATCATTTCATTCATTTCTTTATCTCTAGCCAAGAAGCTGCTCTCATCTGTATCTTTTATAAATAAAGTTCCGGTAATCTTTTCTTCCAATTCCAAGTTCGAATCCTTATCTTTTAGAATAAAACTTGCTCCATTCAGCTTCTTTTCTTGTTTATCATCAGTTTTAGTTACTTTAAGCGAAACTTTTCTTGTTTTATTACGGATTGTAACATCATAAATTGTTTCGTTTGGACCCAGTGTCAAATCTATCTTTGTAAATGGAGATTTATCATACATCATCCCCTGTGGCAAAGCCGTTTCAATCAACAAATATTCTCTCCCCCATTTTAATCCTTGAACCATCAACTCCCCATCGTTTTTATTGACTTCAATTTTTAAACGCTCATCACTCCCTGAGACTTCATAATACCATGTCTTTTCATCAAATTCATCCAAACATATCATTCCGAATTCATCACTTATTTTAATCACAACTGGATTTTTTGAATCATATGAATTATAAAAAGCAACCTGTTTCTCTCTAAGCGGAGCATTATGATGTTGCAAATCAGTTATATGCAAGTAAGAATGACCTGTTCTTCCCTTGAAAAGAATTTGATCCTCCCAATCTAATGAAGTAACATCTCCTTTTAAATTCTCTTCTTGCCAAAATACTTTTTGATCCTTTATCGAACTTATACACTTTATTAAAACAACCTTCTTAAGCTGTCCTTCTTTATCCACTGCACTAATCAGTGTATCTCCTTCCTTTTGTGCTTTTGCCCATGTTCCCTCTATTGAAATCACAGATTCTTCAGAAGAAATATAACGAACATCTTTCAGAAAAAATTCTGTCAAATCAATCGTTTCCCCTAAAGTAAGATAATACGTTTCCAGAACTTGTCCATCCGTTATATCCAAAGCAATAAATTCCGCTTCATTCAACAAATTATCTTTTTCATCTGTTTTAATAATTTTGACATCAATATCTCGATATCGATTTTCAAAAACTATCTCTTGAGTTTGATTTGCCGATATTTCAACCTCAACGATTGATGTATTCAATTCAAATCGTTCATCACAGTCAATCTCCCTCAAATAATATACTCCTGTAGGAATCTGCTCAATATAAATTTCTCCATTCTCATCTGTATCAATAGTATATAGAATTTCATCAAAATCCTCATGACTACTGATTACAAATACCGAGCCACTGAATACTTTTCCATACTCATCGGTTTTTGTTATATGAAGATTTCCTTTTTCTCTTTTGTTTATCCATTCTTCTGTCAAAACCGATAAGTCTTCATTAAGACGGCCATTCCATATTTTGCACCCATTCTCAGTCAAATATGTATATCCTTTCGGAGTTTTTGTTTCACAGATTTCATAATCTTCTCCCCATTTTAAATTACTAACTCTTAACTTCCCATCTTGATTTGTTTTCCCGGTAAACACTTCGTTTCCGCTTCTTACTTCTTTAATTCTAAACTCAGCATCTTCCAATAGCTTACTTTCATCATCATAATCTCGTTTTATGATTTCTAATTCAACAAGTCGTCGTTTATTTACCACTTCAATTTCCGTATTTTCACGATACATGATCTGTACTTCAAAAACTTCATCAGACAACAAATAAGAATGTGGGCAATCACTTTCTCTCACATAGTATGTACCGATTTCTAAATTATCAAATACCACTTTCCCATTTTCATCCGTTTCCTGTTGCGAAATAATATTATTAAATTTTTCATCCGTTGAAATTTCAAATACAAATCCATCTTTCACCAACAACTCTTCTCCAGTTTCATAAAATTCATCCCTTTTGATAATTGTTAAAGAACCTTTCTTTGTTTCATTCAATATCTTTTCGTCTAATTGTAAATAAAAAATATCCTGATTCATATCGGAAAAGTCAACAGTGAAATAATATTCTTTTTCGTTTAATTCATATCCATTCCCAGACGCAATTTCTTTAATAAAATAATTTCCTGCCAGTTCAATATCAAAAGAACCACTAAAATCTTTTTTTAACAAACTATATCCCAATAAACTTCCTTGGGGTAATACAACTTCATCTCCCATAAGAATATCCTTTGCATTATATAAGCCGAATACAACCCCTTCTTTCATTTCCTCATTTTCACCAAAAACAGAATCTTCAAAACTTTTTTCATAATTTAAAATTGCTTTTTTCCTCTTATTAAAATGCTTTTTATAAGAAGTAACTATCTCAACACATTCATTCTCATATACCAAATCAAAATCATAAATTTTCTCATCTTTTATATAACCGGCCTTACTTTGTACTTCATAAAATGAATATGCCCCTAACGGAAGTTCTATCGAAGTAGTGGGTTCGTCCTTAGATGTTGTAAATTCTGTTACCGTTTCATTAGCCCTATACCACACCGTTTGATCTGAAGTAACGATATCTTCTCTTGCAATAATTCGATATGTAACTCCATCTAATATTTTTTCTTCAAATTTGGGTACTGCCACAGTTCCAAAAGGAGTATCCATCTTATCAAATCCACTCAAGACTTCTCCCGTCTTCTCTATAACCAAAATTCCTTTTGTCGGTTTATCAGGGAATTCAATCACAATTTCTTTACTCGTTCCATCCACTTGAAACTCAATTTCTTCATCACTTAAAACATATCCGACCGGTGCATGAACTTCAACAAGAGTATAAGTTCCAAAGGATAACGGAGAGGGAAGATGAATAGAACCTGTTGAATCTGTAGTAAATGTATCAATTTCAACTTTTTGTGGATAGGTAACTGTTTGTGTTATAAAGTTCCCATTGCTATCCTTAATCTTAAACGATGCCCCTGATGTCAGAACTCTTTTATTCGTTTCCTTATCTACTTTATAAATTATCAATTCCGATTCAAAAACATCATTTTCAAGAATAAAGTGAACAGTTTTTTCATTTTCACTGATCATGATTTCAAATTCTTTTGCGATTTCAAACCCTATTTTATCTTTTTCTTTAATTAAATATCTACCATAAGGTAACCAGTTTGATGTAGCAACCCCATTTTCATCTGTAATTAAAGTATCCACGACTTCGTTATTTTTAAGCGCAATTATATCAAAAGAAAATCCTTTTCCAGCAGATACAACTCCGGAATTTCGATTTTCTTTTAAATTCTCATCACCGATAATAAATTTAGTTATTGCAACTTTCCCTTTGATCACACTATTTTTGAAGTTAATCTCTGAATGACTGAGAAGTTCTGTTTTATCCGGTAATGACAGCTCCACGATTTCACATGCCGGATTCAAGTTATAACCGACAGATGCAATCTTTTCGCAAACCCGATAAGTTCCAATCGGTACTGAGGAAGATTTTGCGATTGTGCCTTCTGCCTTCACTGTTTCCACTAAATCATTCTTTTGGTAAAGTACTTGTCCATCATATCCGACTATTTCTTTTTCCGCAAAAATTTCATAAACTACATCACGAAGACTTGCTTCTCCTTGTGCTTCATTTCCGGTTTCTTCATCTTGTTTCATAATTGTTATCTGACCTTTTTGCGGTTGATTTAATATTTCAACAGAAATAACTTCTTTCCTTCCATCAATAAATACTTCAAATTCTTCCTCTGAAAGCACATATCCTTTCGGTGCAACACTTTCTTTGATCGTATAGTGACCATAGGGTAAAGAAGTGGAAATTCCTTTCCCGTTAACAACCTTTATCGTATCTACAAGCTGCCCCTTTGTATCAAATACTGTAAACTCAGCTTCATTAATTGGGCTTAATCCACTCTCTGTATCTTTTTTTATTATTTCAATTTGTCCCCGGATTACTTCATCTTTAATTTCAACTTGAACAGAATGATTCGATAAAGTAGAAAATGGAACACATTGATTATTTAACAAATATCCTTGCGGCGCCACAATTTCACATGCCAAATATTCTCCTGCCGGTAAATCTTCATAAGTTATAGAATTTGAATCATTCATCGTTAATTGAAGAATTTCGTTTTTACTTTGTGCCTCTCTTATCGAAATAACAGCTCCGATAAGCGTTGCTTCCCCTTGTGAAACTCCCCTCGTTTCTTTATCAAGTTTTAATATAGAAAATGGAACAGCATCCAACTCAAAGAAAAGAGAAAAATCTTTCATCGGTTCATAATGTTGAGTAAACATAATTTGATAATCTGCATTTTTCCATATAACACTTTGCACAAGTGCATTATAAACTGAACCGGATGCATTTAATGAAGATGCAAAATCCATTGAATTTTCCAATTTCAAATTTAATTCATTCCCATTTTGATTAATCGCAATATTCTTTACTTCAGGAATCGCATAATTAGCTAAAACATAATTTTCATCTTTTAAGTTTACTGACTTATTCAACGAAAGCTTAACCGTTTCTCCTGCAAATGACGGAACCTGCCCGGCAGGATTTGTTTCTACGAGGTAATTGATCTCATTTTTAACAGCACTTAAATCCCATGGTTCATCTGACATTGTATAGGCTTCTTGCGGTTCATTTATTGCATCCCAGATCAAACACTGTGTAGCCGCAAACCGTTCATTATCCCATTTTCCATTATAACCGTAGCCATAATAAGCTATTTTCCATATTTTCACTTTAGTCGCATAATCCAATCGATCATAAGATAAAATCCCACTTGCCTCATATCCGGGAATAGTACTTCCTTGACCACCCGGTATTAAAACATACGGTTCAAGGCAATAGGCAAGTTGACCCTCTATATACATTTTTGTTATGTAGCTTATAAACTGCCCATTATGATAATGTTTCCCAATTCTTTCCCCTTTATAAAGCTCAGATGAAAATAAAGCAATTTCATCTTCTGACTCTTCAGAAATCACTAAGTTTTCCAAAAATTCTTCACTTGATTCTGCAATCATTGTCGTTGTAGAATCATCCTCTGTAACCTCTTCTGCCCATAAATTAAAATTCGGAAAATGAAGCCAAGCAATTACAATACAACAAATCATTACTTTAAATTTTTTTACCATTGTATCTATTCTCCTTTCATATATTTTCTTTCGCAAAAATAAGAAACCTTCCATTTTCAATACTCATATCACATGTCACCATCGTTATGAACCGTTCCTTTGGTTCTACTTCTACAGATGTTTCAATCAGGCTTCTCCTTTTAATTTCGGCAATAAAATTCATGAATTCATCTTCATTACGCCAATCCTTTTTCATCCAATCTCGATAATCATCTTGATCCAAATCAATTTTTATGACAGAAAAAATAACCATTTCCCATGTTTGATCTTTCCCTTCAATCGTAAAAAAAGAATGTTTATCCGCATATTCCTGATCACAGAAATACTTAAAAAAAGTAAACATTCTTTCATTATTTTGAGAACTATGGGCATGAATCAAAGTATTTCTGCCTTGAAAACCAGTATATTGATCAACAAACGGTGTTCCCATCGAACTATATTCTTTGATTAAATTTTTCCTTACATAAAATTCATTATCCCCATTAAACACCACCGGAAGATCCCGATCATAAAAATGTAATACAAACAAAACATCTTGATTAATTCTTTTGAATTCTTCATAATTACCCTTTTCATAACTTTCTTCTCCTGTCTCTGCTTTTGTTTCTTCTATGACAATCTCATTTTCATAAATGGACTGAATATATGTATCATTTGAATTCATCTCAAATGATAGAGCAAGTATAACCGTAATTATAAAAATAATTACAGAGATAAACAAACTTTTCTTCATTTTCCTCCTCTCTTCCACAAAAAAAGACACCTACCATTCAGTGCCTTTTTTCTCTACTTTGATACTAATAATATAACACAGATTTCTAAATATTTTTTCTCTTTTTTTATTTTTTCATGAGAATCTTATTTCTCAATCAATTCCTTAAACAGAGAAATATTCTTTGTAACTGCTTCTAAACTCATTTTCCAGAATCCTTTATCAGTCAAATCAATATCACAAATTTCAGCTACATCTTCGACACTCATCAGTGGTGTACTTTCCAACATTTTATTAAACTTAGGCAAGAATGTTTCTTTTTCTTTTAAATACTTTTCATAAAGACCTCTTGCGAATAAACCCCCAAACGCATATGGGAAATTATAAAATCCCAATCCGGCACTGTAATAGTGACTTTTACAAAGCCACATATATGGATGCAGAACGTTTTGATCCAATCCTGTACTATATGCTTTTTTCTGTGCATTAAGCATCATTTCACACAAATCATTTGCCGACATGAAGACATCTTTTCGCTGATCACAAACTGCTTTTTCAAATAAGAATCGAGAATAAATATCACAAATAATTTGTGTTGTATCCATCAGTTGACTTTCAATCAACGCAAGCTTTTCTTCTTTGCTTTCAGCACGAGCAATTGCAGCATTCATGACAACATTTTCATTAAAAGTAGAAGCCGTTTCTGCAACCGGCATCGTATAATTTCTGTTTAACGGAAGATTATCTTGAACCATTACATCATGATATCCATGCCCCAATTCATGTGCCAATGTTACAAGATCACTAAAGCTTCCGGCATAATTTGTTAAAACTCTAAACTGTTTGATTGGTGCTAAATCAGCACAGAATGCACCACCGGCTTTTCCTTCACGCGGATAAAAATCAATCCAATTCTTATCAAAAGCTTCTTTAGCGACTTCAGCTAATTTTGGATTAAATTGTTCAAACAAATTCAATAAATAATTCTTTGCCTCTTCAAGTGAATAATTCTTATCATTATTTCCCATCGGGGCAAATAAATCATACCAAGGAAGCCCATTTTCATGACCTAAGGCTTTCCCTTTCAAACGTAAATATTCATGAAATTTAGGAAGATATTCTTCAATTGCTTCTAAAAGAGCATCTAATGTTTCTTTTTTCATTCTTGATGAATATAAAGTTTTATCTAAAACCGATTCAAATCCACGTAATTCGCACTCACTGATAGCTTGCATTTTAATACTGTTTAAGGAATAGGCAACCGCATCTTTAATTTTATCATAACATGCTAACTCTGCTTCATAAGCCTCTTTTCTCACTTTAGGATTCGGATCATAGGCTAAGTTTCTAATTTCCGAAAGTGTAACAGTTGAACCATTATAATCAACTTTAACTGTAGAAGTCAGATAAGACTGTAAATCACTCCAAGCATTTCCACCACTGATATCCATCTTTGACAATGCTTCTTCTACTTCATCACTCAATTGATATTTATCATCAGACTGAATGCAATGAAGCAAATAACTATATCCTTTTAGTTTTTCATCTGTTGCAATTATCTCATCTAAATTTTCAATTTGTGCAATGTACTTATTTAAAAGTGTCTCAGCTTTTGTTGTTTGGTTTAGTTTTTGATACAATCTCCCCATAACAGATGTATGCTCCATATCCATTGCATCTGTAGATTGTCTAAGCGAACAAAAACTTGCGAGCTTAGATACTAAATTACTCTCTTCTTCCAAACAGGCAATAATTTCAAGAAGATTTTCTTTAACATCATGTTCGTCGAGTTTTTTAGGCAACTCGTTGATTTTTGAAATGATTTCATCTAATTTTTGATTATCCTTTTCATATTGCGGATCATCATATCCTAAATACAAATCATCTAATGACCAATTTCCACTCATAATTCCTCCATCACTTATTCAAGTGTTCTTATAAAAAGCGAAGAAACAGAATTTTGAAAACAGATTTATTTTCATTTCCCTTCCTTCGCTTTATTCACTATCTATTAGTATACCGTTATTTTCTCATTTTATCAATGATTCAGAGAAGATAAAAATTGCTTTGTACGATCTTCTTTCGGATGATCAAAAAATTCTTCCGGACTATTTTCCTCAACAATGACTCCCTGATCCATAAAAATCACATGATTCGCTACATTTCTGGCAAAATTCATTTCATGTGTTACAACAACCATTGTCATTCCTTCATCAGCCAAATTACGCATAACTTCAAGAACTTCATTAATTAATTCCGGATCCAAGGCTGATGTAGGTTCATCAAACAATATCACTTCCGGATTTGTGGCAATTGCCCGTGCAATCCCAACTCGTTGCTGTTGACCCCCAGAAAGCTGATGTGGATAATAATCATAGCGATCTTTCAACCCTACTTTATCTAAGGCACTCTTAGCGATTTTTATCGCTTCTTCCTTTGGCATTTTGCGCCCTACAATCAAACCTTCAGTGACATTTTGAAGTGCAGTCTTATTCGCAAACAAGTTATAATTTTGAAATACAAAAGCCGTTTTCTTCCGAATTCGTAAAATATCCTTTTTTTTGACCTTATTCAAATCCAATGTTTCTTGATCAAAAATCATTGTACCCTCATCTGCTTTTTCAAGAAAATTGATACATCTTAACAATGTCGTTTTTCCGGAACCACTCGGTCCCAATACCGCAACAACATCTCCCTTATTCACATGAAGATTAACTCCATTCAAAACACAAAGATCTCCAAACGATTTTTTAATATTTAATATTTCAAGCATACTGCACCCTCTTATTTCAAGTCCAATTTCTTTTCACATACTCTTTGTATCTTTGTTAAAATTGTACAGAAAAGTAAATAAATTAAACCAACCTCACAATATAAGATAAAAGGCTCATATGTTCGAGCAGCAATTTTCTGAGCCGACCTGAACATTTCCATGATCGTTATATTAGCGGCAAGTGATGTATCTTTTACAAGACCAATTAAAGTATTACTTAACGGTGGAAATGCCGTTCTTAATGCTTGCGGTAAGATAATTCGAAACATTGTTTGTGAATAAGTTAATCCAACACAATATCCCGCTTCAAGTTGTCCTGCCGGAACTGACTCGATTGCAGCTCGGACGGTCTCTGATGCATATGCCCCTGTATTGATAGAAAATACCAAAATTGCAGATGGAATCGCATCAATCACAATTCCTAACTTCGGCAATCCATAGAAAACCACATACAACTGCACTAATAAAGGTGTTCCACGTATGATCCACACATAGAATCGTGCAAGATGTTTCAAAACTTTTATGTTCGCAACTTGAACTAACGCAGTAATCAATGCAATGATCATTCCAAACGAAAATGATGCAATTGTCAATGGGATCGTCAATTGCAATCCCGGAATCAGAATTTGCCAAAAGGAATCGATGAGCAGACTTATGATTCTTTCACTCATGATTTATTCTTCCTCGCTATTCTTTCGTTACATCAATACCAAAGTATTTAATTGAAATTTCTGAAAGTTCTCCGCTTTCTCTCATTTCATCCAAAGCTTCATTGATTGCCTTTAATAACTCTTCATTTCCTTTTCTTACAGGAACTACTGAGGAATTAGTTGAATCAGACAACGCAGCAACCTTAACAGCTGCCTCCGGATGATTCTTCATATAATCTCCAAATGCCGTCTGTGCATTCAATGTACAATCAGCTCTCCCTGTCAACAACAACTCGACAGATTCATTCATTGAATTAACTCCAACTATTTCTGCACCATACTCTTCTGCGGTTAATGCCCAAGTACTTGCTAAATTTTGTGCTGATTTTTTTCCTGCAATATCATCAAATCCTAAAATTGAATCATTATCTGAACTTACCAACAACGCTCCATGAACATAAGTATAAGGTTGTGAGAAATCATACTTCAACGCTCTCTCTTCAGTCACATTGACTTCGTTGATTACAACATCAATTCTACCCGAATCCATACTTGCAAATAAAGAATCCCAATCTGACTCTACAAATTCAGCTTTAACTCCTAATTTCTCTGCGATTTTCTGAGCGACTTCTACATCAAATCCAACCAAATTGCCATCTTCATCATGGAAACTATTCGGAGAATACGTTCCTTCAGTGCCAATCACAAGCACACCTTTTTCTCGTATTTCATCCAATAAATCTGTCTTTTCATCAACATTTTCTGATGTTTTAGTACTATTACATCCACTCAACATTCCTAATGCTAAGACTGCAACTAAAACTCCTTTAATCCATTTGTTTTTCATTACTATTTTCCTCCTATTTATTCATTTTAATAAATTCATGTATTCCTTTTTCTAAGCGACTTAATCCTTCTAAAATACGATTTCTTGAAGTCGCTGTATTCATTCTTAAAAATGCTTTACCGGGCTTTCCATATTCTTCCCCTTCTGATAAAAGTAATCCCGCATGTTCCTTTAAAAAACAAGCTAATTCCGTTGCATCTTCCATCACTTTTGTACAATCAATCCACAAAAGATAAGTTGCTTCAGAATCAATAACTTTTAACATCGATAAATGTTCATGAATAAAGTCACGAACCGTCTTCTTATTATCATAAAGATAGACGCGAAGCTCATCTAACCAATCACTAGATTTCGTAAATGCAGCAATGGGTGCCTCTACTGCAAACACATTAGGTTCTGCCACTTCATCTGTATTGATCCCTCTTGAAACTTTATGACGAAGATTTGAATCCGGAACCACAATCGCCGCCGTTTGTAATCCGGCAATATTAAATGTTTTTGTCGGTGCAATACAAGTAACAGAATTAGAAGCACATTCTTCATTTACTGATGCAAAAGGGATATATTCACATCCCGGATCTGTCAAATCACAGTGAATTTCATCAGATAAGATAAGCACATGATGTTTTTTAGCCAGGCTCCCTATTCTAGCCAATTCTTCACGGCTCCAAATTTTACCCACCGGATTATGCGGGTTACATAAAATCATTAACGTTGTTTGTGGGTCTGCCATTTTTTCTTCCAAATCCACGAAATCAATCTCATATTTTTCTCCATCAAAATGAAGTGGACTTTCCAATACTTTGCGGCCATTATTTAAAATTGAATTAAAGAAAATATTATACACAGGTGTTTGTATCAAAACATTCTCTGCCGGTGTCGTTAATTTTCTTACAATACTGGAAATAGCGGGAACAACTCCGGTACAAAACATCAACCACTCTTTTTCTATTTCAAAATGGTGACGCTTTTTCCACCACGTTTGATATGCACAATACCATTCATCCGGCAAGATTGTATACCCGAAAACTCCATGGCTTGCCCTGGTTTGTATTGCTTCTCGAATTGCAGGAGCTGTCATGAAATCCATATCCGCAACCCACATCGGAAGCACATTTTCATCCACATCCCACTTCATCGAATTTGTATGAAGGCGATTGATATTTTCATCAAAATTATATTTCATAGCTAATCCTTTCTTTTCGAACTTCATTATTATAAAGCATTCTTGTTCCTACTTCAATTTTCATGCTCATAAATTTAAAATGCTTTGTCAATAAAATAAAAACTCTTAATGCAGAAGAATCCAATTTTTCAAGCTGCACCAAGAGTCTATCCTTTAATTAATATACTTAATTACGATTATTTCTCTTTCCGAAAATTTGTAGAACACGCAAGAAAATATTAATAAAGTCAAGATAAAGCATAAATGCTCCGTACATACTGATTGTTGCTAATCCTTGGCGATCTCCGCTCATTTCATAATAAGCATTTCTTAATCGCTGTACATCAAAAATTGTAATTGCCAAGAATAATCCGATAACAACATAACACAAAACTGTATCAATAAATTCAAGTCCTAAAAAGATATTTACAATAGAAACAACAATAGCTACTAATAACCCGGAAAACAACATCGGGGCATAACTTGTCATATCCATCTTTGTTGTTTTTCCAATAGCACATAGACAGACAAACACAAATGCAGTATAACCAAAAGCCATGAAAATTGTTCCCATATCATATAGAATACCAATACTCGAGAATGTAATTCCTGTCAAAGCTGCATATCCAAAATAATAAAGTGTAACCATTCCAGGATTTGTCTTTCTTAATGCTCCTTGCATAGCAATACATAAAACCAATTCAGCAATAATCAATACCGGCATGATAAAACTATTTGAATAAATATAATAAAATAATCCTGTGGTTAATGTAAGATACGCAACAACTGCTGTTACCAATAAACCTAATCCCATCCAACCATATGTTCTTGTCATAAATCGATTTAAGTCAGACGTTGAAGAGTATCCCTGTCCATCCATTACATTTCTTTCACTCATAAATATAACCTTCTTTCTATATTCTTATTTTAACCGCAAATGAAATTTATAATCATTTCCGCCATTAGCACTCAAACTAAATAAGTGCTAATATAATTATATCTTATTTTATAGCCTTGTCAAGATATCTAAAAAATTTCTTATCAAGTTGAATACCCTGCTACGAAACCGTAATATTTTTTACCCATTTTTCTTTTGAAACTAGCCAATACGCAAAGCACAGTTTTACTAAATCGGTACATTGTCCAACCACATACAACGCAAGAATACTTATATTCGTAGTATAAGCCAATAAACCAACTAAAGGAAGATTGATTGTCCACATAAATAAAGAATCCATGAACAAGGTTGACTTTGTATCTCCACCTGCTCTCAAAACAAAATAACACTCCGTATTCGCCATATAAATCCAAAACATAATTCCCTCAACTCGTAAAAATGATTCTGCAATGTTCAAGGAAAGTTCAGATATTTCATAAAAACTAGGTATAACGAAAGATGAACCGAATAACATAACCGCAAAAATACAAGCCAAAATAATAGAAGTTCCAATCATTCTATATCCGTTTTTTCTTCCCTCTTCTAACTTATTTGCTCCTAACGGTTGAGATACCATTACATTGGTAGCAGCAGCCATTCCTCCAAATAAAACAAAGAATAAATCACTGATTGTAGAAGCAACTGAATACCCCGACATAGCTTCCGGTCCTCTTGTTCCATAAAATTTAAATAATGTAGCCATTCCAAAAGACCAAAGAAGTTCATTTAATGTTAACGGTGCTGCCTTGATCAAAATATTTTTCACTAAATCAAAGGGCACATCAAATATATCACGGATTCTTGTTTTAAACGGATAATCTTTCATCTTCAATACAACGAGTAAAATTAACACTTCAACAATTCTAGCAATCAAAGTTGCATATGCCGCTCCTTGAACTCCCAACATAGGGAAACCAAATTTACCGAATATTAGACAATAGTTTCCGATACAGTTCACAATAACCGCTAATGTCCCTGCATATAGAGGTACTTTTGTTTCGCCGATTGCACGCATCGCCCCGGCTATTGAATATGAAAATGCTAAAGGTAAAAAAGTAAAAGAAGCAACCAAAATGTATTGTAACCCTAGCGATATAATATCTGCATCATTTGTAAAAAAACGCAAGATCCATTCCGGAACAAACAATCCAATTAAACAAAAAGGAATAACAATTAACAAACCACTGATTAATGAAAAACGAAACGATTGTTTCATTTCTTTGATCTTTTCAGCTCCAAAAAATTGTGCAATAAAAATAGCAGCCGCATTAATAACACCCATTGTGCCGAAATTCGCAATCATATAAAATCTATTTACTGCGGCAACTCCTCCTAATGCCGCATCTCCAAGCTGTCCAACCATCATATTATCAATTAGGTTCACTGAACTTGAAATTAATTGCTGTATCATAAGTGGAATTGCCACAATAAGAACCGATTTATAGAATTTTTTATCCCCGATAAATTTTGATATAAACACTCCCATTTTCTATCCTCCAATTGAGATGTATTCTAGCATAAATAGTGAAAAGTTAAAACCATTTTCTTTACTTAATCCTCCATTTCTTCTATAATATAAGTACAGAGGGAGATTATTATGCAGTTAAAAATTTATCAAAAAACCACTCGGTTACTTATTGGCTTTATTGTAAGTATTGCTGTTGTTATCGGAATCTTAATTGCCAATAATGATTTTGTAGAAAACTACAAAAGTTATGTATATGCAATTGTTATTCTTTATCCTATGATTGGCTTATGTGTCATTAAAATAATTGAAAATAACTGGGATAAAAGAAAAATTCAAAAAATGGCATTAAATGGGCAAATAGCTCTAGCTAATATAACAAGTGCCAAGCCATTCATGAGAATTAAAGATAGTTCAATTCGTTCTTATCGCCTGTGGGAAATAAGCATCACTTATTATGATCAAGAAATGAATAAACACGAAACAACTTTTTATGAAAAAATGAATTACGAAGTTACTGAAATTCCAAAGTGTACAGTGTATGTTACACATAACCCTAAAAAACCAGAAGAAAAATTTATTATTCAAAATGTCATTATCAGTCATATTCCTTCATTAATGCCTATTGTAACAAAATACGAGAATAACAAAAATATTAAAATAAAATATATGGATGTATTCTATAACACCGGATTGGTTATACGACCATTTAAAGAATCAATTAAAATCAACAAAGAAATTAAAGACTTGGTAATTGATCCGCAAGAAAATATTGAATAACAAAAATATTTCTCTATATGAGAAATATTTTTTTATTATCAAGATTAATTTAAAATGAGAACTTTGTTTCTTTTAAGTAAATAATTTAAATCTTTTCAAGATAAAAAAACTGAAACTTAACGTTTCAGTTTTTAAAGTAATTCTTATAGACCTGCGTCTGATAATGCTTTCAAGAAATCAATTTCATCTTGGATAGGTGTCATTTGACTTCTCAATTTGCCACCGCGTAATGAAGCAATCTCACGATAGACTGCAGCATCTTCAGCAGTTGCAGCAATGGATTTAGTAACCATTACATACTTTGTTCCAGCAATTGGAGCAGCATTACCGACATTTACATCCTTAACTTCTTCACCAGATTTGATAACTTCCAAAGCATCCGTAGGGAATTTGCAAATTACAAACATGGTTTCATCAGGATGGTCTTTAGCATACTGAAGAGTTTCAGCAATCGTGAAAACAAGCACTTTAGATCCTCTAGCAGCTAGTGGTAAAGCCATTTTTTGAATTGGATCTGCTGCAACTTTATCATTACAGATAATAATTGCTTCTGCACCAATATAACCTTTCCATGCTACTGCGACCTGTCCATGAATTAATCTGTTATCAATTCTCAAATGTGTAATCATATTAGTTGTCACCTCCGCCTAATAATTGATTCAAACTTACGATACCATTTTGTCCGGCTTCAATCAAGCTTTGTACTTGAACTTCGCCACCTAAACGTAAACCTAATAGTTCCAAAAACATTGTCAAGTTCATACCTGTAATGATCTGAACATCGTCTGACGCCTTATAAGCGGAACGGTTTGCTGGTGTTCCACCTAACAAGTCAGCCAACACGATTACTCCTTCACCGCTATTAACTTGTGCAATAGCAGCTTCCAATCTAACATCAAATTCTTCTGGACTATCTGCCGGCTGCAAACTGCATGCTGTTACTTGCTCAAGTTCTCCAAAGAACATTTTTGCAGAATCCAACATACCTTCTGCCATACCGCCGTGGCTTATTATCACAATTCCTTGCATAATCGTCTCTTACATCCAGCCGATTGCACCCATAATGAATGCAAGTACAAACAATAGAAGAATTGTCTTAAGAGGTGTAACCTTCTTAACTTTGATCAACCAGTAGCAGAATGCTGTTACTAGAATTGGTACCATATAAGGAAGGATTGCATCCAATGATTCTTGAAGTGTTTTAGCAGCTTGAACTACTTCACCAGCTTCATTTACCAAGTCATTACCAAGTTTAACTTTAAATTTCAAACCGATAATTGAAGGAATGAATCCACCGATAACTGTCATACCTAATACAGATGCAGCTGTTTGAAGTGTATCCAATGAAGAACTTCCGGATACATCAGCGATAATATCTGTACCTTTAGCATAACCATAGCTGAACAATGGCCAACGAGCAACGAATGTAATCAAAGATGGAAGAGTAGCAACGATCAATGCCAACCAGCTTCCTTCGTTTGCAAGAGATGCAGCCATGATGCTGAATGGAGGAGTTAACAATACTGCTGAAATTGTATCACCAATACCAGCCAAAGGTCCCATCAAAGCAACTTTCAAGCTATCTCCGATTTCACCTTCGTAGTTTTCTTCCAATGCAACGTCAGCACCGAAAATCAAAGCAGAAGCAAATGGGTTTGTGTTATAGAAAACCATATGTCTTTCAAGCTCACGGCACTGTTCTTCTTCTGTTTCATAAAGTTCTTTCATAACAGGAACCATTGCATATGCATAACCAGCAGCTTGCATACGTTCGTAGTTCCAGCACCATTGAAGTGCCCAATGGTGACGTACAGCAGCAGACTTTCTAGCCTTAACGCTTAATTTCTTATTAGTTCTACCCATAATTACTGAGCCTCCTTAACTTGGAATGTTGTATAAAGAGCTCCAGCAGCAGCTCCGATAAGAGCCAAACCGATTGTTCCAAGACCTAAGTAAGCGAACAATACATAACCCAAAACCATGAATGGCCAGAATTTCTTTATATCCATATAAGACAATAACAATGCAAATCCTACTGCAGGAAGTGCAGATCCAACAGTTCTCAAACCATCAGAGAACCAAACTAAATTTTCTGACAATTGTGTCAAACCACCAAGATTGTCTTTCAACAATACACCAACAAATACTGGGATAAATCTTGAAAGCATCCAAGGAAGTGTACCAGCAAGAGTCCACATTTCGAACTTCTTGATGCTGTTTTGAGCAAGAGCCTTATCAGCAAGGTGCTGGAATACTGTTGTTGAAGCACGTCCCAGAATATCCATCTGAGTCATCAACAATGACAATAAAATAGCAGTTGTCAAACCTAAATCATAGTTACCTGTTTCTTTAGCAATTACTACACCGAAAATTGATCCAGTAATATAATCAGGAACTGTAGCTCCTCCATATGTGAAGAAACCAATACTCATAAGTGTACAAGTAGCACCGATTGTTAATCCAGATTGTGGATCACCAACTAGCAAACCTGCAACTACACCACTCATCAAGGCTGTACGGATACCGATACCAGACAAAGCGATAACCTGTGAGACACCGTTCCACAAACCAAGCAAGATGGCTAATAATAATGTGTTCATATCTTTGAACCTCCCTCTGACATTATTATAAGTAAGCGATTTCATTTAGTCAATAAAATTATGTGTAAAATGTGTGATTTTTTTATGAAAATGTCAAAACAGCTCTCAATTATTAAAAAAATCAGTCGAAATTCCACAACTTTCCACTGATTTATTCCTATTTTGAAATCATTCACTCAAGTATTTCAAGACACTTGAAACTGTTTCTTTTGCAGCTGCCACAGCATGAACAACTGTTTTCGGACCGGTTACCGCATCTCCACAGGCAAACACTCCTTCAATATTTGTCATTTTCTCTTCATTTGTAACAATCAATCCCCAATCATCTACTAGTAATTCACTACAATCCTTTTTTATGATTCCATCTGATTCCTGAGAAATTGCCACAATGATCCAATCTGCATGATAGAACTTTTTTTCACTCGGCTTATCCGTTTTCTCGTTATTCTCATCATATTCACTGCAATTAAACCATACTCCTTCTTCAGTAAATTCAATAGGAGCTTTTCCTTGTTCAATTCTAACCCCTTCGGCTTTAGCAAATGCAACTTCATGTGCAGAAGCTTTAATACGATTAGTACGAACATAATTAACAACACTTTCGGCATTAGATCGAACGGCACAACGAGAAACATCCATCGCAGCATTCCCGGCACCGATTACAATGACCTCACCACAAAGATCATATGCTTTAGGATTTTTCAAATAATCAACTGAAGTAATAACATGATCCAAGTTTTCTCCCGGTATTCCCAGCTTTTTTGGTTGCCATAAGCCATTGGCAAGGATAACCGCATCATTTTCTTCTCTGATTTGTTTTAAAGAAAGATCTTCTCCGACTTTTATATTACAACAAACTGTAACTCCGCATTTTTCTAAATAGGCCCTATATCCATCAATAATTTCTCGATCCAAACGAAAATCCGGAATCCCATATCGTAATACACCACCGATATCTTCTTGTGATTCATATAAAGTAACGTCAATTCCTGCTTGTCCCAACAACAATCCTGCTGTGATACCACAAGGACCACTACCGATAATCGCAACATGTTTTCCTGTTTTTTCTTTACAATTCAGCTCTACATGATCAAAATACGCTCTCGAAATAGCCCTTTCAATTTTTCCGATTGAAACAGGTTCCCCTTTGATTCCTCTAACACAACTTCCTTCACATTGCTTTCTCTGATCACATACCGTTCCGCAAACAACCGATAGTGGATTATTATCAAACAACATCTTTCCAGCCGCATCAAAATCCTCTTGCAAGTATGCTTGGATCATGCCCGGAATCGAAGTATGAACAGGACATCCTTTATTTTTACAAAATGGAACTTTACAATTCAAACATCTCTTTGCTTCTTCAATCAAACCATTCATTTCTTTATCCTCACACGATTAAACATTAAATCTAAAATGCATGATATCTCCGTCTTTTACAAGATAATCTTTTCCCTCAAGACGAAGTTTTCCTGCCTCTTTCAAACCAGATTCGCTTTTAAATTCCATTAAATCATCATAACTATATGTTTCGGCACGAATAAAACCCCGTTGAAAATCAGTATGAATGATTCCGGCACATTCCGGAGCCGTCATTCCATCTTTAAATGTCCATGCACGACATTCCGGTTCACCGACAGTAAAATAAGTTTTCAATCCAAGGAGTTTGTATGCCGATTTAATAACCGCATCCAATCCACTTTCTTTAATACCTAGATCTTCTAAAAACATTTGTTTATCTTCTTTATCCATCGTTGATAATTCTTCTTCAATCCGTGCACAGACTGCAATAACTTCATTATTTTCTTGATGTGCATATTCTTTTACTTTTTGGAAATACACATTACTTTCAGGATTTCCGATTTCCTCTTCCGACATATTCGCAACATAAATCATCGGCTTGGATGTAAGAAGCTGATAACTTTTACAAACTAATTGCTCTTCTTTAGATAGTTCAACACTTCTTGCAGCTTTCCCCTCTGTAAGTGCTTCTTGCAACTTTTTCAATACCGATACTTCCAACATCGCTTCTTTATCTTTAGATTGAGCTTTTCTTTCTACTTTGCTCAACCGATTTTCAATTGTCTGTAAATCGGCAAAAATCAGTTCAAGATTAATAATTTCGATATCCCGAATCGGATCTACCGATCCTTCTACATGGGTAATATTTTCATCATCAAAACATCGTACGACTTCACAAATCGCATCCGTTTGACGAATATGAGATAAAAATTGGTTTCCCAACCCTTCCCCTTTACTTGCACCTTTAACAAGACCGGCGATATCGGTAAATTCAAAGGTTGTATATATTGTCTTTTTTGGATGAAAAAGATTTACGATATTCTCCATTCTTTCATCCGGAACTTCTACCACTCCAACATTTGATTGAATCGTAGCAAAAGGATAATTTGCAGCCTCAACTTGGCTTTGCGTAATCGCATTAAATAATGTGGATTTCCCGACATTCGGCAATCCTACAATTCCAGCTGTCAATGACATAAATTTCACTCCATTTTCTTATTCTATATAGCTTCTTGCTGTTCAGCTTTTTCAACTACTTTTTTACATTTTCTTTCAAATTCACTGCGTGGAAACATAACGGCTGCACCGCATCCCATACACTTGATTTTTATATCGGCTCCCATACGAATAATCTTCCAAGTTTTAGCTTTACGACAAGGGTGCTCTTTTTTCATCTCTACAATGTCATTCAATCCATATTCAAGCATCTTGTCTCTCCCTCAACTTATAACTTTTCAATGTATTCTTTAATAACATGGCAATCGTCATCGGCCCAACCCCTTTCGGTACCGGTGTAATTACAGAGGCTATCTCTTTTACTTCCTCAAAATCAACATCTCCGACAAGTTTTCCTTCTTCGTTTCTGTTCACTCCGACATCAATAACAACAGCCCCTTCTTTGATCCATTCCTTTTTCACCATTCTTGCTTTGCCAACCGCTGCGATGACAACATCAGACTCTTTACAAATCTTATCAAGGTCTTTCGTTTTAGAATGACATGCCGTAACTGTCGCATCCGCATTTAACAGAAGCTTAAAAAGCGGACTTCCGACCAGTTCACTTCTTCCGAGCATCGCTACTCTTTTGCCACTCAAAGACACATTTGCACGTTTTAAAAGTTCCATGACTCCCTGTGGTGTACATGGCACGAAACCATCTTCCTTCATAGCCAATTTCGCAACGTTGATAGGATGTAATCCATCTACATCTTTACTCGGATCGATCTCATTTAAAACTCTGCGACTATTCAGCTTTTTAGGTAAAGGTAGCTGAACTAAAATTCCATCAACACTATCATCTTCATTCAATTGTTGAATCAAATTGATCATTTCTTTTTCCTCAACTTGATCAGTCAATTTTATAACAGAAGATTTCATTCCTATCTGATTACAAGCCTTTTCTTTTCCTCTGACATAAGAAATTGAAGCAGGATCTTCTCCAACCAAAACAACAGCCAAATGAGGTAATCGCTTACCTGCTTGTACTAATTTGTCAATTTCATTTTTCAGTTCCTCTTTTATCTCTAAAGAAACTTCACTTCCGTATATTATTCTCGCCATTTTGATCACCGTTTTCCATTATATCATATTTTATAACTCATCACTATCTAAAAGTATCGTTACCGGGCCATCATTATACAACTCTATCTTCATATCCGCACCGAAAATACCGGTTTTGACTTCAATTCCCTCTTCTTCAACTACTCTATTAAAATACTCATATAATGCCTTAGCTTGCTCCGGTTTTGCCGCACCTACAAAACTAGGTCTTCTTCCTTTTTTACAATCAGCATATAAAGTAAACTGGGAGATAGATAAAATTTTTCCTCCGATATCAAAGATACTCTTATTCATCTTATCTTCTTCATCTTTAAAAACTCTTAATCCAACTAACTTTTTAGCCACTTTTTCAACAATTTCTTTCGTATCTTCATGTGTTATACCGACAAAAACACAATAACCTTCATTAATCTCATTATACAATTCTCCATCTATGGATACTTTAGCATATTTCGCACGCTGTACAACTACTCTCATTAACTTAATCTTATCAATTTAATTAAATTGATAAATTCTCCTTTCTCTTATATTTTATAACAAATAAAAAAATGTTAAAATAGTTTTGGTGATATTATGAAACAACCTCTCGCATTTAGAATGCGACCTGAAAAATTAGATGATTTAATCGGCCAAAAGCATCTTATCGATAAGAATGGTATATTAAGAAAGTGCATTCAGGAACAACGCCTTTTTTCGATGATTTTGTTTGGACCTCCCGGTACCGGAAAAACAACTTTGGCAACTGTTTTAGCAAAAGAACTCAATCTTCCTTATCGGTTATTTAATGCCGTTACCGGAAATAAAAAAGAATTGGATACAATTTTTGAAGAATCTCGATTTTATGAAGGCCTGGTTTTAATCATTGATGAAGTACACCGTTTAAATAAAGACAAACAAGATTTGCTTTTACCGCATATTGAAAAGGGCTCCATTATCTTAATCGGAGCTACAACCTCAAATCCATACTTCGCCATTAATCCGGCCATTCGATCCAGATGCCATCTTTTCGAAGTCAAAGCACTAACAGAAGAAGATATCATGGAAGCGATTGATCGAGCTTTAAATGATCCGAATGGATTAAACCAAGATTATACTATGGAAGAAGAAGCAAAAAGGATCATTGCCCAACGTTGCAATGGTGATCTAAGATATGCCTTTAACGTCTTAGAATTATGTGCATTAGCTGCAGATGAGTATTTTATTACCAAAGAAATCGTGCAAACGTATTCGCCCAATGCCGCTATGAGTATGGATTTTGACGGAGACGGCCACTATGATACACTTAGTGCCTTTCAAAAATCCATTCGTGGAAGTGACGTCGATGCCGCCTTATATTACTTAGCACGATTAATCAAAGCAAATGATATGGATTCAATCGAAAGAAGACTGCTTACTATTGCATATGAAGATATCGGACTTGCCAATCCCGCAGCCGTTGCCAGAACGATCAATGCAATTGAGTCAGCCAAAAAAATAGGTTTCCCGGAAGCCCGCATTCCTTTGGCAAATGCCGTTATTGACCTTTCTCTTTCACCCAAATCAAAGTCTGCTTTAAACGGAATCAGTGCAGCTATGGAAATCGTAAATCAAAGAGATTACCCTGTTCCTTCTTACTTGAGATTAAAACCAGTCAATCTCAGTGAAGATGAAAAGTATGATTATGATAATCCAAACAGCTGGTATCAGTTACAATACCTGCCGGATGCAATAAGTCAAAATCGCTTTTATTATCCTAATGAAAACAGCACTTATGAAAAAGCATTGGCTGCCAATCTTAACGAATTAAAAAAATATCCGCGAACCAACAAAATAAAAGAACTCAACAGAAAAACAAAAAATAAATAAACTAAAACATATCTTTATAAGTACAAAAGATATGTTTTTTTGTTAATCAACCTAATTATTAATCTTCATTCTTTTCTCTTCACGGATATTTTCTATTTTTTTGGACAGCCAAAGCATTCGATATCTTTTTTATAATTTTTTGATTTTCATCACTTAATGAGAAATATAATTTAAAAAATTCTTCTTCATCTTTCGTAACTTCAACTAAATGAGGCGGTTTCTCTTTAAGTAAAGTTTCTGTCGAACACTCTAACATAGATGAAAATTCAACGATATCTTCTGCAGTTAACATTCTTTTTCCACCTAATTTTGCAGACAAACTTGATTTTGTCGTATGAAGTTTCTCAATAATATCTTTCTGCTTTATTCCTTTGTTCTTCATGAGAGTTTTTATTCTTTCTGCAATTTCCTTATTAACCATATCTAACCTATCCTTTACATTCATTATAAAAGAGCCATTTCATCGTTTCAAATAAGTTCCCATTATTCAAAACCTATAACCATATTATTATCATGAAATCCCGTTTTATGAAAGTTAGCTCCGCAAAAAATATATTTCCGTACACAATAAGCGGAAAACATCCCTAAAAGATCAGTAAATGATAGGCGGTGTAAAGTATTGATACGGATTATTTCCGCTCTTTTAAAATACCCATTAATAATCGACTTTTTCACTTTATTTATAAAGGTCTTATCGATGTCTTTATAAAAGTACACCCGAATAACATAAATAATAATTTCCGACTTCCGCTTGAATCTGTGGAATTATAACTTGTTTTTATTTTGTCAGATTTTCAAAAAAGCGCATAGACTATTTTTCTATATGCTCTAATACTATACTATTATATTTTGATTGTAAAAAAATCAGTTAGACAAAGCAAAATCTGTATCACTTTAAAAATTCACATCTCATCTTTTTTCATAAGAAATCAAATCATTTATATGCCCTCTGTCTTTCAACAAATACTGTACACTTTGTTGCCATACACTCTTGACTTGAGGAATCACATTTTTTGCCGGAAATAAACAATCTTTTTGTTCCACCATTACCAATACAGGATTTTTATATTTTCTTAGCTGTTCGGCATTTTCATTTTGTGGCATTACAGATTTTATTTTTAGATTTCGCAATTGTTCATTATACAAAGATAAAATTTTCTGTTTGTCTTTCTCACTTTTATAAATTATTTTTGCCATTTACACAACTCTCCGCTTTCTGATTTATATCGCTAATCGAATATCACAGTCACATCCATATTTCTATCAAATATACACTGTATAATTTTCTTAAATTTTAAAAGTATACAAATAAGCGAAACACTTTTATCCACATACAAACAGAAACATAGAATTAACTAAAATACAAAAAATTGCATTACTCAAAGATACATCAAAATTCATTACCTTACTTAGCATTAAAACTAACCCCAATCCGGGAATAAACTCAAAAAATTGCGGAAAATTATTTTGAAAACTCATACACTCATTCATTAAAAACATGGATAAAAATAAACTAAAAAAGACAAGAACTAAAATTTTTTTATTTTTTAATTTCTTACCTATTTTATAAATAATTAGGCATAAAAGAAAACTATATATTGATATCAAGAGAATTGAGTTGAATAATTCTGAAGATTTTTCATAAAAGAAAAGAGAAAAAGAATTATACAGAGATTCAACTAACCCATACCTTTTCATATATAACAACCATCCTTTTCCTTGATCATAACTATTTCTTAGCATTAAACAACTTATCATAATAATAAATGAAAACAAATTCATTACAATCAATTTTGTTGCCAAAACTAAAATTTCCAATCGTTGAACGCTTTCTTTTTTCAACAAAATAAAAATATCAGATTGATCATTCATAAAAAGAATTATCCCATTTAAAATTAAAATCATACAGAGATAAAGAATTAAAATATCATTTTTCATACTCTGTTGTTCTTCTTTAAATTCGTTATCATTCAGTTTCATACAAAGTCTCATTAATTCACTTTTCATGAATTCATTTAATTTCTTGCCGTTTTTCAAAACCCAGTTCGAATTTTCCTCAATGAGCTGTATTTTCCCATTGACACTCTCAATGACCTGAAATTCAAAAAAGGATTGTTCTATTTCTAAAAATTGATTCAAATACTCTTTTGAAACTTGAATAACAACTCGTTCTTTCCATTTAAATAAAACATCTGAAAAAAAGACAATAATGCAGAAAGAAAAAATGCCAAGAAGAATAAGTGTAATACTTTTCCATTCTTCCCAAAGTAATCTAATCATTACTCTGATCATAACTTGGCTCCATCTTCAAATAATAGATTTCTTCATTATTCATACATTTTGTCAAAAACTTCATCGCTTTTTTTCTGTCATCAAAATAGCAGATTAAATTTTCTCCTTCCTGTAAGATATCCGCCAATTTTATATATTTCTGTACCTCAAAGTTTTTACAAGACATACTTATTTTATATCGAAATAAATTTGTTGAATCTTGAAAAAGAATTCGCTTATCTTTAGAACGAACCCTTATATATGTAGTATTTGATATTTTCTTTAAAATCCTATTTATTCTCATTATTTCTTCCATCGTATATCGAGCATAATCATCAATTATTACACAAGATTTTTTTAAAGACACACAAAAATATTGAAGTTCGATCCATTCAATATCATTTAAATCACACATTTTTTTATAAAGGTCAACCGAATTTTCAGCTGTATCCAACCATTGTTGTACAGAATCTTTTCTTTTGTGTAATATCAACTGTATTTCAAGCCATTGCTTCACTCGCATTTTACACTCTATTCGTTTATGTATGATTTCGACTATTTTTTCCTCGGAACTTTCTGTCGTTTCATAACAATTCATAAAACCACCTCAATAATATATTTACATCATAAAAATAAATTTCCTTAATTCCAATAAAAAAAACAGTTTTTAATCGGACATCGTACTATAACATTCCTGATTTCAAACTGTTTTGTTTCTATTTTCTTACTAACATGACTACCGCTTGAGCCATGACTCCTTCTTCTCTTCCGATAAATCCCAAGCCTTCCCCTCTTGTCGCTTTGACATTTACCTGATTCAAATCACAATGTAAAGCCGCAGCTATATTTTCCCTCATTCTCTGTATATGAGGTGCCATTTTTGGACGTTCAATAAGAATCAAGGCATCTAAATTATTGAGTCGATATCCTTTATCATCCATAAGCTTATATACTTTTTCAAGTAAAATTAAAGAGCTTATCCCTTTATATTGCGGATCGGTATCAGGAAAATGTTTTCCGATATCTCCGCATGCCAAAGCGCCGATAATCGATTCTGAAATCGCATGAAGCAATGCATCTGCATCTGAATGTCCATCAAGCCCCAACTCATGGTCGATTTCAACACCACCAAGAATTAACTTTCTTCCTTTTTTCAAACGATGAATATCACTGGATTGTCCTATTCTATACATGTTCTTTTCCTTTCTATAACATTATTTATCTTTCAAATATCTTTTCAAGGCTTGATTGACTCTGGAAATCGGAAATCCCATGACACTGTAATAATCCCCTTGTATTCCTTTTATCAACAATGCACCTTTTCCTTGAATTCCATATCCACCCGCTTTATCAAATGGTTCTTTAGTAGATACATATTCGTCAATCTCTTCATCACTTAAATCAAAGAATTCAACGTCTGTCGATATACTAAATGTATCACATTTTTCATCTGACATAATACAAACTCCTGTGATTACTTGATGTACCCTTCCTGATAATTTTTTTAACATAGAAACAGATCTTTCTTCATTTTTCGGTTTTCCCAAAACTTCATGATCCAAAACAACGATTGTATCAGATCCGATTACTATCGCATCCTTGTGTTCATCGAATACTTTTTGTGCTTTTCGAGTAGCCAATTTCTGAATTTCATCATTTAAATTTGCATTCAAATCAATCGTCTCATCTATATCTGCCGTAATCACCTCAAAAGGGATATCACAGTATGCCAACAATTCCTTCCGCCGTGGTGACCCACTCGCAAGAATTAATCTTTTTCTACATTCTTTCATATCATAATTCCTCCGCTTTTATTATTTCTAATTTAATAATAAGTAGTTTTACTATCATCAAATAAGTTTATTTCATTAAATTTATTATAATTCAAATCTCTATTTTGGTAAAGATTTCAATAATTATTCTACAGAATTTGACTCATACTATTCATTGAAGGAGGATTAAAATGAAAAAATTTACTTGTATACTTTTGTGTTTGTTTACAGCCTTGATTCAACCTATTTGGGCAGAAGCGACACCAACAGAGAATCCTAATGATATATCATCTTATAAAAGAGAAAGTGTATCATGGGGACTCGGTAAAGAACGTGATACCAATAACCAACCGGTCGATGCCGTTAAAGCAAACGATGAATACAAAGATTTAAATACTATATTTGTCGGTAAAAACGAAAATAAAATTTATCTCACGTTTGATAATGGCTACGAAAACGGCAATACACCGATGATCTTAGATATTTTAAAAGAGAAACAAGTTCACGCGGTATTCTTTTTAACCGGTCAATATATCGAAGAAAATCCTGAATTGGTAAAAAGAATGATTGCTGAAGGACATATTATCGGAAATCACACAACTCGTCATAAATCGTTTATTGAAGCAACAAACGAAGAAATTTCCCAGGAAATTACAGATTTTGACAAACAAATGATGACACGATTTAACTATCAACCGACATTAGTGCGTCCTCCTAAGGGAGAATTCCATGAACAGGCATTAGCTATCGCAAAATCATTAGGACATCAAACAGTCCTTTGGTCATTTGCTTATTACGACTATAATGTAAATGATCAAATGAGTCCTGAAAAAGCTTTAAAAAAATGTTTAGAAGGTGCTCACCCGGGAGCCATATATTTACTCCACTCGGTTTCTTCGACAAATGTAAAGATCCTTCCTGATTTGATCGATCAGCTGATTGCAAATGGATATATCATCAGTGACTATGATTTATAAGAAGCTTCGGCTTCTTTTTTTCATGATTACTCAATGTTTCAGAATTGTCTTCCCTATTAAAAGATGTTATAATCGCACTAACAAATTGATTGTTATAAAAGAGGCATAAATTTATGAAACATCTAGGAACTAAAAAGCTGGAAACAAAACGATTAATCTTAAGAAGATTTGAAATCGAAGATGCAAATGCAATGTATAAAAATTGGGCATCTGATTTTGAAGTATCAAAATATCTAACATGGCCTCCGCATTCAAGTATCCATGTATCTCAATTTGTAATTAAAGATTGGGTGAACTCCTATGCAGATCCTCAATATTATCAATGGGCGATTGTTTTAAAAGAATTCAGCCATGAACCGATTGGTAGTATCAGTGTGGTTCATGTAGATGACGATATTGAAGAAGTAGAAATCGGATATTGTATCGGAAGAAACTGGTGGCATCAAGGAATAACCTCTGAAGCAATGAAAGCTGTTATGGAATATCTTTTTGAAGAAGTAGGTGTTAATCGTATTGAAGCAAGACACGATCCTCGTAATGTCAACTCAGGTAAAGTCATGGAAAAATGCGGCATGAAATATGAAGGAACTCTACGTAGCTCGATTCGAAGCAATCAAGGCATCACTGATGCCTGTCTTTACGCATCTTTGAGATCAGATTGATAGATATATTTAAATTGAAAGGAAATGTAGTATGAAATTTTTTGTTCTATCCGACATCCATGGGGATATACTTTGCTGTAAAAAAGCACTTGAAATTTTTGAAAAATCAGATTGCAATGTACTTTTAATATTAGGAGATATCTTGTACCATGGTCCACGAAATGATTTACCACACCATTATAAACCAAAAGAAGTAATCTCAACGCTAAATCCGTTATCTGAAAAAATCATTGCTGTAAAAGGAAACTGCGATGGGGAGGTGGATCAAATGGTACTTGATTTCCCAATTCTTTCCATTTCTAATCAATTGTACATGAATGAAAGAAAAATTTTCATGAGTCATGGCCATACAATTACACCTCAATCTTTGCCACCATTACCAAATGGATCTATCTTTTTATCAGGACATACGCACATTCCTACTGCATATAAAAAAGATAAAGTCTACTATTGTAATCCCGGTTCAATTTCCCTTCCAAAAGAGAATTTCAATCCCAGTTATGGAATTTTATCAGACACCGATTTCACAGTTTATGATTTAAATAATAATTCAATCATACTAACTGTTAATTTCGATTAAACTTAATATAATTTTTCAGACAAGAAAAGGAGCATAATTATGGAAAAAGAAAGAAATATCGCTGTTGCCGTAAGCAACGACAATGAAGATGTAACCCCATTTGAAACAATTGATGCAATAAAAAAAGCTGGTTTTAAAAATGTTTTTGTACAATGGTATAATAAAGATTGGGATCCTTCCCAGCAACAACAATTAGATTATATTAAAAAAAGCGGATTAAATGTCATCTTCGCTCACTTAGGATATCAAAAAATCAATGATCTTTGGCTTGACAGTGAAATCGGTGCCGGGATGGTAGAACGTTATAAAAATGATATTCGTATTTGCAAAGAAAATGGAATTTCCCTTGTTGTCATGCATATTACATCAAAAAGTACTGCTCCCGCATATAACGAGCTTGGCATCAAAAGATTACAAGAAATTGCGGATTATGCGCAGAAGCTCAATGTTCGCATTGCTCTTGAAAATACAAAGATAAAAGGATATGTGGAATATGCCTTACAAAATATCAAAAATGACAATCTTGGTTTCTGTTTTGATGTAGGGCATTATCATGCTCATTTCAACGATGAATTAGATTTTGATTTTTTCAAAAACAGAATATTTGCAGTCCATCTTCATGATAATGATCAAAGTGCTGACCAACACCTCCTTCCATTTGATGGCACATTAGATTGGGAAGCAACTATGAAGCATCTCAAAGAATGCAACTATGATGGCCCGATTACACTTGAGTTATGCTATCGCAATGATTATTTAAACATGGGAATCGAAAACTTTTATAAAAAAGGAGTTGAAGTTGCAGAGAAGTTAGTTGATTTAATAGAAGAAAAGCATTAATTTCTCTATAAAGCAACTATTCGTCACAATTAAGAAACAGACCGGATTTCCGGTCTATTTTTAATTATATACAAAAAAACACGATCAATGACCGTGGAATTTTTAACTGGAGCGAGTGATGAGAATCGAACTCACGTAGTCAGCTTGGAAGGCTGAAGTTCTACCATTGAACTACACTCGCATTTAGAAATGGTGTCCCGGAGAGGAATCGAACCTCCGACCCACTGATTAAAAGTCAGTTGCTCTACCACCTGAGCTACCGGGACAACGTTTATTAAATGGCTGGGGCAGCTGGGATCGAACCAGCGAAATGTCAGAGTCAAAGTCTGATGCCTTACCGCTTGGCTATGCCCCAAAACATGAAAATGGTGGAGAGGGGCAGATTCGAACTGCCGAACCCGATGGGAACTGAGTTACAGTCAGCCGCGTTTAGCCACTTCGCTACCTCTCCGTTTTCATAAAATGGTGCCGTCTATAGGAATCGAACCTACAACCTACTGATTACAAATCAGTTGCTCTGCCAATTGAGCTAAGACGGCTTAAAAAATGGTGGAGGTTAACGGGCTCGAACCGCTGACCCTCTGCTTGTAAGGCAGACGCTCTCCCAACTGAGCTAAACCTCCACATGACACTATTTACTAGTG
>CATJXY010000047.1 GCA_949744505.1 uncultured Erysipelotrichaceae bacterium | reverse complement strand
GAATACATCTTTGATTGATGGTTTGGAGATTCCATGTGTTGCAGTCGGAGATTGTAAAGCACCGTTTAATATTGCGGAAGCAATTGCCGGTGGAAACTTAGCTGCAAGAAATATTTAATTGATTCAATAAGCTGCTATGAATTCTTCAATGAGTTCAAGCAGCTTTTTCTTCTCCTTAATTATGAATAATAATTGAAAGAAGTTCTATTTTTATGATAAGATACTTATATCGGGAGAGAAAAGTATGAAAAAGATTTGTTTTTTTGATATAGACGGAACATTGAGCGACGATCATCTCGGTGGGGTGGAAGTAATTATTCCAGATTCTTGTAAAGAAGCATTGAGAAAAGCAAAAGAAGAAGGGCATCTCTTGTTTGTGAATAGCGGAAGAGTGAAAAGTACAATTTCTGATATTATTTTTAGTTTGCCGATCAATGGATTGGTGCTTGGTTGTGGTACAGAAATTCTTGTAGAAGGAGAAAGCGTCTTTTATAATGAGATTGATGTAGAAGAAAGAAAAAGAGTGATTGAAAAAACAAAAGAGCTTCCATATTCAACTGTGTTTGAGGGAAGAATGGGGTATGCCCCTTTTCATGCCGAAAGAGATCCGATTGTGATGCGGATATTAGATCGATATAGCGAAGAAGGATTTTCGATGTTTGATCCGGAAGATGAAAATTATGTATATGAAAAATTCTGTATGTTTAAGTTGCCTGAGGACGAATGGGGAGATTTAAGTTTTCTTGATAATTACAATCTGATTGAGCGTGATCCAAATTTCTATGAAGTTACACCTCGATCTTGTTCCAAAGGAGAGGCAGTTAAATGGTTATTGGACTATTATGGACTCGGTAAGGAAGATTCATTTGGATTCGGTGATAGTGAAAATGACATGGAGATGTTGAAAACAGTAGGACATGCAATCGTCATGGGGCAAGCAGCTGAAAATATTAAAAGACAAGCAGAATATGTTACAGATTCCCCGGCTGAAGATGGAATTTATAATGCCATGAAGCATTATGGATTAATTCAGTGATTTTGATAGTAGAAAGTAAATTTAATAAATATTGTATAAGGAGGATAAAATGTTAATTCGTTGGGCAGAAAAAAGAGATATTCCTAAAATTCATGACTTATTAAGACAGGTTTGTTCTGTACACCATAACGGGAGACCGGATTTATTTAAAGCGGATGCAAGAAAGTATTCGGATGAACAGCTGATTCAAATGATTTCTGATGAAAACAAGCCAATATTCGTGGCTGTTGATGATGACGATACAGTTTTGGGATATGCATTTTGTATCTTTGAACAGCATGTTAATAACAACATTTTAACAGATGTAAAAACATTGTATATTGATGATTTATGTGTGGATGAGAATCAAAGAGGAAAGCATATTGGGAAGTATCTCTATGATTATGTGTTAAATTTTGCTAAAGAAAAGGAATGTTATAATTTAACATTGAATGTGTGGAGCTTGAATGCGTCAGCAATGAAATTTTATGAATCTTGTGGTTTGAAACCGCAAAAAGTACATATGGAAACAATTCTTAAATAAATTACGTAGAAGAGGTATTAAAAAAGGCAAAAATCAAATTATTATAATTTGACTTTCGCCTTTTTATTTTATTTTTTATCTCTTTGGAAGTAAGAATCCAATTTCTTTTGTACATCGTCAGGCATGCCGCAGTTTACAGGCAAGAATGTTGAATTGACAACTCGTGAAATGAAGAAGATTGCAAATTCACTGTCTTTGTACAATTGCTTGGCACTGAGCGGATATAACAAATCATGACGAGTATGGATGTCAGCTGTTCTTGTTCCTCTGCTGATTCCGATTGCCGGAATTCCTTTATCGCAAAATGGCGCAGAATCACTGGAATGAACGAGGACGCTGATATCGGCAAAATGACCGACTTCTTTACATAACTGCTCGGTATAATTTTTAAGTGATTCGGAACCTGTTACAAAGATTTGATTTGGTCCTAATACGGTTCCGCACATATCAAAGTTAAAACAGAATTTGATACTCGGAAGGAGATCTTCGTGTTTAGCAACATATGCTTTACTTCCCAAAAGTCCCTGTTCTTCGGAACCACACCAAATAAAGCGCATCGTTCTTTTTGGCGGATTCTTTAAAAAGTGATGATAAATAGTCATTAAAGTTGCGGAGCCGGTTGCGTTATCCCAAGATCCGGTACCTACTAAAACACTGTCATAATGAGCTGTTAAGACGATAGACTCATCTTTAATTTCTGTTCCTTCGATCGTTGCAAGGACATTGCGTGAAGTATGTTCCGTTTCCGTTTGTTTTAATTCGAGATGGATTTGTTTTACTTCGTTTCTTACTAATTCGGTTGCATCTTTGGCACGAATAACAAATCCGGGAATTTTGCCTAGTTCTAACATCTTAGGGCGTAACATACGAGGAACGAAATCAACTTCATCACCGTTATGCCATTTTTCAAAATTGATGGCAAGAAAAGCGGCAGCATGCTTTTGGTTCAACAATTTGTACATATCGTAATCCAACATATTAACCAAAACAGCTGTATCGGATAAATCTTGAATCCGCATGAAATCTTCTTCTTTGTTCCGCTCTACATAAAGAAGCTTCAAATCAATTCCACCATCAGGTAATTCTCCTGATAAGCCATAAGGGACAACTTCTAACTCTTGAATAGAAGGTGTAGTTATTTTCGCGGTACATTTTTGAATGTCAAAAGCAGCAATTTGGAATTCTTCAAATTCCGCTTGCCCACCGGCTTTTTCAATTTCTTCTTTAAGAATATTAGCAGCTTTCAATTCATCCTCTGTTCCGCCATAGCGAATAAAGCTTAAACGTTCTACTAAAGAAAAAGAGTAATTTTCTTTGTTTATCATAAATACCTCCAACTTTTATTGATTCAAGTTTAACATAAAAAAAGAAATCATGAAACCTTAACGATTCATGATTTCTAATAATTCGATTGCTTCTCGTACGCTTTTTACAATAAAGGTTGCCTTATCTTGTACTGCTTTTTCCGTGTGATCCATGCAGAAACTGACTTCACAAGCTTCAAGCATGGAAACATCATTATCAGAATCTCCGATAGCTGCAATTTGATTCATTGTTAAGTTTTGATATCGTGCAAACTGACGAATTCCATTTGCCTTTGATACATTCTTTGGAAGAATTTCAATTAAGTCTAAATCACAACTGTTGACTTCATATTTTCCTTGAAATTTTTCTTTGACTAAAGAGCGTAGAGCTAACATATCTTCGGGATGAACGAAGACAAAGAATTTGTGCACTTTCCATTTTTTAATATCGTCATAATTTACGATTACATGCGGATGATCCCATGTTTCACGCTTTCGAATGCTTGGTCTGGATAATACATAAGGGTAATGATCTAAATCGGAGAGCCAAGTTTCTTTTTTATCTTCTCTGAAAAACATGATTGCGGCGTCAAGCTTTGATTCTTGAACGATCTGATTTAATTGAGCCAGATCTGACAAATTTGTTAGTTGGCTGTATACAAGTTTATTTTGAATGGAAATTTCACCACCGGTACAACCTATGAAGTCAATTTTCTCATTTAATAAAGCTTCGATTTCTTCTTTACTGTCTATACCTCTTGAGGAAGCGGCAGCGAAAATATTTCCGTTTTGGATAAATCGTTTTACTGCGGTTTTGTTTTCTTCACTGATTCCTTTGGATAATTCATTTCCTATTTTTAATAAAGTCCCATCTAAATCGCTGATCAAGCATTTGATTTGAGGTGTTTTTTTAATGAATTTCACCATTTGTTGGTGTGGGCAATGTTCATCCATGTAGACATCTCCGATTTTATGATATCCACATTTTTCGTAAAATCCGATTGCTTGGCATTGTGCGGAAAGTGTAAGGCGAAGGATATTAAGAGATTGACAATACTTTTCAATCGCTTGTAGCATTTCACTGCCTAGATGGTAGCTTCGATATTCTTTTATGACGGCAATTCTTCCGATTGCCATTGTATTTTTATCTTGATTATAACATCTTCCCGAAGCAACAGGGATATCCTTTATATATCCGGTAAAATGTGTACAAAAGTCATCAATGTCATCTTTTTCATTTTCGAATTTTTGTTCTTTGACGAAAACTTCGGTTCGAACATAAAACGGATCTTCAAAGTGATCCAAACCATGAGTGATTTTTATTTCCATATTTGAACTCCTTTCTCGACACTGAATAATAATAAACAGAAGTAAAGATTAAATCAAGTGTGAAAATAAAAATAGATTTTAAAAAAGGTGCTTTTCATTATGTTTATGGTTTGGTATAATCGCATCAAGAGGTGAGAGAGATGGAATATCAGGTATCAGAAAAGCGAAAGAAAGTTGTAGAAGATTTGTTGGCACTACCCCAAGTACAACAGGCATTAAAGGATATCAAAGAGGATCATGAGCATTCATTAGAAGAACAGAAAATGTTAGCTTTGATTGCTTCTCCGACTTTTCATGAACAGGAAAAAGCGAAAAAAATGGTTTCCTTGTTTGAAGAATTGGGATTGGATGCAAAAGTAGAACAATCCGGGAATGCCGTAGGAATTCGTAAAGGAAACAGTAAAGGAAAGATTGCCATAGACGGACATATGGATACGGTTTATCCATTGGATACAGAGCTTGTGATCAAAGAAGACGAAAAGACGATTTGGTGTCCGGGAATTTGTGATGATACAAGAGCTTTGGCGGTGATGTTGTCTGTGATTCGAGCTTTAAATAAAAATGGAATCGAAACAGAAAAAGATCTTGTTTTTGTCGGAACGGTTCAGGAAGAGGGCAAAGGCGGCTTTGGCGGAATGAAGATGTTCTGCAAAGATCATACGGATATAGATGCTTATGTAAATATAGATGGTGCGGGAGCACAAGGGATGATTTATCAATCAACCGGATTTAAAACAATTGAAGTAACATTCCATGGAATTGGAGCGCATGCTTTTATGGGATATGGACAAGTTGCGAATGCGTTAAGTGCCGCTGCGAGAGCTTGTAGTAAGATTGCGGAGATCAGAACACCGGATGAACCGAAAACAACGGTGGCGGTTACAAATTTCCATGCCGGAAATGATGCCGGTATTCATGCCATTGTTAATGAGACGACAATTAAAGTTAATTATCGCTCTAATGGAAAAGCAGAGCTTGAAGAATTAGACAGACAAATCATGCAAGCATTTGAAGAAGCGTGCAAAGAAGAAAGTGAACGTTGGGGTAAAAATGAAATTACTTATACAATAAAGACATGGTGTGATGTACCGGTTGGATCTTTGGATGAACATGCTCCAATCGTAGAAACGGTTTGGACGACAATCGAGCAGACTTTTGGATTGGAACCGTATTTATGCCATGGTGGTTGTACTAATGCTTCTGTTCCAATCGGACTTGGAATTCCGGCTGTATGTTTAGGGGCAGGAGAAGAAGAGTGTTATGTACATAATGCTAAATTGGAATGTTTTCCAAAAGAAAATACATGGAGATTGCCTCAATTGGCACTTGTAACGATACTGGCACTTGCCGGAATTAAAGGCGTTAGTGAAAGCACACTATAATAAGGAAAAAGATTTGACTTTAAAAAAGTAAAACTGCCTGATTGATTCCGGCAGTTTTTGTTTAGGTTGTGTTTTTACTTATTTTAAATTAGGAAGTGCTTCACATACTTGAATGAACTCTTCAAATGTTCCGTGCCAATGAAATGTATTCAAATCAAGGTTTTGTTTGTTGATCAAATTGTCTGTAACCAAATAACATGGGATATTTAATGATTCGATACATCCGTCTTCATAAGCATCGTTCCCGACATGAAAACATTCATTTTCTTTTAAATCGAGTTTTGTTAGAATTTCTTTAAAATAAGCTGGGTTTGGTTTGCATATGGAAGAGTTTTCGTAAGTGGTGATCATAAAGAAATCATCCGGGTTTAAGTCAGCCCATTCAATTCTTTGTTTTGTTGCCATAGCGGGAAATAAAGGATTGGTGGCTAATATTAATTTATAATTCTTTTGTTTTAAAATTTGAATGCATTTTCTAGCTTTTGAATTAGTTGTTGTACTTGTTTTTAAAAGTGGGAAAACGGTATTGTAGAAATAAGTAAATTCAGGTTCGATTTCGTTTCTGGAAATTTTTGTGGTTGAATAAAAGATGTTCCAAAATAAATCTTCGTTGCTTAAAGAACCATCGTTTGTGAACATAGCTTTGGTTCCTTTCATGACTCCTGTGAGAATAAGTTTTTCATCATATTTAGTTTTAGCAAAATGAGTGGATAAGGCTTTGAAATAAGCTTGAATAAATTCATCTTGATCCATTTGCAATAATGTTCCGTCTAAATCGAATAAAATTGTAGAAATCATAATGTTCTCCTTTTTAATCTTTCTTATTATAGCGGAAAGGAAAAAAGGTTTCAATGGGAAGAAAAACAAAGAAATTTGTGATATGATTATATAGACTTATTTGAGGTGAAAGTATGAAATTTTTATTTTGGGATTTTGATGGTACATTGGCTTTTTCAAGAGATAATTTTTGGAGCAATGTAATTTATGATTGTGCAATGAAAGCCGGTTATGATCGTGGCTTTGAAATTTTATATAAAAAAGTTAATGAAGGAAGACTTTTCAGTTGGGATTTTAAAGATGTCAGTTATGAAGAAAGGGTGAATCTTTTGTGGTGGGATGATTTTGAAGAGCGTCTTAGCGGAATCTTAAAAGAATGCAAGATGGATGAACAAAGTGCTAAAAAAGCGGCAAGAAGTGTTCGCTCTTGTATTTTGGATGCTTCTAATTATAGTCTATATGAAGATTCTGATTGGATTTTGAATAAAGCGAAAGAGTTAGGGTACACCAATATTATCGTTTCTAATAACTATCCGGAATTAAAAGAAGTCATGGAACAATTGGGGATAGCTCAATATTTTGAAGAATTCATTATTTCGGGGCAAGTTGGATATGAGAAGCCTCATCGTGGAATTTTTGAATTGGCTTTAAAAGGAAAGAATCCAAAAGATTGTTGGATGATTGGAGATAATCCGATTGCGGATATAAAAGGGGCGAAACAATTTGGGTTGAAGACAATTTTAGTTCATCGAGAAAAGCCGAATAAGTGTGAAACGGACTTTTGTTTTGAAACATTAAAAGAAATTGAAAAAGTCTTATCTTGAATGAGTTGATAAAAAATCAGAAAAGTTACAAAAGTATTTGACTTTTGATGATGATTCGTGTATCATTATCATGCTTAATGTATAGTTTTAGTTTCCGATGAGGAAACTTAATTTATGCAATGGGTTGGCACACTTGGAACTGTGTGCATAAATAAAAGTAGAAAAGTGATGAAAGGAGAAAGAATCAATGCCTACAATTAACCAATTAGTACGTAAAGGTCGTACAAATAAGGTCTGGAAATCTAAATCACCAGCTTTGAACAGAGGATATAACTCTTTGAAGCGTCGTCCTACTGAACTTAGCTCACCACAGAAGCGTGGAGTTTGTACTCGTGTTGGTACAATGACACCGAAGAAACCAAACTCAGCTCTTCGTAAATATGCTCGTGTTCGTTTGAGCAACGGAATGGAAGTTACAGCTTATATTCCTGGAATCGGACATAACCTTCAGGAGCACAGTGTTGTTTTGATCCGTGGTGGTCGTGTAAAAGACTTGCCAGGTGTTCGTTATCACATTATCCGCGGTACATTGGATTGCGCCGGAGTAAACAATCGTTTACAGAGCCGTTCTTTGTACGGAGCAAAGAAACCAAAAGTAAAGAAATAGGATTGTAAAGGAGGAAATAAAACATGCCAAGAAAAGGTTATATAGCTAAAAGAGACGTATTGGTTGATCCAATTTACAATTCTAAATTGGTCACTCGTCTGATTAATAAAATTATGATCGATGGTAAAAAAGGTGTTGCACAGAACATTCTATACAACGCTTTCGATATCGTTGAAGCTAAAACAGGTCGTCAACCGATGGAAGTTTTCGAACAAGCTTTAGGGAATGTTATGCCGCTACTTGAATTGAAAGTTCGTCGTGTTGGTGGTGCAAACTATCAAGTGCCAATCGAAGTTTCAGCAGAAAGAAGATTGACATTGGGTCTTCGTTGGATCGTTAACTATTCTCGTCTTCGTCATGAAAGAACGATGGAAGAACGTTTGGCTGCTGAAATCATTGATGCTGCTAACGGAACAGGAGCTTCTGTTAAGAAGAAAGAAGATACACACAAGATGGCCGAAGCAAACAAAGCCTTCGCTCATTATCGCTGGTAATCAGCTCAATGAAAGGAGACAATTATGGCTCGCGAATTTTCACTAGAACATACTCGTAATATTGGTATCATGGCTCACATTGATGCCGGTAAAACAACAACAACAGAGCGTATCTTGTACTATACAGGAAAAACACATAAAATCGGTGAAACACACGATGGTGCTTCTCAGATGGACTGGATGGCTCAGGAACAAGAGCGTGGTATTACAATTACATCTGCTGCAACAACAGCACAATGGAAAGGATACCGTGTTAATATCATCGATACTCCGGGACACGTTGACTTCACAGTTGAGGTTGAACGTTCATTGCGTGTATTGGATGGTGCAGTAACTGTATTGGATGCTAAAGCAGGTGTTGAACCGCAGACAGAAACAGTATGGCGTCAGGCTACAACTTATAAAGTTCCTCGTATTGTATTCATTAATAAGATGGATGCAACAGGTGCTGACTTTAAGATGGCTCTAGGAACGATCGGGGATCGTTTAGGTGCTAAAGCTGCTGCGATTCAAATGCCAATCGGAGTTGAAAATACTTTCCGTGGTATCATTGATATCGTTGAAAGAAGACAACATATGTATCAGGATGACTTGGGAAACAAGGTTACAGATACAGAAATCGAAGATCAATATAAAGATGAAGTTGAAGCACTTCGTCAAGAATTGATTGAAATGATTGCAGATTATGATGATGAATTGATGATGAAAGTTCTTGAAGGTGAAGAACCAACCGTTGAAGAAATTAAAGCTGCTATCCGTAAAGGATGCTTGTCTTCTGAATTCTTCCCTGTACTTTGCGGATCTGCCTATAAGAACAAAGGTGTTCAGTTAATGTTGGATGCTGTTATCGATTACTTGCCTGCTCCAACAGATATTCCTGCGATTATGGGACATTTGGAAGATGGAACAGAGGAAGCTCGTCATTCATCTGATGATGAACCATTTGCAGCATTGGCATTTAAAGTTATGACAGACCCATTTGTTGGTCGTTTGACATACTTCCGTGTTTACTCAGGTAAGGCAACAGCGGGAAGCTATGTCTTGAATGCTACAAAAGATGTACGTGAACGTTTCGGGCGTTTGGTACAAATGCATGCGAATCACAGAGCTGAAATTGAAGAAGTTAATGCAGGGGATATCGCTGCTGCTGTTGGTTTGAAATCAACAACAACAGGTGATACACTTTGTGATGAAAAGAGTCCGATTATCCTTGAATCTATGGTTTTCCCTGAACCGGTTATTCAAATGTCGGTTGAGCCTAAAACAAAGGCAGATTCTGATAAGATGGGACTGGCTTTGGCTAAACTTGCAGAGGAAGATCCAACATTCAAAACTTATACAGATGAAGAAACAGGACAAACGATCATCGCCGGTATGGGTGAGCTTCACTTGGATATCATCGTTGACCGTATGCGCCGTGAATTCAAAGTTGAATGTAACGTAGGTGCTCCACAGGTTGCTTATCGTGAAACAATTCGTCAGACTGCGGATTGTGAAGGTAAGTTCGTACGTCAGTCAGGTGGACGTGGACAATATGGACATGTATGGATCAAATTCGAACCAAATGAAGAAGGTAAAGGATTTGAATTCATTGATGCTGTTGTCGGTGGTACAGTTCCTCGTGAATACATCAAGCCGACTCAGGAAGGTTTGGTAGCTGCACTTAACAATGGTTTGACATGCGGTTATCCGGTAGTTGACATCAAGGCAACATTATTTGATGGTTCTTACCATGAAGTTGACTCTTCTGAAATGGCATTTAAGATTGCAGCTAGTATGGCTTTGAAAGAAGCTGCAAAGAAGTGTAAGCCGGTTTTACTTGAACCAATCATGGACGTCGAAGTAACAGCTCCGTCTGAGTACCTCGGTAGTGTCATGGGAGATATTACAAAACGTCGTGGACAAATTCGTGAACAGGAAGAACGTCATAACGCTATCGTTGTACGTGCTTATGTACCATTGTCTGAAATGTTTGGTTATTCTACAGATCTTCGTTCCTTCACTCAGGGACGTGGAAACTATGTAATGCAGATGGATCACTATTCAGAAGTTCCAAAGAGCATTGCAGAAGCTATTGCTAAGAAAAACAGCAAGGATTAATCACTTTAACTGTTGATTTATTTGTTCGTTTATCTTAAAATAGTAGTGACTATTAAAAATTAAATTAGGAGGAAATTTTCAAATGGCAAAAGAGAAATTTGACAGATCGAAAACCCATGTTAACATTGGTACAATCGGACATGTTGACCATGGTAAAACAACTTTGACAGCTGCTATCACAAAGACATTGGCTGGAAAAGGTATGGCAGAATTCAGAGATTACGATCAAATCGACGGTGCTCCTGAAGAAAGAGAACGTGGTATCACGATCAATACAGCACACGTTGAATATCAGACAGCAACACGTCACTATGCACACGTTGACTGCCCAGGACACGCTGACTACATCAAGAACATGATTACAGGTGCTGCTCAGATGGATGGTTCTATCTTGGTAGTTGCTGCAACAGATGGACCAATGCCTCAGACACGTGAGCACATCTTGCTTTCTCGTCAGGTAGGTGTTCCTTATATCGTAGTATTCTTGAATAAGTGCGATATGGTTGATGATGAAGAATTAGTTGACTTGGTTGAAATGGAAGTTCGTGAACTTCTTTCAGAATACGGATTTGACGGAGATAACACACCGGTTATCCGTGGTTCAGCATTAGGTGCATTGAACGGAGATCCTAAATGGGTTGCTAAAATTGAAGAATTGATGGATGCTGTTGATAGCTATATCCCAGCTCCAGAACGTGATTCTGATAAACCATTCTTGATGGCTGTAGAAGACGTATTCACAATCACAGGTCGTGGTACAGTTGCTACAGGACGTGTTGAGCGTGGTACATTGAAACTTGGTGAAGAAGTTGAAATCATCGGTATCCATGATACAAAGAAAACGGTTGTTACAGGTATCGAAATGTTCCGTAAATTGTTGGACTATGCTACAGCAGGTGATAACATCGGTACATTGCTTCGTGGTGTAAACCGTGATGAAATCCAACGTGGACAAGTTTTGGCTAAACCAGGATCAGTACATCCTCATACACAGTTCAAAGCTCAAGTTTACGTTTTGACAAAAGAAGAAGGTGGACGTCATACACCATTCGTTTCTAACTATCGTCCTCAGTTCTATTTCCGTACAACAGACGTAACAGGTGTTGTTCGTCTTCCGGAAGGAACAGATATGGTTATGCCTGGCGATAACGTTGAAATGGAAGTTGAATTGATTTGCCCAATCGCTGTTGAACAAGGTACTAAGTTCTCTATCCGTGAGGGTGGACGTACAGTTGGTGCTGGAAACGTTACTGAAATCATTAAGTAATATTTCATTCAATAAAAAATTAAGACGGATAGAAATATCCGTCTTTTTATATTGCAGAGAATTAATAATAATTAATTTTCTTATTGATACTAAATTATTTAAAAATAGAAAAAAATAGATTCATAATTAAAAATGTTATTGTAACTGTAATAAAAAATACTGTAATTAAGATGAACAATAATATAGGAAGTTTTTTATTAGAAGCATGTAATTGTTTATGAGTATATTGAGGAGAGACCTTTACTTGCGAATTTGACTTCGTGGTAGATGAGTCGTTAAGGAGTGATTCAGTTGCCTTATAATAGAGGGCTAGGGGATCGCTCTGTTTTAAAATTCGTTGATAAAAGTTATCTAACCATTCAACATCTTCATCAGAGCACATTGTATCTTCATCTGCATAGTCTTCATGTGCAATTTGATTTCGTAAATCGTGATAATGTATTAATTGTTGGTAATCTTGTTTCCAATTAAAAACATGAATGGAACCGTTAGTTCTTTTTTCCATATCTTCAATATAACCGGTTATACCAATGCCATTCATATCCCGACATAAATTATCGAGATGTTTATAAGCTCTCATAAATCCCATAAAATTCTCCTAAAAATACAAGTACATATTTTATTAAAGTGTTCTATTCTAATAGAATCTTTTTTTAACTTTTTGAATATCATTTGACTTACTTTAGTTTTTTTGAAAGAAAATGTTTTCTGCATAGAGAAACATAACTTTCATTGGCACCAAGAACGATTTGTTCACCGGTAGTGACTACTTTTCCATCAATAACACGAGCATTGAAATGAGCCTTTCTTCCACACCAACAAACAGTCGGAATTTCTTCAATTTCATCTGCAAGTTCCAACAAACGTTTTGAGCCTTCGAACAATTCGCTTCTGAAATCCGTTTTTAACCCATAACAAAGAATCGGAATTCCGAAATCATCTACGATATGAGCTAAAAATTCGATATCTTCATTATGTAAAAATTGAACTTCGTCTACAATGATTGCATCGTATTCTTTAATTTTTTCATCACTGTATGCTCTGAGTTCTTCAAAGAAAACAGCTTCCGCTGAGAGGCCGATACGAGATTTTACAGTCCTTGCCCCATCTCTTGTATCTAACATCGGTTTAACTAAAAGAGGATTTTTTCCTCTTTCCAAATAATTATAACGAGTCATTAGTGCAGAAGCACTTTTTGAGCTACCCATTGCTCCGTGTCTGAAATATAATTTTGCCATAAATTACCCCTTAATATTCTTTAACCATTATACATGATTTGGGGAATAGTTTCATTATCAAAATTGAATTTCTGAAATTAAAAATCCTATAACAAGATATTATAGGATTTTCGAAAATTATTGATTTAAAATTTCCATGAATTCATCTCCGGTAATTGTTTCTTTTTCATAAAGAGCTTTTGCCAATTCATGTAATTTGTCTTTATTCTCTTCTAATATTTGTAACGCTTTTTGGTGAGATTGTTTTACTAATTCTACTACCTTATCATCAATACGTGCGGCAGTTTGATTGGAGCATGCAAGACTTGTATCAGCAGATAGATATTGATTGTTGACTGTTTCAAATGCAACCATATCAAATTCATCACTCATACCGAAGCGGGTAATCATCGCTCTGGCAAGCTTGGTAGCTTGTTCAATGTCATTGCTGGCACCGGTTGTAATGGATTGGAAAATTAATTCTTCGGCAGCACGGCCGGCTGTATAAGTGGTAATTTTATTTTGAATCTCTTCTTTAGACATTAAATAATGCTCACCCTCTTCTACTTGCATTGTATATCCCAATGCACCGGATGTACGTGGAATGATCGTTATTTTTTGTACGGGAGCAGAATGGCTTTGTTTTGCGGCAACTAAAGCATGACCGATTTCATGATAGGCAACAATTAATTTCTCACGAGTAGAAATAGTAGCATCTTTTCGCTGATAACCAGCAATAACCACTTCAACACTTTCTTCTAAATCAGATTGATTTACTAAGGTTCGATTGTTTCTGACTGCCCTTAATGCGGCCTCATTGATGATATTAGCGAGTTCAGCACCGGAGGCTCCGCTAGTAGATCGAGCGATGGCATTGAAATCAATGTTATTTTCCATTTTTACTTTTTTGGCATGGACTTTTAATATTGCCTCTCTTCCTTTTAAATCCGGAAGTTCTACAGGAATGCGCCGGTCAAATCTTCCCGGTCTTAACAAAGCTTGATCTAAGCTTTCAGGGCGGTTTGTTGCCGCTAGAACAACAACTCCTTTTTGACCGTCAAATCCATCCATTTCAGTTAACAGCTGGTTGAGTGTCTGTTCCCGTTCATCATTTCCGCTAAAGCCATTTCCATCTCTCTTTTTTCCGATTGTATCGATTTCATCAATGAACACGATACACGGAGCTTTTTCATTAGCTTGTTTGAATAAATCACGAACTTTGGCAGCACCACGTCCGACAAACATTTCAACGAATTCAGACCCGGAAATAGAGAAGAAAGGCACACTTGCTTCTCCGGCGACAGCTTTTGCCAAGAGTGTTTTACCTGTTCCCGGTGGGCCCACAAGCAAGGCACCTTTAGGACAAGTTGCACCGATATCTGCATATTTTTTAGGATCATGCAAAAAATCTACAATTTCTGCAAGAGCTTCTTTTGCTTCTTTTTGTCCGGCTACATCTTCAAATGTAATTCCTTTTGATGATTGCACATAAATTTTGGCATTGCTTTTACCAAAAGTCATCGCATTGTTTCCACCCATTTGTTTCATCATTATACGACTAAGCAATTGGCTGATAATTAGGAAAAAGAACAATGGACCAAACCAACTCAATAGACTTCCCAAAAAGGATTGCTGAGTCGGTATTTCTTTACTGAAATGAACTCCGGCATTATACATTTTCTCGATGATTGCAGAGTCACTTTCAAAAGCTCCTGTTTTATAAACAGCGATCGATTCTTCACCTTGTTTGACAGAGAAAGTAATTTGATCATCACTGTAGTTGACGGTTTGAATTTCACCATTTTCTAAGTATTTCAAAAATGTTCCGTAATCGACTTCTTTAACACTTTTTTCTAATAACCATGGAAATAGGGTTGAATTTAGAACAATTGTTATAAGAAGTACGATCATCCAGTAATAAAAAATGGACTTCTTAGGTGTTTTAACTTCTTTCATAGTTTTCCTCCGTTCATATTATGAACAAAAACATTATGAATTATTTTAGCACTCGAGTCAACCGACTGCTAATGCAATCGAACAAATTTCATTATTTGTTGAAAATGACTATAAATCAAAAGTTGTTTGATCTAAATGAAATAAAGATAAAAATAGAAATTTAATTCATAAATCTAATTTTTTTAACATAAAATAAGGTATCATAATCTCTTTAAATAGGGAAATGATGAGACACAATAAAAAGAGAAGAGAGAAATTTATTTTAAATATACGAAAAATACAAATATTGTACAAAAAATGAAAGTTTTTCTTTTTTCGGTCGTCAAAACAGTTTATAATAAAGTTAGAAAATACTTCAAAGGGAGAGAGAAAATGGGTGTTTATCAAATTTTAAAGGATGTTCAGGACATCAGAAAAGAAGAGGGTAAGTGTGCCTTCAATGGATTTTTGGAAGATTATTTGTCTAGTATTGAAGAGGAAGAATGTGAAGTTAAGGATATTTTGACTAAGATGTTTGAATTAGATTCTGATTTACGAATTTGTGTGGATTTACATGTCGGAATCAATCAGTCTGTTGTATCTAATCAAATCATCCGTTATAAGGATGCATTTAAGTTAAAAGGAGATCCACTATGTATTCCATATATTGTATATGGTGAAAAACAGGGAAATGAACGTGCTTTAATGTTGGTAAACGGAAAAGATGATGATTATCTTCTGGTAAAAGGTCTATATTATTGTATGACAGAACCATTCAGTATGTTTGCTGAGTGTAAAAATGATATGGTCGCCATGCTTTTTGAAGAGGAGGAAGAAGTCTTATCAGTATTCTCTCGTTTGTTTAAGGTTAAAGCAGGGGCTTTGCAACGTGAAATTGATCGTAATCATTTTGCAAATTACGAGCAATTAAAACAGTTGGCATTGAATAAAGCGGCAGCGCTTAAAGAAACGATTATACCTGCTTTGCAAGAAGCAGATGAGAAAGAACCTTTAATTGTGAATGCCGTCATTCAGTGGTTTTTATTGAAAAAGATTGTTTATGTTTATTATATGGTAAATAAGGATATTCTTGCTCGTGTACATGAAAATAATATCAAGAAACAAAGAAATCAAGCAAAAATAAATGCAGATGAAGTTCCATTTACTTCTTATAGTGAAATGTGGAGAAATTCATCAAAACCAAAAGAATTATAAGAATAAAGGGTTATAAACACTAATCTCACTAAAGTAGATGTATAGAAAACATGTGTCTATGGAGGTGGGATTTTTCATATTACCAATACAGTTTTAGAAGCTGGATTAAGAGAACCGGAGTTTATTGGTGGGGATGTTGATTTAAGAATCAATATTTATAGGGAATGCGATACCATTCGTGATACCATTGATACCAATAAAACTCAACATTTGGAAGAAAAATTATTAGAGCAAATTCAATTGCATCCTCATTATACTCAACGGGAATATGCGGATTTATTAGGTGTTTCTATTGCAACAATAAAAAGACTGTTTAAAAAACTACAAAAGGCAAAGTATATTGAAAGAAAAGGAACAAACCGTAGTGGTAAATGGATTATCAGTCGATAATTAAATTTATTGAATCACTTGTAGATATTTCCCTTATAAAATGCATAAAAAAGAGTGTAAATTAAGTGCTTGTTAAAAAAGAAACAAGAAGTTATAATAAGCATGAGGAAGAAGTTACAATGAAAGAAATGATAGGAAATTATGTTATTTCAATAAAGAGCACGTCTGTTTTTTGTTCTGGGAACAATTTTTATCTATACTATGTACTTGACGGAGTGTTAAACTGTCAGATTATGGATAAAAATGAGATCATTGAAACAGGGCAAATGTTTTTCATCAATCGTTATGAAGTCAGTACGCTTTTCAGTGAACAAGGATGTATTGTTCAAGTGATTTGTATAGATAGTGAACGTGCGGTTAAATATTTCCCAGAAATGGAAAATATTTTCTTTGGTTGTGCTACGCTTCGGTATGCAGATCAGTCAGATGAGTTTAATTATGGAAGAGATAAGATTTTTCTTTCAGATTGTATTAATCATTTTTATGAAGAACCGTCACAGGAATTGACCGAGCAAGGGAGGTTTATTCTTTCTTTGTTGTGTCTTGAATATGATTCAATGAATGATCGCAATGGTATATATAGCTTTATTTCCTATGATAAAAAGCAGAGAATGAAGAGAATTTTTCATTATATAGAAGAAAACTATCAAGAGAAGATAACGTTACAAGAAGTTGCTGAAAGTGAGCAGATTACACCTCAATATTTAACTTCTGTTTGGAAGGAATGTTTTTCTACATCATTTATGAATTATGTGATGAATCTTCGACTAAAATCTGTAGAACGTAAACTACTTTTTAGTGAAAAGCCGATACAAGATATTATTTATGAGTCTGGTTTCCAAGATACGAAATCTTTTTATACATATTTTCGTAAATGTTTTAAGAAGTCTCCTACTGATTGGAAAAAAATGATGAAATCAAGAAGCGATGATTGGAAAGTGCTTTCTTTTGAAGAGTCTGTTTATTATCTTGAAAAAATGAGAGAGGAGAAGAATCTGTTTAATAAACCGATGGATTCAATGCTTTATCATAAGTACCTTCAAATTCATTCGTTTCAAAATAAAGAAAAAGATTTGCGAGATTTCAAAATTGTTGTTTATCCATATGATACATATAAGCTGGATGATACAAAAGTGACACCCCTATTTATGTTTGGTTATGATTTATTGATGAGAGAAGTCTATAATCGATCTTTAAAATTATCTCTAGTTGTGGATATGAATTCCTTTAATGCCGAAAATTTAGCTGAACTTGTGTCGATTCAGGAGTATATTTTTCAATCAATCTTGCGATTTGGCAAAATTTCTTTATCAAGATGGTCGATTGAATTGAAATGTGAGAATGCAAATGATTTACATTTGGCAACAGAGATTCAAAAGATGATGGCAGAAAAAGGAGTATTAAACATTGACATTCTTTTATAAGGGCAAATTTTAAGAAAAAAGAAGTTTTATAGATATTAAAATTTCCCCTTTTTTTACTTTTGTTTTGTGATTACAATAACAAGCAGGAGGAAAGAAAGATGAAAAAAGGAATATCTCGTAGAGACTTTTTGAAAGGTTCAGCAGCAGTTGCAGCCGCAGGATTACTTGGTGCATGCACAGCTAGTTCAGAAAGTACTCAACAAAGCGAAACAGAACAGCAAGAACAGCCTTCAAAAACTTTAAAATGGAATGAAGCTCCTGAAAAAATTGCTGAAGATCAAATCACAAAGACATTGGATACAGAAGTTTTGGTAATCGGTGCAGGGGGTGCCGGATTAATGGCAGCAGCCGGAGCAGCCGAAGAAGGAGCTAAAGTTACTCTTCTTGAAGCTTTGATGTTCAATGGAACAGAAAGACACTGGATTGGTGCTGTTAATACAAAATCAGCTCAAGCAGCGAATGTTAACTTTGATAAAAAAGAATTGGTTGAAGAATTGATGCGTTATGCATCTTGTCGTGCAGATCAGAAATTGATCCAACTTTGGGCAGATGAATCAGGAAGTGCAATTGATTGGCTTGCTGATTTGATGGCTGAAAAAGTACCTGGAACAAAGCTTCATATGGAATGGGATATCGGTCAAGGTTCTCATGGAAGCTATAAGATTTTCCCAACAATGCACAATTTCCAAAATGATGAAACAAAAGAAACCGTTGATTATTTCCCATCTTTGATTGAAAGATGTAAAGAACTTGGAGTAGAAATGATGTATGAAACTCCAATGGTTCAACTTGAAAGAGCAGATAACAATACGGGAAGAGTTACCGGAGCAATTGCTAAGAATGCTGATGGTTACATCCGTATTAATGCTTCAAAGGGCGTAATTCTTTGTACAGGTGGATATTCTGCAAATAAAGAAATGATGGAAGAATTAAATCCAACTGCTTATAAGTCTATTGCCGGAACAGATAGCCATTCATTCAATAAGGGTGATGGTATTAAAGCGGCAGTTTGGGTTGGAGCTGCAAAAGATGATGATGCAACATGCATGTTGTTTGACCGTGCTGCAATTCAACCGGATCGCTTTATTGATGGAAACTGGGATGATTCCGGATATTTGATTTTCGGATCTCATCCATTCTTAAAAGTTAACTTAAAGGGAGAAAGATTTGTTAATGAATCACTTCCATATGATTTCATGCTTCATGCCGGAAGCTTACAGCCAAAGCGTTTGTATAACACAATTTTTGATGCAAATTGGCATCAACATGTAACACAAATGCATCAGATCGGATGTGCTCGTATTGAACCGTCTGAATCAGGTGGATTGTTGCAAATCTTTGACCATGAGTCTGCTGAAGGTCTTCTTCAGGGATTAATTGCCGGAGGATATATTCAACAAGCAGATACACTTGAAGAATTGGCTGAAAAGTTGAATATCCCTGCTGAACAGTTTGTAGCAACCGTAAATCGTTACAATGAACTTGCTGCAAAAGGCAGTGATGATGATTTCGGTAAAGAAGGATATAGAATGATCGCATTGGATACAGCCCCATTCTACGGAGCTAGACAAGGTGCTACAATTCTATGTACATTAGATGGTCTACGCATCAACACAGATATGCAAGTATTGGATACAGACGGAGAAGTGATCGAAGGACTTTATGCTGCGGGTAATGATAGCGGCGGATTCTTTGCACATAACTATCCGGAATATATTGTCGGTGTTGCAATCGGTAGAACTTTGACATTCGGTCGAATTGCCGGAAAGTCAGCTGCTAAAGCATAAGAATGAAATTTAAAAGCATCTGCTTGTTGGATATCTGACAAATAGATGCTTTTTTTGTGCAAGTATAAGTATTATGTTTGACACGATTTCTAATAGTACAATGCTTTGAATTTTGTTTCATTATTCAATACGGGAATTTCTTTGATTGAGATATTATCAATTTTAATAAATCGATTCCCTAATTGTATTTCTTGAATAAAGTCATTAAACTGTTCAGGGGTTCCTTGAGCTTGAATTTCAACCAGTCCATTGCTCATATTTCTGACAGTACCGCTTATTTGGTGCTTAAAAGCAGCCATGGTGCAGAAATGACGAAAACCGACTCCCTGTACAATTCCGGAAACAATACAAAAATAGCGCTTCATGAAATCCCTCCTTTGATGTTTAAAATTATATAGAAAAAATTAAAAAAATAGAAGAGTAAAAACGAGAATTTTATAGTCTGATAAGAAAAAAGAAGATTATTTTTGTAATTTATTGTGAAATAGTCTATACTTGATTATAGAGTCAATAAAAGGAGTACAGATTATGAAAAAAATAATTTTAATACTGATGACTGCAATGTTGCTTTGTGGGTGTACGAATACTTCATCCTCTGTTGATGAACAGCCTAAAAATTCGGATGCGATGAAATTTAAAGAAGAGTATGAAATTCATAATGGCGAATTTGATGATAAAAGAGGACATAACTATATTGAAGTGGAAATTTCCGAGGATAATCCTGTTGTGTATTTAACGATGGCAGAACTATTTAAAATGATGGAAGAGGAAAAATCAGCAATTGTTTATTTCGGTTTTCCGGAATGCCCGTGGTGTCGAACCTTATTGCCATCACTTTTAAGTGCATTGGATGCTGGTGGAATTGAAAGGCTTTACTATATCAATAACTATGATGAAAGAGATCTAAAAGAACTTAAAGATGGTGAGATTGTGACAACACAACAAGGATCGGATGATTACTATAAATTACTTGAGGTATTGGGTGATTATGCACAGACTTATGCAGGCTTGGGAGATGAAACAATCAAGCATGTATATTATCCAACAGTATTATTTATAAAAAATGGCGAAATTGTTGCTATGCATACAGGAACTGTGGATTCTCAAGAAGATGTTTGGACAGAAATCAGTGAAGATCAGAAGAATGAATTAGAAACTGAATTGATGGAGAAAATCAATATGGTTTATATGGGAGCTTGCAGTATTGATGAAGGACAAGGATGCTAAAAATAGTTTTGAATTGAAAAATGATTAAAATATTTTTTCTTCGACAAAATAAGTGAATTTTCTTGCTTCTAAGATGATAAAGTATATCTTAAACAGCGAGAATGAAATTTCATTAGGAATTGCAATCTTATTATAGGGTTGAACAATTTTGAAATTATGGTAAAATAATTGATAGCGGCTATCAATTTTATGAATGAGGTGAAAAATATGAACTATAAGCATTCAAAACAAAGACAGGCTGTTCTTGATGCAGTATTGTCCGCAGATCGACATGTGAGTGCCGATGAGGTATTCGCTATGTTGAAGGAAAGAGATTCTGAAATCGGAATTGCAACAGTATATCGAAATTTGAATTTGTTGACAGAGTGGGGAGCTCTTTCTCGTATAAAAGATCCTGAGAAGGGATATATTTATGAAAATGCAGAAAATAAGCACTACCATTTCCATTGTATGGAATGTAACAAAATTGAAGATGTTCCGGTAGAATATGCCGAAGAGCTTGATGAGTTGATCTCTGAAAAAATGGGAGTTACGGTCAAGGGTCATACGATGGTATTTGAAGGCGTTTGTGCAGAATGTCGTCAGAAAGAAGAAGTTAAAGCGTAAGCATACGATTGGATTTAAAATTGTATGCTTTTCTTATGGGAAAAGACAAGACAAAAGCACTGAAATGATGTATGATATAGACAGTGAGGATGTCATTATGGGGTTGTTTGGTTTTAAAAGAAAAGAAGAAGATTTCGTTTCTCCAATGGAAGGAAAATGTTTGAGCTTAGATCAAATAGAAGATCCGATATTTGCGAAAAAAGCAATGGGAGATGGTTTTGCGATTGATTGTATCAGCGGTTCAATTGTTGCTCCGTTTAATGGCGTTGTTACAGTTATTTCATCAAGAGGCCATGCGATTGGATTGGAAAGAGAAGATGGGCTAAAGGTTTTGATTCATATTGGGATAGAGTCCACTGCATGTCCGAGCAGTTGTTATAAGGTAAGGGTTTTAACAGGACAGAAAGTTGAAAAGGGAATGACTCTTATTGACGTGAATGTAGATGAAATCAGAAAATTACAGGGTAATGTTATTTCTCCGATTATTTTTGTTAACGGAGAAAAGATAAATCTTCTTAAAGCAGGAAAATATGTTCGTATTCAAGAAGATAACATAATTACAATTCAGAAATAAGGATTATTTAAAATGAGAGGATTGCTTATGAATAGACAAGAAATTATAAAGAAAACTGAGGAAGCTAAGCAGACACATCTTTTAAAATATGTGGATGAATTAAATGAAAAAGAAAAGGAACAACTATTTTCACAAATTGAAGAAGCTGATTTCTCATTGCTAGATAAGTTGAATGAAAAACAATCTGAAAAAAAAGAACGATTTATCCAACCTTTAAAAGCGCTAGAATGGGATGAGATAAATGAACATCACCAAGAATATGAGGCAATAGGACTTGAACAAATTCGCTTAGGAAAAGTAGGAGCGGTTCTTTTAGCGGGTGGACAAGGTACAAGATTGGGATTTGATAAGCCAAAAGGGATGTTTAATGTCGGGTTAGAAAAGGACTTGTTTATTTTTGAATGCTTGATTAATAATCTTTTGGAAGTGACAAATAAAGCAAATGCTTATATCCCGTTTTATATCATGTGTTCTGAGAAAAATTATGAAGATACAGTTGCTTTTTTCGAAGAACATAATTATTTCTCTTATCCAAAAGAATATGTTTTGTTTTTTAAACAAGAGATGGTTCCGGCTGTTGACTACCAAGGGAAAATATATATGGAAAGCAAGTGTTCATTAAGTCTTTCACCAAATGGAAATGGTGGTTGGTTTTCGAGCATGGCAAAAGCCGGATTGTTAAAGGATGTTAAAGAACGAAAACTTGAATGGTTAAATGTATTTTCTGTTGACAATGTTTTACAGCGAATTGCCGATCCGGTATTTATTGGTGCAACAATTAAACATGGCTGTGTCAGTGGCGGAAAGGTCGTACGTAAAGCTGAACCTCATGAAAAAATAGGTGTGTTATGTTTAGAAGATGGCAAACCTCAAATTGTGGAATACTACGAAATGACACAAGATATGATTTCTTTGCGGAATGAAAAGAACGAGTTGGCTTATAATTTCGGAGTGACTTTGAATTACATATTTAAAGAAGAAAAGCTTGAAGAAATATTAAATACAAATATGCCAATCCATGTTGTTGAAAAGAAAATTCCTCATATTAATGAAAATGGTGAAATGATTTCTCCAGATAAACCTAATGGTTACAAATTCGAAACATTGGCATTGGATATGGTCCATTTGATGGAGAACTGTTTACCGTTTGAATGCATACGGGAACATGAGTTTGCACCAATAAAAAATGCAACAGGGGTCGATAGTGTAGAGACTGCAAGAGCCTTGTTGAAGCTAAATAATATTGAATTGTAATATTAAATAATCAAGGTGACACAAAAACTGAAAATATACATCTTTTAAAAGGATTGTTTCTCTATACAAGGGGATTCAATTCTTTTCTTTTTGAATATTTTAATGCGTTTATAAATAGTTTGAAACAAAGAATGAAATGAGAGTTATGTAAACATTAGTTGAAGTAAATATAAAAGCAAAAAATAATTAATAAAGTGTTAAGTCGTACGACTATATTATTGTTGAAAAAAAGAATAAATGATAAAATGTCGATGTTTAAGAATAAGGAGGATAAAATATGAAAAAGTTAATTCTTACAGTGACACTATGCGTTGCCATGTTGGCAAGTGCAAACCAAAACGTAAAGGCAAGTACAGCTCTTGGATGTCATATTAATGATGACGGAATCGAAGTTTGCTGCTACTTGGATGATGAGGGAAACACAGTATGTGAAGAACCGGAAGCGGTTCCTTATGGAAGATGTGATCCTGAAAGAAATGATGGTTGCGGAACTCTATGATTGACTTGTTGTTTCAGAAAGATGAACTGCAAGTATTAGGTAAATTACTACGAAAAGAAAGAGAATCAGGCTGCTATACAGGACAGGAGATTGCCCGAAAAATCGGATTAAGTAAACAGATCATTTCAGATATAGAAACAGGAAGTAAAAATGTTTCTTATGAAAAAGTCAAAATTTATGCTGATTTTTTTGATATTAAGTTAAAGAATTCTAAAACTAGTAAGTTTAAAAAGGAATTTTGGGAAAATATTAAATATCTGATTTATGCTGATTACGATTCATTTACTTTATATGCTAAGAAAATAGTATGTAATACAAATGATTATATCAATACATGTGATGCACCATTATTTTATTTGTTACAGATGATTTATGCTATTATACAAAAAGAAGATAATAAAATGATGGAATCCTTTAATGTTATAGAAGAATATTTTATTGATCTTTTCGATTCGAAAGAATTATTTATGTATTATATTTATTTGGGTAATTATTATGCAGATAAATCTGACTGGGAAAAAGCACTGTTTTATTATGAGGAAACTCGTGAGAAATGTGCAGGAGTTCAAGAAGAACTAAAAGGGATGCTCTATTATGGTTTAGGATATATCTATTGGAAGTTGGGCAATCCTATAAATTCTTTGATTATTCATAAAAAAGCTAAAAATTTATTTGATTCTACAAATAATTATATTCGTTCTTTATACACAGGCTGTCATATTGGTATGAATTTAACACATTTATATCGTTATGAAGATGCTGAAAAATTATATGATGAAATTTTAAAATCATCGCAGTTAATTCATAATAAAAAAGTAATGGATGCAGTTAGATTAAATATGGTAGAAAATTATTTCTATAAAGGTGATTATTTAAAGGCGATTGAACTTTCAAATAAATGTTTAGAAGAAGGCCTTTATTTGATGGAAATGAATGATATTCTAATGTGGTCATACCATAAACTTGGGAATTATGAAGAATGCATTCAAGCTTTAAAAAGAATGAAAGAAATTTATAAGGGACAAGATGAGTATTATCGATTAATGATTTGTACAATGCAGGCGATTTTAAGTGATGATAGCACGAAAATAATTCAATATTTGAAATTATTATACACGTTTACTGAAACAGACAAGTTTTACATTGTACAAGATTTCATCTTAGATTTGCTGATCGAGAATTTATCTAAACAAAAAAGATATCGAGAGGCAATGGATTATAGTAGATTACAAATGGATTTACTGAGAAGAAAAATGAGTGAATCAAGAAAGAGCTAAATTAAAAACGATTTGGATGTAGAATCTAAATCGTTTTTTTATTATGATATTGCAAACAGTCCAAGTTCATAATTCCAAGTGTTATCTTTTAGTTCTGCTTTATTGTCTGTGTAGAAAATAGCACCAAGACCACTTCGATATTTTGTACATGAGAATGTCAGTGATTTATCGGTCATATCATCACAAGTTAATGTGAATAGAATTCCATTTGGAATGAGTAATTCTTCTGCTAAGCCTTGATTGATCAAATCTTCCATGGTTGCCTGTGAAACAGATAAGTTAAATTTGGATTCAATTAAATAACATAAAGCATTTTTTTGTTGGGGATTTAAGAAATCAAATTCTGTTAAGTTCAAGGCAATAAAATTTATATCGTCATTGAGTGCAGGGTCGATCTCATAAATTTCACAAAATAGATTGAGGATCATTTCAATTCGATTATCTCCTGTTTCTTTAAATTCAATGATAGGGTTGGTTAATGTTAATGGATAGGTTTCTTGTGTACTTTCATAATAGACTTGTACAATATCACCTATGGTAAATGTATCGTTGGAATTTTCTAATGATACAGTGGCTAAATCTTGTTCATAAGAAACCAATAAATAGTTGTCTTTGACGGCGATTACTTCACCCACAATTGAATTTTTTGGATAATCTTTGGTTTGTGATTCTGAATGATTTAATGAAGAACTGCTTTGACATCCTGAAAGAAGCATGAATAAAACAAGTAATATTTTGATAAACATACATTGATTCCTCCTTATTGATAAGTTATCAAAATAAATAAAACTCTACAATTCATATTGTGTGAGTTACTTGAAATTATAGCTATGTTACATGACAAATTAAAAGTAACAGAAATTTATTTCCCGTTACTTTTCTATGTCTAACTATGCATTATTCAAGGAAATATTGCTCATAAGATATTAGGGATTTGTTAAAATATAATTTATCTCGGCTATCTCTAATCCTTATATACATTAATCCGCTTTGTAGGGTCAATTATACTCAGTATCTTCTATTAAACTACCTACTTCAACTATTTAAAAGTGTTCAGCTTACTATTGTTGACTTTAAATGAATAATCGAATATGATATAGTAAAGTACCCTATTGATGATTGGAAACAGGGTCAGTTAAGTAGAGGTAGAAAAATGTATCAGAAAAATGACTTTGAGATTTTGAGAGAACTGTTTGATCGGCACAATTATATTATGACAACCGCTGAACTGACAGCTTCAAAGCTATATTATGCAAATATAAAATTGCTTTTAGATAAAGGTTTGATTGAAAGGGTAAGGCGGGGTTACTATCATTGGATCGAAGACTCTGGAGAAAGCGAGATTGTAATTATCAATCGTCTGTTCCCCGATGCAGTCCTTTGTATGGAAACAGCTCTTTTCTACTACGGATACAGTGATCGAAATCCTGCTGAGTGGAATTTTGCAATTGATAAAAATGTTTCAAAATTGCGCACTAAAATTGATTATCCATTTATTAAGGCGTATCGTGTTGAGTCTGCATTGGTTACACTTGGAGAAACCAGCGGAAAAATAGATTCTATTGATGTCCGTATTTATGACCGTGACCGTACCATTTGTGATGTGTTGCGAAATATGAATAAGATGGATACAGAGATTTTTAATAAGGCAATACAAGGCTATGTAAAAGACCAGAAAAAAAATATTCCGAACCTTATGCAGTACG
>CATJXY010000046.1 GCA_949744505.1 uncultured Erysipelotrichaceae bacterium | reverse complement strand
TGGCTGATGATACGATGTATGAAGTTAAAAGAGAGGGTGGAGGAGCATACCGCTTTTATAAGGAGAAAAAATAATGACAATTGAAGAATGCTATGCTGCGATGAATGCGGATTATAAGGAAGTCAAAGGCCGCTTGAGAACAGAGGAAAGAATTATCAAGTTTGTTTTGAAATACATGGATGATAAAAGCTATCAATTATTGATTGACTCAATTGAGAATCGGAATATGGAAGAAGCCTTTAGAGCTGTTCATACTATAAAGGGGATTTGCCAGAATTTAGCACTTACACAACTGTATATTTCATCTGATGCATTATGTGAAAGACTTCGTAATTGTCATGAATATAAGGCAGATATTGATTTATTGGTAGAAAAAGTAAAAGAAGATTATTGTATGACAATTAAATGTATTAAACAGCTACAAGCATAGATTAAAAAAGTAGAAATCCTAACTTGGACTTCTACTTCTTTTATTTTAAATACAATTCATAATATTCATCATAGGTAAGACCCGAATTATGAACTTTTGTAGCTAAATCAACACCAAGATAACGATAGTGCCATGCTTCGAAGTCATATCCGGTAATCGTTGTTTTTCCTTCAGGATAGCGTAAGATCCAACCATATTTATAAGAGTTTTCTAGCATCCATTTAAATTGTTCACTGTCTCCGAATTCTCCCATACTACTTCCAACAGGAGTCATATCTACTGTTAAACCGGTTTGATGTTCAGAGAATCCCGGTCTTGCCGCTACTAAATCAGCCGCTTCTTGTCCTTTTGTGGCAACATACCCATTATAGATTTCTACTTGTGATTGATAACTGCGATATGCACTGGATGCGTACATTCTTAATCCTGTTTCACTTTGCAAGGCATCACACATTGTTTGTAGTGCATCAGCCGCTTCTCTTTGTAACTGTCTGTCAGAAGCTGCGTATTGAATTGAAAGTGTAACCAAATCATTTGGAATGAAGTTTTCATCAATATAATAATGTTTATTTACCATGAGGGCATTTCTGTCTATGCTGACGGATACCTCGGTTTCCTTGTAATATTCAATATAACTTCCGGATAATTCAAAGAAATTTTGGGCATTATTTGTGATACGATGATCAGAAACATCATTGATGTAAAAATCGACTGTTTTTACTTTATCAAATACAAGTAAAGGAGTCATTTCTTTAAATGTAAGACTTGAATACAAAAGAATCAGTTCATTTGTACTGTATCCTTTTGCGATAAGCTTATCATAAAGGAGCGTATCGTCTTCTGTGGTTTTATCCTGAATCAGATATAGATCCAAATATTTTAAATCATAATTTTTGGATAAAATGGCGCTCTGTAAATTCTCGGAAAAATAATTCCCGTCAATAAGAGTATTTGCTATTTTGTCTTGTTTGATGATTTCAATTGCCTCCGGACTATATCCGATTTTTTTGAGTTTCCTTGCCGTAGTAGGGAAAAACAAAAATACTAACAAAAGAGTAAATGTGATAAGAAAAAGGGAGGCACTAATCACAAATGATTTTCTCAGTTTTCTTCTTTTTCTTTTTGGTTGGTTACCATTTAATTTTACATTACCATATGTCATAAACGAGTCTCCTTATCTAAAATAAATTCCAAGGGAATTGATTTGGCGGATTTAATTTGAATTCCAATTGTTGCTTGGTAGTGGGATGGATAAATCGAATTGAGTAAGCCCATAATGCAATTTGCTGATTTTCTTTAGCAGAAGGGTTATACCTTTGATCTCCCCATAAAGCATGGTTTCGACTGGAAAATTGAACACGAATTTGATGAGAACGGCCTGTTTTTAATGAAATTTCCACACAAGCCAGATTTTGATTGATATCAAGGATAGAATAGGAAAGAATAGCTTCTTTTCCTTGAGGATCACGGATAGACGTGACTTTACTGGTATTTGTCTTGTGGTCCTTCTTTAACATATCAATCCATGTATCTTGTTTTTTAAGACCGTTATAATTTACGATAGCACGATATGTTTTTTGAAATTGATGCGTTCTAATTTGATCACTGAGTCTTGAAGCGGCCTTGGATGTTTTGGCAAAAACCATAATACCCCCTACAGGGCGATCTAGACGATGAACAAGTCCCAAATAGACATTTCCTGATTTATTGTAGCGAATCTTTAAATCTTCTTTTAAACAAGTTAATAGATCTAAGTCTTCACTTTCATCTTGTTGCGTCGGCATGTTGCAAGGTTTTTCAACAACAAGCAAATGATTATCCTCATATAAAATATTAATCATGGCTGATCCATCTTCCGTAAATTCCGCAAGGGAGGATCAAATCATCTTTGGTGATTGGTAGTCCGACTTCTCCTGCTTCAATCTTACCGCTTGGATGTTTTTTGAGAACGGTCTTTTTTAAACAGTTTGCAAGAACAGTTGCCGAGAACCCGGTTGTATAAGAATTGATGAGAAAGAACAAGGGTTCTTCATCAAGAATATCTAAACAACTCTCAATTAAATCATTGAGTTGATCTTCCAATTTCCAAACTTCTTTATTCGGCCCTCTTCCATAACTCGGCGGATCCATAATGATTCCGTGATAAGTATGGCCACGGCGCTTTTCTCGTTGTACGAATTTTAAGACATCATCGACAATAAAACGAATTTTTTTATCTTCAAGGTGGGAAAGTGCCATATTCTCTTTAGCCCACTGAACCATTCCTTTTGAAGCATCGACATGAACGACTTCATCGGCACCGGCACTAGCACAAGCCATGGTAGCCCCCCCGGTATAAGCGAATAGGTTGAGGATTCGGATTTCTCTATTTTCTTTTGAAATCATGTCCATCATCCAATCCCAATTGACTGCTTGTTCAGGAAAAAGTCCGGTATGTTTAAATCCGGTAGGGGAAACTTTAAATGTGAGGTTTTTATATGAAACGGTCCAAGTTTCCGGAAGTTTCTTTTTAAATTCCCAACTTCCTCCCCCTTTTGAACTGCGGTGATAATGTGCGTGAATAGAATTCCACACCGGGTCCGGTTCTTTATTCCATGCGGCTTGTGGATCAGGGCGGCGTAGTAAGATATTTCCCCAACGCTCTACTTTTTCTCCATCTCCGGCAGAAATACATTCATAATCTTTCCAGTTATCTGCAATTTTGTTCATGAGCTTTCTCCTTTCACATATTATAACATAACTTGAAACAGTGGTGAAACAATTTACAAATAATTCTATTAAGTTTTCATTAACTTTTTTGTTTTGTGATGGCTCTGATTATGATATGATTATAAACACTGAGGTGAGAGTTATGAATTTTGAAAATTTGAATGCGAATCAGAAAGAAGCGGTTTTGACTGATTCTCAATATGTGCGAATCATTGCGGGAGCAGGAAGTGGGAAAACGCGTGTTCTAACAACTCGAATTGCTTATCTGATTTTAGAAAAAGGAGTCTATCCCAATAAAATATTAGCAATTACATTTACTAATAAAGCGGCGAATGAAATGAAAGAAAGAGTTAATGGGATGATTCAAGAAGGCAGTACGGTTTCTATTTCCACAATTCACTCACTTTGTGTTCGAATTTTAAGAAAAGATATCTTAACTATGGGATATCCACGTAATTTTACAGTCATGGATGCCGATGATCAAAAGGCTATTTTAAAAGAAGCTTATCGTGAATTGAATTTAGATAAGCAAACTTATTCTTATGCGTCTGTTTTAGATTATATTGCGAATAATAAAGCGGCTTCGATCGATCCGGATCGTGCTGAGCGATTGGCAGTCGGATTTAAAGGAGAAATGGATAAGGCGAAGTTATATCGTTACTATGTTGAGAGGCAGAATGCTTTATATGCATTGGATTTCGATGATTTACTTTTGGTCACTGTAAAAATGTTTAAACGATATAGCGAGGTTTTGGCAAAGTGGCAAAAATGTTTCAATTATATTCATGTCGATGAGTTTCAAGATATCGATCAGGTGCAATATGAATTGATTCGTCTTTTAGCCGGAACACAGAATAACGTCTATGTTGTCGGGGATCCCGATCAAACAATATATACTTGGCGTGGTGCTGATGTGAACATTATCATGAATTTTGAAAAAGATTTTGCCCCGTTGCATACGATTATCCTAAATGAAAACTATCGTTCTACTCAAATGATACTGGATGGGGCGAATTCCTTGATCAAAAATAACAGTTATCGTGTTAAGAAAGATTTATACACAAACAAAGAAGCCGGGGAAAAGATTACTCATTATACGAGCGCTTCAGAAGAATATGAAGCGGCATGGATCGCACGGAAGATTGCTGAACTTCATAGTAAAGGGACAGAATATCGTGATATTGCGATTTTGTATCGTTCCAACTATCTTTCAAGGGCAATTGAAAAAGGACTTTTAGAAGAGCATATTCCTTATGTGATCTTTGGCGGGGTCAAGTTCTATGAGCGTGCGGAAATTAAAGATGCGCTATGTTATTTGCGTATGATTACAATGAATGATGATTTGGCATTACTTCGTATCATCAATAATCCGAAAAGAGGATTGGGGACAAGATCCATGGAAAAGCTTCGAGATCGTTCAAAAGAATTAAAAACAACCATGTATGAAGTACTTAAAAATGAATCGGATATTTTGGGACCGAAAAATAGAGAAACGGTGAAGAATTTTGTCCAGATGATTGAAAAGTGGAAAAAAGAAGTGGATGAAACGTCCATTGATAAAATGTTGGAAAAAGTTATTGATGAGAGTGGATATCGCCGTATGTTAGAAGAAAACAAGGAAACTGAACGAATTGAAAACTTAAAGGAACTGATTAATGATATTGGATCGTTTATGATTAATTTCCCGGACAGTACTTTGGATGAGTATTTACAAATAGTTAGCTTGTATGGAGAAACAAATGAAACTGAACGTTCTTTAAGTGTTCAGCTAATGACGGTTCATGCGGCGAAGGGATTGGAATTTAACAATGTGTTTGTATGTGGTATGAGTGATGGTATTTTCCCAAGCGATCGTTCTATGCAAGATGGAAAAAAAGGATTGGAAGAAGAAAGACGTTTGGCTTATGTTGCTTACACTCGAGCCAGAAATAAATTGTATTTGACAGATAGTTCCGGTTTTAACTATGTATTAAATCGAGTCAAGACGACTTCTCGTTTTATTGATGAGCTGGATCCATCTACAGTTGAACATTTGGGTGTTTCGAGTAAATTTCAAGATCCACATGAGCAACCTTTGTTTATACCGGATGATGAGTTTGATTTTGAAGAGGTTTCTGCTCCCGTAACACCTAAAGGAAAAAAAGGCTTTAAAAAGGGAGATAAAATCAGTCATGCGGTTTTCGGAGAAGGAATCGTTCTTGGAGTCGAAGGAAATTTTGTACAGATCGCGTTCAAATTTCCGGTTGGGGTTAAGAAAGTTTTGGCTACACATCCTTCTTTAAAGAAACTTGTTTCTTAAGAAAATTACATAAAAGTGAATGGAAGGTAGAAATATATCTTCCATTTTTTTAAAATAGACAATAAAAGTAGATAATGTTACAATTGCATTAAAATCAAGTGAAAGAATAGGTGATGATATGAGAATTGATCAAATACTGGATTTAATAGAAAATTATTCAAGAAAATATTCTTTTATTGATTTAAAACTGGGGAAATGTGAAGGAATTTCTGTTTATGAATTGGCAGAAGAGCTTCATATGCTTCGAAATAATGTTACGGTTGAAGTAAATAAGTTGTTTGAGATGGATAAAGTAATTAAAATCAAAGGAAAAACAGTTCGATATTTTTCAAAAGAATTTTTGATGAAAATCAGTAATCGTGTTTATGAGAAAAATTGTATTTGTTCATCTTTGAAAGAATTGATTGAAGAAAATGTTAATTTATCCAAAGTAGATGATATTTTTGAAGAATTGATTGGATATGAATATAGTTTAAAGAAAGCGGTAAGTCTTGCCAAAGCAGCGATTCTTTACCCTAAAAAACCACTCCATACGCTGATTATCGGAGAAAGCGGAACAGGAAAAAGTTTATTTGCGGAAAAAATGTTTCAATACGGAATCCAAAAAGGGGTTTTTCAACCGGATTGCAAGTTGATCGTTTTTAATTGTGCTGATTATGCGAATAATCCGAATTTATTATTGAGCTATTTATTCGGTAGTAAAAAAGGTTCTTATACCGATTCTTTAGAAGACCGATCCGGGTTGATCGAAGAGGCAGATAACGGCATGCTTTTTTTGGATGAAGTGCATCGTCTTCCACCGGAAGGACAGGAAATGTTATTTTATTTTCTTGATAAAAAGAAATATCGTCGTCTTGGTGAAGCAAATACTGAAAGAGAAGCGAATGTTACATTTGTTTTAGCAACAACTGAGAATCCGGATAATGTTCTTCTTGAAACCTTTTTGCGTAGAATCGAAATGATTATTCAAATCCCAAACCTTCAAATGAAAACATTTGTAGAAAGAAAGCAACTTATTTTTGAATTATATGCTAGAGAAGTCAATAATATTGAATATCAAGTAATCATTGATCGAGAAGTCATCATTAAACTTCTTAATTATTATCCAAAGGGAAATATCGGTCAATTGAAGAATGATATCAAACTGACGATTGCCAATGCCTATATGGAGATGCAGACTGAAAATTTGGGTGAATTGAGAATTCATCTTAATCATCTGCCGCAGAGCATTTTCTTTAAAATAGATCAAACAAGTGAAAAAACAAGAAAACAATGTGAACTTTTGCTGAATGAAGAATCTTATTTGATTGCTCCTTATGACGTATCTTATCGAGCCATGATTCATCTTCCGATTATTTACAATAAAAAAGAGGAATTATCGATAACGGAAAATTTCATTCAATTTACAGAAGAAATCTGCCATTTATTGAAAAATCATCAATTGGATGCTTATTTGGAAGATAGAGAAATTCTGGATTTGATGTGGCTTGTCAACGAGTGGGCAGTTCGCTATTTGGATACACCGATTGATCGAAGCCAGAATATTGCTTTGGCAATTTATTTAAAAAATATTATGAATCATACTTATCAATCCGAATTGGATGAAATGAATTTTAATCAGGATGAGAGGATAGAAAAAACAAAGGAATTTATACAATTTGCGGAAAATCAGATTGGATTTAAGATTCCAAATCAAGAAATTGGACCGTTATCTAAAATATTTGAATATTGTTTAAACGGTAGTGAGAGGAATACGAAAGAATTGATTTTTGTAATTGCACATGGTCAGTCTACAGCGCAAAGTATTGCGGAGGCGGTAAATGAACTTTTATCCATCGATTCTGTCATTGGGTATGATATTTCACTTAAAGAAAATGTGCTTGAGATACTACCATCATTGGTAAAAGAAATCAAATCGAGAAAGCTTGAACAAGTCATATTATTTGTGGATCTTGTGAGTCTTATTTCATTGGAAGAATTGCTTGAAAAGAATACAGGCATTCATGCAATCGTAATACCGACAGTCAATCTTCTTGTTGTGTTGGAAACGGCAAGAAAACTTATTTTATTAAACTACCAGATTACCGATGTATTAAAGGGGGTTAAAGCAAATGTGAGAAAATTGGATCGAATGATTGATAATCAGATTGATCGTGTGCTGAAGGTTCAGCATAAAAAGATGATTTATACAGTATGTCGTTCGAATGAAGGCACAGCCTTTTTCCTAAAGAAACATTTGGAAAGCATTTTTGAAAAAAATAAAGTCAATTCAATCGAAGTGGAAGCTTTACAAAATGATAGAGTGAATCATTTAAAAGAGATGATTCATAATAAATCAAACAATGAAAATGTTTTAGCAATTGTCGGAACAGTTGATTTAGAGATAGAAAATATCCCGTTTGTTTCGTTGTATGATATTCTGTTTGGGAATGGGATTGATTTCTTATTTTCATTTGTGAATGAAGTCAATGCAGTTTCTAAACAAGACATGGCTTCTGAGCTAAAAAGAGAGACACAGATTGATATCACATTGGAAACAATTGATAAGTATCTTTATTATTTTGATGCAAAGAAGTTGTATTTTTATATTGAAAAATATATACAACAATTAGAAGAAAACTTTCAACTCCTGTTTGATAATTCTACTGTGATTGATTTGATCGTTCATCTTTCTTACCTGATTGAAAGATTGGTCATGAAAGATTATGAATTTATGCAACCGGCTCATAATGAAGAATTAAGTAAAATAGAAAACGAAATAGAACGGGTCATTCATGGGACAATTCATTATTTGGAAACAAAGTTTAATATTGTGATCAATGATCAGGAAATATCACACATCGTTAAAATCATACAGAGAGATTCTAATTTTAAAGAATGATGTATGAAATGGGAAAAAGTGTATGAAAAAAGGAATGTTTTAGCGGAAATATTCCTTTTTTTGTGTATGGCATGAAAATTGCTGAGATATAGGTGAAAGGAGGATAAAGGAGAGTTCAATGGGAAAACTGGGAATCATATTAGCAAGCCATGGTGATTTTGCGAAAGGTGCATTGAGTTGTATTGAAACCATTGCCGGGAAAATGGATGATATTTCAACCATTACAGTATCAAGCGTTGAGGATGTAGAACTAATTGAAAATCAAATGTTGACGGAATATAAAGAATTAATGAAAACCACAGATGAAGTATTTGTCTTTGCGGATATCATGTGTGGCACTCCGTGCAACGTTGCTGCAAGACTTCTTCTGACACAAAAAAATGTAACGGTTTTTGCAGGATTTAATATTCCGATTTTACTTGAAGCGGTAACGAGAAGAAGTGATCCAAATTGCAACTTCAAAGAGCTTGCGAAAGAATTGACAGATTCTTTTGCCTCATCTTTAAGAGTTTTTAGTGAAGAAATGAAAGGAGGGAGTTATTAATGGCTGTTGAGTTAGTGAGAATTGATGATCGAATGATTCATGGACAGGTTATTACAACATGGGTAAACAAGTTCAATATCGAGCAGATTCTTGTCGTGAATGATGTTGTTGTGAATGATCCGATTCAAAAGGCAGGGATTATGATGACAGCACCTTCCAATATTCAAATAAGAATATTCGGAGTGGATGAATTGTTATCCTTGTTGAAGAAGACAGAAATCAAAAAGCGTACATTGATTATTTTGATCAATACGGATGATGCATTAAGGCTGGCCAAAAACGGTTTGAGCTTTCAAGTCTTAAATCTGGGTGGATTAAGAGCGAAAGAAAACAGTCGTAGATTTACCAAAGCAATTGCACTTAATGATCAAGATGTTGAGAATCTAAAGGAGATATTATCACGGGGGATAGATATTCAGATTCAAATGATTCCAAAAGATGAATTGATTTATTTTAAAGATTTAATCGAAAAGGAGATGGAAAAATGATTTTAAAATGCTTATTAGTTGGAATTTGGGCAGGTTTTTGCGGATTAGATGCTTTTGGACCTCAGTTTCAATTTCGTAAACCACTTTTAGCAGGAACGGTTACAGGACTTTTATTGGGAGATCTTCGTACCGGTCTTGTCGTTGGTGGAACTTTGGAATTGATGTGGCTTGGAGTCAATGCTGTAGGTGCTTATACACCACCGGATGTAACAACCGGAGCGATTGTCGGAACAGCAATTGCGGCTTTGACCGGAGGAGATGTATCTGTCGGTGTGACTGCGGCTATTCCGGTGGCTACATTAATGCAACAGGGAATTATTCTTTTAAAGACAATCAGAAATGTATTTAACGGATGGGCAGAAAAACTTGCCGAAGCGGGTGATTTCAGAAAATTGGATCAGCTTCAAGTATATGGGGTTCTTTTAACTTTCTTCATGTATGCAATTCCTTGTTTTGTAACGATTTATGTGGGAAGTGCAGCCATTCAGTCTTTGTTGGATGTCATTCCGGCTTGGATTTTGACCGGTTTGAATGTTGCAAGCAAAATGATTCCGGCAATCGGATTGGGAATGCTGCTGAACTACATGTTGAAAAAGAGTAATTGGCAATATTTGGTTTTGGGATTTGCGTTTGCTAACTACTTGGGATTGAATTTATTTGCAGTTTCAATTATTGCTATCGGAATTGCCGGTATGCATTGTTGTTTGGAAAATAAGGAAGCCCAAAGTGAAGAAGGAGGTTTGGATCTATAATGGAGAATCAGAAAAGACTATTAACAAAAAAAGACTTGTTGAAAATGTATTTTCGCGGATATTGTTTTCAATCAACTCAAAACTTTGAGCGCATGCAAGCAATCGGATTTTTGAGCATGATGACACCGGCTCTTGAAAAAATATATCAAGATCGTCCAAAAGAAGAAAAAGTAAGAGCCATGAAAAGACATCTTCAATTCTATAATAATCATAATACAATGAATCACTTTGTAGTCGGTTTATGTAGTGCCTTAGAGGAAACAACAGATGAAGATCATAAAGAACTTCTAACATCGGTAAAGGCCGGATTGATGGGACCTCTTGCCGGAGTCGGGGATGCGCTTTATTTCAATACATTTTACCCGATTCTTGCAAGTATAGGGGCTACCATTGCACTAGAAGGAAACGTCTTGGGAGCAATTTTCTTATTCTTGTCATTTGGATTAATTAATCATGGAAGTAAATGGTTATTTTTGAAGCTTGGCTATGAAAAGGGAATGGATATGATTCTTTCCGGGCAAGGTAATAAAGTAATTTCTTATATGACAACATTCGCGACAATTGTTGGTTTGTTTGTTGTCGGTCAAATGATAACAAGTACTGTATCTTTAAAAGTTATTTTTGAATTTGCGAGTGGAGAAGGGGTCATTCAAATACAATCTTTGTTAGATAAAATTACACCTAAACTCTTGAATGTACTCTTGGTCGGATTCTGTTGGTGGTCAATTAAGAAAACAGATGGTAAGTGTATAACTAAACTATTATATGGCTTAATGGCTTTAGGAATTTTACTTTCTTACATCGGATTTTTAGGATAAGATAAAAGGGTTATAATCATGTGTTAGTCCTCCTTAGATTATGACCCTTTCAATAATGTAAAGGAGTAGAATATGAAAATCAAAATGACTCAGCATCAACAAGTAAAGAATAAGCTTTCATTTAAGCAAGTACAAAATCTTAAACTTTTAGAGATGCCGTTTGAAAGGCTTAAAGAATTGTCAGATCAATTGATTGAATCGAATCCGTTGGTTGAAATTGATTATGAGAGAGCGAATTCTATAAAAAAGAGTGATTTTGAAGAAATATTACAATTTGCCAGTAAAAAGAAGACGTTAAAAGAAGTGTTGCTTGAGCAGCTTTCATATAGTGAAATAAAAAATAGAAGTGCAGCGGAATATATTATACAAAGTTTAGATTCAAACGGATATCTTCAGGACTCAGAGGAAGAGCTGATGAACATTTTAAGGTTAGATTGCTCAGAAATTGCGGAAATCATAAAAACCATTCAGACATTTACTCCTGCGGGAGTTGCTTGTAGAAATTTAAAAGAGTGTCTTCTTGTTCAGCTTTGTTTTGTTGATCATCCATATGATCCCTTGGCAATTCAAATTGTTTACAATCATCTGGATTTGTTGGCAAAAAATAAGTTAGAAGAAATTGCGAAGAATTGCAATGTTTCTTTGAAAGAGGTTATTCGTGCAAAAAAGCATATTCAGTCATTGAATCCAAAGCCGGGAAGTCTTTATGAAATGAAAGTGGAATATAAAATTCCGGAAGTATTTATCGAAGTTGAAGAAAATGAAATAAAGGTTTATTTAACGGCACAAAGACCGTTTTTTAAAGTTAAACAGGTGGAGTCGATGTTGGATGAAGAAACAAAAAAGTATGTCCAAGAAAAAACGCAAGAAGCATATAAAGTCATTAAAGGAATTGATAAGCGATATGATACGATGATGAAAGTTGTCAAAGAGTTGGTTTTGGTGCAGAGAGATTATTTTGTAAAGAATGATGTTTTGCGACCCCTGACATATCAACAAGTCGGATCGAGAATCGGATTGAATCCTTCTACAATTTGTCGCTGTGTTCAAGATAAGTATTTATTTTATAACGGAGAGTGTATCTTATTAAAAGATTTTTTTTCTATTCATGTTTATGATGGAAAAAGCCAACATGAAATGATGAGAGAGATTGAAAGTCTGATTCATCATGAAGATAAATCCATGCCTTATTCGGATCAAATGATTGTGAATTTATTAAAGAAAAAAGGAATTGAGATTTCCAGAAGAACCGTATCGAAGTATCGTGAACAATTAAAAATACCGATTGCGAAAATGAGGAAAGATGGATGAAAGGAGAAAACAAAATGAAAATAGGAATAAACAGCAGTGCATGCTGCCATTATGCAAGTGAATTCGAATGTTTTGACCTTGCCAAAGAATGTGGATTTGATGCATTTGATTATGGGTATTATTTGTATTGCGGAAAAGACAGCGAGTATAATAGTGATTTGTGGATCGAGCATGCAAAAAAAATCAAAAAGAAGATTGATGAATTGGGATTGGTTATTTATCAAATTCATGCTCCTTTGATTAAAAAAATCGGAATTGATCCGAATGAAGAATATTTGATTGAGATGACGAAGAGAAGCTTTCAGGTAGCTCAAATATTGGGATGTCAATATGTTGTTGTTCACCCACGAAAATATCAAAATGCCAAGACCGCAGACGAAATTGAGAAGCAAAGAAGATATAATATGAACTTTTATCGTGAGTTGGGAAAAGTCGCTCATCAATATGGAGTAAAGATTGCCATAGAAAACTTATTTCGTTATGATGATGAAACTCATTTACCTATGGAAACAACGTTTCGCTCTCCATATGAAATGTTAGAATTTCTAAATGAATTGGGAGATGATTTTGTTGCATGTGTGGATACAGGGCATGCCAATATTAATGGTTATCAGCCTTCTGTTATGTTAGATGTACTCAAAGAAAAGGTAAAGGTTGTTCATATTCATGATAATTACTCGACATTAGATAGTCATTTTGCTCCTTATTGTGGTTCAATTGATTGGCATGATTTTTGTATAAAATTAAAAGAAATTGGATTTGACGGAGTTTTTTCTTTGGAAGTTCATACGGCAAAGATTCCGATGGAGGATTCATTTCTTGAAGTGAAAAAAGAGGAATTAAGATATTTACAATGTCTGGCTAGAAAAATGGTGGAAGTATATAATCTTTAATCTCAATACTATAACGAGGATGAAGCGTTCTGTTATTGCAGAACGTTTTTTATTATTGTTTGTGAAAATGATAGGAGAACTTTAGTTTGTTTTTGGTAAGTAAATCATGTAAAATAAGTGGGATAAAATGGGAGAAGAAAAATGCAGAATGAAGAACGTTTAAAGACACTTAGAGAAACTCCTGTCAAAAAGGCTTTGATAAAATTGGCTGTACCTTCAATTTTAACAAGTCTGGTAGGAACAATATATAATATTGTAGATACTTTTTTTATAAGCCAATTGCATAATACTGCGATGATTGCCGCAACAACGGTTGCTTTACCGATTACGATGATTATTCAATCGGTAGGAGATGGTATTGGTGCAGGTAGTTCCAGTTATGTTGGGCGGTGTTTGGGGTCAAAAGATTATTCTAAAACATCAAAAGCAGTAAAGACTGCAATGACAATGACAATTTTTACATCACTGGCATTGATTCTTTTATCGTTGATGAATTTGAATGGAATTTTAAATTTCTTTTCATCAGAACAAGAAGTGATTGATTATGCTTATCAGTATATGTTCATTTTGGTATTAGGCTCTTTTTTTGCTGTGTTGAAACAAATTTTGAGTTTCCTTCTTCGTTCGGAAGGAGATGTTCAATTTCCGATGATTGCGATTCTAATTGGTATTTTTGCCAATATGATTTTGGATCCGATTTTTATGTTTGAATGGGGACTGAATCTTCAAGTAAAAGGAGCTGCGTTGGCAACGGTTTTTTCCCAAATTATTTCAGCAGTGTTGATGATGGTCAGAATATGTACAAAGAGTCAATTTGTACGTTGGAAATTCTTGGATTTCGGTTTTGATTTCGAAAGTTTTAAAGAAATACTGAATTTGGGAATCGTGGTTTTTATTCGCAGTGGACTGCCTAGCATTTCATATGGAATGTTGGCAAAGTCGGCGGGATTATTCTCTACTGCAACAGTTGCGGCAGTGGGGTTAGCTAAAAAAAGTATGAGTTTTGCGATGTTTGTCTTCTTAGGATTGGCACAAGGATATCAACCGTTTGCTTCGTATAATTATGGTGCAAAGAATAAGAAACGGTTATTATCGGCACTGAAGATTTCGATTTGTTTTACGATGGGCTATGGGTTTGTCATGTCTTTTGTTTTCTATTTCTTTGGAAATTCTTTAATGCAGATTTATACTCAGGAGCTTGAGGTAATTGCTGTGGGGCAAAGTATGATGAAGGGATATGCGTGTTGTATGCCTATTTTAGGTGTTTACGAAATTTTAGCACAGAATTTTCAATCATTGGGAAAAAGCAAGAAGTCATTTCTTGTCTCAATTTCCAGACAAGGGTTGTTTTATATTCCTTTTGCGTATATCTTGCCAAGGCTAATTGGTGAAATTGGAATTTATATGACACAACCGTTAACGGATTGGTGTACGATTATACTGGTATTAATTTTAAGTGTAGATGTATTTAATGAAATTAAAAATATGCCGGATGAGAATGCCGTGGCATAAGGGATGAAACTTCATTCAAAATCATACCTCAGATAGGAAAAAAGATGGAGTTCTGTGGTATAATACAAAGATGTCGGGAGGAATCTTAATATGGTAGAAAAGCGAATCAAAGAATTAAGAGAACTTTTAAATCAGTATGGATATGAATATTATGTTTTAGATAATCCGAGTGTTCCGGATAGTGAATACGATCGTTGTATGCGGGAATTGATTCGTTTGGAAGAAGAACATCCTGAATACTATGACTCAAACAGTCCGACTCAACGTGTAGGGGGGGCCGTATTAGATCAATTTACGAAGGTTGAACACAAGCGGCCGATGCTTTCACTGGGAGATGTATTTGACTTTGAGGAATTGAAAGCTTTCAGTAATCGTGTTGAAAATGCTGTAGGCAAAGTAGAATATGTTGCTGAATGCAAAATAGACGGATTGGCTATGTCTTTACGATATAATGAAGGAAAATTTGTTCAGGCCGTGACACGAGGAGATGGCACCATTGGTGAAGATGTGACAAATAATGTCAGAACAATCAAGTCGATTCCAATGGAAATTCCTTGTTTAGATGAAATTGATATTCGCGGCGAAGTGTTTATGCCAAAAAAGAGTCTTTTAAAAGTAAATGAATCAAGAAGGCTCAATGGTGAAGATGAATTTGCGAATTGTCGTAATGCAGCTGCCGGATCGATTCGTCAATTGGATTCAAAAGTTGCGGCAAGCAGAGGATTAGATGCCTTTTGGTATCACTTGCCGGATGGTGAAGAGTATGGCTTAGAGAATCACTATGATTCTTTGATGTGGTTGAAGTCCATGAAATTTAAAGTAAATACGGAATTTACAAGAGTTTTTTCATCGATTGAAGAAGTATTTAAGTTCATTGATGAGGTGGGAAGCAGAAGAGCAGATCTTCCGTATGATATCGATGGTGTTGTTATTAAAGTTAACAGTTTCTCTTTACAAAAAGAGTTAGGATATACGGTGAAGACACCCCGGTGGGCAATTGCCTATAAATTTCCTCCGGAAGAAGCCGTTACAAAATTGGAAGATATTTTTGTGACGGTAGGACGTACCGGACGAATTACTCCGAATGCAAAATTAAAAACAGTTAAATTAGCAGGGACTTCGGTTTCTTATGCACAACTCCATAATGAAGATATGATCAAGGAAAAGGATATTCGGATTCATGATGATGTCGTTGTCAGAAAAGCAGGAGATATTATTCCGGAAGTGGTGCGAAGTTTAAAAGAGAGAAGAGATGGCTCTCAAGTTCCGTATGTATTTCCGAAAGTATGTCCGATTTGTAAGATGCCACTTGTCCGTTTGCCGGATGAAGCAATGCATTATTGTATCAATGTTGATTGCCCGGCTCGTGTAGTTGAGTCGATTGCTCATTTCGCAAGTCGTGATGCAATGAACATTGATGGATTGGGAGTTAAAAAAGTTGAAATGTTTCATGAAATGGGATGGATCAATTCTATTTGTGAACTTTATGAAGTAGAGAAACATCGTGAAGAGATGATCTCTACAAAAAATTTCGGATTGAAGAGCTATGAGAATCTTGTTTCGGCGATCGAAGCATCTAAAAATAATAGTTTAGATAAATTGTTGGTAGGTTTGGGAATTCGGCAAGTCGGAACAAAAGCAGCCAAAATCTTAGCAGCACGATTTGAAACGATGGAGCGATTGATGAGTGCAACAAGTGAAGAGCTGAGTGCAATCAAGGATATCGGTGAAATTACAGCAGAAGGAATCAGAACCTATTTTGAAGATGAATCCAATCAACACTTAATTGAGGAGTTGATGAACCATGGTGTCAATATGGTTTATGTTAAAGAAGAATCCTTGACTACCATTTTCAGTGGTAAAACAGTTGTATTGACAGGAAGTTTAAATAGTTTAAGTAGAAATGAGGCAACGGCTCTTTTGGAAAAGCTGGGAGCGAATGTTTCATCCAGTGTTTCTAAAAAAACAGATGTCGTGATAGCCGGAGAAGCGGCCGGAAGTAAATATGATAAGGCGATAAAGCTTGGGATTCAAATTTTAAATGAAGAAGAATTTCTAAATGAGGCTCATCGCTATGAAGATTAATCTGATTTTTGTATTGTGTTGTTGCATGCTTATGGGATGCGGCAAACCGATAGAGCAAATTGAAACGCCTATCGTTAAGATTCAAAAGACAGATGAAACAGAGTATGATATACTAAAAGACGGATTTGCTTATTCAAGGAATTATACGCCAAAGGCTTCTAATTTGATTCATGTTGAAAAAAGAATGATTGAATTGAGTAAAGAAGTATTTGAAACAGAGAGTTCGATTTTGGGACAAGGAATGGTTTTAGATGAGTCAAGCCTTGATCGGCTTTTATCGGCAGAGTCTTCCACAAATCCGGAAGGGTTGAATATGGAAAAGGGAGAAAGGCTGAAAGAAGGAGATCAGTCATTTCCGGCAATGAGAAATATTGTCAGTAATATTACAGAGTTGGACTTCTATGATAAGAATGATCCGAGTAAGAGAATTGGAATTTCACTTTGCCTTTTAATGAATACGAATGTGACGGACTATGAATATAATTCGTATGAAATTTCTTTGGATACGGCAAAAAATTACGGTGAAGAAGCAGCAAAAAAACTGGTTTTATCACTCAGACAAAAAGAAGAATTGCGTGATTTACCAATTCTGGTCTTGATTTATTCTCTTTCCAGTCAAGATGAAAGTTTACCGGGAGTGATGGTTAGCCAAGCCCTCAGTCATGATGAAAATGTGAATTTTGTTGGTCTTGATGAATCGTGGATGATTTTTCCATCGTCAGAGGCAAATAGAGAAGATTCAGAAAGCGTTCTTCTGTTTGAAAATTTAAAGGAAGCAATAAATTCATATACGAAAGAAACCGTGACAATGATTGCCAGAGGGCATTATGTTGATAAAGAAATGGATTCATTGAAAATAACGGTTCAAACATACAGTGCTTCTTATCAATTCAATTTGGGATTGGCACAAGTTTTGGCGAGTGAATGTGATGAATTAGGAAGTTTAAATATGAAATTAAAGATTGAAATTCAATATTATGATGATGTAATATTTACTATATGGAAAGATGAGCAACAAAAGCAATGCTCGATATTGGATTTAAGTTAGGAGGAATCAAGATGAAAGATGAAGCATACTTTAAGCAGTTAGCACATCAGTTGATGTTTGAACTCAGCGATGAAGAAGCTGCGGATATTAAAAAAGAATTTGAAACATTAAATAAACAATTGGAATTGTTGGAAAATGTCAATACCGAGGGAGTGGAAGAAATGGTTTACCCGTTTGAAACACCGACTTCATTTCTACGTGAGGATTGTGTAGAAAATGTGGTTTCTGTAGAAGATGCCCTTAAAAATGTACACAAGAGTCGAGCCAGACATGTTCTTGTTCCGAAGGTGGTGAAGTAAGATGGCTACAATGTTGGAAATGATGAAATCAAATGTGGAAAAGAATGTTTCTGAAGCTTTGAAAAAAGCACAAGATGTTCAAGGAAAATTGAATGCAGTTGTTACTTTTGTTGATCCGACAGAACAGTTAGAAAACTATAATAAAAATGGTTTAATGGCAGGGGTACCGATTGTATTAAAGGATAATGTTTGTACAAAAGGAATAGAAACAACAGCATCAAGTGGGATACTTCAAGGATATGTTCCGATTTATAATGCTCATATCGTGGATCGATTACAAGCAGAGGGTGCTATTGTCATTGCGAAATCTTCTATGGATGAATTGGCAATGGGTGGAACAAATAAAACTGCTTATACCGGACCGGTACATAATCCGTATGATCTGGATCGTATTTCAGGAGGAAGTTCAGGAGGGTCTGCTGCATTAGTGGCAGCCGGTGTTGTTCCGTTTGCGATTGGATCAGATACAGGAGATTCTGTTCGTAAACCGGCTTCATTTTGTGGAATTTGCGGTGTAAAACCTACTTACGGAAGAATCTCTCGCTATGGGATTATTCCGTATTCAAGTTCTTTGGACCATGTCGGCTATTTCACAAGAAGTGTAAGAGATGCGGCTGTTGCATTGGAAGTTTTAGCGGGAAGAGATGACCGTGATATGACATCTTCTTTTGAGCCTGTGCCACATTATTTAGATCAGGTAAAGGGAAATCTTAAAGGAAAGAAACTGGCGATATTAAAGAATGTCGTTGATGTGATTGAGAATAAAGAAATTTTGGATTGTTTTAATAAGGTTGTCGAAGAAGTGAAAAAACAAGGGGCAGAAGTTAAAGAAGTTGAATTAAATGAAGATTTAATGAAAGCGATGCTTCCGACCTATTATTTGATTGCGAATTGTGAGGCAACGGCAAATCATTCTAATTTAGATGGAATTCGCTTTGGTTTGCAAAAAGAAGCAAAATCATGTGAAGACGTCATGATTGCATCAAGAACGGAAGGATTCGGATCTTTGATCAAAAAGCGTTTTGTAATCGGAAGTTACGGATTATTTGAGGAAAATCAGGATAAGTTATTCCGTAAAGCGCAAAAAGTTCGCCGCTTGATTGTAGAAGAGTTAAAAAATGCACTTGATGGACTGGATGGAATACTTGCACCGGCCAGTGGAACGGTTGCACCGAAAATAGAGGATCAAAACCAAGACGATTTATCCGATAGTTATCTTGTTGCGGAGAATCATATGGTTTTGGGAAATTTTTCCGGATATCCGAGTGCTACAATTCCTATGGGAGAAGTTGGGGGATTGCCAATTGGCTTAAATATTACATGTCATCCGTTTGATGAAGGGAATATGTTTGATATTTTAAGAGGAATTGAACTGATTACCGGTTTAGAAGATAAGATTAAAGAGGTGCTTTAATATGGAATATGAAGTAATTATCGGAATTGAAATTCATTGTGAATTGAAAACAAAGACAAAAATGTTTTCCAGTGCTCCGACTTCATTTGGAAAGACAGCAAACAGTTGTGTCAATGAAATTGATTTAGGGCATCCGGGAACAATGCCATGCGTGAATAAAACGGCAGTGGAATATGCAATCATGGCATGTACAGCACTTCATTTAGATATTGATCCGCTTGTTAAGTTTGATCGTAAAAATTATTATTATTCTGATCTTCCAAAAGGCTTCCAAATTACACAGCAATTTCATCCGATTGGGAGAAATGGATATGTTGATATTGAAGTAAATGGAGAAGAAAAGCGAATTCGTGTAAATCGTCTTCACATGGAAGAGGATACAGCAAAGCAGTTCCACACCAACAGTGGTACAATGATTGACTATAATCGTGCCGGAACACCGCTTATTGAAATTGTATCGGAACCGGATATTCGTAACGGTAAAGAAGCGGCAGCGTATGTTGAAGCATTGAGAAGCATGCTTTATTATTTAGGTGTTTCAGATGTGAAGATGGAAGAAGGAAGCATGCGTTGTGATGTTAATGTCTCAATTCGTCCAAAAGGACAAGTTGAGTTTAATACAAAAACGGAAATTAAGAATTTGAATTCTATCAGTAATGTTCAAAAGGCAATTGATTATGAAGTTGAGCGTCAAAAAGAGATCTATGAAAATGGCGGAACTGTTATTCAAGAAACTCGTCGTTTTGATGAAGAAAGCAAGACTACCGTTTCCATGCGTAAAAAGGAAGGAAATGTGGATTATAAATTCTTTCCTGAACCGAATATTTTTCCGATTCAATTGGATTTGAACTGGGTAAAGAAAATTCAAGAATCAATTCCGGAAATGCCGAAAGTCAGAAAACAACGTTATATAGAACAATATGGTCTAAGCGAATATGATGCGAATGTTCTTGTGCAGACAAAGGAACTTTCAGAGTTTTTTGAAGAGGTATTGCAGCATACTTCTCATATTAAGATGGCAGCTAACTGGATTATTGGTGATTTTACGGCTGCGATGGTAAAAAGCGGATGTTCTCTTTCTGAAAATCCGGTTAAGGCAGAGTATTTGGCAACCTTACTTAATATGATTCAAGATAAGGAAATTTCCGGAAAACAAGGAAAAGAAGTATTTGAAGAAGTATTCAAAGGAAAAGATCCAAAGCAAGTTGTTGCAGATAAGGGAATGAAGCAGAATAGCGATGCAGGTGCTTTATTGGAAATGATTACACAAGTATTAGACGAACAACCACAATCTATTCAAGATTATGCGAATGGAAAAGACCGTGCGGTTGGATTCTTAGTAGGTCAAGTTATGAAGAAATCAAAGGGTCAAGCCAATCCGGCCATGACAAATCAGTTGATTGTTCAAGAACTTAAGAAACGAATTGGATAAGAAATAATTGCACAATTCTGTGAAATAGTCTAAACTATAGATGACATCTGTCATGATAGGAGTGATGTTGATGGAACAAAAAGATGAAAAAGTCCAAAATACAAAGAAAATAGAAAAGGTAAAAGTTGCGAAGAAAAGCGATAAAAAAGTCACTGGAAATAAAGGAAAAATGAAAGTGAATGCATCTACGATCGTCATTATTGTAGGAATCATTGTGATTTGTATTCCGTTTGTTATACTTGGATCCATTTTGATCAGTGCTTCTAAAGCAACGGGAACACCTGTGCTTGGAAATCGATATGAAAACGATTTGAATCCGGCTATTACCGAGGAACAGATTACATCCATTGAATCCAAGATTAAATCGGATAATCAAGTTGAATCTGTAAATATCGAGTTGGTAACAGCGACACTAAGAATTTATGTTGATATGCAAGATAGTCTTAATGAAGAGGAAGCAACGGCATTAGCTAATTCTGTATATGAAAGTGTTGCTTCAACATTGGATGTAAATACATATTTTACAAAAACAAGTACAAAGAAAATGTATGATCTTGAAATTCATTTGTATAACAATATTGATTTTGCGGGAAATGAACAATATCTATATTTGATTACAACGAAGAATTCAAGTATGAGCGAACCATCAGTTCAAGTGGTTTCTTCACCAAAAGATCCGGATGTGGCTGCACAATTGCGAAAAGATACTTATGGAGAAGAGGAAGAAAATGATAGTGAAATCGGTGTTATTGATGGTGTCGGTGATGGGGAAAACTCATCTGAAGAAGAGGAACAATCAGAAGAATAAGGGCAACGAATTTGCCCTTTTTTAGAAAGTAAAGGGATTATGAAAAAGAATGATCGTTTAATTGGAACCTGTACCGGTTATACGGTAGAGGGAGCGGGAATTGTAAAAACAGATAATTTTTGTTTTTTCGTCAAAAATATACTTAAAGGAGAAAAGGTTGAATTTGTAGTAACCGCATTGAAGAAAACATATGGTTATGGTCATCTGATTGAAGTATTAGAATCATCAAATGAACGGGTGGAACCGGTTTGTAAAATGTTTAAACAATGTGGAGGGTGTACACTTCAACATTTCTCAGAAAAGGAACAGGCAACATTTAAAACAGAGAGAGTAGTGGAATGTTTTAAGCAGATAGCCCATTTGGATGTGGAAATTTTTCCTATTTTAAGTGCGAAAGATCCGCTGCATTATCGTAACAAGGTTCAAATTCCATTTGGAAAGAATAAAGAAGGGAATTTGACAAGTGGATTTTATCGTGCACACAGTCATGATATTGTTGATTGTAAAGAATGCCATGTTCAGAGTGATATTCAAAATAAACTTCATCAGTTCATATTTCATGAGTTACAAACTTCACCTATGTCATCAGAAATTCGTCATGTATTAATCAAACATGCATTTAAGACACAAGAAGTGATGGTTGTTTTGATTGCGAAAAAGCAAGAATTAAATGGAATGAATGAACTTGTTGAGAAGATTGTTAATAATTTTGATTGCGTAAAAAGTATCATTTTGAATATAAATGATCGCGATGATAATGTAATCTTAGGGGAAAAAGAGATTCTTTTATATGGTAGAGAGTGGATTCAAGATCAATGTGGAGAGTTTAAATTTAATATTTCCAGCAAATCTTTTTATCAGATTAATTCCGCACAGACAGAAGTTCTTTATGATAAGGCAATCGAATATGCTCAACTGAGTGGGAATGAGATTGTTTTAGATTTATATTGTGGCATTGGAACAATTGGAATTTTTGTGTCTAAATATGCAAAGAAAGTTCTTGGGGTGGAGATTGTCAAAGAGGCAATTGAAAATGCGAAAGAGAATGCTAAGTTAAATGGAATTGAGAACATTGAATTCATTTGTGGTGATGCCGGAGAAATTGCTTTAGACCTGGTTAAGAATAATATGAGACCGAATGTTATTGTTGTGGATCCACCGAGAAAAGGGTTGGATAATCATGGTATAGATGCGATTGTAGAGATGAGTCCGCAAAGGCTAGTATATGTTTCATGTAATCCTGCAACGCTTGCGAGGGACTGTGCTTTGCTAAATGAAAGAGGATATGAAGTGAAAAAAGTTCAATCGGTTGATATGTTTCCAATGACGAGTCATGTGGAGACGGTTGTCCAACTTTTAAGAAAAACACCAAGTACACATATCAACATCAAGATAGATACAAATGAATTAGATTTAACAAAAGCAGAAGCTAAAGCTACTTATGATGAAATAAAGGAATACATATTGGAAAAGTATGGTGTTAAAGTTTCATCTCTTAACATCGCACAAACAAAACAAAAGTTAGGTATCAAAGAAAGAGAGAATTTTAATATCTCTAAGAACAAAGATAACAAACAACCAAAATGTACTAAAGAAAAAGAAGAAATGATTATTGATGCGTTAGAACATTTTAAGATGATTTAAAATCAGGAGATAAAAGCATTCATTTATCGGATTATTGATATTATGAATGTTTTTTATTTGTGGAATAATCAACATTACAGAGTAATAATTGTTATTAGAAAGAATATAGATATTTTCATAAAAACTTTGCGTTCGCTATGTTATTTATTGAAATCGCAATAAATTTAACGTATCATATATAATGATTTATTGTACTTAAAACAGTATTTAGAAAGGTTGTTTACGTATGGTAGTAAGTTATAAAAAATTATGGAAACTCTTGATAGATCGAGATATGAAGAAAAAGGATTTGGCTGAGAAAGCAAATATTAGTTCATATACACTTAGTAAATTAAATAGAGGCAATAATGTTACTACAGATGTGCTTGTCAGAATATGTAAAGCTCTTGATTGCACCTTTGATGAAATTATGGAAGTTGTAGATGGGGATAATTTAAATTCGTAAAAATTATGACGGAGGATTTTATTATGGAATTGATAGATAATAGAAATAAAATTTTAAAAGAAGATTTATCAAATGAATTAAAAAATGGCAGCAAACTCTCAATTGCAGCAGCTTGTTTTTCTATTTATGCATTTCAAGAACTTAAGAAAGAATTGAGCGATATTGATGAACTTCGTTTTATTTTTACTTCTCCAACTTTTATAAAAGAAAAGTTAAAAAAAGAAAAACGAGAATTTTATATTCCTCGTTTAAATAGAGAACGTAGTTTATATGGAACAGAATATGAAGTAAAGCTTAGAAATGAGTTGACTCAAAAGGCCATTGCGAAAGAATGTGCGGAGTGGATCAAAAAGAAAGTAACGTTCAAGTCGAATATCACAAGCGATAACATGATGGGTTTTATCAATCTTGATGATAAGAACTATATGCCTATTAACGGATTTACTACAGTTGATTTAGGCAGTGAAAGAGGAAATAACGCATATACAATGATTCAAAAATCGGAAGCACCTTTTTCAAATGCTTATATTGATTTGTTTGAAAGTCTTTGGAATGATAATGATAAATTGCAGGAAGTGACTGATGAAGTTATTGAAAATATTACTGCAGCATATAACGAAAACTCCCCAGACTTTATCTATTTTGTAACGCTTTACAATATCTTTAATGAATTTTTGGAGGACATTTCAGAAGATGTTCTGCCGAATGAAGCAACTGGATTTAAAGAGAGCAAGATTTGGAATCTACTTTACAATTTTCAGAAAGATGCAGTACTTGCAATTATCAACAAACTTGAAAAGTATAATGGTTGTATTTTAGCAGACAGTGTTGGTCTTGGTAAAACTTTTACTGCACTTGCTGTTATAAAATATTATGAAAATAGAAATAAATCTGTTTTGGTACTTTGTCCTAAAAAACTTACAAATAACTGGAATACTTATAAAGATAACTATGTAAATAATCCTATTGCCGAAGATAGACTGCGCTATGATGTTTTATATCATACAGATTTAAATCGTACTAGAGGTATTTCTAATGGTCTTGATTTAGAAAGGTTAAATTGGGGAAATTATGATTTGGTTGTGATTGATGAATCGCACAATTTCCGCAATGGTGGAAAATTATCAGGAGAAGAAAACGAGAAGGAAAATCGTTATTTAAAATTATTGAACAAAGTAATTCGTAAAGGCGTTAAGACGAAAGTTTTGATGTTATCGGCTACTCCGGTAAATAACAGATTTAATGATTTAAAAAATCAGCTTGCTTTAGCATATGAAGGAAATACGGATTACATAGACGATAAATTAAATACCTCTCGTTCGATTGATGAGATTTTTAAGAACGCCCAAAGAGCATTTAACACTTGGAGCAAATGGGAAACTGCCGACAGAACTACGGAGAATCTTTTGAAAATGCTTGATTTTGATTTCTTTGAAGTTTTGGATTCTGTCACGATTGCCCGTTCCCGTAAACATATTCAGAAATATTATGATACAACAGATATTGGAACATTCCCGACCAGATTAAAGCCAATTTCATTAAGACCAAGACTTACAGATTTAAAAGAGGCAATCAACTATAATGAAATATTTGAACAGTTAATGTTGCTCAATTTGTCAATTTATACACCAACTCATTTCATTTTGCCAAGCAAGTTGGAGAAGTATGCAGAACTGTATGAAGATAACAAAGTGAATGTTGGATTTACGCAGGCAAATAGAGAACAAGGTATCCGACGCTTAACTGCTATCAATCTGATGAAGCGTATGGAAAGTTCAGTCTTTTCATTTAATCTGACATTAAAAAGAATTAAGGAGCTGATTGAAAACACCATTGGAACGATCGACAGATATGATAAACACTCAAGTTTGAAGCTTGAACTAAGTGATATTTCTGATATTGATGATTTTGATAGTGATGACCAAAACAGCGATGATTTATTTACCTTTGGTAAAAAAGTAAAAATAGATCTTGCTGACATGGATTATAAATCTTGGAAGAGAGAGTTATCAAAAGACCAAGAGGTATTAGAGCTTTTGACTTTGATGGTTGGGGATATTACACCAGAGCATGACAGCAAGCTTCAGGAATTATTTAGAGTCATTGATAAGAAGATGACAGAGCCAATCAATGAAGGTAATAAGAAGATTATTATTTTTACTGCTTTTGCGGATACAGCAGGATACCTCTATGATAATGTCAGCAAGTATGTGAAGAATAATTTTGGTTTGAACACAGCGATGATAACAGGTTCTGTAGACGGTAAAACTACTGCTCCACTTAAAAGTCGTGATTTGAATACGGTTCTTACTTGTTTTTCACCTATCTCGAAAGATAAAAATCTTTTGATGGCAGATAACCCGATAGAAATAGACGTGCTTATCGCAACAGACTGTATTTCGGAAGGTCAGAACTTACAGGACTGTGATTATCTGATTAACTATGATATACATTGGAATCCGGTCAGAATCATTCAAAGATTTGGTCGAATAGACCGTATTGGAAGTACAAATGCTTATATCCAGCTGGTGAATTTCTGGCCGGATGTAACCCTTGATGAGTACATTGACCTAAAAGCCAAAGTAGAAACAAGAATGAAAATTGTTGATATGACTGCAACCGGTGATGATAATATTTTAAGCGAAGAAGAAAAGACAGATCTTGAATATCGTAAATCACAACTAAAGCGTTTGCAGGAAGAAGTGGTTGATATTGAGGATATGTCCACAGGCATTTCAATAATGGATTTGGGATTGAATGAGTTCAGACTTGATTTACTGGAATATATCAAGCACCATGATGATATTGATAAAACTCCATTTGGACTTCATTCCGTTGTTCCAGCAAGCGAAGAAACGCCGGCAGGTGTTATTTATGTTTTGAAGAACAGATCAAATAGCGTAAACATTGATAATCAAAACAGACTTCATCCATTCTATATGGTGTATATCAGTAATGATGGAGATGTGGTTTGTGACCACTTATCTCCAAAACAAATACTTGATAAAATGCGTTTTCTTTGCAAAGGAAAGAATGAACCAATACCAGAATTATATAGAGCTTTTAATAGAGAAACTCGTGACGGAAGAAATATGTTGGAGTTTTCAAAACTTCTTGGTGAAACAATTTCATCAATTATTGAAGTTAAAGAAGAAAGCGATATTGATGGTTTCTTAAGCGGAGGACAGATTAGCTTTTTATCAAATGAGATAAAAGGGTTAGATGACTTTGAATTAATTTGTTTCTTGGTTGTAAGGTAGGAGGATTCTATGGACGAATTCACAATTAAAATTTCAATCCCTACAGACGATGACGGATTTGTCTTATTGCAATGTCCTAAATGTGGAGAGTATTTTAAGCTTCCACCGGATGATATTGAAAGCGATGATGTTGTAGATATTTATTGCCCATTGTGTGGGCTTGTTAGTGATACTTATATTACGAAAGATGTCGTTGAATTAGCAAAAGCTAAAGCACTAAATAAAGTTCTTGGGGATTTTTATGATGAGATGAAAAAACTGGAGAGAAAAACTAGAAATTCTATAATTCAAGTTAAAGCAAATAAACCCCAAAAAGAAGAAGAAATTCCAATTAAATCTACGATTGATTCTATGGAAATTGTTGATTTTGAATGTTGTAATCGACAAGGTAAGATACGACACCTTTTAAATTATTGTGGCTGTTATTGCCCATATTGTGGAGATCAAAAAGATGGAAGTAAGTAAAATTGAATTAAAAATATTGATTAAAGAATTTTTATCAGCATCAAACAGAGTTCTTAGAGCTGGGTATGAAATCTATTCAACAGAGCTTTCAAAGTTTATCAGATTTCTTGATACTCACGAATTGATAAGTGAATATATAAAATCTTGTGGAGAACCAGAATATGATGTTATGCAAGAAGTCGATGAAGTAACACATAGTTACGGTCGCAGCATTTTTTCGCTTGGTTCAACTGATGAAAAGGAAGTTGCGAATATATATGCAGTGGTGAAATATATGGCAGATAATAATGTTGATGGTAGGAGTTATGTATTCTATGGCTACTCAACTTCTAAGAAATTCCAAGAAAAGGTCAATGCTTTTGGAAATGAATTTATCAGAGTGTTGATAACACATATAGAAAACTATTTAACGAGGATAAGTATACAGATGGGATTAGATGATAAAACAACAGTTAATGTTAATATTGAAAATAGCACATTAACAAATACACAAGTTAATGTCGCTTCAGAAGGTAGTGCAATCACTGCTAATCAAACAGCTTGCGATATGGAACGATTGCAAAAACTAATTAGTGAATTATTAAATTCCACTTCAGATTTAAATGAAGAAGACAGAGAAACTGTAAATGATTGCATTGAAACTATATCAACTATTACTGATGAAAAACCTAAGAAAGGTATTATAAAAATGGCTTTAAATACACTAAAAGGGATTGCAGGTACAACAGAATTTATAGCAGCAGCAACAGCGATAGTACAGTTTGTTGGACAATGCTTATAAGGTAGTTTATGTTTGGTTTGCCTAAAAGTACAGAACTCAAAAAACAATTGCCTAAAAATGCAATTTATGCAAAGTTTCAGATGAATACGGCTACCAAAGCAAAAATCGACACTGATATTTCAAGGATCACTATTGTAAATGAAGTGACAGCTGAAAAAATTAATGTAGATAAAGGCGAAGAAGTTGGAAGTTTCTTTGTAATGCACGTCGCACTCAAAAGACGAGACTTTGATGAAAAGATTATTATAACTTTATCAAAACTCATTCCTCAAAAAATGCTGATGGTTCTTGAGTTTGATGGAAAAATAAAAATAACAGCATTCCACACCAAGTTTATGCAGACTGATTGGAAAGAGATTGATTCATATAAGCTTGAGCTTAAAGGGTTGAATCTTGATAAAATATGGGAAAACATCATTGTACAAATTGGTGATGTCACTATTGAACAAGGAAATACACTTGAACAGCAGATTTTTTCAGACGATAAGAAACAAAAGCTGTTAAAAGAAATCGAGCGATTAGAAAAGATGGCAAGGAATGAAAAACAGCCAAAGAAGAAGTTTGAAATCGTTCAGAAGATAAATAAGATGAAGAAGGGATTGGAGGGATAACTATTAGCAATAATGAATTTAACTCTATGTCGGAAGCTTTGAAAAAAAGTATTGAAATGCAAGAAAAAATATTAAAGAGTACGGAACCTATATTACAGCAGCATGAGCAAATGCAGAGAATTATTGATAATGCTGCACGAGTAAACATACCTAAATTGCCCTCTTATATAACTCAAGATTATTCTGCGATGTTTGAAAATCCGGTAATTAAAGCAATAAGCGAAAGACAAAATGCGTTTAATGTGTTGACTGCTTCGTTAGTGGAACCTCTTCAAGCTTTTAAAAATTCTTATCTTGATAAGATAAATGAATCAATGTCATTGGCTTTAAAAGCTTATAGTGATAGTGCAACAAGATTATTGGCGGATTCCGTCAGAAATATTGTTGGAAACATGGGCTCTACTTTGCTCGAAGCAGTGCGTTCACCGGCGATAGAGTGGATACAAAGCATTGATTTCTCGCCAATGTTTAATGTCTTGCAGAGATTAAACTTTGATAACGATGTTCTCAAACGATATAGAGAGTTAAATGAAGTATATTTAACTACTATGTATGAATGTAAATGGTTCCCATATGCTGGGTGGACGGTTAGTATGTCTATAATGTCCGAGGTATCAGACATTATTGCGACAAGTCGAGGCAAAAGTAAACGCAGAGAACTACGAATAGATAAAACGATACTGGGATATTATTCTCCAAAGGAAATAAAAAATATCAAGCGAACTTGGAAAAATTCCGACTTAGAACCGCACATTAAAAAGATATTAGGACAAGCGATAAAAGCACATTTAAGAGGAGAATACGCACTCACAATTGCTTGTCTTGCTACAATGTGGGAAGGTTTGATTCATCGAAAGTTACATATAGACGGACGATGTGGTCAGAAGAAAACAAAAGAAAAATTTGCTGAGTTAATTGATGAAAATGATTTTGAACCAATATTTGCAGATTTTTATGAGAATTTGATTGTAAGTCAATGTGATACTCCTGATGATGTAATCGAAGGTGTACCAAACAGAAATGGTGTTTCACATAGTAAATACAAAAAATATCCAAATAAAAAAGCATCACTCAATGCAATCCTTTTAACGGATTTTATAATAGCGTTAGAGCCTAAACTTGAAACGGAGGAAAATTAAATGGATAAATTAAAAATGCACACGCCTAATAAGGCTGATGAGAATTTTAGAAAACTTGTAGAGATGTTTCCTAATGCTGTAACTGAAACCATTGATGAAAATGGCGAGGTTGTTCGTGCTATTGATAAAGATGTGCTTATGCAAGAGATTTCTTGTAAGGTTGTTGAAAATCAAGAGGAACGTTATCAGTTCACTTGGCCTGATAAAAAGAAATCAATGCTTCTTGCAAATGCTCCACTTGCAAAGACACTTCGTCCTTGCAGAGAGGAAAGTGTCAATTTTGATAGCACAGAAAACCTTTATATCGAAGGCGACAATCTTGAAGTGTTGAAGCTTTTGCAAGAGACTTATCTTGGAAAAATTAAGATGATTTATATTGATCCACCTTACAATACGGGTAGTGATTTTGTGTATGAAGATGATTTTGCTCAAAATATAGATGAGTACATTGAAAATAGTGGGCAATTTGATGAAGAGGGTAATAGACTTGTACAGAATACGGAAAGCAACGGTCGTTTTCATACAGATTGGTTAAATATGATTTATCCAAGATTAAGGCTTGCGAAAGATTTGTTGACTGATGATGGGGTTATTTTTATTAGTATTGATGATAATGAATTAGATAATCTAATAAAGATTTGCAATGAAGTATTTGGAGCGAATAACTTTGTTGGAAATGTATGCAGAGCCACAGGTACTACTACAGCACAAGGTACAGATTCCTTAGGAAAGTCTTTTGACTATTTAGTAATTTATTCAAAAATGGAAAAATTTACTGTAGGTGGTATTGATTTAGATGAAAAAGACATTGCTCGATATAATCTTGAGGATGAAAAAGGAAAATTTTCTATTTTACAACTAAGAAGAACAGGCGGTGAGGACAGACGAGAAGATAGACCAAGTATGTACTTTGGAATAGAAACACCCGATGGGAAAATAGTTTATCCTATAGGACCAACAGGATATGAAAGTAGATGGCGTGTTGGTAGAGAAACATATGAAAAAATGTTAAAGAATAACGAGATTTATTTCAAAAAAGATGGTGATAAATATTTTATATATTATAAATTCTATTTAGAGGGGAGAAGTAAAAGACCATCGAACTTGTGGAACGATATTGAAGGAAACAAAAAAGCACAAATAGATTTGAAGAATCTTATTCCGGAGAAAGTGTTTGATACACCTAAACCGATTGAGTTATTAACTAGGACAATGAAGATTGCTAAATGTTCTAATGATAGTATTATTTTGGATTTTTTTTCTGGTTCATCTACAACTGCACATGCCGTTATGAAATTAAATGCTGAAGATGGTGGTAATCGTAAGTTTATTATGGTTCAGTTGCCAGAGGAAACGGACGAAAAAAGTGAAGCCTACAAAGCAGGCTATAAAAATATCTGCGAAATCGGCAAAGAGCGTATCCGTCGTGCTGGTACAAAAATTAAGGAAGAAACAGGACTTTCTGCACAAAACCTTGACATTGGTTTTCGTGTCCTAAAATGCGACACAAGCAATATGAAAGACGTTTACTATAATCCTGCTGAATATGAACCATCATTGTTTACTTCTTTGACCGATAACATCAAAGAGGACAGAACTCCGGAAGATTTGCTATTCCAAGTTATGCTTGATTTAGGTGTTCTTCTTTCAAGTAAGATAGAGGAAACTACTATTGCTGGAAAGAAAGTCTTTAATGTAGCGGAAGGCTTCCTGATTGCTTGTTTCGATGATGATGTAACTGATGAAGTTATTAAGGAAGTTGCAAAGCAGCAACCATATTATTTTGTAATGCGTGATAGCTCTATGGCAAACGACAGCGTAGCTACAAACTTTGAACAAATTTTTGCTACATATAGTCCTGACACAGTAAGGAAGGTGTTGTAATGGCGGTATTCTCACATATTGAAAAAGGAATATTTTTGAAATTATTCAATAGAGGTGGTTATGTGTTGAATTTCTCAACCAATGATTTTGATATTTTTACGATGGAAAGTGTGGGTGTACCACTATGTGAAAAATATCAAATGTCTAAAGGAAAATCTTTAACCGCATATATCAACTCAGCTTCAGATGAAAATTGTGTGAAACTTTTAAAAGATTTGTTGGAGTATTATGAACTCAATTATGAAAGTGAATACAAAAAAGATGAAGACGAAGAAAGTGGGTGGGGATATTCACGATACAACGCTGAATACGCAAAGACATATAATAAGTGTCGAGAGTGTATGGATCGTGTAACGAATAGGTCTACACCGCTTGCCGCAACAGCTGCCGATTTGCAAGAAAAATTCACAAGCGAATACCTGTCAAAACAAATTGAACTTATGCTCAAGATGCAAACGGAGAACCCAACAGATGCCATAGGAAAGGCAAAGGAACTGATAGAAAGTTGTTGTAAAACTATCTTAGATGAACTGAATGTAGTTTGGGATAAGAACTGGGATATGGGGCAATTAACTGGAGAAACATTAAAACAACTAAATCTTACTCCACAATCAATTTCTTCCGCTGATCCTGTTGAACAAAATATTAAAGCTGTTCTTGGAAATTTAAGGGGAATAACTTCTAAATTGACTGAAATACGCAATGCCTACGGAAGTGGGCATGGAAAAAGTGCAACATTTACAGGACTTGAAGTGCGACATGCTAAATTAGCGGTTGGGTGTAGCATAACTTTTGTCACTTTTTTGTGGGATACCTATGAAGGGAGGTCGCACTCGTGAAATTTAATTTTAAAATTCAACAATATCAAACAGAGGCTGTAGAGGCGGTTGCAAAGGTCTTTCATGGACAAGGTTTTCACGATGGCATTAGTTATATACGAGATTTAGGAAAATATAATAATTCTCAACAAACTTCATTTATATCTTTTGATAGTTCAAACGATATAGTTGATCCATTCGATGATACTGGTTATAAAAATGAAGTTGTGGAGCTTTCTGATGAGCAGCTATTAAATAACATACGAACGCTGCAAAGTCAAAGTAATATCAAACTTTCTAAAGAACTTAATAATGATTTGGGGCGTTGTTCTCTCGATATAGAAATGGAAACGGGAACAGGTAAAACTTATGTTTATATTAAGACAATGTTTGAATTAAATAAGAAGTATGGTTGGAGTAAGTTTATCGTTGTAGTACCAAGTATTGCCATTCGTGAAGGTGTAAAAAAATCATTTGAAATAACTGCCGATCATTTTATGGAACATTATGGTAAAAAGGCGAGATTCTTTATTTACAACAGTTCAAACTTGAACCAGCTTGATAACTTTTCTTCAAGTTCTGGTATAAATGTAATGATTATCAATACACAAGCGTTTGCAGCTTCTTTAAAAGAAGGAGGACGAAGCAAAGAATCCCGTATTATTTATTCAAAACGTGATGAATTTGGTTCTCGTCGTCCGATTGATGTCATTGCTGCCAACAGACCGATTATCATTCTTGATGAGCCGCAGAAAATGGGTGGCGATGTTACGCAAAAAGCACTGAAGAACTTCAATCCGTTATTTAGCTTGAATTATTCAGCGACCCACGCAAAACAGCATAATACCGTCTATGTGCTTGACGCACTTGACGCATTTAATAAACGATTGGTAAAGAAGATTGAGGTTAAGGGATTTGAAGTAAAAAATTTCAGAGGAACAGATAGTTACCTATATTTGGAACAGATTGTTTTATCGTCTAAGAAACCTCCAATGGCAAGAATTGAACTCGAAATCGGGTATAACAAATCCATTAACCGAGAAACTCGTAACTGTAATGTCGGAGATGATTTATATTATCTATCGCAGGAGATGGAACAATATAAGGGTTATACAATTTCTGAAATTGATCCGCTTCGTGGTACAGTTACTTTTACCAATGGAGAAGTAATTAAAGCGGGCGAAGTAAATGGCGATGTGTCCGAAGACGATATGCGTCGCATTCAAATTAGGGAAACCATTCTTTCTCATTTTGAAAAGGAAGAAAAACTTTTTAATATGGGTATCAAATCACTTTCTTTGTTCTTCATTGACGAAGTTTCAAAATATCGTCAGTATGACGATGAAGGTAATGAATTGTTGGGCAAATACGGAAAGATGTTTGAGGAAGAGTATATAAGTGTTCTGAATCAATATGTCACAGTTTTGGATACACCTTATCAAAGATATTTGAAGTCTGTTTGTAGTGATGTAACAGCAGTACATAAGGGATATTTTAGTATTGATAAAAAGACCGGAAGAAGCATAGATAGCACACTTAAGCGAGGCAGTGAATTTTCAGATGACATTTCTGCGTATGATCTTATTTTAAAAAATAAGGAGCGTCTTTTGTCGTTTGAAGAGCCTACACGATTTATTTTTTCTCATTCCGCCCTTCGTGAAGGCTGGGATAACCCGAATGTTTTCCAGATTTGTACGCTGAAACATTCCGACAATAGTACAGCAAAACGGCAGGAAGTAGGAAGAGGACTTCGTCTTTGTGTAAATCAACATGGTAATAGAATGGATGCACAAACTTGTGGTGATACTGTCCATGACATCAATATGCTGACAGTGATTGCGAGTGAAAGTTACAAGAATTTTGTGACTGATTTGCAGAGTGATATTAAAACAGTTCTTTATGATAGACCTACAGTAGCAACAAGAGAATATTTTAATGGTAAATATGTTAAAGTGGGTAATGAATCGGTCATAATTGATGAAGAACAAGTGAATGCTATTGAGTTTTATTTGATTTCTAATGGTTATGTTGATATGGAGCGGAATGTTACCGATAAATATCGTAATGACGCCGTGACCGGAATGCTTGCAGCATTACCGGAAGAATTGAAGCCAATGACAGATGGCATTCATACACTTATTCAGTCTGTTTATGACGATAGCGTACTAAAAGATATGTTTACTGATGGACATGAATCTAAGGTTAAGGAAAATCCGCTAAATGAAAACTTTGCTAAAAAGGAGTTTCAGGCTTTATGGAAACAAATTAACCGTAAATACGCTTATACTGTGGAATTTGATAGTGCTGAACTTATTCAAAAATCAATCAACCATATCAATGAAAAGCTTTTTGTATCAGAACTTCAATATACCGCTACAATAGGTCGCCAAAAAGATAAAATGAGTGAGCATGAGCTTGATCGTGGAGCTTCTTTCAGTGGAGAAAAAACGAGAACGCAGACATTAAAGCACGCTGAAACTAGCCAAATTAAATACGATCTTATCGGAAAGGTGGCAGAAGGGACAGTTCTAACTCGTAAAACAGTTGCAACTATTCTTAAGAGGTTAAAACCGGAAAAGCTATATATGTTTAGAAATAATCCGGAAGAATTTATATCTAAGATAATTAAGCTTATAAAAGAACAGAAAGCAACAATGATTGTTGAGCATATCTCTTATGACTATATTGATGGCGAGTATGACAGCACTATTTTCACTGCCGAAAAGAATACGAAAAGCTTTGACAAGGCATTTCTTGCAAAGAAAGCTATTCAGGACTATGTGTTCACAGACGGTTCTGCCGAAAAGAGCATTGAAAGAAAGTTTGCTGAGGACTTGGACGCTGCCGAGGAAGTATGCGTTTATGCAAAACTGCCGAGGACATTCCAAATTCCTACTCCAGTGGGTAACTATTCCCCTGACTGGGCGATTGCGTTCTATGAGGGAACGGTAAAGCACATTTTCTTTGTTGCTGAAACAAAAGGAACAATGGATAGTTTGAATCTTAGACCAATTGAGCAGGCAAAAATATCTTGCGCAAAGAAATTGTTTAATGAAATGTCAACAAGTAATGTGAGGTATCATGATGTTGATAGTTATCAGAGTTTGTTAAATATAATGACGAATATTTAATAGAAATGAATTGCAATAAATAAACCTAGACATTGGTCATTTTTGATGATTGATGTCTTTTTTGCATTCACACATTCGTTTTCTCATCTCATTTCTTCTAAAATGATGTCAGGAGGAAACAAAAATGAACATAAACTATGAACTTATTGATGATTACTTATTACCCTGCTTAACACTTAATGATGATAATGAAACTTATGAATTAGGTATCTATGCTAATAGACATAAAAGATATTTAAAAGAAAATCATCGTATCACTTATTACAATTTACTTACATCAAATAAACTTAATTCTTATCTAAGTGATATAGAAAGACAAGCTCAAGATTATTATCAAACACTAGTCAAATCACTAGCTGAAAAGGAAAATGTAACAGAAAAGTTAAAGGTAAATGATATGATGTTATGGGTTTGTAAGATGAACAACATTAAAAATATCGCAACAGAAATAGTAAACAAAGAAATCATTTATAACTTCTAAACAAGATCAAATGCACAACCAAGAGAACAAATTTATTCTCAAGGTTGTGCTTTTTTGATGGATAAAATGATTGTTATGAATTTACTTGTATTACCTTAGCGAGCAGACCATTTGTATAGCCAAAGCTAACAAACGGTAATCTCTCGTTAGGGATAATCCCTAATACCCTTTTATTAAAGACAACAAAATATAAATAGTTAAGTTAGCTCCATTCTAAGTGATTGGAGTTTTTATTTTGAGCTAAGTAAGAAAAATAAAATTAAGAAATTTTAAAAATTTTTATGAAAATGG
>CATJXY010000045.1 GCA_949744505.1 uncultured Erysipelotrichaceae bacterium | reverse complement strand
TATTATCTTTGCTTATGTAAAACAAGGAATTTATTTGAAACATAATTATTCAAATTATTATAAACTGAATCTTGATTTTGGACAAGGAAGGCTTTTACATTGTAGCGGTTTTTTGGATAGTGGGAATTTACTCGAGGATCCATATCATCATCATCCAATTATTTTGATTGATCATCGAAAACTTATTTATGATATTAATGAATTTAAGATGGTTTTGGTACCAATATCAACTGCTAATTCAAGTACATTATTGCGTTGTATTCGGATTCCTAAAATAGAGATTGTTGGAGTTGGAATTCGTGAAAATGTATTATTAGGGATTATGGAACAAAATATTACAATTGATGGAGTAGATGTGTTGTTACATACGAAATTAATGGAGGGATGAGATGCTAAAAAAAATATGGGAATTTTTAGTTCATTTGTTTTGTGGTTCTAATCATTTGTTTTTTGTGGGGAGTGCGGATAAGCTTCCTGAACCATTATCAAAAGATGATGAGACTGATTATGTTTTGAAAAGTCTAGAAGGAGATGAGTATGCGAAGAATAAGTTGATTGAACATAATCTTCGATTGGTTGTTTTCTTGGCTAAGAAATATGAAAATACAGGAGTTGATTTAGAAGACTTGGTGAGTATTGGTACGATTGGATTGATTAAAGGGGTGAGTACTTATAAGCCTGATAAAAATATTAAATTAGCTACATATGCTTCTCGCTGTATTGATAATGAAATATTAATGTTTTTAAGAAAAAACAAGAAAAGAAAAGGTGAGGTGAGTTTTGAAGATAGTCTCAAGTTTGATGCTGAAGGAAATGAGCTTCGATTAGAAGATATTTTGGGAACGGATGCAGATATTGTAACGAAAGGATTAGAAAATGAAACAGAGCGTTCTTTGCTTTATAGTGAAATTGGAAAGTTAAATGAAAGAGATCAAAAAATTATGATTTTGAGGTATGGTTTATATAACTCTACTGAAATGACTCAAAAAGATGTTGCTGAAGTATTAGGGATTAGTCAGTCCTATATTTCTAGAATTGAAAAAAAGGTGATTCGAAGGTTGCAAAATTTAAACAAAATTTAGAAGCAAGTGCTTCTTTTTTTTTGATTTTTTTGTTATAATGTTTATAGAATAGGATGGGGATAAAATGAAGTTACAAAATAAAGTGGCAGTAGTTACTGGTGGTGCTATGGGAAATGGTTATGGAATTGCAGAAGTATTTTTGAAGTATGGAGCAAAAGTTATTATTTTAGATAATTCAGAACAGTTGGGTGCGTCTTTACAGTCTTTAAAAAAGCCTAATAATGAGGTATATGGCTTTCAAGTAGATATTCGTAATATGGTGATGGTAAAGTCTTGTATGGAGCATATTCAAAATCGTTTTGGTGGAATCGATGTTTTGGTAAACAATGCTGGTGTTGCAAGGCTTTCTAAGTTTGAAGATATGGATGATGAGATGAGAGATTTTCATTTTGATGTGAATATCAAAGGAACTTGGAATGTGACGAAAGCGGCTTTACCTTTTATGAAAAGTGGTTCGATTGTGAATTTATCTAGTGTTACTGGTCCTATGGTAGCAGATGTTGGAGAGGTTGCTTATGCGACTACGAAGGCAGCTTTGATTGGTTTTACAAAGTCTTTAGCTATGGAATTGGTAGAGAAACATATTCGTGTGAATGCGATTATGCCAGGATATATTCAAACGCCAATGGTGGATGGAATTGCGAAAGAAACCAATGCTGAAAATCCAGAGATGGTGATTCAAGGAATTGCAATGGGAATTCCGATGAAACGTCTTGGGACTGTAGAAGAGCTTGGCGAGTTAGCTGCCTTTTTGGCGAGTGATGAATCATCTTACATTACTGGTCAAGGAATTGTGATTGATGGTGGTTCTACATTGCCTGAAACAATGTCTGTAGGAGTTTAAAAAAAGTTCAGTTGTGTACTGAATTTTTTGATATTGTTGTAACATAATTATTATTACTATATAAGTGGGGAAATGAAGATGAGAGAAAATGGTGTTATCAATTTTAATTTAGATTCAATAAGTTTTAAAAATGGTAAGGAATCTTTGTTGCGAGAGATTTCGTGTGCTCCTTCTATTACCATATTTGGTGTTATTTTTGAGATTTTATCGGAGTTAAAATGGAATGAGTATAGTGTTGAGCATAAAGAAAATTATAAGAATGTATTTGGACGAATTTGTGCAGAGCTAAGGAGTAAAGAGAAATTTGGGCTTCTTTCACTTGTAAATCAGATGAAAGAGGTGCTAGGAGATCGGTTTTCTATTTTATTTCAGGCAATGCGGGATTATTCTGAAGTTTTTCATGGGAAAAGTTCAAAAGAGATTCGAAAAATTCAGGATGTTATTTCTTCTTTTTCCGCCCTTTATGTTTCTAAAAGTAAAGAAAGTTATAAAAAGAAACAGATGCAGTTTTATTTAGACTCTATTAAGGATTATTTTAAGTTGAAGATTGATCATCCATTGGTTCAAAAAAAAGTGATTCTACCTAGAAAAAAACGAAAATTTGAGCAATTATATCGATCTTTAGACCCTTCTGTTTTGGAGTTTCTTAAAAAGCTAGTTCAACGTTATAGTGAAGTAGATTCTGTTATTATTTGGAAGTTGATAGATGGGTTTGTTTTGAATCATCATCATGATTTAGAACAAGTGATAACACCACCTACGTATTATTCTGAGTATGAACGGTATCAAAAGGCAGTAAAGTTCATTCATCGATTGAATCAAGGATATATTCGGTATGATAGTGCGGAAATGAGACCATATCAGGATATTGTTCAGTATGATTCTTTATGTGGTCAATATGTTTATAAGGGAATTCGTTTTGGGAAGGAAATGGAACAATATCAGGTTTTAAAGCGTGTTTTTCAGAATATTAAAAAGGAAATTTTGTTTTATGTAAAAACCATTTCGGTTGATGAATGGTTGGATTTTTCTTTGTTTCAGAATGAATTTCCATTCACAGATGAATATTTTGAATTTGATTTTGAAAC
>CATJXY010000044.1 GCA_949744505.1 uncultured Erysipelotrichaceae bacterium | reverse complement strand
CGTTTGGACCCTTAGCGCAGTTGGTCAGAGCTACCGGCTCATAACCGGTTGGTCGTAGGTTCGAGTCCTACAGGGTCCACCAAAAATGTGGAGGAATACCCAAGTGGCTGAAGGGTCCGGTCTTGAAAACCGGTAGGTCGGGAAACTGGCGCCTGGGTTCGAATCCCAGTTCCTCCGCCATTTCATTTAATTATCGCGGGATAGAGCAGTCTGGTAGCTCGTCGGGCTCATAACCCGGAGGTCGTTGGTTCAAATCCTTCTCCCGCAACCATGGTTCAGTAGCTCAGTTGGTAGAGCAGAGGACTGAAAATCCTCGTGTCGCTGGTTCGATTCCGGCCTGGACCACCATTTAAACAAATAAGGTCTTGTGATGAGACCTTTTTTTGTTTGAAAATATATCGATTCTTATTTGAAAATGTTAAAAATATTGAAAGTTAAGGTTTAGCATATTGCTTTTCTGATTTATTTTGTTATATAATATAGCTACCATAAAGAGTGCGTGAGAGACAAGCTCGTTGACCGCACAGCAACCTACCTAATGGTAAGGTGCTAATGCTTGTATGATGGGTGTAATAATCTAAGTAATACTCCCATCATAAACGATGGGAGTATTTTTATGTCTTCTTTGTGATAAATCGAATTCTAAGAGGACATGTATGAAAAAGCAAACTTACCTTTGAAAAGGAACTTAATCCAATGACAAGATTTATCTTTATCTCTTGAATGAAGAAACGGGAAAGACATTCTTCATAATGTTGACTAGGAAGTTCCATTCAATGATGGATTAAAGTTATCTGAAGGAAAGGTTGTGGATATTATAACTTTTCGACTTTAGTAAAGTGAAGTTAAGGATTAAGAAGTTATTGATAAGGGAAATGAATCGTGCTAAAATACATGGGAATTCGTAAAAAGGAACGATTATAAAATTATTAAATAGATAATGAAAGGATGGTATTATGGAAAAATATTATTTTACATCAGAAAGTGTAACAGAAGGACATCCAGACAAAATTTGTGATCAAATATCAGATGCAATCTTGGATGAATGTTTAAGACAAGATCCAAATTCGCGCGTTGCGTGTGAAACATTGGCAGAAACAAATGCGGTGCATATCATGGGAGAGGTAACAACGAATGCTGTTTTCGATCCGATTCAAATCGCTAGAGAAGTTATCGCAAAAATTGGATATACAATTGAGAACATTGGATTTGATGCTCAAAGTGTAAATATTACATGTTCTCTACATAAACAATCAAGCGATATAGCCCAAGGAGTAAATCATGCTTTAGATGATGAAAATGAAAACGGAGCAGGGGATCAAGGAATGATGTTTGGTTATGCAACAAATGAAACTGAGGAATGTATGCCTTTGACTGTTGTATTAGCAAATGATTTGACTAAGAGACTAACGACTGTGAGAAAAGAAGGAATTTTACCTTATTTACGACCGGATGGAAAAAGTCAGGTAACAATCGAATTTCATGATGGGAAAGCTGTGAGAGTGGATGCCGTAGTAGTTTCATCACAGCATAGTGAAGAGATAGAAATTGAGCAATTAAGAAAAGACATCATTGAAGAAGTAATTCAAAAAAGTCGAGTGGCGAAGTGGATGGATAAAGATACGAAAATATATATCAATCCAACGGGAAGATTTGTCATCGGAGGACCGGCAGGGGATACAGGTCTAACAGGAAGAAAAATTATTGCAGACACATATGGAGGAGTAGCCCGTCATGGAGGAGGAGCCTTTTCTGGAAAAGACCCATCTAAAGTGGATCGAAGTGCTGCATATATGGCAAGATATATAGCGAAAAACATAGTTGCCAATAAAATTGCTGAGAAATGTGAGCTTGAACTTAGTTATGCAATCGGAGTAGCCCAACCGGTAAGTATCTTTGTGGATACTTTCAACACGGGAATTGCTTCTGATAGCGAGATATCGAACTGGGTAAAAGAACAGTTTGATTTAAGACCGAGTCGAATCATCGAGAAATTAAAATTAAAAGAGCAAAAGTATATGCCGACAGCTTCTTATGGGCATTTCGGAAGAGAAGAATTGGGTGTATCTTGGGAAAAAGTAGATAACACACTTTTTGATAGTTTTAAAGCTTATTTGAATAAAGATTAGTTTAAAATGCACTTTTATCAGAATATGAAAGAGTGCATTTTTTAGTAAAATAGCTTTTTTAAAAATGTATTTTGAAGAAATTTTTTCCAATTTGTTTTATATGTGATGATATAAAAGAAAAGAGCAACTACAATTCCTAAAATAAAATCAATAATTGAATGTTGTTTTAAAAAGAGTGTTGATAAACAAATTCCGATCATCAAAAAGACAGATATAATTTTTGTGATTTTATTATATTTAAACTTTGTATAGCGAAGAGTCATTAAACCGACTGTTACAGAACTTGCCACATGGATACTGGGACAGACATTTGTTGGAGTATCAACATTTTGTAAAACTTTCACAATATTAGCGAGAAATGAAGTTGAAGAAATTTCACAGCGTAAGTTAAGCCCATTCGGTATAATTGTCTGACACAATAAGCAAAAACTCATTGTTGCAAACATGAAAAAACATAGTTCTAGAAATGCTTCCTTATCTTTGATCATGAAGTACATCAAACTTCCGATAAAATATGGGAACCATAATAAATAAAAGATAATCCAGTTTTCATTAAAAGGAATAAGATCATCGATGGGATGGTGAATCCAAACAATAGGTGTTATGTACCTTTCTAAAAGTAAAAAATGAATGCAGTAATAAATAAAATATAACCAAGCAAGGGAATGAGGATTTTCTTGAATCCATGCTTTTAATTTTTTCATTTTTAATCTCCTATTCTCAAAAAGATATTATAATCATAAAAAAAAATAATGGGTGAAAAATTAGTTTTTTTAGGAAAGTATTTAGAGAAAATTAAGAATATGATATAATAACAAACAGACAAAGGAGAAATTATGGAACAAATATTGGACTTGTATGGCAATGCACAAATTTCAAATGCAACAGGAAAAGCCTTATTTTTAATGTTAATTTTTTGCTTTATTGCTCCGGTTGTCATTACTTGGATAACTAAAGAAAAATCAAATGGAAAGATTTTTCCGATTTTTATTGGAGTAATCGGATATTTTATACTTGCTCAAATTATTGAGCCTCTTATTCATATTGTATTTCTTTATTTTGATCATCCTTTTCAGAAATGGATTGTTAATAATTTTGTATGTAGGGTTCTTTATTCGGCAATTATTCCTGCATTGATTGCCGGGATCGGAAAATTTTTCCTTTACAAATATTTGTCCTTAAAAAAAGATAAAGACAGAAGTGTTTCTTTGATGAGCGCAATGGGATATAGTAGTATAGAAATGATTTTTAATGGAGCCTTTTTAGCTTTGTCTTTGTATTCGGTTGCTTCCTTGATTGCATCCACTTCTTTGACTGAAGTTTTACAAGGGATTCCTCAAGAATCTTTAAACAATTATTTATCTCTTTTTGATACGATTTATTCACCGGCTTCTTTTGTTTATCTTTTGATTTTAGAAAAGATTGCTGTATTCATGATTCAATGTTCACACTCTATATTTGTGTATTTTTCTGTTTTTGATCAAAAATGGAAAAAATTGTTTTTTGTTTCGATATTTTTACAAATTATAAGTAATTTGATATTAGTTTTATGTGAGGAAGAAGCTATTAGTTGCTATGTGTTTATTCCGGTTTTATTTGTTTATGCATTGATTCTTCTTTACTTTGCAATAAAACTTTATAAGACCGGAATCAAAATTAAAGCTGACAATGATTACAGTGATTTTTTTAAAGAATATAAGCGAGATGTCCAGGCGTAAATAAAAATGCAAAAGAAATTTATTATTTCAATATTTGCTAAATATAGATAGGGGAAAATATGCAACAGTATTTTGTGAAGAATAAAATAGAGGAAAAAGAGATTGTCCTTGAAGAGGACATAGCATTTCATGTACAAAAGGTAATGCGTATGAAACCGCAAACACGAATTCGTCTTGTTGATGCGGATAAGAGATGCTATTTGGCGGAAATTGATTATCGGAAAAATCAGGTTTTTGCGATTATTTTAGATGAAATTAGGGAATCAAGTGAAATGAATTGTGAAATCACATTGATTATGGGACTCATTCGTCAAGAAAAATGGGATTTTGTATTACAAAAATGTAGTGAATTAGGCGTTAAGAGAATTATTCCGATGATGTCATCAAGAAATGTTGTTAAGACAAAAGAAGAAAAAATAGAAAAAAAATTAGAACGTTGGAACAAAATAACACAAGAAGCCTGTGAGCAATGTAAACGATTCGAAATTGCAGAAGTCAGTGCTCCGATAAAATTAAATCATTGTGATAAATATAAGAGTGAATTAAATCTGATTGCATACGAAAATGCTGAGTCTATCAGTGAAGATATTCGTACTTTATTGAATTATAATTGTAAAAGTGTTACTTTTATTATCGGACCGGAGGGTGGCTTTTCTGAAGAAGAGGTTATGTTATGCGAATCTATGGGATACAAACGTTGTTCATTGGGAAAACGCATTTTAAGAGCGGAAACAGCGGCAATGTATTGTTGTGCTGTTGTTAATGCTTTAGTAGAATAGATGAGAAAGAGGGATTGGATATGAATACATTTGCGATTGCAACATTGGGGTGCAAGGTAAATATCTATGAATCTGGCAGTTACAGTGAAGGGTTAAAAAAAGCCGGATTGCAAGAGGTTGATTTTAAAGAAAAAGCCGATGTTTATATTATAAATACTTGTGCTGTGACAAATACTGCCGCTGCAAAATCTAGACAAAAAATTAATCAAGCTAAAAGACAAAATCCAGATGCTTTAATTTGTGTAGTTGGATGTTATGTTCAAATAGCTAGTGAAAAAATGCGACAGGACGAAGAAATAGATATTCTCATCGGAGCCAGCGGAAAAAAAGATTTAGTTTCAAATGTACTTGAATCAATGAGGGAAAAAGAAAAAAGAATAAAAATAGAGGATGTTCGTGAATACGCCGAATTTGAAGATTTACCTTGTACGACATTTGAACATAAAACTCGTGCATTTTTGAAAGTTCAAGATGGCTGCAATCAATTCTGTGCATATTGCATTATCCCTTATGCACGGGGAAAAGAGCGTAGCATGGATGAAGATATAGCGATTGAAACAGCAAAAAAACTCGTTGAACACGGTCATAAAGAAATTGTTTTATCCGGAGTTCATACAGGGCGATTCGGCAGAGATAAAAATACCAGTTTAGCTCATTTGATAAGAAGAATGTGTGATGAGATTGAAGGATTAGAAAGAATTCGTATTTCTTCTATAGAAATTGTTGAAATTACCGATGAATTGATTGATTTGATGGCAAATAATCCAAAGATTGCAAACCATTTCCATATTCCGGTTCAATCTGGATCAAATGAAACCCTTCGTCGTATGCATCGACCTTACACGACAGAGCAGTTTTTGAATCGAGTAAATGAAATAAGAAAAAAAATACCGGGAATTTCTATTAGCACAGATTTAATTGTGGGATTTCCGATGGAGAGTGATGAAGAATTTAAGGAAACACTCGATTTTCTAAACAAAATTCAATTCAGTTTTATTCATGTATTTCCGTTTTCTTCAAAAGAAGGAACAATTGCACATACTATGAAAGGGCAAGTTGATGAAAAAATCAAAAAAAATCGAGCTTCCCTTGTTGGCAAATTATCTAAACAAGGGTATCATGAATATATGAATACATTTGTTAATCAAGAACTAGAAGTATTGATAGAAACTATTGATGAAAATGGAATAAGCCATGGTCATTCAAGTGAATACATACCAACTGCAATTTGTCAGAAGCTAAATCCAAATCAGCTTGTTAAAGTGATCGGATCTAAGTTAGTTCAAGATGAGTTTTATGCAAAAGTAAAGGAGTGAAACTATGCTTTTATCTAAATTATTTGAAAAGGCTCCGGAAATAGAAATTAAGGATTTAATGGTTAATTCTCAAGACAAAGTGCCTAATTCAATCTTTTTCTGTGTCAAAGGTATGCTTCATGATGGACATCAGTTTATTAAGCAAGCAATCAAAAATGGAGCAATTTGTATTGTCCATAGTGATGATGTAGAGGAAATTGATCCGAATATTGTTTATATTCAAGTAAAAAATGTAATGTCTGTCATGAATCGTGTTGCATCTAATTTTTTCGGTAATCCCAGCTATCAAATGAAAATGTATGGAGTGACGGGAACTAATGGAAAAAGTTCGATTGCATGTATGTTAAAGAATATTATTAATTCTTATTCTGCATGTGGCTATGTTGGAACAATTTCGATTGAATATGGAAATGTTAAATTACCACCGTTACTTACGACACCGGATGTGATTCCACTTCAGCGTATTTTAAAGGAAATGCTAGATGCGGATATGAAAGCTGTTGCTTTAGAGGTATCCAGTATTGGAGTGGATCTTCATCGTATAGATGAAGTTGATTTCGATATCGCTATTTTTACAAATTTGACTCATGACCATTTGGATTTCCACGGAACGATGGAAAATTATTTTGAAGCGAAGAAAAAATTCTTCATGAGGTTAAAAGAAGACAAATGTGCAATCATCAATGTAGATGATGAATCAGGAAAAAAGATATATGATGCGATACATTGTAAAAAATTTAGCTATGGAATCGAAAGAAATGCTGATTATTCAGCAAAAAATGTAAAATTGTATCATGATCATACGACTTTTACTTTGCAAGCATTTGGAAAAAATATACATATAAGAACAAACTTAGTTGCTCAGTTTAATGTATATAATCTTTTGGCAGTGATTGCGGCACTTCATCAAAGCGGTCTCGAACTAGATACAATTTCCGGATTGGTTTCTGATCTTCCACAAGTTGATGGAAGAATGGAACAAATCCAAGAGGGGCAACCTTTTAATGTAATCGTGGACTTTGCCCATACACCGGATGGATTAGAACAAGTATTTAAATATGCTTCTTCCATTACTCCAAAAGGAAATAGAATTATCGGAGTATTCGGCTCTGCGGGAAAAAGAGACACAAAGAAAAGACCTGTTTTTGGTAAATTGGCTGACAAATACTGTGATATGATTATTTTGACAGAGGATGATCCTCGAGATGAGAGTCCTTTGGATATTGCAGAGGAAATCAAATCAGGAATAAATGATACAAACACGATTGTGATTGAAGATCGTTATGACGCAATCAGGCAGGCAATCGAGATAGCAAATATTGATGATACAATTCTGATTTTGGGAAAAGGGGACGAGTCTTTTATTTATAGAGAGTTTGGTCGTGAACCTTGGATGGGAGATCATGTCGCTGCTAAAGAGATTATCCATCGTTATTATTTAGGAGAAGAATAAACCGGATTTATTTTATCCGGTTTTTATGGGGAGTGAGGGTTATAAAATGAATAAGAAAATGAGAAGTGTTTGCCTTTTATTGGTTACAGCTGTTATTTGGGGATTTGCGTTTGTTGCGCAAAGTACAGGAATGGATCATGTCGGTCCTTATACATTTATGTGTTGCCGATTTTTATTGGCAGGGATAGCATTAATTCCTGTTTCTAAAATATTAGATCGTCAGAAAAGTCAAGAGGAAGTAAAAAGTGGAAAGCAGGGCTTGCTTAAAGCCGGAATTATTTGCGGAACTGCTTTATTTTTGGGATGTGTTTTCCAACAAGTTGGTATACAATATACAACCGTTGGAAAGGCTGGGTTTATTACAACACTTTATATTGTTATCGTCCCTGTTTTTGGGCTTTTCATGCATAATAAAAGTTCAAAGAATGTGTGGATCAGTGTTGTCCTTTCAATTTTCGGATTATATCTTTTATGTATGGATGAGGCATTTACTTTGTCAAAAGGAGATATTTTAGAATTAATTGGAGCCTTTGCTTTTGCGGCACAGATCTTAGTTGTTGATCGTGTGATCGGACATTTAGACGGTGTAAAACTTTCTTATGTTCAGTATTTTGTCTGTTGTTTCTTTTCTTTTATTTTGATGCTTATATTCGAAACGCCATCTATTGAAACGATCAAAGGGGCATTGCTTCCGATTCTTTATGCGGGATTATGTTCTAATGCAATAGGAAATACATTTCAAGTCGTCGCACAAAAAGACTTGGACCCGACGGTTGCATCGCTATTGATGTCGCTTGAATCCGTTTTTTCTGTTATTGCCGGCTGGCTTCTTTTAAATCAAGCATTGTCTTTGAAAGAGGGGCTAGGATGTTTGTTGATGCTTATAGCGATTATTCTTGCCCAACTTCCAGAAAAAAAATAAGCATACTGCTTATTTTAATTTTGACTGAGATGGAACGCGTAGAAGTAACTTACCAGTTTGACATGAGAGCATGACTTCCTTTTCATTTTTTGGTTCTCCGTCAATTTGTGAGTATACTTTTTCTTGAGGACAAATTAATTTACAATTTTGAAATTTATAAAAGTGACATTGAGGAAGATTGATATGCTTTCCGGCAAAGAATTTCGGTAAAATACCGATTAATTTATAAAAAGGAATTTTATCTACAATACAACAATCGAAATATCCATCTTGAAGTGAGGCCATGGGAGTAGGGTGAAATCCACCTCCGTAATATTGTCCGTTCATAATTGCGACGATCATTGCATAGGTTTCAATTTTTTCAAACTCTGTTTCAAGAATAACATGGGTCGTATTTGGCCTTAAAACGGTCCAAAAAGCAGCAAGAATATAAACAAGTCCTTTTGGGATAGGAGTTTTTTTCATGATTTTCACTACAAGTTCATTAACTTGTGCATCCATTCCAAAAGTCATGCAGTTTAAAAAAGATGAATGATTAGCAATTCCTTTGTCAATCTGTACTATTTTTCCTTGAATTGTTTCTTTGATAATTTTTTTTATATCCTTTTTCTCGGAATAAACAGAACGATAAAAATCATTTCCTGTTCCTGCCGGAATAATTCCCATCGGAACATTTTCGTTTAATCCAAGAAGGGTTTCAAGAACAGTGCCATCACCCCCCACTGCATACATACATACATTATCTTTTTCATTATATTGTGAAGCAATGCGTGTTGCATCTTTAGGTCCACTTGTCACGATTATATCGTAATCACATTGAAGCATTTGACAAATTTCTTCTATGTGAATCATTGTTTTTTTTGCAGCACCTTTACCGGAAACCGGATTTATAATAAAAATATGTTTCATAAAGAAAATCTCCCAAGAAAGATTTTAGCATAGAATAAACAATTTATACAACTGTACTTTATACAATTTTTATTTCAAAGTACTTAAGAAAATGATAAAATAACAAAAGGTTAGGTGAAATTATGAATCAATTTAATTTATATGAGTATTTAAGTCAAAATGAATTCAGTGAAGAGTATTTGTCATCATTTCAAAATAGTTATTTAGAAAGATGTATTTATAACCGTCATAATGGAAAAGTTATTTTTCATTTGTTTATTCCATTTACAATTCCGATGGATGCTTATAAATTTTTGTGTGAGTATTTTGAAGAAATACTTGAGAGTGAAGTGAAAGTTTATATTCGATGCAAAGAATGCAATTTAGGTAAAGAACAAATTATTGAATATTTAAAATTAATTTGTACAATGAATAAGGAATCTCTTCCATATTTTGATGATTTTCGAATAGAAGAAAATCAAATGGTATTTTCCTTTGATTCTCCTATTGCATCTGCTCAAGCAGAACCTTGTTTAAATCGATGTGAAGGAATATTAAAGGATTTTGGTATTGAAATGAAAATTGTAACGGAAGCAAAAGAAGTTCCGCTTTTTGAATCTTTAAATATTGCGGCTCCAAAGACGGAAGAACCAATTATTCCGGAAAAGAAAAAAAATTCTTTTCGTAAATTGAAACTTGAAGATTATCCGGTTTTAAAAATCCAAGATTTAGAAGAACCTATGGAAAATATCGCAATTCAAGGGAAAATTTTTGATCAAGAAATTAAAGTAATACGAAAAACCAATCGTGAAATAAGAATGATTTATATTATGGATGAAGATGATTCCATTATAATGAAGCGTTTTGAAAATAATCGTTGCAGTAAAGAGGAATTAGATAAAGTCAGAGTTGGAGATACAATAAAAGCTTTTGGATCTGCTATGTTGGACAGTTTTTCCAATGAAATGGTATTTATGCCCAATGAAGTAATTAAGCTTGATAATAAAGATGCAAATCCTAAGGATGAGGCTCCCACAAAAAGAGTAGAATTACATATGCATTCCAATATGTCGGAAATGGATGGGGTATGCGAGGCGACAGATATGGTGGCATATGCATTTAATTTGGGACATCGTGCAGTAGCAATAACGGATCATATGGTAGTACAAACTTTTCCAAAAGTACATAATTCATTAGCAAAATTAAAAAAACAAGATCCTAATCGTGATTTCAAAGTTCTTTATGGTGTAGAAATGAATATGGTGGACAGTGATTTAGTCATTGTCAGAAATCCAACCGATGAACTTTTAAATGATGCAACCTATGTCGTATATGATTTAGAAACTACAGGATTATCCTGTCGTTATGATCATATTATTGAGTTTGGTGCAGTCAAAATGCATAATCAAACAGAAATCGGGAGATTGCAATTGTTTATTAAGCCACCTGTTGAAATTGACAGTTTTATTGCGGATAAAACCAATATTACCAATGAGACGGTAAAAGATGCTGAACCGATAGAGAAATCTATTGATAAAATATTGGATTTTATTTCGGACAGTGTTTTAGTTGCTCATAATGCAACTTTCGATTTCAGTTTCTTAAATGAAACATTACGAAAGTTAAATCGTGAGAAATTAAAAAATCCTGTTATTGATACACTGGATTTGGCTAGAGCCATATTAAAAGACAGAAAAACCTATAAATTAGGAGCAATTGCACGTTCGTATCATATTACATATGATGAAGAAGTTGCACACAGAGCCGACTATGATGCCGAGGTCTTAAATCACGTCTTTACATGTATGATCCGAGATTGTAAAAACTTGGGTGCAAAAACGATTCGTGATTTACAAAATTTACAGGATGAAGAAGCTTTTAAAAAAGTGTACAAACATCATACAACTATCTTATGTAAAAACCAACAAGGATTGAAAGATTTATTTAATTTGATTTCTTTATCTCATACACAATACTTATCTGTACTTGGAAAAGCTACAAAAGCAGCAGGAGAAGATGTTGCTGCTGAGCCACGAATATTGCGTTCATCAATAGCTGAAAATAGAGAAAATTTATTGATTGGTACAAGTTGTTATAATGGTGAGATATTTGAATTGGCTTCTAATCGTTCACAAGAAGATTTAGAGAAAGCAATGGCTTTTTATGATTATGTGGAAATACAACCACTTGAGTGCTATCGCCCACTTATTGAGCAGCACTCTGTTGCGACAATGGATCGGTTAAAAGAAATTTTAAGAAACATTATTGAAACCGGAAAGTCTTTGGGAAAAATTGTTGTGGCAACAGGAGATGTTCATTATCTTACCACTGAACAGAAAATATATCGTGACATTTATATTCAAGCACAGGGTATAGGTGGAGTTCGACATCCATTGTATGTTTACAATGCAGAGCGAAGAAGGAAAACAAAGTCACCAAATCAGCGCTTTTTAACAACAGATGAGATGCTAGATGCATTTGCATGGTTGGGAAAAGAGTTGGCTTACGAAATGGTTGTAACTAACACAAATAAAATAACAGATATGACTGAGGTAATTATTCCTGTTCATGATCGACTTTATCCACCTTCTATTGAAGGAGCGAATGAAAAACTGGAAGAAATTTGTTACAAAACCGCACATGAGATATATGGAGAAAAATTACCGGAAATTGTAGATGCCCGCCTAAAACGAGAATTAAAGAGTATTATCGGAAATGGATATGCGGTGAATTATTACATTGCTCATCTATTGGTAAAAAAGTCAAATGAAGATGGATATCTTGTTGGATCACGAGGTTCTGTTGGATCTAGTTTTGTGGCAACAATGTCTGGTGTAACCGAAGTAAATCCGTTGGCTCCACATTATATCTGTCCTAAGTGTTGTCACAGTGAATTCTTATTAAATGGAGAAGTGCAAAGTGGTTTTGACTTGCCTGATAAGGTGTGTCCTGTTTGCGGAACAATCATGCGTGGTGATGGTCAAGATATTCCGTTTGAAACTTTCTTGGGCTTTGAAGGAGATAAGGTTCCGGATATTGATTTGAATTTCTCTGGTGAATATCAACCGACTGCACATAATTTTACGAAAACAGTTTTTGGAGATGATCATGTATTTAGAGCCGGAACAATCGGAACGGTTGCCCTAAAAACTGCATTTGGATATGTTTCCGGTTATGCAGAGGAAAAAGGGCTAACAAATATGAGACAGGCTCAGCGACTCCGTTTAGCTAAAGGGTGTGAAGGAGTAAAGAGAACAACCGGGCAACATCCAGGAGGGATTATTGTTATTCCTTCAGACATGGATGTTCACGATTTTACACCGGTAAATTATCCGGCGAATAATCCAAACTCAGACTGGCTAACAACACACTTTGAATTTCATGATATTCATGATAATGTTTTGAAGTTTGATATTTTAGGACATGTTGATCCAACTGCAATGAGAATGTTTCAAAATATCTCCGGTATTGACCCGACTACGATTCCAATGAATGACCCGGAAACAATGTCTATTTTCCATAGTTGTGATGCTTTAAAAATCGATAGTCGTGATTACAATGAAATTACAGGTGCTGTAGGCTTACCTGAGTTTGGAACGAAATTCGGAAGAGGAATCCTAGAATTGACAAGACCCACTACTTTTTCAGATTTAGTGCGTATTTCCGGTTTGTCTCATGGAACAGACGTGTGGTTGAATAATGGAAAAGAATTAGTTGAGAACGGATTGACATTACAAGACATCATTGGATGTCGAGATGATATTATGACCTATCTTTTGCATCATAATTTGAATCCAAAAGATGCATTCTTTATTATGGAAAGTGTTCGTAAAGGAAAAGGATTGAAAGATGAATGGATTACGATGATGAAAGAACATGATGTTCCGGATTGGTATATCGAATCATGTAAGAAAATCAAATATATGTTTCCGAAAGCCCATGCAGTAGCTTACGTTATCATGGCTATTCGAACAGCATGGTTTAAAGTTCATCATCCTTATTGGTATTATTGTGAATTTTTCTCGCTTCGCTGTGATGCTTATGAAATCGATACGATGATTAAAGGAAAGCAAGCAATTAAAGACCGAATGGAAGATATCGCTTCAAGAATGAATAATCCGGAAACTAAAAATAGTGTTTCAAAGAAAGAAATCGATCTGTATGCAACATTGGAGAATGCGTTTGAAATGGTTTGCCGAGGCTATCGTTTCGGAAAGATTGATTTAAATCTTTCCAAAGCAACAGAATTTAGTGTTTTACCCGAGGATTTAAAAACTATTATTCCACCATTTACGGCAATAGACGGCTTGGGAGCAAACGTAGCGAAGACAGTTGTAGAAGCTAGAGAAAAAATGCCATTTTTGTCTAAACAGGATCTTGCGAATCGAACACAACTTTCGCAAACATTGATTAAAAAACTGGAATTATTGGGGTCATTGGAAGGACTTCAAGAAGAAAATCAAATGAGCTTGTTTTAAACAGCTCATTTTTTCTTATCAGATAATTAAGTTCTTTTAATCCTTATATATGGAAATTTTAAGGAAATAAGGCTATAATTTTACTTATCAATACAGTTGGTAAAGTATAAAAAAGATATAATCGATATTTTTATCAACAAATTAGTGAGAAAATTGATGTGAATCTAGATGAAAGATTTTTGAAAGGAAAAAAGATGCAATATATAAGTAAATATGAATCCCCGCTAGGTGAGATATTATTATCAGCAGATGATGTGGGAATTACTGGTTTATGGTTTGTTGATCAAAAGTATTTTGCTTTAAATCTTGATCGGGAGAATGAAGAAATTGAAACGGATTTACTCCAATCTGCAAAGAGATGGCTTGATGTTTATTTTGATGGTCAAAACCCGAATTTTGATGTGCCTCTCCATTTAGTTGGAAGTGATTTTCAAAAAGAAGTATGGGAAGTCCTTTGTACTATTCCTTATGGGAATGTGATTACATACGGTGAAATAGCAAATATCTTAGCAAAAAGAAACGGATTAAAAAGAATGTCAGCACAAGCTGTTGGGGGTGCGGTAGGACATAATCCGATTTCGATTATTGTTCCTTGTCACAGAGTTGTGGGAAGTAACGGTAGTTTAACAGGTTATGCCGGTGGAATAACAAGGAAAAAATACTTGTTGGAGCATGAGCATGTTGATATGAAAAAATTATTTATCCCGAAGAAAGGAACAGCCTTATAATGAATAATGTGTTAAATAATGATTTGATTTATTTGGTGTTATCGATTGTCGAAGAAATCCCACAAGGTAAAGTTGCAACTTATGGTCAAATTGCTTGTTTATCCGGAAGACCAAAAAATTCTCGATTAATTGGAAAGATATTAAGCATGTCAGGGTTTTATGGTAAGTATCCGTGTCACCGTGTTGTAAATTGTAATGGCCGAGTGGCTCCTTTCTTTAAGGAACAAAAGCAGCTATTGCAGAATGAAGGAATTACATTTAAAAATGAATGTTGTGTAGATTTAAAAAAACATAAATGGAAAGTTTAGGTAAAGCAATGATTTATAGTAAAAAATACCAGTTTCCTATTGGAGAAATTATATTAAATTCGGATGGTGAATATTTAATTGCCGTTTGTTTTAAAGATAGGAAAGATTATCAAAGATATATAAAGAAAAGTGAAGAAAAAGAATTACCTATCTTTGATGAAACGATGAAGTGGCTAGACCTTTACTTTCAAGGTAAAGATCCGGGATTTATTCCTAAATTTAAAAGAGAAGATCGTACTCTTTTCAGACAAGAAGTAGTAGATGAAATGCTTGAAATTCCTTATGGGAAAACTACTACATATCAAGAGATAGCAAATAGAATCGCAAAAAGAAGAGGGTTAAAAAAGATGTCTGCACAGGCTGTGGGCGGAGCAGTTGGTTGGAATCCAATTTGCATCATTATACCTTGTCATCGAGTTGTCGGTTCAAATGGAAGCTTAACGGGTTATGGTGGAGGAATAAGTAATAAAGTAAAACTCCTTGAATTGGAAGGCGTAAATATGGAACAATTCTATGTTCCTAAAAGGGGGACTGCTTTATAATGGAAAATAAAAAAAGATGCAAATGGGTGAATTTACATAATCCACATTATGTTAATTATCATGATAAAGAATGGGGGATTCCGCATTATGATGATGCATATTTGTTTGAGTTCTTAATATTAGAATCGTTTCAGGCAGGATTATCTTGGGAATGTATTTTAAATAAAAGAGAAGGATTTAAAAAAGCTTTTGATAATTATGATTATCATAAAATAAGTCAATATGATGAAGTGAAAATGCAAGAGCTTTATCATGACAGTTCGATCATCAGAAATAAATTGAAAATAAAAGCGGCTGTAAATAATGCAAAAGTGTTTATTGAAATACAAAAAGAATATGGAAGTTTTTCTAAGTACATATGGTCTTTTACAAATTATACAATCATAAAAAATTGTGATGATCATTTTAAAACAACATCTGATTTATCAGATGAAGTTTCAAAAGATTTAAGAAGACGTGGAATGAAGTTTGTCGGTTCTACAATTATCTATTCTTATTTACAAGCAATAGGTGTGATAAATGATCATGAATTAGATTGTGACTTCTTTGAATTTAAAGACTAAAATTATAGAATCATCGGTTGAAACCGGTGATTTTTTTATGTTTGAAAATAGTTTTAAAAGAAAATTTTATTTGATTGACTTAAAAATTTTATAGTCATATCATTTTGTTGAGGAAAGATCTTACTCAAAAAACAAAAGGAGAAAGATAAAAAAATATGTATCACGGAAGGTTTAAGAGAAGTCATTATGAGGCAGGATTGAATTGGGGCAAATCATTATATGAAAGGGGAAAAATAATAAGTCATAATCCTACATTTAAAGTGACAGAAAAACGGAAAAAATTCGCAAGATGTTGTTTGCCGATTTATCAACAATATTATCCTGAAATATTGGAAGAAATAAAAGGTGTGGCAGAAGGACAAAATAGTTCTTATGAAGAATTTTATACGTTTTTGTTAAGCATGTATTGTTTTGAGTTTGATAATCACTGTACTTGTATAGCATTAAAAGATAAAGAAAATATCATTCTTGGAAGAAACAGTGACTTTTTGGTTTCATTAGAAAATTTATATATGAATTGTTTATACCAATTAGAGAATGGATATTCATTTAACGGAAATACAACGGCATTTATTGAAATGGAAGACGGAATTAATGAATATGGATTGGCAGTAGGGTTGACTTTTGTATATCCAACAGTAATCAAAGCCGGGTTTAATGCCGGAATGCTAATTAGATACTTACTTGAAAAGTGTAAAACAACCAATGAAGCGATAGCAGAACTGAGAAAGTTACCGATTGCATCTCAACAAGTTTTGACAATTTCTGATTCTATAGGCAATATAGTTATTGTTGAGTGTAACTGCGATGAAATGGAAATCATGACACCAGAGGGTGAGAATGGATTTGTTGTTGCTACAAACAAATTTCAATCAGAAAAAATGAAAGTATTTAATAATTATGAAGTGGATAGTTGGCGTGCAGAAGAAAGATTTACAGTGGCACATAATGCTTTGAATGCACATCAAAATAAACTTTCGTTAGAATTGATTGAACAAATTTTATCAGGGAAATATGGATTTATGTGTCAATATGATAGGAAAAAAGATGCAGATACGGTATGGTCTGTTATTTATGATGTTGGACATAAAGAAATTTATAGAGTTGAAGGGAATCCACAGCGTAAACGATTTATAAAAGATGAAAGATTTAAATTTAATAAATAAGAGAGAGAATTCAGTAAAATTGTATGAAGAAATCCTATACATTTTCTTTTGTGCTTGAAAATTAGCCGGGATTAAAAATGATTTGATAATTTTTTTAATTAAAGGTAAAAAGTGTTTTCATAAACTCTAGCCAAGTCCGCTATTTTCTTGTATAATGTATAGGTATTGAGGCGTAAGCCAAGGAGGGTATTGTAAAATGAAATATGTTTATCAATTCTTCGAAGGTAACGGTAAGATGCGTGAGTTGCTTGGAGGTAAAGGTGCAAATTTGGCTGAAATGACCAATTTGGGAATGCCTGTTCCTCAAGGGTTTACAATTACAACTGAAGCATGTACTGCTTACTATGAAGATGGTGAAAAAATTTCTGATGAAATTCTTGATGAAATTTTCAAAAACTTAGCACAGTTAGAAGAAATCACAGGAAAGAAGTTCGGAAGTAAAGAAAATCCATTACTTGTTTCTGTTAGATCAGGTGCAAGAGCTTCTATGCCTGGTATGATGGATACCATTTTAAACCTTGGATTAAATGATGAAGTAGTTGAAGTTGTTGCAGAAAAAACGAACAATCCTCGTTTTGCATATGATAGCTATCGTCGTTTTATTCAAATGTTCTCTGATGTTGTAATGGGCTTAGCTAAGAGTCGTTTCGAAGTTATTATTGATGAAGTAAAAGAAGCAAAAGGTGTTAAGCTTGATACGGAGCTTAATGCTGAAGATTTGAAAGTATTGATTGTTAAATTTAAAGAGTTCTACAAGGAAAACTTACACGAAGACTTCCCACAAGATCCAAAAGAACAAATGGTAAAGTCTGTTGAAGCTGTATTCCGTTCTTGGAATAATCCTCGTGCTATTTACTATCGTCGTATGAATGATATTCCAGGTTCATGGGGAACTGCTGTAAATATTCAAATGATGGTATTCGGTAACATGGGAAATACATCCGGAACAGGTGTTGCATTCACTCGTAACCCGTCAACAGGTGAGAATAAATTGTTTGGTGAATTCTTGATGAATGCACAAGGAGAAGATGTTGTTGCCGGTGTTCGTACTCCTCAATCTATTGATGAATTGAAGGAAGTAATGCCATCAGCATATGATCAATTTGTAGAAATCTGCGGTAAGCTTGAAGATCACTACAAAGATATGCAGGATATGGAATTTACAATTGAAAATGGTAAGTTATTCATGTTGCAGACTCGTAATGGTAAACGTACTGCACCAGCTGCACTTCAGATTGCTTGTGACATGGTAAAAGAAGGAAGAATCACAAAAGAAGAGGCTTTGTTAATGGTTGAACCTCGTTCTTTGGATAGTTTGCTTCATCCACAGTTTAATCAAGCTGAATTAAAATCTGCTGAAGTATTGACATCAGGACTACCTGCTTCTCCTGGAGCTGCATGTGGTCAGGTTGTATTTACTGCTGAAGAAGCAAAAGAACAAGCTGCTACTGGTAAGAAAGTAGTTCTTGTGCGTTTGGAAACATCTCCTGAGGATATCGAAGGAATGAATGTTGCACAAGGAATTCTAACTGTTCGTGGTGGTATGACAAGCCATGCTGCTGTTGTTGCTCGTGGTATGGGACGTTGTTGTGTATCCGGTTGCGGTAACATCGTTATGGATGAAGAAAATAAGAAATTTACTGTAAATGGTAAGACATTTACCGAAGGTGATTGGATTTCATTAGATGGTTCAACAGGTAATGTTTATGGTCATAAGATTGAAACTGTTCCTGCTGAAATCAGCGGAAATTTTGAAACTTTCATGACCTGGGCTGATGAAGTTCGTCAATTAAAGATCAGAACAAATGCTGATACACCAAGAGATGCTGCACAGGCTTTAAAGTTTGGAGCTGAAGGAATCGGACTTGTTCGTACAGAACATATGTTCTTTGAAGCATCTCGTATCAAAGCAATGCGTGAAATGATCGTAGCAAAAACAGTTGAAGCACGTAAGGAAGCTCTTGAAAAGTTATTACCTATGCAAAGAGGTGACTTCGAGGGAATCTATGAGGCTATGAAAGGATATCCTGTAACAATTCGTTTCTTGGATCCACCACTACATGAATTTTTACCACAAGAAGAAAATGAAATTAAGGAAATTGCAGCAGAAGTAAATGTTACAGTTGAAGAATTGCATGCAGTTATTGCAAGTTTGCATGAATTCAATCCAATGATGGGACATCGTGGTTGTCGTCTTGCTGTTACTTATCCTGAAATTGCAGAAATGCAGACTCGTGCTGTTATTGAAGCTGCTATCAATGTAAATAAGAATCATCCGGAATATAATGTTGTTCCTGAAATTATGATTCCTCTTGTAGGAGAAGTTGCAGAACTTCGCTATGTAAAGAGTGTTGTTGTTAAAACTGCGGATGAAATCATTAAAGCAGCGGGTGTTGATATGAAATACATGGTTGGAACAATGATTGAAATTCCACGTGCAGCATTAACAGCGGATGAAATTGCAAAAGAGGCAGAGTTCTTCTCATTTGGTACAAATGATTTGACTCAGATGACTTTCGGATTCAGCCGTGATGATGCCGGAAAGTTCTTGCCTAGCTATTATGAGACAAAGATTTATGAGCAGGATCCATTTGCTCGTCTTGATCAAAAGGGCGTAGGTAAACTTGTTGAAATGGCTGCTAAGTTAGGAAAATCCGCACGTCCAAATATCAAGCTTGGAATTTGTGGTGAACATGGAGGAGATCCTTCATCAATTGAATTCTGTCAAAAGGTAGGATTGACTTATGTATCTTGTTCTCCTTACCGAGTACCTATTGCTCGCTTAGCTGCTGCGCAAGCTGCTATTAAATTTCCTCGTTAAAGAGAATTAAAATAATTTTGATATAAACCCCATTTCTTGAATAAAGAAATGGGGTTTTATTTGTTTATACAAAACCCCCAGATAGTCTGGGGGTAAAGGGGAGCTTTAGCGATGAAAGTTTAAAATAAAAACTCCTTTTGTTAGAATAAAAATGCGGT